>NZ_JADWOX010000001.1 GCF_016135805.1 Caulobacter hibisci
CTGGGCGTTTTCAGCCGCCGCCGGAGTCGACCGATTTGGCGTTCACTCCCCCCACCGATCGCTATGCGATCGCCTCCCCCAAAGGGGGAGGTTTCTAAATACCCGTCACCCCTTCTCCAGCACCGTATCGATCGTAAACCCGCCTTTCAGGGCCAGGGTCACCGGCGTGCGCTCGACGACATCACGCAGACGGGCGATGGCCGCCTCGTCGAGGTCGCCCGTGGCCGAGACCTTGCGGTCGATCTTCGGCTTGTCCCCGTGGGTGTCGAGGGTCAGCTCGGTCTCGATCGTGACGTCGCCCCAGCCCTTGCGGTCGGCGTACATCCGCAGCGTGGTGGCGGTGCAGGCGGCCAGGCCGGCCAGCACGAAGCCGAACGGCGGCGGGCCGGCGTCCTGGCCGCCCAGGGCCGTGGGCTCGTCGCCGACCAGCTTATGGCCGTTCACCTCGAGCAGGATCGTGTGGCGCGGATCGGCGGTGACGGCGTGGGCGCGCGAGGCCATGGGGAAACTCCGTACAGGGAAGGTGTGTGTCTAGGGCGTCAGCCAAAGGGCGTGGGCGGTTGGATCGAAGCGCAGGCGTCCACGCGCCAGGACCTCGACCCCCAGGGCGCCGACGACGCCGGGCGGCAGGTCGCCGGCCTTCACGGCGCGGGCGCGCGGATAGAGCCGGCCGTCGAAGGCCAGGGCCGCGATGGTTCCGGCCGGCCTCTGGCGTGGGCCGTCGGCCGGCCCTCGGGCCCGCAGGGCGCCGCCCGAGGCGGTGTCGAGGGCGAAGGACCCCTGGACGCTCGTGAAGCCGTCGGAGGCGGTCGCGCGCACCGTCGGCACCCCGCCGACCATCTCGACGGGCAGGGACGGCCCTGAGGGCCTCGTCAGCCCGTCGGGGGGCTCCAGCCGGAGGCGACAGGGGGCGAAGTCGATGACGACCGTGTAGCGGGCCAGGACGTCGGCGCCGATGACCCCGGCGATGGGGGCGACGAAGCCGACGCCGCGATAGTCGAGGTCGGTGACGGCCACCGGCAGGGCAGGCAGCGCCTCGCCGGCCAGGCGCACGGGCAGGTTCAGGTCGGTGGCCTCGAAGCCGCCGGCCTGGGCCTTGGTCTCGTGTAACAGGGTATGGGGCGCCGACAGGTCGATGACGAAGTCGCCGGTCATGTCGCCGATCGCGGCGGGGGCGACGACCGCGCCGTTCTCGAACCAGCACGCGGTCTCGCCCGCCCGCGCCGAGGCGGCGGTCGCGAGGATCAGGGCCAGGACGAGGAGCGGGGCGCGCATGGGGGGAGACTAGAGCGTGTGCGGCGGCGGTGGGAAGCGCCGGGTGAGAGGATGGGGCATAGCCCGATGCAGCGTGCATGGCTTGAACGAAAGTGGGCGGACGCTGCCGCGTCCGCCCCCCTCCGGCCCTCCGGGCCACCTTCCCCCAAGGGGGGAGGATCTATGCATCCATATGCTCCCCTCTGGGGGAGCTGTCGCGGAGCGACTGAGGGGGTCTTCCCCCTTACTTCAACAGCCCCACCGGCACGCTCTGCGCCGCCACGGTCGCCATCGCCTTGGCGCTGATCGCCGCCGAGGAGGCGCCCAGCTGCACCTCGTAGTCGCCGGCCGCGACCTTCCAGCCGTGGGCGGTTTCGTCCCAGGTGGCCAGCAGGCGCGGGTCGACGGTCACCGTGACGGCCTGGCTGGCGCCGGGCGCGAGGGCGACCTTCTGGAAGCCGGCCAGGCGGCGCGGGGCTTCCCAGCCGCCGGCCTTGGGCGAGACATAGACCTGCGGCACGTCCTTGCCGGCGCGCTTGCCGGTGTTGGTGACCTTGAACGACACGGTCAGCTGGCCGCCGGCGGTCGAGGTCTTCAGGTCCGAATAGGCGAACGAGGTGTAAGACAGGCCGTGGCCGAACGGGAACAGCGGCTGCAGGCCCTTCTTGTCGAACCACTTGTAGCCGATGGCCGCGCCCTCGATCGAATAGTCGACCGCGAACAGCGCTTCGGGCGTCTTGGGATCGCCGTCGAGCACGGGACGCGGCAGCTGGGCCTCGCCGGCAGGGAAGGTCACCGGCAGGCGGCCGGTAGCGTCGACCTCGCCGGTCAGCACGCGGGCGATGGCTTCGCCGCCGTTGGTGCCCGGATACCAGGCCTGCAGCACCGCGCCGACGTCGTTCAGCCACGGCATCAGCACCGGGCCGCCCGTCTCCAGCACCACGACGACGTTCTTGCCGGCCTTGGCGGCCGCCGCGATCGTCGCGTCCTGGTTCTTGGGCAGGGTCAGGCTGGGGGCGTCTTCCGACTCGGTGGTCCACTGATCGGCGAAGACGATGACGAGGTCGCTCTCGGCGGCCAGCTTGGCGACCGCGGCGGCGTCCTTGCCGTCGTTGTAGGTGAACTTGGCCTGGGGCGCGCGCGCCTGCAGGGCCTTCAGCGGCGAGGACGGGTAGTAGATCACCGGGCCGGGCCAGGTCTTGGGCTCCAGGCCCTGCACCGCGCGGCCGCCGGCCGGATAGACCTGCGAGGAGCCGCCGCCCGACAGCACGCCGACATTGGCGTAGGCGCCGATCACGGCGATCTTCTGGGCCTTGAGCGCCAGGGGCAGCAGGCCCTTGTCGTTCTTCAGCAGGACCATGCCTTCCTCGGCGTCGGCCTGGCTGACCTTGCCGTTGGCGGCGAGATCGATCGGGGCGATCTTCACCGGATGGTCGACCGCGCCGCTGGCGAACAGCGAGCGGACGATGCGGCGGGCCATGTCGTCCAGGCGCGCCTGGCTGACCGCGCCGCTGGCGAGATCGGCCTTCAGCACGCTGGCCAGGAAGGGCTGCTTGTCGAAGGCGTCGCCGGCCGATTCCTGGTCGAGGCCGGCATTGACCGACTTGGCGCCGGAATGCACCGCGCCCCAGTCGGACATCACGTAGCCCTTGTAGCCCCAGTCCTGCTTCAGCACCTTGTTGAGCAGCCAGTCGTTCTCGCAGGCGTAGTCGCCGTTGACGCGGTTGTAGGCGCACATCACCGAGTGCGGGTCCGACGCCTCCATGGCGATCTGGAAGGCCAGCAGGTCGGAGGTGCGGGCGTCGGCCTGGCCGATCTTGCTGTCGACCACGAAGCGGCCGGTTTCCTGGGCGTTCAGGGCGTAGTGCTTGATGGTCGAGACGATCTTGGCCGACTGGATGCCCTTGATCTGGGCCCCGACCATGACGCCGGCCAGCAGCGGATCCTCGCCGCCATATTCGAAGTTGCGGCCGTTGCGCGGCTCGCGGACGAGGTTGACGCCGCCGGCCAGCATGACGTTGAAGCCCGAGTTGCGGGCCTCAGAGCCGATCATCGCGCCGCCCTTCTGGGCCAGCTCAGGGTTCCAGGTGGCCGTGGTGGCCATGCCCGAGGGCAGGGCGGTGCGCTCGCGGAACTCGGCGGCGCTGCCTTGCGTGGCCACGCCGACGCCGGCGTCGGTTTCCCACTGGGCCGGGATGCCCAGGCGCGGCAGGCCCGGCACGTAGCCGGCCGAGCCGGGCAGCGAGCCCTCGATGCGCGTGTACTTCGGCTTCATGTCAGCGCCGAAGTAGCCGTAGACCAGGGTCAGCTTCTCGTCCTGGGTCATGGCCTTGAGGACGAGGTCGGCGCGGGTGTCGGCGTCGAGCTTGGGGGCGAGCCAGGGCTTGGCGGCGGGAGCCGCGGCGTGGCCGGCATGATCCTGGGCGCAGGCGGGCAGGGCGGCCAGGCCCCCCAGGGCGATGGTCAGGGCCAGGGCGCTGGCGCGGAAACGCGAGTTCATTCTACCTCCCACATGGATCTTTATTGGCCGGGCGAGCCGGCGGGCGTGCGGCGGACGGAGACGCTCCGTCAGCTGGTCTTGGCCGGCGGCGGTCCCTTGCGGGCCGGGCCGGTGGATTCGCGGATCACCAGGCTGTGCTGGGCCAGGAACGGCCCGGTGCGCAGGCCCGATTCGCCGCTGTTCCAGGCCGCGAAGGTCTGCAGGGCGCGCAGGGCCATGGGCTCGAACGGCTGGCGGATGGTGGTCAGGGTCGGCCAGATGACCCCGGCGATCGGCGCGTCGTCGAAACCGACCACCGAGATGTCGTCGGGAATGCGCAGGCCGCGGCGCTGGGCCTCCATGCAGGTGGCGGCGGCCATCTCGTCGTTGGCGGCGAAGATGGCGGTCGGCGGATTGTCGATCTCGAGCAGCAGCTTGGACGCGTCCAGGCCGGTCTTGAAGGTGAACTCGCCCTGGACGATCAGCTCCGGCGCCGGGCGCGGCAGGCCGGCGGCGGCATAGGCCTCGAAGAAGCCGTTGCGGCGATGGGTGCTGGCGGCGTGGTCCGGGTGGCCCGAGATGTGGCCGATGCGGGTATGGCCCAGGCTGAACAGGTGCTCGACCACCTCGCGGGCGGCGGCGCGGTCGTCCATGGCGATGGCGGGGAAGTGCGGGTCCGGCGTGGTCGGCGAGATCAGCACGCAGCGCACCTCCAGCTCGCGCAGAAGCGCCTTCAGCGGGCCGAAGTCGCATTCGGGCGGCAGCAGCACGACCTCGCGGATGCCGCCGTCCTCGACGAAGGCGCGGATGCGGTCCTGCCAACCGGAGATCGGGCCGTCGAACAGCTCGACCGTCAGGTGGCGGCCGGTCTCCAGGCAAGCCAGCAGCAGGGCGTGGTGGGTGCGGGTGTGGTAGCCGCCGCTGGGGTCGCCCATCAGGGCGCCGACGGCCGAAGCGCCCTGGGCGCGAAACTGGCGGGCCACGGCGCTGGGCTGATAGCCGAGCGTCGACATGGCTTCGCGGACCTTGTCGCGAGTCTTGCCGGTGACGCTGGCGTGGTCGTTCAGGACCCGTGACACCGTCTTGGCCGAGACCCCCGCGCGTTGGGCCACATCGTGAATTGTCGCCATGAAGGATCCGCACCCGACCTGGCCGTCGCCACGCGTCTCCCCGGCAGGGGCGGCGGCTGGACGGCTGCTGAGCCAGCCATACCCCAGCTCGACGGGCTTGTCATGCGATGGGACATGCACGGGTCAAAAAATGTCTCAGAGTCAGACATTGATATGTCCTATAAATGGCTTTCAGGACATTCAAGCGTGGCTTTCCGGTCGCGATGGAGCCGAATCTGCCGCCTGGATCTCGCCATGATGCTCGCCTGACGATTTTGTTTGGCCATGGCGCACACTCATTGGCAGCGCTGTCTTGCGAGTTCGAGGCAATGGCGCGATGTAGGTAAAAGTCATTGTAAAACAACGGAAACGTGGAGGGTTCGCCGTCGCTTGCAAGGGTGTGTAGCTTCGTGGAAATGCTTGGAAATCGGCGGATTTCCAAAAATGACAACGTTGACATTCCTGTTGACTTGCTCGGGACATTTGGGAATGTAGCCACCGTGACCGGCGACAAAGAGCCGGCTCGCAGCACCGTTCCGGCGCCGGGGGTCGCCGACAGGACATCGCCGGGTCAAGGCCGCCAACAGCAGGTGGCGTGAGGGTCTGGACCCGGGCTCAAGACCTACCGCGGCGTCCGCAGGCGTCGTGGCCCGAACGCAAGAACAAAGACATTGGGGAGCGATCAGTTGACCATACCACGTACGAAGTCCGTCTGGACTCGCGGCTTGACCCTGGCCTTGCTGGCCGGCGCGTCTCAGGCCGCCATCAGCACCACCGCCATGGCGCAGGCCATCATCGAGCAGAACACGGTCGAGGAAGTCGTCGTCACCGGCGTGCGCGGCTCGCAGCTGCGATCCGTCGACGTCAAGCGCAAGGAAACCGCGATCGTCGACGCGATCTCGTCGGAAGACATCGGCAAGCTGCCTGACGTCACCGTCGCCGACGCGCTGCAGCGCATCTCGGGCATCCAGATCCAGCGCGACGCCGGCGAAGGCAAGAGTGTCAACATCCGCGGCCTGTCGCAGGTCATCACCCTGCTGAACGGCGAGCAATACCTGAGCGCCGGCAACATGGGTTCGGCCCAGCCCAACCTGCTGGACGTGCCCTCGCAGCTGATGAACCAGGTCGTGGTCTACAAGTCGACCGACCCGAACAACGCCCTGGCGGGCATCTCGGGCACCATCGATCTGCGCACCCGCCGCCCCTTCATGATGAAGGAAGGCTTCCAGATCGCCGGCGGTCTCGAAGCCCAGCGCGGCGAGCGCACCAAGGACGACGACTACCTGGCCAACATCCTGGCCAGCTGGCGCAACGACCGCGTCGGGGTGCTGGTCTCGGGCGTGCGCAGCGAGTCGCACCTGAGCAACAACTTCTCGGGCGCCGTCGTGCTGTCGGGCAACAACGACTGGGGCGGTTCGAACCCGAACAACTTCCTCTCGCCGCACGGCTTCGAAAGCTACAACCGCGTCGTGGAGCGCAAGCGGACCGGCCTGAACGTGTCGTTCGAGGCCGACCTGGGCGAAGGCTTCACCCTGATCGCGGAAGGCTTCTACGCCAAGCTCGACGAATATAACCGCGCCGTCGGCATCAACATCTCCAACCGCTGGGACGGCGGCGCTTTCGGCGCCTGGACCACGCCCACCGACACCCGCGCGACCGGCGTCAGCGCGCCCTCGACCGGCGGCGGCAACGGCCGTCCGTGGCTGGCCGTGGACGAGTACGACATCAATGCGTGGTGGATTAACTCCTTCACCGTCAACCGCGTCACCAAGTCCGAGAGCAAGAACTACAATCTCGAACTGAAGTACGACAACGGCGGCAACCTCACCTTCGAGGCCCGCGCCATCCGCGCCAACGGCGAACGCCTGAGCATGAACGGCCAGGCCCAGGGCGACCTTTCCAACTGGCAGTACGGCGACGGCCGCTTCAACCTGTTCCGCAACGCCGCCGACCGCACCCGCGGTCCGTTCTATCCCAAGGCCATCTGCGACACCTATCCGGCCAGCCAGCGCAGCAACGCCGTCGTCGGCTCGGCCGGCGGCTGCTACCTGAACCCTAACCCGCTGGGCTACGGGCAGAACCCGCAGCTGCACTACGACATCAGCGGCAATCACCCGGTGTGGAGCGGCTTCGATACGCCGATCTCGGGCGGCCTGGGCGCGGGCAAGACCCTGCGCGACTACATGGCCAACAAGGACAGCTACGCGATCGCGGCCTTCTCGTCGGAAGGCAATAACGAAGTTGAGTCGGACATGAACGTGTTCCGCGCCGACGGACACTATCGCTTCGACGAGAACTTCCTGGGCTTCATCACCAAGGTCGACGCCGGGGTTCGCCTCAGTGACCGTTCGGTCAGCGTCGAGCAGTTCCACCTGTTCTCGGGCTTCTACGGCGGCACGCCGGGCGCGGTGCAGGCCAACGGTTCGGCCGTGCCGGCCGCCGGCTGCATGGCGCAGTGGAAGGCCATCGACGTGGTCATGAACCAGAACCAGTGCCAGGCCGGCGAGTTCGTGCCGAACCCGGTCACCGGCGTGCCCGAGTTCCAGGGCTACACCGTCAACCGTCCGACCAAGCTCTCGACCTACAACAACACGCTGTTCGTCACCGACCTGGGCGGCGTCACCTCCGGCATGCCCGGGTTCTGGGCCGTCGATCCGCGCGACTTCGACAACGTGCTGGCCTTCCAGAAGAAGGTGTTCGGCGACGCCGTCCGCGTCACCGTTCCGGGCCAGACCTACGACGTCGACCTGAAGGAGCAGAGCGCCTACTTCGCCAGCAGCTACGAGATCGGCAAGTTCTCGGGCGACTTCGGCCTGCGCGTCATCGAGACGGAGCTGCTGGTCAAGCAGAACCTGACCGGCGATACGATGAACTACGGCGACACCAACGCCGACGACGGCGACACGGTCACCCGCCGCAAGTACCGCGACTGGCTGCCGTCGTTCAACGGCGCCTATGAGCTGACCGACAACGTCAAGCTCCGCTTCTCGTACTCCAAGACCATGCAGCCGCTCGACCTGGGCAGCTACGGCGGCGGCCTCAAGATCAACACCGCCGACTGCGGCGCGTCTCTGCCGAACGTCCGCTGCGTCACCGGCGCCGAGGCCTCGGGCAACCCGGATCTGGATCCGTGGCGCTCGCAGAACTTCGACGTCGCGGCCGAGTACTACTTCGGCCAGGCCTCGATGCTGAACATCACGGCCTTCCGGCTGAAGATCGACAGCTACGTCACCGGCGGCACCATCAAGGGCAGCTTCCCCGACCAGGACGGCGTGATCCGCCGCGAGGTCGACGTGTCGCTGCCGCTGCAAGGCGACGGCGGCGAGGTGAAGGGCCTGGAAGTGGGCGCCAAGGTCGCCTTCAGCGACGTGATCCCCGACACCCCGATCCTGCGCAACTTCGGGGTCGACACCAACTATACCTTCTCGCCCAGCGAGGAGGCCCGGATCGACCTGTCGGGCGAGAAGCTGCCGTTCTTCGACAACTCCAAGCACCAGTTCAACTTCGTGGGCTGGTACCAGGACGACAAGCTGCAGGCCCGGGTGGCCTACAACTTCCGCACCGATCGCCTGGCCGGCACCATGGGCGGCGGCGGCGGCCGGACCATCCCGGTCATGCAGGACGCCACCGGCTACGTCGACGTCAACGTCAGCTACCAGGTCCGCGACAACGTCACGGTCTATTTCAACGGCTCGAACGTGACCGGCGAAATCGAGGATTACTACCTGAAGTTCGCGAAGGGGAAGGAGCAGTACTCGTCGCAGAACGAGTTCGAACCCCGCTACGTGATCGGCGTCCGCGCCAAGTGGTGATCTGACTTTCTTTCCCTGCCCGTCGTGGCGGTCCCCTAGGCCGCCACGACGGTTTTTTTGTTTGGGAGGGCGCTTTGCAGTCGCGCCTTACGGCGCCAGTTTCGGTCGGGGAGGACCGGCTATGAGCGAAGACGTCCGCAAAGGGCGCATCCGCAGCATCGTCATCGTCGGCGGCGGCACCGCCGGCTGGATGGCGGCCGCGGCCCTGCGCCGCCACTTTGGCCCCGCGCCGATCGACATCACCTTGGTCGAGAGTTCCGAAATCGGCACGATCGGGGTGGGCGAGGCGACCATCCCCACCATTCGCGGCTTCTACCAGAACCTGGGTCTCGACGACCTGGAGGTGCTGCGCGCCACGCAGGGCACCTGCAAGCTGGGCATCCGTTTCAAGGACTGGATGGCGCCGGGTTCGGCCTTCATCCATCCCTTCGGCCTCTACGGCCAGGACCTCAACGGGGTCGGCTTCCAGCACTACTGGACCAAGGCCCGCGCTGGCGGCGAGGTCGGGGCGTTCGGTGAATACTGCCTGGGCGCGTCCCTGGCGGCGGCGGGCAAGTTCACCGTGCCGGCGGCCAATCCGCCCTCCAGCCTGTCGATCTTCGACTGGGCCCTGCATTTCGACGCTGCCCTGTTCGCCCAGCTGATGCGACGGGTGGCCGAGGCCAACGGCGTGCGCCGGATCGACGCCAAGGTCGTAAAGGTCAATCTGCGGCCCGAGGACGGTTTCGTCGCCTCGCTGGACCTGCATACCGGCCAGGTGGTCGAGGGCGACCTCTTCATCGACTGCTCCGGCTTCCGGGGGCTGCTGATCGAGGAGGCGCTGGAGACCGGCTACGAGGACTGGTCGCAGTGGCTGTTCTGCGACCGGGCGCTGGCCGTGCAGAGCCAGCCGCCAGAAAGCGCTGAGCCACCGCCCTATACCGACGTCACCGCCCATACCGCCGGCTGGCGTTGGCGCATCCCGCTGCAGCACCGCTACGGCAACGGCTACGTCTATTCGAGCCGCCATATCGACGACGAGGCGGCCAAGGCCGAGCTGATCGCCGCCGTGCCTGACAAGCTGCTGCACGAGCCGCGGCTGATCCGCTTCACCCCCGGCCGCCGCAAGAAGGTCTGGAACCGCAACGTCGTGACCCTGGGCCTGGCGTCGGGTTTCCTCGAACCGCTGGAGAGCACTTCGATCGCCCTGATCGAGACCGGCATCGAGAAGCTCAAGCAGCTGTTCCCCGATCGAAGCTTCGACCCGGCGGTGGTCGACGAGTTCAACGACTGGTCGCGGCGCGAGATGGAGCGGGTGCGCGACTTCGTGATCCTGCATTACAAGGCCGCCCAGCGCGGCGACACGCCGTTCTGGCGCACCACCCGCGACGCCGACATTCCCGAGACCCTGGCCCGTAAGGTCGAGCTGTTCCGCTCGCGCGGGCACGTCGCCCGCTATCGCTGGGAAATGTTCCAGCCGCCCAGCTGGCTGGCGATCTTCGACGGCTTCGGCATCTGGCCGGAAAGCTGGGATCCGGCGCTGGACGGGGTGGACGGGGCGGTCCTAGCCGCCAGCCTCAACCAGATGCGGGCCGGCGTCGCCCGGGCGGTGGCCCAGGCCCCGACCCACGGCGAGTTCCTGCGCCGCTACGTCGCCGCCCAGCCGGCGGCGGCCGAATAGACCAACGATAAAAGACAAGCGTACGGGAGAGGCCCGATGGCCAATAATCTGCGGAAGATCGTGATCGTGGGCGGCGGTTCGGCCGGCTGGATCACGGCGGCGATGATCAGCCACTATCTCAAGGACAGTCCCTGCGAGATCGAGCTGATCGAGTCCGAGCAGATCGGCATCATCGGCGTCGGCGAAAGCACGATCCCGCCCTTCCTGCAGCTGATCCGCAGCCTCGGCATCGACGAGGTCGAGTTCATGCAGGAGACGCAGGCCGCCTTCAAGCTGGCCATCCGCTTCGAGAACTGGCGCCAGAAGGGCGACGTCTACTACCATCCGTTCGGCCTGATCGGCGGGCCGGTGGACGTGCACGAGTTCTATCAGGTCTGGCTGCGCGGCAAGGCCGAGGGCCATCCGTCGAACCTGCAGGACTTCGCCACCGCCTCGGTGATGGCCGACCGCTGGAAGTTCATGTCGCCGGCCATGGCCCCGCGCACCATGATCGCCAACGCCAACTACGCCGTGCACATCGACGCGGCCCTGCTGGCCAAGTTCCTGCGCAAGTTCGCCGAGGCCCGGGGCGTCAAGCGCACCGAAGGCATCGTCAACGACGTGGCCACGCGGCCCGACGGCTTCATCGAGAAGGTGATCCTCAAGGACGGCCGCGAGGTCTCGGGCGACTTCTTCATCGACTGCTCGGGCTTCCGCTCGCTGCTGAACGGCCAGGCCTTGAAGACCGAGTTCCTCGACTGGTCGGACGTGCTGCTCTGCGACCGCGCCATCGCCGTGCAGACCGCCAATCTCCGCGACCCGCATCCCTACACCCTGGCCCAGGCCCAGGACTCCGGCTGGCGCTGGCGCATCCCGCTGCAGCACCGGGCCGGCAACGGCTACGTCTATTGCAGCCAGTTCTGCAGCGACGACGAGGCCCGGGCGACGCTCATGAGCCAGGTCGAGGGCGAGGCCGTGCGCGAGCCCTGGCTGGTGCCGTTCAAGACCGGCATGCGCAAGCAGCTGTTCAACAAGAACTGCGTGGCCATCGGGCTTGCGGGCGGCTTCATCGAGCCGCTGGAATCGACGGCCCTGCACCTGATCTATCGCGGCGTCGACTACCTGCTGCGGTTCTTCCCCGACCGCGACTGCGACGCCACCCTGGCGGCCGAGTACAATCGGCGCATGCGGGCCGATTACGAGGAGATCCGCGACTTCATCGTGCTGCACTACTTCACGACCAAGCGCGACGACACGCCGTTCTGGCGCGCCTACCAGCAGGTCACCCCGCCCGACAGCCTGCGCGAGCGGATCGAGCTGTTCAAGGCCAGCGGCGTGCTGCGCGACGGCGTCGACGACATGTTCCGCGCCCCCAGCTGGCAGTCGGTGATGGAAGGCATGGGCATCCGGCCCCAGCGTTATCAGCAGCTGGTCGACACCCTGCCGGCGGGCGTGGTGAAGGGCCTGCTCGACCAGTCCGCGCCGATGCTGAGCGATCTGGTCGACACCCTGCCCAGCCATGGCGACTTCCTGCGCCAGTACTGCCCGGCGCCGGTGCCGGAGGCCTTGAAGAAGGCGGGGTAGATTTTCCTACCCTTTCCCAGAGGGAGAGGGAGGGGCCCAGGCGATAGCCTGGGAGGGTGAGGGGTTAGGGACCTTTCCGGACATGCCAGGATTAGGGGGTGATGGGACCGCCAATGGCGTACGCCCTCACCCTCCCACGCCTACGGCGCGGGCCCCTCCCTCTCCCCACGGGGAGAGGGTCTTACGTCTCAAACCTCGGCCCACATGCGCAGCAGGTTGTGGTAGGTCCCGGTCAGCGACAGCACCGACGGATCGGCGTGGCCGACCTGGCCGGCGATGCGCTGGATCGAGACGTCCATGTCGAGCAGCAGGGCGCGCTTGGCGTCATCGCGGACCAGGCTCTGGATCCAGAAGAAGCTGGCGGTGCGGCGGCCGCGGGTGATCGTGGTCACGTGGTGCAGGCTGGAGGCCGGATAGAGGATAAGCGAGCCGGCCGGCAGTTTCACCAGATGGCTGCCATAGGTGTCCTCGACCACCAGCTCGCCGCCGTCGTAGTCGTCGGGATCGGTCAGGAACAGGGTGGCCGACAGGTCGGTGCGGATCTGGGCGCCGGTCGCGGGGTTCCTGCGGATCGAGTTGTCGACGTGGTCGCCAAAGCCCATGCCCTCGCCGTAGCGGTTGAACAGCGGCGGCAGGATGGTCTGGGGCAGGGCGGCCGAGACGAACAGCGGATTGCTCTGCAAGGCCTGGACGATGATCGCGCCCACCTCGCGGGCGGCCGGGCCGTCCTGCGGCAGCTGCTCGTTGTTCTTGGCCATGGCCGCCTGGAAGCCCGAGGTGGCGTTGCCGTCGATCCACGGGGCGGCGTCGATGATCGCGCGGCAATGGGCGACCTGGTCGGCGCTCAGCACGTCGGGGATCTGGATCATCATGGGCGGTCGGCCTTCGTCGTCTCGTGCCTTGGCTTTAGGGCCTGGGGCGGCCGCGGGCAATGCGAACGCCTCGCAGAAGATTGCGTAAGGGGGGCCTTCTCCCCTTGCGGGAGAAGGTGGCGGCCGAAGGCCGTCGGATGAGGGGTCTCTCAAACTTGCGACGCTGCGCCTGGTCGATCGACTTGTCGCGGCGGACAGGGCTTTCGACCCCTCACCCGACCCGGCTCCGCCGGGCCACCCTCTCCCGCAAGGGGAGAGGGATCAGAACAGCCACCGCCTCGGATGCTTGTCGCCCAGGGCCCGGGTCTCGCCGGTCTTAAGGCCGAGCTCGCGCATGCGGTAGGCGAGGATCTGGCGCATGGCGTCGACCGGCTCGCGGCCGTCCACGGGGCTGGAGGCGATGGTTCCGGCCTGCTGGGCCAGGTCGACCGCCGCCCATTCGGCCAGGGCCCGGTCGGCCTTGCCGACGGCGAAATAGTGCGCGACCGGCGTCCGCTCGCCCGGGACCTCGACCATCACGGCGATCACCCAGCCCTGGGGGATCATGTCGGCGTCGGGGCGTTGGCGGAACATGGGCCGGGTGTAGCGGGCGCGGAGGCAAAGAAAAAGGGCGGAGCCTCGCGGCCCCGCCCTTCTCTTTGGTTCGGTCTAGGTGACCGGACTTCTATCTTAGAAGTCCATGTCGCCCATGCCGCCCGGCATGCCGCCGCCGGCCGGAGCGCCGCCGCCCTTCTTGGGGGCCTCGACGATCGCGGCTTCGGTGGTGATCAGCAGGCCGGCCACCGAGGCGGCGTTCTGCAGGGCGGTGCGGACCACCTTGGCGGGGTCGATGACGCCGTCGGCCACCAGGTCGACGTACTGCTCGGTCTGGGCGTTGAAGCCGAACGAGCTGCTGTCGTTTTCCAGGATCTTGCCGACCACGATCGAACCTTCGACGCCGGCGTTCTCGGCGATCTGACGGATCGGCGATTGCAGGGCGCGACGGACGATGGCGATGCCGGCCGTCTGGTCGTCGTTCTCGCCGGTGACGCCGGCCAGGGCCTTGGAGGCCTTCAGCAGGGCGGTGCCGCCGCCGGGGACGATGCCTTCATCGGCGGCCGCGCGGGTCGCGTTGAGGGCGTCGTCGACGCGGTCCTTCTTTTCCTTCACTTCGACTTCGGTCGAGCCGCCGACGCGGATGACCGCGACGCCGCCGGCCAGCTTGGCCAGACGCTCTTGCAGCTTTTCCTTGTCGTAGTCCGAGGTGGTGTCTTCGATCTGGCGCTTGATCTGGGCGATGCGGGCTTCGATCGCGTCCTTCTCACCGACGCCGTCCACGATGGTGGTGTCGTCCTTGGTGATCGAGACCTTCTTGGCGCGGCCGAGCATGTCGAGCGACACGTTCTCGAGCTTGATGCCGAGGTCTTCGCTGACGACTTGGGCGCCGGTCAGGATGGCGATGTCTTCCAGCATGGCCTTGCGGCGATCGCCGAAGCCCGGAGCCTTGACGGCGGCGACGCGCAGGCCGCCACGCAGCTTGTTGACGACCAGCGTGGCCAGGGCCTCGCCTTCGACGTCTTCAGCGATGATGACCAGCGGGCGGCCCGACTGGACGACGGCTTCCAGCACCGGCAGCAGCGGCTGCAGCGACGACAGCTTCTTTTCGAACAGCAGGATGAGCGGCTCTTCGAGCTGAACTTCCATCTTGTCGGCGTTGGTGATGAAGTACGGCGACAGGTAGCCGCGGTCGAACTGCATGCCTTCGACGACGTCGAGTTCGGTCTCGGCGGTCTTGGCTTCTTCGACGGTGATGACGCCTTCGTTGCCGACCTTGTCCATGGCCTTGGCGATCATCTCGCCAACTTCCTTGTCGCCGTTGGCCGAGATGGTGCCGACCTGGGCGATCTCGCCGTTGGTGGTGACCTTCTTCGACGACGCCTTGATGTCTTCGACGGCGATGGCGACGGCCTTGTCGATGCCGCGCTTCAGGTCCATCGGGTTCATGCCGGCGGCGACCGACTTGAGGCCTTCCTGGACGATGGCTTGAGCCAGGACGGTGGCGGTGGTGGTGCCGTCGCCGGCCTTGTCGTTGGTCTTGCTGGCGACTTCGCGGATCATTTGCGCGCCGAGGTTCTCGAACTTGTCAGACAGTTCGATTTCCTTGGCGACCGAGACGCCGTCCTTGGTGGTGCGCGGGGCGCCGAACGACTTTTCGATGACGACGTTGCGGCCCTTCGGACCGAGCGTCACCTTCACGGCGTTGGCGAGGATGTTGACGCCGCGCAGCATCTTGTCGCGCGCGTCGGAACCGAAATAAACGTCTTTAGCGGCCATGGTGGGCGCCTTTCTGAATAAGGTTTGTCTTGGGAAGTAAGCGTCGGAAGACGGGGAGGCTTAGGCCTCGACCACGCCCAGAACGTCGCTTTCCTTCATGATCAGCAGGTCCTTGCCGTCGACCTTCACTTCGGTGCCCGACCACTTGCCGAACAGGATGCGATCGCCGGCCTTCAGGTCGAGGGCGACGACTTCGCCCTTGTCGTTGCGGGCGCCGGGGCCCACGGCGACGACTTCGCCTTCTTGCGGCTTTTCCTTGGCGGTGTCGGGGATGATGATCCCGCCCTTGGTGGTGGTTTCTTCTTCGACGCGCTTCACGAGGACGCGGTCGCCCAGGGGACGAAATTTCATGTGTCTTCTCCGTCGGAACGGTTTCTGTAAAAGGCTTCGTTAGGCCGAGGGAGCGTCGCTGTTAGCAGTCGCTCCCATCGAGTGCCAACGCCAGGCACGAGTTAGGCGCCGGCCCTTGGTGAGTCAAGGACGAGGCTGGCGAAGTTTTTGCGATCAAGGTGAACGGAAGGGCCGTCCATGTTCGACCATCTGGGGTTCAACGTCGTCGATTTCGAGGCGTCGGCGGCCTTTTACGACGCGGCCCTGGCGCCGCTGGGCGTCAAGCGGCTCTACGCGGTGCCGAAGGAATACACCGGCGGGCTCGACGTGGTCGGCTACGGCGCCGAGCGCCCGCAGTTCTGGATCTCGGGCGGCGGTGGCACCAGCGGCAAGCTGCACGTCTGTTTCTCGGCGCCCAGCCGCGCGGTGGTCGATGCGTTCTATGCCGCCGCCATCGCCGCCGGCGGAACCGACAACGGCCCGCCCGGACTTCGCCCTCATTACCACGAACATTATTACGGCGCCTTCGTTCTGGACCCGGACGGGTTCAATGTCGAAGCCGTCTGCCACGCGCCTGCCTGAGTCCCTCCCGCCTGAGCCCTACGGAGACCGCCCCTGATGTCGAGCTACGCCCTGTCGCTTATCCTGGCCGTGATCGCCTGCGTCATCGGCGGCGTGCTGGGCGGACTGGTGCTGGCGCGGCCCGACTCGATGCTCGGCTTGGCGGGGCTGAAGGCCGAGCAGGAGAGCGCCGCCGTCACCGAGGGGCGGGCCTTCGGCGGCCTGCTGATCGCCTCGCACGGCGCGGCGGCCCTTTTTCTCGGCTGGCAGTCCAGCGCCGGGGCGGCCATGGCCCTGGTGCTGGCCGTGGCTTGGTTCGGGGCGGCGTTTGGACGGCTGGTCTCGATGCTGCTGCAGAAGGCCGGCGGCAAGTTCAACTATGGCAGCGTCGGGCTCGACATCCTGATGGGCGTCACCCTGGCCCTGCCGTTCTTCAACCAGGGCGCCCTGCCGCTGCACCGCATCGGCGGCAGCATGCTGGTCTAGGGGGCAGGTCCAGATCCGGCCCGCTACCCCATTCTCCCGTCATTCCCGCCCTTGTGGCGGGAACCCCTCTTTCAGCCGCAAGGGCAGATGGGGCGGATCGCTGGCGATCCGCTGACGTCTCCCGTGCAAGCGGAACCAGGGTTTCCCGCCACAAGGACGGGAATGACGGGAAGTAAGGAGCTACGCCCTGACCCGCGCCCCCTCGTGGGCCAGTAGCCAGGCCTTGCGTTCGATGCCGCCGCCGTAGCCGGTGAGGGAGCCGTCCGCGCCTACCAGGCGGTGGCAGGGCACGACGATGCTGAGCGGGTTGGCGCCGTTGGCCGCGCCGACGGCGCGCACGGCCGCCGGCTTGCCGATGCGGGCGGCCAGGGCGGCGTAGGTCAGGGTGGTTCCGGCAGCCACCTCGCCCAGGGCCCGCCACACCGCCTGCTGGAACGCCGTGCCTCCGGTCGCCCAGGGGATCGCGGCCAGGGCGTCCAGGTCGCCGTCGAAATAGGCCGCCAGCGCCGCGCGGATCGTCGGCGGCGCGGATCCGGCCTCCAGCGAGGTCCTGCCGTAGTGCAGCTTCAACAGCCTGAGGAGCCGCGGTTCGTGGTCGTGGAAATCGACCGCCCGCAGGCGGCCTTCCTGGTCGGACGCCAGCAGCAGCTCGCCGATCGGGCTGGGCGCGCGGTCGAGGTGGAGGCGAAGTGAACCAAGCGTCGGCATGGCGACACTATGGCGGGGGTTGCTTTCGGCGTCCGCCTGTTTCTTGCGCTTGTCCTGGTTTCTTGCGCGGGTTGAATGGCCGCATGAGTAGTGTCGCATTCGGGGAATGTCGTCAGTCCAACACATGGCGCGAAGATTTGTCGTGTCTCTGACTTATCGAAAACTGCGCTGTTCGGGTGCGACATTTTGCGCGTAAAAACTGAGTGAATACATAGCGGTTAAGGGTCGATTCACCATGGTGGTTACGACCTCGTCAACCGCGCCGACCGCCCAATGCCGCTCGTGGTTTGGGAGGCTTTGGGCATGGCGTGGAACAAGCAGTGGATGGTGGCGGGCGCGGCGGTGGTCGCTCTGGCTGGACTCGGCATCGGCGGGCTGGCGACGGCGCGCCAGGAGCGTGAGGCCCCCGGGGTCAGCCTCGCCCAGGACGTCGTGGCCGCGGCCAGCGCCTTCGAGACCTACACCCGCGGCGCCGGCGAGATCTCGCCCGCGGCCTTCACCGACGGCCAGGGCGTGGCCAAGGCCCTGACGGCGGGCTCGGCCTACAAGGCCGAGCAGCTCGAAGCCGGCATGATCGCCTACGGCGCCATCGCCGCCCTGCAGGAACCGGCCTTCCTCGACGGCGTGCGCCGCGCCGCCCAGGCGACCTCGCGCGAAGCCGTCGTCGAGCGCCTGCTGGCCTCGCCGGAAAGCGTCGTCGAGATCGAAGGCGTCGGCCTGGCCGCCGCCCGCGCCCAGGTGGCCCTGCAAGGCCGCGGCGCGCCGCTGGCCGTGGCCGGTCGCGCGGTCAAGCAGTCGGCCTATGACATCCAGCGCCAGACCTGGTCCAAGGGGCCGATCGCCGACAACGCCGGCCGCCTGGCGCGGGTCAAGCAGCTGTCCACGGCGGTCTTCACCCCCGGTCGCGACGACGCCGGCCGCCTGATCCAGGCGGCGACGGGCGCGGGCGGCGGCGGCTTCGCCGAGGGCGGCGCGGTGTTCACCCCGGTGACCGTACGTTCCGCGGCCCTGGCGGCCCTCGCGGTGCTGGACGCCGCCGGCGACGCCGACGTCGCCCGCCTGGCCCCGGTGCTGAGCGAGAAGAAGACGAACTTCTGCATGAAGATCGCCAAGCTGAACCTCTACCAGTGCCTGGCCGTCGCCGGTCCGCACTACGAGGACGTCTTCTGCCTGGGCCAGCACGCCCTGATCGACACCGCCCAGTGCGTCAACGACGCCGCCGGCGCCGGGGCCGTGGCTCCGACCGCCGCACCCGCGCCGCCGCCGCGTCCGCAAGGCTTCGTGATCCCGGTGGCCAGCGTCTCGCCGGCGGTGATGGCCGAGGGTTCGCGGTAGTAAGCTCGACATCTGGATCTTCGGTCGATTTTTCTCCGAGCATCCCCGCGAAGGCGGGGATCCACGCCGAGCTTGTGGGTAGTCCACGGCCGCGCCCCGTCCTGAACACCAGCTTGGATCCCCGCCTTCGCGGGGAAGGTCGGGTTGGGGGAGATAGGGGCGATCCGGCCTCGGTGCGCTAAGCGAGGCTTGATCGGCGAACGTCGTCGTCGTTAGCCTTTGCCCCGGGCGGTCGCCGCCCGTGGGGGCGGGGCATGAAGGCGCGGAAGTACGATCTGTTCGCGAGGGCGCGGCGTCCGCGTCCGATGCGGGCGCGGGAGATCCTGGCCTATCCGGCCGAGGCCCAGCTGGTGTTCGACGCCGGAACGCCGCCGGCGCCCCGTCCGACCCGCGTCGACGAGACCGACCTGCTGGACGCCTACAGCAACGCCGTGGTCCGGGCCGTCGAAAGCGTCGGCCCCAGCGTCGTGCGCATCCACCCGATGCTGGAGGATTCGCACCTGCAGGGCGTGGGCTCGGGCTTCGTGGTGGCCGAGGGCGGCGTCCTGCTGACCAACAGCCACGTGGTGCAGGGCGCGCGCCGCTTCGTGGCCATCACCGCCGACGGCCGCAGCCTGACGGCGCGCTGCATCGGCGACGATCCCGACACCGACCTGGCCCTGCTGAAGATCGACCAGGCCGTCGACCTGGCGCCGGTGCGGCTGGGCGATTCCAAGGCCCTGCGGCGCGGCCAGCTGGTCATCGCCATCGGCGCGCCGCTGGGCTTCGAGGCGACGGTGACCACCGGCGTGGTCTCGGCGCTGGGCCGGTCCTTGCGCGGCGAGCGCGGCCGGCTGATCGAGGACCTGATCCAGACCGACGCGGCCCTCAATCCCGGCAACAGCGGCGGACCGCTGGTGGCCTCGAACGGCGAGGTGATCGGCGTCGCCACCGCCGTCATCGCCGGCTATCCGGGCCTGTGCTTCGCCGTGGCCGCCAACACCGCCCGCTTCGTGATCGGCGAGCTGCTGGAGCACGGCCAGGTGCGCCGCGCCTCGATCGGCGTCGTCGCCCAGCAGGCCCCGGTGCCGCCGCTGCTGGCGCGCTCGACCGGCGTCACCCAGGCCTATGCGGTGTTCGTCGCCCAGGCCGATCCGGGCGGTCCGGCCGCCAAGGCCGGGGTCAAGGCCGGCGACCTGCTGGTCAGGGCCGGCGAGCGGCCGCTGACCGGCCTGGACGACATGCTGCGCGTGCTCGACCACGCCTGCATCGACGTGGCCACGTCCTTCGTGCTGATCCGCGAGGGGCGGCTGATGACCACGACGATCACGCCGAGACTGAGGCGCAAGGGCGGCTAGGGACGGCTAGTTCACGCCGTCGGGCGTCGTCACCTTGAAGCCGCGGGCCTTCAACTGCTCCAGCACCCCGTCTTCGGCGACCAGGCCGCGCAGCGAGAACACCGCCACCGCCTTGCCCGGCGTCTTCATCGCGTCGGCGACCGCATCGACCTGTGCGTCGGACATCTTGCGGAAGTCGTCGGCCATGCCGGGCAGGGCCATGATGCAGCGCCGGCTTTCGCGCGGGGCGTAGACAGCCGAGCGCACGTCGCCCTGCGCCCAGGCGTTGGCGGCCCGGCGCAACGGTTCGGGACCTGCCTCGACCTCGCTGATGGCGCCCTCCAGGCAGGTCAGGCCCGCGGCCTCCGAATGCTGCTTCACCAGGCCCTTGATCATCGGCACGGCCTTGTAGACAGCGGCTCGTCGCGCCTTGACTTTGTGCTTGCGGGCCAACCTCTCGATCGTGCGGTCGGGCTCGGAGCTGGTCAGGCCGCTCGTCTTGCGCGAGGCGCCCAGCAGCATCAGTCCCGCCCCGAGCGGCTTCCAGTCCTTCCAGTCGTCGTCGGTGCGGCCCGTTGCCGCCCAGGCCCTGGCCATGCGCGGAGCCAGGTCCGGCGCGACCTCGTCGAGCGGCCGGTCGGCCTTCAGCTTGCCGCGCATCGACAGCAAGGCCGGCAGGTCTGTCACCCCCGCCTTGGCGATGGCGGGGGTCAGCAGAACGAAGGCGCCGTCGAGCCGCCGCTCGAGCACCGAGGTGTCCCAGGTCATGCCCTTGGGAACCGCGCCGTGTATGCCCATGATGTAGATCGTGGTGTCGCCGTCGCTGACCTTCCACCAGGCCGGGCCGGGCAGCTTGGCGTTGACCACCAGTTCCTCGACGACATTGGCCTCGGGATCGTCGATGGCCGGGGCTTGCGCCTGGGCTGTGAAGGGCGCGGCCAGCGCCGTCAGGCCGGCCAAGGCCAGGATCAGTCTTCGCACGGATGTTCCCCCTTGTTGGCCGTCGGGTCCGCCCGCCGTCACTCGTCCGGCGTGGAAACCTTCAGGCCCTTGGCCCGCAGCTGGTCGAGGACGCCGTCCTGCGCCAGCAGCGACCGCAGTTCGATGACGGCGACGGATTTTCCCGGCTTCTTCAGGGCCGACTCGATGGCTTTCACCGCATCGTCGCGGCCGTCGCGCAGCTCGCGGGCGATCGAGGGGGTCGAGGCCAGGCAGCGCTGGAAGCCGCGATCGGCCGAGACCACGGCCCGCACGTCGCCGGTCGCCCAGCGCTCGGCGATCTGCTTGACCCCGCCCTGGCCGCTCTCGGCCTCGCGCAGGCCCGCGTCGAGGCAAAGCTCCTGCAAGGGCTGGGGCAGCGAGCCCAGGGCCTTGATGGCGTCCACCAGGCTGTAGCCGGAAAGGTTCTGGATGCGCGGCCGCTTGTCCTGCGGCAGTTCCTTGGCCATGTCGCGGATCTCGTCGGTGACGCTTTTGGAGATCGACAGGCTGCCGCCCGGCGCCTTGGCCAGCATGAAGCCGGCGAAGGCGGGCTTGACCTTGTCGTAGTCGGAGCCGGCTTTGGTCGCGGCCAGGCGCGCGTCCAATCGTGCGCGCAGTTCGGGCGGCAGGGTCTCGCGCATCGGCTGCTCGGACAGGAAATAGCTTCGGCCGCCCATCACCAGGGCGATCATGCGGACGACGCTGATATCGGCCTCCTGGCCCATGATCAGCCGGTCGGCGCCTTCCAGTCGGCGCTTGATGACAGAGTCGTCGTAGGTCAGGCCCGACGGGGTCAGGCCCGGAGCGCCCAGCACGTAGATCGTGGTGTCGGCGTCGCTGACCTTCCACCAGGCCGGCCCGGGCAGGCGGGCGTTGACGATCAGCTCCTCGACGAGGTTCTCCTGGGGATCGACCCTTTGCAGCGTGATCGGCCCGGAGGCGTCGACCGCCTGCTGGGCCAGGACGGGTCCGGCGCAGAGCGCCAGCAGAAAACCCGCGACGGCAGGAACGAGGGCGAGGGTGGGGGCGACGCGCTGGATCACTATCTCTCGTCCTCGGCTTGTTCGGAATCGTTCTAGAATGGCGGTTCCTTGCAAGCTGAACCGTTCTCAACCGGGGCGGTCAAATTAAGTCGCCGCAATGCAGGCCCGTCCTGCGCCGAAAGTCCGTCCATGCCGATCCGCCGCCTGCCGCCCGAGACCGTCAACCGCATCGCCGCCGGCGAGGTGGTCGAGCGGCCCGCGAGCGCCATCAAGGAGCTGGTCGACAACGCCATCGACGCCGGCGCGACCCGCATCGAGGTGGAGGCCCACGGCGGCGGCCTGACCCGGATCCTGGTCGCCGACGACGGCTGCGGCATGAGCGCCGAGGAACTCCCCGTCGCCATCGAGCGCCACGCGACTTCCAAGCTCGCCCCCGACGACGAGGGCCTGTGGGACCTGCTGCGCATCCACACCATGGGCTTCCGGGGCGAGGCCCTGCCGTCGATCGGCTCGGTGGCGCGGTTGCAGATCAGCTCGCGCGCCAAGGGCCAGCGCGAGGCCTGGTCGATCCTGGTCGAGGGCGGCCGCGTCGACGACGTCGCCCCCGCCGCCTTCGCCGGCGACAACGGCACGCGCATCGAAGTGCGCGACCTGTTCTACGCCACGCCCGCGCGGCTGAAGTTCATGAAGTCGGAACGCGCCGAGGCCCAGGCGATCACCGAGGAACTGAAGCGCCAGGCCATGGCCCACGAGTCGGTGGGCTTTTCCCTCGACATCGACGGCCGCCGCATCCTGCGCCTGCCGCCCGAGCATCCGGGGCCGCAGGGGCGTCTGGCGCGCCTGGCCGCGGTGCTGGGCCGCGACTTTCAGGACAATGCGCTGGAGATCGACCAGACCCGCGACGGCGTGCGGCTGTCGGGCTTTGCCGGCCTGCCGACCTACAACCGCGGCAACGCCGCCCACCAGTACCTGTTCGTCAACGGCCGGCCGGTGCGCGACCGGCTGCTGCAAGGCGCCCTGCGCGCGGCCTATGCAGACTTTCTCGCGCGGGACCGCCATCCGAGCGCGGCGCTGTACGTGACGCTCGACACCTCGGAGGTCGACGTCAACGTGCACCCGGCCAAGGCCGAGGTGCGTTTCCGAGATCCGGCCCTTGTGCGCGGCCTGATCGTCGGGGCCCTGCGCCACGCCCTGGCCGGGGCCGGTCACCGGGCCTCGACCACCACGGCCGCCCAGGCCCTGGACAGCATCCGCGCGCAGAACGTCTATCCGGGCTACCAGCCCAATTCCTATCAGGGAGGCCCTTCGCCGGCCGGCTTCTCGGCCTGGCGCGAGGGCGGCTGGACGCCGCCGACGCAGCGGCCGATGGACTTGCCGGGGCTGTCGGATGTCTCGGCCCGCCACGAGGCGCGGCCGGAGGAGGCCTACCAGACGCTGGGCGGTGGTTTTGCGGGCGGCGGCGTGGCCGAGGCGGTGCGCGAGGCGGCCTATGGCGGCTACGACGCCCCGCCGTCGGTGGCCTATCCCTCGCAGGATTACGTTCAGAGCCAGCCCTTCGACCCGATCGACTTCCCGCTCGGCGCGGCCCGGGCCCAGGTGCACGAGACCTACATCGTCGCCCAGACCCGCGACGGCGTCGTCATCGTCGACCAACACGCCGCCCATGAGCGTCTGGTCTATGAGCGGATGAAGCACGAGATGGAGGCCGGCGGCGTCGCTCGCCAGACCTTGCTGCTGCCCGAGGTGGTCGAGCTGGACCCGGCTGAGGCCGAGCGCGTCGTGGCGCGGGCCGAGGAACTTTCCTCGCTTGGTCTGGTCCTGGAGAGCTTCGGTCCCGGCGCGGTGCTGGTGCGCGAGACGCCGGCCCTGCTGGGCAAGGCCGATGCGGCCGGCCTGGTGCGCGACATCGCCGACGACCTGGCCGAGAATGGCCAGGCCCTGGCCCTGAAGGAGCGGTTGGAGGAGGTCTGCTCGACCATGGCCTGCCACGGCAGCGTCCGCGCCGGTCGCCGCCTCAACGCCGCCGAGATGAACGCCCTGCTGCGCGAGATGGAGGCCACGCCCCATTCGGGCCAGTGCAACCACGGCCGCCCGACCTATGTGGAGCTGAAGCTCTCGGACATCGAGAAGCTGTTCGGGCGGCGATAGTCTTCCTTCTCCCCTTGCGGGAGAAGGTGGCGGCGAAGCCGTCGGATGAGGGGTCTCTCAGATATCTGACGCCTCGCCCAACCGTTCCGCCGTCGCGGCTGACGGGGCTTTCGACCCCTCACCCGACCCGCTTCGCGGGCCACCCTCTCCCGCAAGGGGAGAGGGATCTAGGCTGCGTGAGGATCCAGCGACTGCACGTCGTGCCAGTCGTGCAGGGGCAGCATTGGCCGAGCGAAGGGCGACACGGCGGCGGGGGCGTGGAGGAGGTCGGTGACTTCCGGCCCGGTGACGAACGGCACCTCGTGGTCGACGCAGGCCAGCAGTTCGCGGCGGCGGGCGACGCCGGTGACGCCTTGCCAGATGCGCTTGCGGCGGTAGGCCGGGCTCTCGCGCATGAAGCGGTCGATAGCCGCCAGCCGCTCGCTTTCCGTCGACTCGGGCAGGTCGAGGGTGACGCTGCTGGCGAAGTCGGGCGGCAGGTCCTCGACCCGGAACGCCGGATCGCGCACCCGCAGGTCCAGCCGCGAGACGTAGGGGTCCAGGAACGACTTGATCTGCGACAGGGCCGAGAACGACGGCACGCGCGGGGTGTCATAGATGCCGGCCGCCAGGCGGCCGCGCGCCGAGCTCGGCAGGGCAGCCAGGGCCGTCGCCAGGACGTTGCGGCCGCTGGGCTTGACCAGGCTGGAGAAGCAGACCGGCAGGAAGATCACGCCGGCTTCGTCGGCCTTCAGCAGGCTGGGGATCGCCGCCAGGGCCGCGGAGTCGGCGTCCTCGGCCTCGGCGCGGATCTCCTGGTCGAAGGTCCGGCGCTCGACCAGGCCATGGACGACGACGCTGCCGACGAACAGCTCGCGTTGCAGGTGGTAGACGCCGCGAAAGCCCAGCGGGCCGGTCGGTTCGGGGCGCGAGACGATCTTGGGCAGGGCCTCCATCGGCGGTTCGCCGGCCACCGGTCCGCCCGGCGGGGCCAGGGAGACGACGCCGTCGGGCGTGACCCGGCAGACCCGGCCCAGGCCGTCGGGATAGACGTCCTGCGCGATCAGGGCGCGCACGGCTTCCAGCGACATGCCGCCAAAGCGCATGACCTCGGCCTGGTCGCCCTCGACCAGCAGCAGGCTGACCTGGCCGTCGCCCTCGACGCCGAACAGCTTGCGCTGCATGTCGCGGGCCATGGCCTGAAGTTCGCGCGCGTCGAGCCGCGTGGCGCGGGGATCGGCCAGGACGAAGGTGAACGGCGCCACCAGGCCGTAGCGACGTGGATGCAGCCAGGTCGTTTCGAGGTAGGCCCCGGCCACCTTGGCCACGAGGGCGGCCATGGCGTCGGTGTCGGCGAACCGGAGGTCCTCCCCGACGAAGATCTTCAAGCATGCGACTGCGGTCATGCCCGCCACGATCGAGGGTAGAGGTTACCGGCCGGCGCCCGCGCGCCGCGACCCGACGTCGCACGCCGTTCGCCCAGCGCTCCTTCCGGGCCGAAACGGCGCCGGAGACCCGGGCGTTAGGAGGGGGAAGGAGATCCCCATGCAAGTTCATCGCGGCCGGCTGATCGACCATGTCCACCTGCGCGCCAGGGACCTGGAGGCGACCAAGGGCTTCTACCGGGCGGTGCTGGACGCGATCGGCGTTCCCTACGAGGAGACCGGCGATCACCTGTCGGCCGACGAGCTGTGGGTCGACGCCGGAGAGCCCGCGACGCACATCCACCTGGCTTTCATGGCGGCCGATCGCGAGACCGTGGAGCGCTTCCACGCGGCCGGGCTGGCGGCCGGCGGGCGCGACAACGGCGGGCCGGGCGAGCGGCCCTATCACCCCGGCTACTATGCCGCCTTCCTGTGGGACCCTGACGGCAACAACATCGAGGCGGTGTTCCACGGCCCGGCCGAGCGCTCGGCGCAGAGCGTGGTGTTCACGTTCGCGGCGCCTTAGGCGAGACGCGCATGCAATCGCGCCCTCCCAGATCCGAGTTTCCCCGCGAAGGCGGGGATCCAAGCTGGCTTTCAGGACGAGGCGCGGCCGTGAGTCATCTTCAGACTCGGCTTGGATCCCCGCCTTCGCGGGGATGCTCGGTGAAAAATCGGCTCAACTTTTTAACGGTCAATCCGCGCTAAGCCGCGTCGGCGGTCGCCGACGTCCAGCCGTAGAGCGGCAGCTGGCCCTTGGCGTAGGGGGCGACGGCGGCCGGGGACTCCAGCAGGTCGGTGACCATCGGGCCGCTGACGAAGGGCGCGCCCAGGTCCAGGGCCGTGGCCAGTTCGCGCGGGCTGCGCAGGTCGCTGACGCCCTGCCAGACCTGCCGGCGGCGATAGGCCGGGGCGTCCTTGAGGAAGCGGCTGATGGCGGCCACGCGGCTGGCCTCGACCTCGCCTTCCGGGTTGAAGGTGATGCTCGCGGCCAGGCCCGGCGGCAGGTCCTCGATCTGGAAGGCCGGGTCGCTGACCCGCAGGTCCAGCCGGCTGAAATAGGGATCCAGGAAAGCCTTCAGCTGGCCCAGGGCCACGAAGGACGGCGCGCGGGGCACGCCGTAGACGCCCGCCGCCAGCCGCCCGCGCAGGTCGCGGGGCAGGGCGCGCAGGCAGCGTTCGAGCTCGGCGCGCAGAGCGGGCTTCAGCACGGCCGAGAAGCTGATCGGCAGGTAGGCGACGCCGGTGTTGGGGCCGATCGCGGCGATGGCGGTCTTCAGGATCGCCAGGTCGTGCGGCGTGCGCAGGCCGTCGACATAGGTCTCGTAGGCCTTGCCCATCGTGCCGGGCTCGCGCCAGACCGCGACATTGCCGACGAACAGCTGGCGGCCGGAATGGTAGACGCCGCGCCAGGTGGTGCGGGCCGGCGGCGGGCGGGGGCACAGGCGGCTCAGCGCCTCCATGCTGGGCGTGCCGGCGACCGGTCCGCCCATCGGCATGACCGAACGCACCTCGCGCGGGGTGATGCGGCAGACGCGGCCGGCCAGGGAGGCGTCCTCCTCGCCGGCCAGCAGCAGGGTCAGTTGGCGGGCGGGCAGGCCGGCGAAGCGCATCACCTCGTGCTGGTCGCCCTCGAACATCAGCATGACGATCTCGCCGGTGTCGTCGTCGCCGAACAGCTTGTGTTGCAGCGCCCGGGCCAGGGCCTGCAACTCGCGGGCGTCCAGCCGCGTGGCGCGGGGATCGGCCAGCACGAACGAGAACGGCGCGACCTGGCCGTGCCGGCGGGGCGCGGTCCAGGCGGTCTTCAGGTAGTCGCAAGCGACCTTGGCCACCAGGGCGGCGTTGCGCTCGGTGTCGGCGGGGTCTTCGCCGGCGAAGACTTTCAGGCAGGCGATGGCGGTCATGACGCCAAGGTTGCGCGCTATCGGTTAGCGCGCGTTATAGGCCGGCTGCGACCCAGCGTCGCGAACGCCGGTTTCTGAACGCTAGGCCGCCTTCAGCGGCAGGTCCTGGGACGGCGCGGCGCCCAGGATCGGCGGCCGGTCGAGCAGGCCGCTGACGGCGGGGCCGGCGGCGAAGCGCAGGCCGGCGGCGCGGCAGGCGTCCAGCTCCTTGGCCGAGCGCACGCCCAGCACCGCCTGGCGCACGCCCTTGCCGCGATAGATCGACTGGCGCGAGGCGAACAGGGCGATGGCCTTGATCCGCTCGGCGTCGTTGTCGTCGCGCAGCTCCAGCGAGATGCTGGAGGCGATGTCGCCCGGCAGGGTGTTCACCGGGAAGTTCGGGTCGGAGATGCAGAGATCGATGTGTGCGAACGAGCCCTGCAGGAAGCCGCGGATCTGCTGCAGCAGGCCCATCGAGGGCTCGCGCGGGGTGTCGTAGATGCTGGCGCCCAGGCGCGGCTGCAGGTCGAGCGGGAAGCGCGACAGCCGGCGCTTGTAGGCCTCCTGCGAGGCCGGGGTCGTCAGGTTCCAGAAGCTGAGCGGCAGGTAGAGCGCCCCGTCGCCGTCCTTGACGGTCGGGAAGCCGAACTGGGCGTCGTTGAGGCCGGTCAGATCGCGGGCCAGCAGGGCCGAGTCGTCGTCCGGGCGCGGCCTGTCGAGGTCAGCCTTGTGGCCCAGCAGGGCGGCGACCAGGGTCTCGCTGGGCAGGTGGTAGACGGCGTTCCAGCCGGTGGTCAGCGGGGCGGCGGTCTTGGCCGGGGCCGCGGCGGCGATCGGGCGGACCGGCGTCGGTGCGGGCTTGGCCGCCGCCTTGGCGGGAGCGGGCTCGGCGCCGGGGGCGGTCGGGGCGCTGGGCACCGCGCGGATCTCCTCGGCGGTGATCACCTGCACGTGGCCCGGCGCGCCGGAATAGCCGCGGCCGGCCATCAGCCCGGCCAGCTCGCCTTGTGACAGGCTGGCGAACTGCAGGACGGCGTTCTCGTCGCCCTCGAAGGTCATCAGGCACACCTGGCCGCTCTTGCGGCCGGGGAACAACGAGGTCTCCAGCTCGATGGCCAGGGCCTGCATCTCTTCGGGGTTCAGCTGCTCGGACTTGCTGTCGGCCAGCACGAAGGCCAGGGGCGCGACGACGCCGTAGCGGCGCGGGGCCTTCCAGCGATGCTTGAGATAGAGGTCGGCCGCCGCCTGCACCTGAGGCGGGGGAACGCTCGCGCCCGCCGTCTCCGCGGCGGTGAGCAGGATGCGCAGGCAAGCAATGGCCGTCATGACCGGGAACTTGCCTGCGAATGCTTGGCGAAATCCTTACAGATCAAGGATAACGTCGGTTTTTCATGTAGTTGCAGGTATAGTGCGACGAGGTGACGCATCAGGATCCTCCCCCTGTGGGGGAGGTGGCCGGTAGGGCCGGAGGGGGGACGTTTTCAGCCGCTGCTGAACTTGGCCGATTTTTCAGCCACGCCCCCCACCGATCGCTATGCGATCGCCTCCCCCAGAGGGGGAGGTTTCAGACGAACGTCTCGCTGAGCCTGAATTCAAGGCGCTGCTTGACGCCCGGCCAGTCGAAGTCGGTGATCGAGAACACGGCGGTGTCGCGCACGTGGCCGGTCCAGGTGATCTTGTGGCTGCGCAGCACGCCTTCCTTGGAGGCGCCCAGCTTCTCGACGGCGGCCTGGCTGCGGGCGTTGCGGACGTCGATCAGGAACTCCACGCGGATGACGCCGGCGTCGAAGGCGTGACCCAGCAGCAGGCGCTTGGATTCCGGGTTCACCGGGCCCGAGCGGGCGCTGGGATGCAGGAAGGTCGAGCCGATCTCCAGGCCCTTGTGCAGGCGGCGGATGTTCAGATAGCTCGAGGTGCCGACGATCTTGCCGTCCGACAGGCGGCGGATGGCGAAGCCGACGCGCTCGCCGCGGTCGCTCTCGCCCAGCAGGGCGCCCCACCAGTCCTCGAAGCCTTCGCCGCAGCCGTTGACCGACATGATCTCCCAGCTTTCGGGATCGCAGTCGATGGCGCCGCGCAGCTCGTCGCGCAGGTCCGGGGTGATCGGTTCCAGCCGGACGTAGCGGCCTTCGAGGGGCTTGATGGTCAGGTTCATGGCGGTGTTTTCCGCCAGGAGCGGGCGGCTGACAAGCCGCCAGGCGAGGATCCGGCGTCGAAGCGGCGGGATCGTTCAAAACGCTCCCGCATCACCCGCTTGCCGCGCCCGTAAACTCGGTGTTACAACATCTTCAAACAAGTGTTTGAACCAGGGATCGGGAACGCCATGGACTTCGACATCTCCCCCCGCCAGCGGGAATTCCTCGATCGCGTCAACGCCTTCATCGAGGACCATGTGCGGCCGGCGATCCCGACCTACGAAGCCGAGATGAACGTTCCCGCCGAGCAGCGCTGGAAGGTCGTCCAGGTGCTTGAGGAGCTGAAGGTCAAGGCCAAGGCCGAAGGCCTGTGGAACTTCTTCATGCCGCCCCACAGCGGCCAGACCCACGTCGACGACAGCTTCGCGTTCGAGGGCGTGCAACTGACCAACCTCGAATACAGCCTGATCGCCGAACAACTGGGCAAGATCGGCTTTGCGTCCGAGGTCTTCAACTGCTCGGCGCCCGACACCGGCAACATGGAAGTGCTGATGCGCTACGGCACGCTGGCGCAGAAGGAGCGCTGGCTGCGGCCGCTGATGAACGGCCAGATCCGCTCGGCCTTCCTGATGACCGAGCCGGACGTGGCCAGCTCCGACGCCACCAACATCGAGACCCGCATCGAGCGCGACGGCGACGACTACGTGATCAACGGCCGCAAGTGGTGGAGCTCGGGCGTGGGCGATCCGCGCTGCAAGGTCGCCATCGTCATGGGCAAGACCGATCCGACCGCCTCCACCCACCAGCAGCAAAGCCAGGTGCTGGTGCCGCTGGACGCGCCGGGCGTCGAGGTGGTGCGGATGCTGCCGGTGTTCGGCTATGACGACGCCCCGCACGGCCATGCCGAGGTGATCCTCAGGGACGTGCGCGTGCCGGTCGAGGACGGGCTGATCCTGGGCGAAGGCCGCGGCTTCGAGATCGCCCAGGGCCGCCTGGGGCCCGGCCGCATCCACCACTGCATGCGCACCATCGGCGCGGCCGAAGTGGCTCTGGAGAAGATGGTCAAGCGGCTGATGACCCGGAAGGCCTTCGGCAAGTACATTTCCGAGCACTCGGTCTGGGAGCAGCGCATCGCCGAGGCCCGCATCGACATCGAGATGTGCCGCCTGCTGTGCCTGAAGGCCGCCGACATGATGGACAAGGCCGGCAACAAGGCGGCAAGGCTGGAGATCGCCATGATCAAGGTCGCCGCCCCGCGCATCGCCCTGAAGGTCATCGACGACGCCATCCAGGCCCACGGCGGCGGCGGGGTGACCACCGACTATGGCCTGGCCAAGCTCTATGCCGGCATCCGCACCCTGCGCCTGGCCGACGGCCCCGACGAGGTCCACTGCCGCACGATCGCGCGGATGGAGTACGGCAAGTACGGGGATCTCGCCTTCAAGCAGAAGGCCGAGCGGGAGGCGGCGCTGCAGGTGCCGGGGATTCGCTGACCTGATCCCTCTCCCCTTGCGGGAGAGGGTGGCCTCCGAAGGAGGTCGGGTGAGGGGTCTCTCAAAAGTAAGACGCCGCGACAGCCGATCAGCTGTCGCGGCGTTTTTCGTTCGTGCGACCCCTCATCCGTCGCCTTTCGGCGACACCTTCTCCCGCAAGGGGAGAAGGGTTAAAAAGTCGGCGCCACGATCGCTCGCGCCTGCGTCTCGTCGCAGCGGATCTGGTCGATCATCAGCTCGATGCTGTCGAACTTCAGTTCCGGGCGCAGGAAGGCGATCAGCTGGGTTTCGATGACCTGGCCGTAGAGGTCCTCGTCGAAGTCGAACAGCCAGGTCTCCAGCCGCGTCTCGACCTCGCCAGTGGTCGGGTTGTTGCCGAGGTTGGCGACGCCCGGGATCACGCGGCCGTCGGGCAGGCGGGTGCGGGTGGCGTAGACGCCGAGCTTGGGCACCACGTAGTCGACGATCTCGACATTGGCGGTGGGAAAGCCCAGCTGGCGGCCCAGCTGCTGGCCGCGGCGCACCACGCCCTCGATGGCGAAGGGGCGGCCGAGGATCCGGGCGGCCTCTTCCGGCTTGCCGGCCCGCAGGGCCTCGCGCACGCCGGTGGACGAGAACTTCTCGCCGTCGCGATTGGCCACCGGTTCGGCCACCGAGACCGAGAAGCCCAGCTCCTGGCCATAGGCCTTCATGGCGTCGGGGCTGCCGGTGCGGCCCTTGCCGAACGAGATGTCGAAGCCGACGGCGACGTGGCGGATGCCCAGGCCGTCGTGCAGCACGCGCTCGGCGAAGGCCCGGTCGTCCAGCGTGGCCATCTCGAAGTCGAACGGCAGCAGGTAGAGGAAGTCGACGCCCAGATCGCTGAGCAGGCGGGCCTGCTGCTCGACCGTCATCAGCCGGAAGGCCGGCTCGGTGGGGCGGAACAGGCGCCGGGGGTGCGGGTCGAACGTGACCACGCCCAGCGGGACCTTCAGCTCGCGCGCGGCGCGGGCGGCCTCGGCGATCACCTGCTGGTGGCCGCGATGGACGCCGTCGAAATTGCCCAGGGCCACGGCCGCGCCCTTTTCCTCGGGCGCTACGTCCTTCCAGCCGTGGACGATCTTCAGGCGCACGCGCGGATCCATGCTCAGGCGCCCTTCTTCGGAACCAGGACCACGGCCTCGCCGTCGACCACGGCCTTCTTGCCGACGATGCAGGTGGTGGAAAGGGTGACGCGGCCCTTGGCCTCGTCGATGGCGGTGACCGCCACCTTGACCACGACGGTGTCGCCGATGCGCACCGGCCGCTTGAAGTTCAGCGATTGCGACAGATAGACCGCGCCCGGACCGGGTAGGCTGGTCCCCAGCGCCGCCGAGATATAGCCGGCCGACAGCATGCCGTGGGCGATGCGCTCGCCGAAGCTGGTCGTGGCGGCGTAGTCGGTGTCGAGGTGCACGGGGTTGGTGTCGCCGGTGACGTCGGCGAAGGCCTGGATGTCGGCCTCGCCCACGGTGCGGCTGAGTTCGGCGGTCTGGCCGACGCTCAAGTCCTCGAGAAAGAGACCCATGCGATCCTGCGTTCTTATAGCTCTTGGACAGGTCTTTTAGCGCGACGGGCCGGCTTCACCAGACCAGATCGGCGACGGCGTGGGTGGCGCCGACGCTTTCGGCGGCCAGCAACTGGGTCACGGCCTCGGGCGATAGCAGGCCGTCGGGGCCGAGGGCCTTCTCGCCGTGGATGCCCTTGGCGATGAACAGGCAGGCCAGCTTCTGGTTCTCGGCGCCGAGCACGTCGGTGATGACGCCGTCGCCGATGCACAGCACGCGCGAGCGATCGACCGGGCCGCCTTTCAGGCGCTCGGCTTCCGCAAGGGCCAGGTCGTAGATCGCCGCGAACGGCTTGCCGGCCATCACCACCTTGCCGCCCAGCTCCTCATAGAGATCGGCCAGGGCGCCGGCGCAGAAGATCAGCTTGTCGCCGCGCTGCACCACCCGGTCGGGATTGGCGCAGATGAACAGCAGGCCGCGATCGGCGGCGACCTTGAGTTGGTCGCGATAGTCTTCAGCCGTCTCTGCCTCGTCGTCGAACAGGCCGGTGCAGCAGATGAAGTCGGCGTCCTCGCAGCCGGCGCCGTCGAGACTCAGGCCCGCATAGAGCGGCTCGTCACGCTCTGGGCCGATCTTCCAGACCTTGCCCGGCGCGCGCTCGGCCAGCAGCGAGCGGGTGGCGTCGCCGCTGGTGACGAAGGCGCTCCACGCTTCGCGCTGCACCTTCAGGCCGTCCAGTTGCGCCAGCACGTCGTTGGACGGGCGCGGGGCGTTGGAGATCAGCACCACCGGGCCGTGGTCGCGGTTGAAGCGCTCCAGGGCGTCGCAGGCCTCGGGGAAGCTTTGCACGCCGTTGTGGATCACGCCCCACACGTCGCAGAGCACCACGTCGTAGCGGTCGGTCAGGGCGGAAAGGCCGGCGGGAAAGTCGATCATGGTCAGGGCGGGTACCGGGCGGGAGTCCAAGCGTCAATGGCGGCTTGTCCGCCTGGGAAGGCGGCCAGCCTCGCTCGCGCATGTGGTGATGCTTCGCCAGAATATCAACAGACCCATGTGGATAGGTGCTGTGTCGAAGTTATAAGTAACAGCGTTCGGATTTCGGCGTGATATATTCATTCAATTTAATATTTTGCGGTTAAGACTACAATAAGAACTGGCTTCTATTTCTCATCGGCAGGGGGCGGCGGAAGAATTCCGAGCCTGATTAGTAAATGAGTTTAGTGTAGTGCGTAAGCTTTCCAATAAATCGGCTCTGTTCTGCTCGGCCGTCGTGATCTCGTTGTTCGCCGCTCAAGGCGCCTTCGCTCAAACCGCCGTCAGCAGCGACAACACGGCCACGGCCACGGGTGGTTCGGCGACCGCCGTCGGCGACGGCGCCACGGCCAGCGGCGGCTACTCCAACGCCTACGGTGAAAGCGCCGTCGCCAGCGGCTATCACGCCCTGGCCATCGGTCACGACGCGGTCGCCAGCGGTTACGGCTCGATCCAGATCGGCGCTCACGGTGAAGCCTCGGGCACCTATTCGACCGTGGTCGGCAACTATTCCTCGGCCACCGGCGAATACAGCACCGTGCTCGGCGCCAACGCCTACGCTACGGGCGACAACAGCGTCGCCATCGGCTACGGCTCGGTCGCCGACGAAGCCGACACGGTCTCGGTCGGCAGCGCCAGCTCGACCCGCCGCATCACCAACGTCTCGGACGGCGTCAACAGCACCGACGCGGTGAACCTGGGCCAGCTGCAAAGCTACAGCGCCTCGACGCTGTCGAGCGCCAACGCCTATACCGACGGCGCCATTTCCAGCATCGCCTCGACCGCCAACACCTATGCCGACACCGCCGCCGCCGCGGCCGTGACCACGGCTAACGGCTACACCGACACCGTCGCCGCCGCCGCTCTCACCACGGCCAACAGCTATACGGACACTAAGTCGGCCGCGACTCTGACTTCGGCGAACGCCTACACCGACACGGCCGCCGCCGCCGCCGTGACCACGGCCAACAGCTACACCGACACCAAGTCGGCCCAGACCCTGGCCTCGGCCAACACCTATACCGACACCGCCGCCGCCGCGGCCGTGACGACGGCCAACACCTATACGGACACCAAGGCGACCGCGACCCTGGCCACGGCCACCACCTATACCGACACCAAGTCGGCCCAGACCCTGACCTCGGCCAACGCCTATACCGACACCAAATCGGCTCAGACCCTGGCGTCGGCCAACGCCTACACCGACTGGCGCGTCGACACCCTGGTCACCCAGTTCGACAACCGCATGAACGACCTGTCGAACCGTCTGAACGGCGTCGGCGCGATGAGCTCGGCGATGTCGATGATGGCCGCCAACAACGCCGGCCAGGGCGCGGGCCTGAGCAACCGCCTGGCGATGGCCGTCGGCGGCTATCGCGGCGAGGCCGCGGTCGCCGTGGGCTATTCGCACAACAGCCGCGCCGTCAGCTACAATGTCGGCTTCTCGGCCACCGGCCGCGACGTGATGAGCGGCGGCAGCGTCGGCTTCGCCTGGTAGTTCCAGACGCTAACAGCGGCGCAGAAGCGCGAGCCACGCAGAAGGCGTGAAACGACAGGGCCCCGGAGTTCGCTCCGGGGTCTTTCGCTTGTGCGGAGCAGTCTTCAGGTCGCGTCGTGGAAGATGACGCCCAGGGTGCGCCGCCGGCCAGACCGCACTTCGCTGACGCCGTGGCGCAGGATGCGGCGGTGGACGCCCCGGCTCCCCTCGGCCGGCCGCTCGCGCACGGCGAAGATCACGCCCTCGCCCTGGGCCAGGGGCACGACCTGGGCGGCCGACTGCTGGCGCGGGCGCTGCTCGACCAGCACGAACTCGCCGCCCTCGAAATCGCGGCCCGGCTGGTCCAGCAGGAAGGCGGCCTGCAGCGGAAAGACGTGCTCGCCGTAGAGGTCCTGGTGCAGGCAGTTGTAGTCGCCGGCCCCATAGGTCAGCAGCAGGGGCGTCGGCCGCGTCTGGCCGGCCGCGTGGCAGCGGTCGAGCATGGCCTGAAGGTCTTCCGGAAAGCGGCGCTCCTCGCCCAGGCGCTGCATCCAGCCGTTGGCGATGCGCGCCAGCGGCGGATAGAGGCCGGTCCGCAGTTTCTGCACCGTCTCGGGCAGGGGATAGGCGAAGTACCTGTACTCGCCGCGCCCGAAGCCGTGGCGGGCCATGACCACGCGGCTGCGGAACGGCGTCTCCTCGGCATAGAGCCCGGCCAGGCGGCCGCAGGTTTCCGGCGTCAGCACCGGCCCCGTGGTCGCCCAGCCGCGGGCGTCGAGTTCGGCGGCGATGCGCGTCCAGTCCAGGCTCACGCCGCGATCTCTTTGGCCGCGCGCTCCCGGGCCAGCAGGGCCTGCTTGCGTTCGACGCCCCAGCGATAGCCCGACAGGCCGCCGTCCGAGCGCACCACGCGGTGGCAGGGCGTCAGCACGGCGACGGGATTGGCCCCGCAGGCCTGGGCCACGGCCCGCACGGCCAAGGGCCGGCCGATGGCGCGGGCGACCTCGGCATAGGAGGCCGTTGTCCCGGCCGGGATGTCGCGCAGGGCCTTCCAGACGGCGCGCTGAAGGTCGGTGCCGCGTTCGTCGAGCGGCAGGTCGATGGCCCGGCCGTTATCGAGCGCGCGGGCCAGGGCGACGAGGGCTGGTGTGGCGGCGGTTTCGTCCTCCACCAGCCGGGCGCGGGGGAAGCGGGCGGCGAGATCCTCGCGCATCTCGGTCCGGTCCTGGCCGAGGATCAGCAGGGCCAAGCCGGCTTCCGAGCTCGCGGCCAGGGCTAGGCCCAGCGGGGTGTCGCCGAAGCCGTAGGCCAGGGTCTCGATCGGCTCGTCGGGCCGGCAGCGCAGGCAGGCGCGCAGGCCCGCCGCCCGGGCGGCCTCGCGGCTGTCGTAGAAGGCGACGTTCTTGCGCAACGGGCGCCCCGAACAGCTGGGGCGGCAATAGATCCCGGTGGTGCGCACGCCGCAGAAGAAGGCGCCGTCGGCGGCGCGGTCGCGGCGCTCGATCGCGGCCCAGCGGGCGGTGTCGGTGGAGTAGGCGGTGGTCATGTCGGGCTCCTTTCGGATCTGAGCCCACCATCGCGCCGTCTCATCGGGGCGTCATTCCGATGCTTGCGGTCCAAACGAAAACCGCCGCCGGAGCGATCCGGCGGCGGTTGGACGTTCGATGAAGCGGCTGAGCCCTACCAGTTGGCGGCGCGGCGGCGCAGCGGGGCCTGGACGAAGTCGGCCGGCGGGGCGGTCTCGGCCAGGACGGCGTCGCGGATGGCCCGCGGCTCGCCGAACAGGTGGCCTTGGCCGTAGCCGATATCGAGATCGAGGATCTCGGCGATCTGGCGCTCGGCCTCCACCTTCTCGGCGATCACCTCGACACCGTAGCGGCGCATCAGGGCGGCGAAATCGGCGGCGTTGAGGTCGGGCAGCGAGCTCAGAACCAGCTTGCCGTCCTGCTCTTCCAGCTGCTCGAGGATCAGCTGGGCGCCGACCTTGACGAACTTGACGTCGGCGCGGGCCAGATCCTGGAAGTCGAGGTCCAGGTCCACGACCTTGTCGAGGCTGAACTGGAAGCCCAGGCTGGCCAGGCGGGCCATGTGGCGGGCCTCGACCGGGCCGCGCTGGTTGAAGGCGGTCTGGCCCAGTTCGAAGATCAGCGAGCCGGCCAGGTCCTTGTGGCCCTGCAGGAACTCGAGGAACTGCGGGAAGAAGCTTTCGTCGGCCAGGCTGGCCAGCGAGATGTTGCAGAAGATCCCGACCTTGCGGTCCTGCTTGGCCAGACGGCGGACGATCTGCACGCAGCGGAACAGCAGCAGGTTGTCGATGGCCGTCATCAGGCCCTGGGACTCGGCCACGGCCAGATATTCGGCGGGCATCATCACGCGGCCGGTCTCGTCGCGCAGGCGCGAGAAGCTCTCGTAGAAGACGGTGCGGCGCTGCGGCAGGCTGACGACCGGCTGCAGGTAGAGGTCGACGCGGTTCTCGGCCAGGGCGTCCTGGACGATCTCCAGCATCGCATCGACCGGCGCGGCGACGGGGCGGCTGCGGGCGTCGTGGCGGGCGGCGGCGACCTGGTGGGTCAGCTGGCTTTCCAGACGCTCGCTCATGCGCTGCATCAGGTCTTCAAGCTGGTGGACCTCGGTGGTCAGCTCGGCCGAGCGCTTCTCGGCGTCCTCGGCGACGGTCTCGACCAGGGTGGTCATGCGCGCGTCGATCTTCTCGATCTGCTCGACCAGGATGGCGTGGGCCTCGCGCACCGTCTCGATGTCCAGCTTGAGCTGGGCGTTGTCGAAGGCGTGGCTGACGATGGCGTGGAACGCGAAGCACAGCCCCAGTGACCCGATGAAGGCCGACAGGCCGACAGCCGGGGTCGCTCCCATGCGCCACAGCAGCAGGGAGACGATCAGAGCCAGGCAAAGATAGGCGCCGGTCAGTAAAGCCAGCTTGAGCCTTCGCATTTCGGGTCCCTACGAATCGCTTGCAAAAATTAATGCAACCGCTGCGGCCTTGAGTCGAATAGATTAACGCGGCTGGGCCATTACGCCGCGCATCGCCTGTTAATTTTTTTCGAGACCGGCGTTCGCGGGGATCATCCTTTCGTCGACAGTGGCGGTTAGGGCTGATAACCGTTCGCAACTTTTCGCCGCGAGGCCTTCGCATGTCCGACGCCGTCCTGACCGCCGACACGCCTGTCGCTTCCGACGCGTCGATCCGCGCCTTGAGCACCGCCGGGCGGGGCGACAAGGGGGTGATCGTGGCCGTGCGCGGCGAGACCGGCGCGCCCGAGGCCGTGGCCGCCGAGGAGCTGGAGCGCCGCCTGCTGGAGATGGGCTTCGTCGAGGGCGCCCGCATCGAGATCCTGCAGGAAGGCCTCTTCGGCCGTGATCCCATCGCCGTGCGGGTGGACGACACCCGCGTGGCCCTGCGCCGCCGCGAGGCGCGCGCCGTGACCGTTCAGTTCGACGGAAAGACGCTTTGACCGACACCGCCATCCGTCCCGCGCGCGTCGCGCTGGTCGGCAATCCGAATTCCGGCAAGACCGCCCTGTTCAACGCCCTGACCGGGGCGCGCCAGAAGGTGGCCAACTATGCCGGCGTCACCGTCGAGCGCAAGGAAGGCCAGCTGGTCACGCCGGGCGGCCGCAGCGTCAGCGTGCTCGACCTGCCGGGCACCTACAGCTTGCGCGCCCGCAGCCCCGACGAGGTCGTGACCCGCGACGCCGTGCTGGGCCGCCTGGCCGGCGAGACCGCGCCCGACGTGCTGATCTGCGTGGCCGACGCCACCAACCTGCGCCTGGTGCTGCGCCTGGTGCTGGAGCTGAAGCAGGTGGGCCGGCCGTTCGTTCTGGCCCTCAACATGTTCGACATCGCCCAGCGCCAGGGCCTGCGGATCGACCTCGAGCAGCTGGGCCGCGAGATTGGCGCGCCGATCGTCACCACGGTGGCCACCCGCAAGCGCGGCCTGGACGAGCTGCTGACCCAGGTCGACACCCTGACGTTCACCCATTCGGGCGCCGGCGACAACAGCTGGCGCGAGCCGAACGCGGCCGAGATCCGCGCCGCCCACGCCGAGGCCCAGCGCATCTTCAAGACCTGCGTGCGCCCGCCCGAGCGGCCCGACACGGTGACCGGCAAGATCGACTCGGTGCTGCTGCATCCGGTGGCGGGCCTGGCGATCCTGTTCACCCTGCTGTTCGTGATGTTCCAGGCGGTGTTCACCTGGGCGACAATCCCGGCCGACGCCATCGACGGCGGCTTCGCCGCGTTCGGCGCCTTCGTCACCGCCCACCTGCCCGAGGGGCTGCTTTCCAGCTTCATCGCCGACGGCCTGATCGCCGGCGTCGGCAGCGTGCTGGTGTTCCTGCCGCCGATCCTGATCCTGTTCTTCTTCATCCTGCTGCTGGAAGACAGCGGCTACATGACCCGCGCGGCCTTCCTGATGGACAAGATCATGGGCGGGGCGGGCCTGCACGGCCGGGCCTTCATCCCGCTGCTGTCGAGCTTCGCCTGCGCGATCCCGGGGATCATGTCCACGCGGGTGATCGACAACAAGCAGGACCGCCTGACCACCATCCTGGTGGCCCCGCTGATGACCTGTTCGGCGCGGATCCCGGTCTACACCCTGATCATCGGCGCCTTCATCCCGCGGACCACGGTCCACGGCCTGTCGCTGCAGGGCCTGGTGATGTTCGGCCTCTACGCCGCGGGCATCATCTTCGCGCTCCTGGTGTCGTTCATCATCCGCCGCATCTTCTGGCGGGGCACGGTCGAGCCGTTCATGATGGAGCTGCCGACCTATCGCTGGCCCGAGCCGCGCAACCTGCTGCTCAACCTCTGGACCCGCGCCAAGATCTTCCTGAACCGCGCCGGCCGCATCATCATGCCGCTGATGGTGCTGGTCTGGGTGCTGTCGACCTTCCCCTATCCGCCGGAAGGCGCGACGGGGCCGGCCATCGACTACAGCATCGCCGGACGCCTGGGCCATTTCCTGGCCCCCATCATGCATCCCATCGGCTTCAACTGGCAGATGACCGTGGCCCTGATCCCCGGCATGGCGGCCCGCGAAGTCGCCGTGGCGGCGCTGGGCACGGTCTACGCCGTGGGCGGGGCCGACGGCTCCACCGACGCCCTGTCGGCCACCCTGAACAGCCAGTGGTCGCTGGCCACGGCCCTCGCCTTCCTGGCCTGGTACGTCTTCGCGCCGCAGTGCATGCCCACCCTGGGCGTGGTCAAGCGCGAGACCAACAGCTGGATCTGGCCGACGGTGATGTTCGTCTACATGGTCAGCCTGGCCTATCTGGCGGCCTTCATCGTCTACCACGTGGCCGTGGCGCTCGGGGCGGGGTGAGTCGTCGCGCGGGCGAGGCCGTGTTAGGCTTCGCCCATGACGATCCGGGTCGACATCGCAAGTGAGACGCCATTGGCCGAACTCGTTGCCCATGTGAAGGCGGGCGAGGAGGTCTTGCTGACGCAGGACGGTCAGGACGTGGTGGCGCTTAGCATCGCCAAGCAGGACGCCAACGAGCGACCGCGGCGCGTGCCCGGGGCCTGGGCGAAGTACGGTCCTCTGGAGGATCCCTACCTGTTCCTGCGTCCTGATCCTGAACTGGAAGAGGCTGCCCACGGGCCGATCTTTCCCGTCCAAGAGTGAAGCTGCTTCTCGACACCCACGCCGTCATCTGGTGGCTGGCGAAGCCCGAGGCGCTTTCGCGCGCGGCGCTGGACGCCATCGGCGACAAGTCGAGCGTCGTGCTGGTAAGCGCTGCGAGCGCTTATGAGATCGAGATCAAGCGTCATCGCGACGCGACTCTCGCCGCGATCCCAGAGGCGCTCTACGACGCGGTGCTGGCGACAGGATTTACTTGGCTGCCCATAGGAGCGGCGCACGCATCAGCCGCGGCGAAGCTGCCGCTCCATCATCGCGATCCTTGGGATCGCATTCTCGTCCAGCAGGCAATGGACGAGGACGCGCGTCTCGTGACCTGTGACCGCGCCCTGTCCGCCTACGATGTCCCGCTCCTCTGGTAACCGACGCGCCTAGAGCTTGCTGATCAGCAAGCTCTAGATTCAAATGCTTAGAGCGCGCTCGGGCGGGTTAGCCGCATACACCTAACCCTGGCGCGCTCAGCGCGTCGGGACCGGGACCTCGCCGCGGTAGTCGTAGAAGCCGCGGCCGGTCTTCTTGCCCAGCCAGCCGGCCTCGACATACTTCACCAGCAGCGGGCAGGGGCGGTACTTGCTGTCGGCCAGGCCTTCGTAGAGCACGTTCATGATGCTCAGCACGGTGTCCAGGCCGATGAAGTCGCCCAGCTCCAGCGGGCCCATCGGATGGTTGGCGCCCAGCTTCATGGCGGTGTCGATGGCGTCGACGGTGCCGACCCCTTCGTACAGCGTGTAGATCGCCTCGTTGATCATCGGCACCAGCACGCGGTTGACGATGAAGGCGGGGAAGTCCTCGGCGTTGCTGGTGATCTTGCCCAGCGACTTGGCGAAGGTCACGGCCGTCTCGTAGGTCGGCACGTCGGTGGCGATGCCGCGGATGATCTCGACCAGCTTCATCAGCGGGACGGGGTTCATGAAGTGCAGGCCGATGAACCGCTCGGGACGGTCGGTGGCCGAGGCCAGGCGCGTGATCGAGATCGACGAGGTGTTCGAGGCCAGCAGGGTCTCGGGCTTCAGGTGCGGCTGCAGGCCCCGGAAGATGGCCTTCTTCAGCTCTTCGTTCTCGGTGGCGGCCTCGATGGCCAGGTCGGTCTGGCCGATGGCCTCGATGGCCTCGGCGGCCGAGATGCGGGCCAGGGCGGCGTCGGCCGCATCTTGTTCAATGATATTGCGGCTGACCTGGCGGGCCAGGTTCTTTTCGATCAGGGCCAGGCCCGCGTCGATGCGCTCGCGCGAGACGTCGTGCAGGCGGACGTCATAGCCCGCCAGGGCGCAAACATGGGCGATGCCCGAACCCATCTGACCGGCGCCGATTACGCCGACCGTCTTGATATCAACCATGAAAATCCAAGCCTTCGCTCACGGTCGCGCAGCTCCCGGCAGGGCGCGCTTGACCGTCCGCGAAGTTCTAGCACGAGGAACCGCACGCCCGCCAAGGGCTTTGCTGCGCCGCAAACCTCGGCCCCTTGGCCAGCGCCGCGATGATCCTGGATTATCCGCCTGTCGGAAGGGATCAGGCGATCAATTCGGGGTCGTTCCGCCGCAGCCAGGCGGCGGCGTAGGAGCAGAGCGGGGTGATCCGCATGCCCTCGGCCCGGGCGACCTCGGCCACCTTGACCATCAGCCGGCCCGCCGCGCCGGTGCCGCGAAGGGCCGGATCGGCCTCCACGTGCGGGATGACCAGGCGATGGCCGCTGCGCTGGTAGTCGGCGAAGGCGATCAGGCCGTCGACCTCCAGCTCATAGCGGCTCTTGGCGGGGTTGTGGCTGAAGAGGTCGTCGCTCATGGGCCTGAAACGCGAAAGGGGCGAAGGTGGATGCACCGCAGCATCACCTTCGCCCCTCACATGGCCTCTAAGCTTGAACGATCAAGCTCAGGCGCGCAGCTTGCCGCCCGCCTTCTCGACCGCGGCGACGACCTTGGCCGACAGGGCCTCGATCTCGGCCTCGGCCAGGGTGGCTTCGCGCGGCTGGACCAGCACCTCGATGGCCACCGACTTGAAGCCGTCCGGCACGCCGGGGCCTTCGTAGACGTCGAAGACGCGGGCCGAGGCGATCAGGGCCTTGTCGGCGCCGACCGCGGCCTTGACCAGGTCGCCGGCCGCCTTGGCCTTGTCGGCGACGAAGGCGAAGTCGCGGGTCAGCGGCATTAGGGCCGAGGGGCTGAAGGCCGGCTTGGTCTTCACGGCCTTCTTCTTGGGCTCGGGGATGGCTTCGAGGGTGATCTCGAAACCGTAGACCGGGCCGGCGACGTCCAGGGCCTTCAGCACGGCCGGGTGAATCTCGCCGAACTCGGCCATCACCGCCTTGGGGCCTAGCTGCAGGCGGGCCGAGCGGCCCGGATGCCACCAGGACGAGGCCGAGCCTTGGGCGGTCTGCAGCGAGGCGACGGGCGCGCCCAGTTCCTCCAGCAGGGCCAGCAGGTCGGCCTTGGCGGTGAAGACGTCGTCGGCGGCGGCCTTGTCCCAGGCGCGCGGCGGGCGCGGCGCCAGGATGGCGGCCACGGTCGTGCGCTGGTCCTTGGGACCGTCGCCCAGGAACACCGGACCGACCTCGAACAGGGCGGCGTCCGGGAAGCCCTTGCGGGCGTTGCGGCCAGCCGCCTCGATCAGGTTGGGCAGGATCGACGGACGCATGCAGTCCAGTTCCGAGGCGATCGGATTGGCCAGCACCAGGGCGTCGGCGCCGCCGCCGAACAGCACGGCGGTCGAGCGGCTGGTGAAGCTCCAGGTCACGGCCTCGGCGTAACCGGCCGCGGCCAGGGCGCGACGGGCGATCCGGGCGCGGGCCTGGCGGGCGGTCAGCACGCCGCCGGAGGGGCGGGCGACTTCCGGCAGGGGCGTCGAGGGCAGGGCGCCGTAGCCGGCGATGCGGGCGACTTCCTCCACCAGGTCGGCCTTGCCGTAAACGTCGCGGCGGAAGCTGGGCGGCGTCACGCAGACCACGCTCTCGGCGTGGGTGGCGAACTCGGCGGTCGAGACGTCCTTGGGCGGCTCTACCTTGAAGCCCAGGGCCTGCAGGATCGCCAGGCTCTTTTCCGGCGCGATCTCCAGGCCCGACAGGCCCTGCACATAGGCCGGGTCGAACAGGATCGGGCCGGGCAGGGCGGGCGCCTCGCCGGCGACCACGATCTCCGAGGCCTCGCCGCCGCACAGCTCCAGGATCAGCTTGCTCGCCAGTTCCAACCCAGGAACGACCGAGCCGGTGTCGACCGTGCGGGCGAAGCGGTACTGGGCGTCGCTGGCGATGCCGGTCTCGCGGCCGGTCTGGGCGATGCGGATCGGTTCGAACCAGGCGCTTTCGACGAAGACGTCGACGGTGGCTTCCGAGCAGCCCGTGCTCTCGCCGCCCATGACGCCGCCCAGGCCGATCGGGCGTTCGCCGCCGGCATCGGCGATGACGCACATCGACGGGGTCAGCTCGTAGGTCTTGCCGTCGAGCGCGATCAGGTGCTCGTCGCCGTTCAGGCCGTGGCGGCCCAGGCGCGTTTCGATCTTGGTCCCCGACAGCAGGGCCGCGTCATAGACGTGCAGCGGCCGCGCGCGGTCGTAGGAGATGTAGTTGGTGATATCGACCAGGGCCGACTTCGGATTGATGCCGATGGCCTTCAGGCGATCCTGCAGCCACTGCGGCGAGGGGCCGTTCTTCACGCCCTTGATCAGCCGGCCGGCGAACACCGGGCAGGCCTCGCCGTCGACGTCGATCGTGATCGGGCAGGGGAAGGTTCCGGCGACCGGCGCGATAGACAGGTCCTTCAGCTTGCCCACGCCGGCGGCGGCCAGATCGCGGGCGATGCCCGCCACGCCCAGCCAGTCGGGACGGTTGGGCGTGACCTCGAAGTCGATGACGGCTTCCAGGCCCAGCGCGACGGCGGCCGGCGTACCGACGGCCAGGTCGCTGGACAGTTCCAGGATGCCCTCGGAGCCGTCGTCGGCTTCCAGTTCGGAGCCCGAGCACAGCATGCCGTTGGAGACGACGCCGCGCACCGGCTTCTCGACCAGGGTGACGCCCAGGCCGGGCACATAGGCGCCGATCGGGGCGTAGACGGTGGTCAAGCCCGCGCGAGCGTTGGGCGCGCCGCAGACGATCTCCTTGCGGCCGTCGATCGTGTCGACCTGGCAGACGCGCAGGCGGTCGGCGTTGGGGTGCTGAACGGCCTCGACGATCTTGGCGACGCTGAAGGCGGCCAGCTTGGCGGCCGGGTCGGTGACGTGCTCGACCTCGAGGCCGGCCATGGTCATGGCGGCGACCACCTCGGCGGCAGTCGCTTCGGTGTCGAGGTGATCTTTAAGCCAGGAAAGGGTGAACTTCATTTCGGGGTGTCCAGCGCCAGGATCTGCTGCAGGAAGCTATCGGGGCCGGTGAAACCGACCATGTAGAACTGGCAGTCGATGAAGGAGCAATCCTTGAAGGGCACCGCGCCGACCACCGTCGTGGGGGAGGCCGGGCGCAGTACGATGTTGCGGATGTCGCCGCCGGTGTAGCCGAAGTCGGTGGCGTCGAAGTCGACGCCGCCGAGGACCAGCAGGACCACCGGGCCTTCCAGGCGGCAGTTGCGGAAGGTGCGGCCCTCGATGACCGTCTGCCCCTTCTGCAGGTGCGCGCGATAGAGGTCGAACAGCGAGACGTCGACGTTCTCGAAGGTCTTGGCGAAGGCGTCGGTCGGCGTGCGGCCAGGGCGGCCGCCGGCTTGGAAGGTCTGGGTCATCAGCTCAGCCCCGAAGCCGGATTCGGCGCGGCGAAGCCCGAGAAGCCGTAGTGGGCCAGCCAGCGGCTGTCGGACGACCACATGTCGCGCAGGTCCGGCATGCCGTACTTCAGCATGCCCAGGCGATCGACGCCGACACCGAAGGCGAAGCCCTGGTACTCGTCCGGATCGATGCCGCAGGCGCGCAGCACGTTCGGATGAACCATGCCGCAGCCCAGGATCTCGAGCCACGACGTGCCCTGGCCGATCTTGATCTCGCCGCCCGAGCGGTCGCACTGAACGTCCATCTCGGCCGAGGGCTCGGTGAACGGGAAGTGGTGCGGGCGGAACTGGGTGGTCACCGCGTCGGTCTCGAAGAACCGCGCCAGGAAAGTTTCCAGGGTCCACTTCAGGTGGCCCATGTGGATGCCCTTGTCGATCACCAGCCCCTCGACCTGGTGGAACACCGGCGTGTGGGTGGCGTCGTTGTCGACGCGATAGGTGCGGCCCGGCGCGATGATGCGGATCGGCGGCTTATCGCTGACCATGGTGCGCACCTGCACGGGGCTGGTGTGCGTGCGCAGCAGCATGCGCTCGCCGTCTTCCTTGCGATTGAAGAAGAAGGTGTCGTGCATCTCGCGGGCCGGGTGCTTCTCGGGGAAGTTCAGGGCCGTGAAGTTGTGGAAGTCGTCTTCGATGTCCGGACCTTCGGCCACGGCGAAGCCCATCTCGGCGAAGATCGAGACGATCTCGTCCATGGTCTGCATCGTTGGGTGGACGCTGCCCTTGCGGCGATAGGGGCCGGGCAGGGTGAGGTCGAGGGTCTCGCGGGCCAGGCGCGCGTCGAGTTCGGCCGTCTCCAGGGCGGCCTTCTTCTCGGTGATCGCCGACTGCACGCGGTCGCGCAGGGCGTTGATCGCCGCGCCTTGCGTCTTGCGCTCGTCGGGGCTCATGGCGCCCAGGGTCTTGAGCAGGCCGGAGATCGCTCCGGTCTTGCCCAGGTTGGCGACCCGCACGGCGTCGAGGGCGGCGAGATCGGCGGCGGCGGCGACCTGCGCCAGCACGTCGGCTTCTAGAATGGAAAGATCGGTCATGACGGGGTTCCGTCTAGGCGGTTTTGACGTCCGGTGGAACCGGATAACGCGCAGCAAAAAGCCCTCCGGTTCGCACCGGAGGGCTCTTCAGATCGAACTTCGGGTCGGAACCCGAAAAGGATCTTAGGCGGCCAGGGCGGCGCGAACCTTGTCCGCGATGGCCTTGAACGCGACCGGGTCGTTGCCGGCGATGTCCGAGAGGACCTTACGGTCGATCACGATACCCGCGACATCCAGGCCATGGATGAATTGCGAGTAGGTGAAGCCCTCGGTGCGGGCGCCGGCGTTGATGCGCTGGATCCACAGCGAACGGAAGGCGCGCTTGCGCACCTTGCGGTCGCGGTAGGCGTACTGGCCGGCCTTGTCGACCGCGGCCTTGGCCGTACGGATGGTGTTCTTGCGGCGGCCGTAGAAGCCCTTCGCCTGTTCAAGAACCTTCTTGTGCTTGGCGTGGGCGGTGACGCCACGTTTAACGCGAGCCATGTGTCAGCGCTCCTCTTAAAGGCCGTAGGGCAGGTACGAACGGATGGTCTTGGCGTCAGCCTCGCTCATCACCTTCGTTCCGCGGTTTTGGCGGATGTACTTGCCGTTGTGGCCGATCAGGCGGTGGCGCTTGCCGGCGACGCCGGCCTTCAGCTTGCCCGTGGCGGTGATCTTGAAGCGCTTTTTGGCGCCCGACTTCGTCTTCAACTTAGGCATTTCGCGTCGGAGCGTTTAACGGCCCCGTCCTCTGGATAGCGAGACGAACCGCCATGGCATGCCAAACTGGCCAGGCGGTTCCGGAAAGGCGGGGTGAATACGGGAACCCCGGGTGAAAAGCAAGTGCTGGCGGACTCTTAGTCCCCAGCCACGAATTTCATCAGGGTGCGGCCTTGGCGCGGCGGCCCACGGTGACGGCCAGGGCGATGGCCGGCACGGTCAGCAGGGCCCCGAACCAGTAGGGTCCGCCGACGGCGACGCCGAACAGCGGGCCGGCGATCATCGGGCCGCTCATCCTAGCCAGCGAGCCGCCGGCCATGTTGAGGCCCAGCATCGCGCCCTGCTGGTCGGGCGGGGTGGCGCGCGAGATCAGGGCGGCGATGCAGGGGAAGACCAGCGACTGGCCGAAGGCGGTCAGGCCCACGAACAGCGGCACGAAGGCGGCGCTGGGGGTGAACGGGGTGATGGCCATCGAAAAGCAGATGATCGCCAGGCCGGTCGTCAGCACCTTGGGCTCGCCGAATCGGCGCGCCAGGCGTCCGGTCAGCACGCCCTGGCCCAGCGAGGCCACGACGCCGATCACGGCGAAGCACAGCCCCACCTGCTGGGGACCCCAATCGAAGCGCGACGCGGTCCACAGGCCGAAGATCGCCTCCATGCCTGAGAAGGCGGCGGTGGAGACGAATGTGACCATCAGCACCCGCGACAGCACCGGATGGGCGAAGGCGGCCTTCAGCGCCTCGCGCCGGGGCGGCGGTGGCGGGGCGTTCTTGCGCGGGGCGCGGCTCTCGACAACGAACAGGAAGACGCCCAGCGAGGCCGCCGCCGCCAGGCCCGCGGCCACGAACAGCGGGATCTGGAAGCCGATGCGGCCGGCGTCCGGGTGGGCCAGCAGGCCGCCCAGAGCCGGGCCGACCACGAAGCCGGCCCCGAAGGCGCTGCCCAGCAGGCCCATGCGCCCGGCCCGTTTGTCGGGCGGGGTGACGTCGGCCATGTAGCCCTGGATCGTCGAGATGTTGCCGCTGGCAGCCCCGCTGAAGAAGCGGATGGCGAAGGCCGCGAAGATGGTCGGGGCGAAGGCCAGGGCCACATAGGACAGGGTGTTGGCCAGGATGGTGACGATCAGCACCGGCCGCCGGCCGATGCGGTCCGACAGGCGTCCCCAGAACGGCTCGGCCAGGAACTGGCCCAGCGAATAGGCCGAGAACAGCGCCGTCACCTGCCAGGGGCTGGCGTTCAGCGCCTTGGCGTAGAAGGGCAGCAGCGGGATCACCAAGCCGAAGCCGACCAGATTGATGAACACCACCAGCAGCAGGACGTAGAGGGCGCGGGAGCTATGGACGGGCGCCGATGCGGCAACCGGGGCGACGAGCGTGGACATGACGGGAACCTTCGAGGCGGCTCCTCTACGCCCGCTGGGCGGATAAAGCGACCTGAAATTTCAGTTTCCGGGTGCGGACGATCGTCGCGGAGAGGGGGCGGGTTCCTCCTCTTGGAGGTCATCGCCCGACTTGTTCGGGCGACCCAAGCGACATCTCAGGATGGGGTCAGGTCAGCTTGGGTCGCCCGCATGAAGCGGGCGATGACTTCTGTAGAGAGGCGGAAGCTCAAGAAGCGGGGGTGTTGTCCACCCGCGTCACCAGGATGGACTTGGCCTCGAACCGCGCGTCGCCGAAGGACGCGGCGAAGGGCACGTCGGCGGCGTCGCGGCCAAAGCCGATGGGGACGAGGCCGGCCAGCGGCGCGCGGCGGGTGGCGTCGAAGGTGCGCCAGGCGCCGTCCAGATAGACCTGAAACACCGCATGGAAGTCGGGCGGCGAAAGGTCGAAGGCGTAGCAGGAGACGAAGCGGGCGGGGATGTCGAGGGCCCGGCAGAGGGCGACGCCGATGTGGGCGAAGTCGCGGCAGACCCCGGCCCGGTCGACCAGGGTGTCGATGGCCGAGGTGACGTCGCTGCTCACGCCGGCCTGGTAGGTGATCGAGGCGGCGATCCAGTCGGCGATCGCCTGCACCTGGCCCAGGCCCTGCGGGCGCGCGCCGAAGGTCTGGCGGGCGAAGGGGGTCAGCCGGTCGGACGGGCAATAGCGGCTGGGGTTCAGATAGGGCAGCACCGAGACCGGCAGGTCGTTGATCACCGCCCCGCCGATAAAGCCGCGCTGGTCGACGATCCCCCGGCGATCGACCTGGGCCGTATAGACGATGTCGAGCGGCCCGGGCTGGGCGACGAAGCGGACGAAGCGGTTGCCGGCGAAGGCGTCGACGAAGAAGTCGGCCGCCACGCCGGGCGGCAGCAGGATGGTCTCATCGTCCACCGTCTGGTCGGCGCCGTCGGCGGCCTGGATCGCCAGGATGAAGCTGGTCGGGGTCCGCACCTCGTAGCGCAGGCGGCAGTCGATCGAGAGACGCATCGCGCGGGGGTCCGGGGGGCTGGAGCGAAGGGCTGGCGTCGCTAAACGCCCGAGAGCGTCATTCGAGCCCGCGAGGCCAGGCGGGCGTCTTCGGCGTCGGCCAGTTCGGTCCAGGTGCGGGCGGCGTGCTCGTGCTTGGCCTGCACGTGCGGCAGGGCGCACGCGCCGGCGGCTTCCAGCGAGGCGGCGGCCAGGGCGCGGTATTCGGGCGCACGAAGGGGATGACGCATTGGGAAGCTCCTCGCCGAAGGCAAAGTCCACGGCGGGCTTCACGGTCCTTTATATAGGGACGAACGGCGCCGATTGCGAGCTTGAGCGCAAGGGATGTCTTTTTCTGTCCGTTCTTCGTCCGGCGCCTTCCTTATCCGCCTTGAACGGCGTCGATAGCTTGCGGCATCCTCATCGCCACGGAGCTACGAAAAATGTCCGCCGCCACTGCCTTGATCGTCGTCGACGCCCAGGACTCCTTCCGCCAGCGCGCCTCGTGGGACCCGGCCGTGGCCGGCGTCTATCTGGAGCGCCAGCAGGCGCTGATCGACGGGGCGAAGGCCCGAGGCCTGCCGGTCGTGCAGATCCTGCATGTCGAGGCCGAAGGGCTGTTCAGCCTGGCCTCGGGCCATGTGCGCACGGTCGAGGGGTTGTCGCTTACGCCTGACGTCGTCTTCCACAAGCCCGCCCACAGCGCCCTGGCCGGCACGGGGCTGCTGGTCTGGCTGATCCGCAACCGCATCGGCAAGATCATCGTCAGCGGCATCCGCACCGAGCAGTGCTGCGAAACGACGACCCGCCATGCCTCCGACCTCGGCTTCGCCGTCGACTACGTCACCGAGGCCACCCTGACCTTCGACATGACCGACCGCCATGGCCGGGTGTTCACTGTCGACGAGATCAAGGTGCGCACCGAGCTCGTCCTGCACGAACGCTTCGCCCGCATCGCAACCGTCGAGGAGGCCCTTGAAGCCGCATGACCGAGACGCCGCCCGCCGTCATCCCCGTCTTTGTCGTCCTGCCGCCGCGCACCCTGCTGCTCGACGTCGCCGGACCGCTGGAGGTGCTGCGGCGGGCGGCGCTGGAGCCGGGCGCGCCGGGCTTTGTCGTGACCTATGTCGCCGCCCGGCCGATGATCGACAGCTCTATCGGACTGGCGCTGGCAGGGCTCCAGCCCCTGCCGGACGCCCTGCCGGACGGGGCGCTGGTCGTAGTCTCGGGCAATGTCGACCAGGTGCTGGGCGGCGCCTCGGCTTCCGGTCAGGACGCAGAGGACGAAGCCGCCATTGTCGGCTGGCTGGCGCGGGCGGTGCGGCCAGGCGTGACCCTGGCCTGCATCTGCTCGGGCAGCCTGCTGGCGGCGCGGGCGGGTCTGCTGGCCGGCAAGGCCTGCACCACCCATCACGCCTGCACCGAGGAACTGGCCCGGATCGCCCCCAGCGCCCGGGTGCTGGAGGACCGGCTGTTCGTCGAGGACGGCGAGCGCCTGACCAGCGCCGGCGTCACCTCGGGCGTGGATTTGATGCTGCACCTGGTCGCCCGGCTGCGCGGCCCGGCCCTGGCGGTGTTCATCGCCCGGCAGATGGTGGTCTATCTGCGCCGCGGTCCGGCCGACCCGCAGCTGTCGCCGTGGCTGGAGGGGCGCAACCACGTCCATCCGGCGGTGCACCGGGTGCAGGACGCCATCACCGCCGATCAGACCCACGACTGGAGCCTGGAGGTGCTGGCCGATCTGGCCGCCGCCAGTCCGCGCCACCTGTCGCGGCTGTTCAACGCCCATGCCGGCATGAGCCTGACCGACTACGTCAACCGCCTGCGCCTGGCCTTGGCCAGCGAAATGCTGGGATCCACGCGCCTGGACATGGAAAGCGTCGCCGAACGGGCCGGCTTCACCTCGACCCGTCAGCTGCGCCGGGTCTGGAGCCGGCATCACGCCACCCCGCCCAAGGCGGCGCGGGCGTCGATCTAGCGTTTCGAGCGGATCCAGCCGGTGAGCGACAGGCGCGGCGCCGCGGCGTGCGGCGTCACATAGGTCACGGCGTGCTTCTGCGGCACGCGGAAGATGTTGAGGGCGTTGAAACTGGGCGTGTAGCCCTCGGCCACGTGGCCGTCGCCGTCGAGGAACAGCAGCAAGCCGCCCCAGTCGGCCCGCCAGTTGGGCGTCAGGTTCAGGACGTAGGCGTAGAGGCGGTTCTTGCCGTCGGCGTGGTCGTCGTGCTCGGTCAGGAAATGGCCGGGGCGATAGCGGGTGGCCTGGCTGTCGCAATAGGCGGGTCGGTCGTCGCCGGTCAGGTCGCGCACGAAGTCCAGGAACGCAGCGCCGTTCAGCAGGTCGTAGGCGGCCTCGACCAGCCGGCCTTCGCGGCGGCCGGCCTCGATCTCGTCGCTGACCCGGAAATTGTCGAAGCGAAAGCCGAAGCCGTTGCGGGTTTCCTCGGCCACCTGGCGGTCGAGGGCCAGATCGTCGGCCTCCGACAGGGCGCCGGGGCCGTCGAGCGGCAGGGTCCACAGCTTGGTCCCGATCCCGACCACCCCGCTCCACGGGGTGTCGAGCGCCAGGCCCGCGTGCAGCCGCGCGGCCGAGTCGGCGGTCAGGATCCCCGGCACGTGCAGCCGACCGTTGACGGCGAAGGCCTCGCGCCACGCCTTGGGCGTCAGGCCGGGATCCAGGGAGAGGGGGGCTTGCTTGGCGGCGTGCTGGGACATCGAGGTGACCGGAAACGAAAAACGCCCCGGCTCTCACCGGGGCGTCTTCGAAGATAGAGCGGAAGCTTAGCGGGGCGCCAGGATCATGATCATCTGGCGGCCTTCCATGCGCGGCTCGTATTCGACCTTGGCGACTTCCTCGAAGTCGGCCTTGACCTTGAGCAGCAGCTTCATGCCGAGTTCCGGGTGAGCCATTTCACGACCGCGGAAGCGCAGGGTGACCTTGACCTTGTCGCCTTCCTCGAAGAAGCGGTGCATGGCTTTCGCCTTCACCTCGTAGTCGTGGATGTCGATGTTCGGGCGGAGTTTGATCTCCTTGAGCTCGACCACCTTCTGACGCTTGCGGGCCTCGTTCTTCTTCTTCTGTTCCTGGAACTTGAACTTGCCATAGTCCAGGATCTTGCAGACGGGCGGGTTCGCGTTCGGAACGATTTCCACCAGGTCCAGCCCAGCCTCTTCGGCCGCTTCCATGGCGGACGCGGTCGGCATCTCGCCCTGCTTCTCGCCGTTTTGGTCGATCAGCAGAACGCGGGGGACGCGAATTTCATCGTTGATACGCGGTCCATCCTTGACGGGCGGCGCTTGCATGGGACGGCGAATAGGGGCGGCTCCGGAATTGTTGTAGAGGATTTCGCGCGGCGCCCATGGGGCGTCGCGTTCAGATGATATATGACGCCAGACACGGGCGCTATCAAGCGCTCGCCGCGACAAGACCGTTCCACGACCGCCGATAAGCGGTGAAAGGAGCGGCGGGACGGGAACGCGAACGGGACGAAGGGGCGTTTTCCCATCCTCCAGACGCGACTCGCCCCTGCCTTGACCGCCGCCTCCTCCGCCATGTCCGCCGTTCCGCGCCACACGTTCATCGAGGACGTGCACGCCCTGCTGATCGGAACCAGCTTCATCGCCGTGGGCCTGACCCTGCTGAAGGCCGCCGGCCTGGTGACGGGCGGCATCGCCGGGATCGCCCTGATCATATCCTACCTGGGCGGCTGGCCGGTGGGGGTGGTGTTCTTCCTGCTGAATCTGCCGTTCTACGTCTTCGCCCAGCGCGCCCTGGGCTGGGTGTTCATGCTCAAGACCCTGGCCACCAACGTCCTGCTGACCGTGCTGACCCTGGCCCTGCCGCACTGGCTGACCTTGCAGGGCGTCAATCCGATCTTCGCGGCGGTGTTCGGCGGCACCATCATCGGCATGGGCATCCTGGCCCTGGCCCGCCACCGCTCGTCGGTCGGCGGCATCGGGGTGCTGGGCCTGTGGCTGCAGGAAAAGCACGGGATCAGCGCCGGCAAGGTGCAGATGGCCACCGACGTCCTGGTGGTGGGCGCGGCCTTCATGGTGGTCAGCTTCGACAAGCTCTTGCTGTCGATCCTGTCGGCGGTGGCGCTCAGCGTCGTGATCATCGCCAACCACAAGCCCGGCCGCTACGCCGGTTACTGAACGCGGCCTGTTCGACGCCCCTGGCCGAGCGGGGACCGAACTGGCATATGACGGCCCGAGCTGAGCCAGTTAGCGCTAACATAACAATGGGTTCCCGATGACACGTCCCGTCCTGGCGACCGCCCGCGCCCGCGTCGAACTGCTGCCGCAGGTGGGCGGCTCGATCGGCCGCTTCGTGGTCGACGGCCGCGACGTGCTGCGCAGGGCGCCGGAAGGAACGACCGACGCCCTGGACGTCGGCTGCTTCCCGCTGGTCCCGTTCTGCAACCGCATCCCGAACGGCCGCTTTTCGTTCGAGGGCCGCGACGTCGTCCTGGCTCCGAACCTCGCCGGCCATCCGCACGCGCTGCACGGCCAGGGCTGGCGGGCGGCCTGGACCGTCACCGGCCTGTCGGACACCCGCGCCGTCCTGACCTACGACCACGCCCCCTCGGACTGGCCCTGGGCCTATCGCGCCGAGCAGATCTTCGTGCTGTCCGACGAGGGGCTGCGGGTCGAGCTGTCGGTGACCAACACCGGGACCGAGGTGATGCCGGCTGGCCTGGGCCTGCACCCCTATTTCGCGGCCCGCCCGGGCGAGACCCTGACCCTGGACGCCGACGGCGTCTGGATGGTCGACGCCGACGTCCTGCCCACCGTGCGTCACGACATCGCCAAGGACGGGCCGTGGATGCGCGACTGGGCGGCCGGCGCGCTCGCGGCGACCGACACCTTGATCGACAACTGCTGGACCGGTTTCGGCGGCAAGGCCGTGCTGTCGGCGCCGGGCGGAGCCTCGACGGTGATCGAGGCGTCCGACAACTGCCATTGGGCGCATGTCTATTCGCCGCCGGGCGCCGATTTCGTCTGCGTCGAGCCGACCGCCAGCCGTCCCGATCCGTTCGGTGAAGGCGAGACGGGCATCGTCGCCCTGGCTCCGGGCGAGAAGACCGCCGTCTGGATGACCCTGAAGATCGCATGATCGCCGACCTGCTGGATTTGCGCGCGATCAAGGCGCGCTGGCCCGAGGCGGGCCTGAATGACGCGATGAGCGTTCCATCGCCCGCCCGTCCGCTGGTGGTCGTCGTCGAAGCCGATACGGCCCTGCGCGAGGCCCTGGCCTTCGCCCTGGAGACCGAGGGTTACTGGATCCGCGCCTTCGCCGGCGTGGCCCAGGCGCCGCTGACCGACCTGATCGCCGCCGACTGCCTGGTGCTGGACGTCGATTTCCTGGCGCTGGCCGCCCTGCGCGGCAAGGGCGTGCGCACCCCGGCCGTGCTGCTGGCCGACGGTCCGGTCGACCTCTCCGCCGCCGACGCGCTGTGGGCCGGCGTGATCCACAAGCCGCTGATCACCGACGCCCTGAGCCTTCAGGTGCGCAAGGTGGTGGGGGCCTAGGGCCTCTCATCACCCCCGAAAACTCGGCCGCATCACCTGGATGAAGTTGCGCAGCGCCGGGCTCGGCGTCTTGGCGCTCGCCAGGCTCAGCCGCGCCACGGGGGTCTGGCCGGCGATCTCGCGATAGGCCACGCCCTCGACGGCCAGCTGGCGCATCGAGGCCGGCACGATCGAGACGCCGAGTTCGGCGGCGACCAGCACGATCACCGAGGCCATCTGCGGGGCCGGCTGGCCCAGTACCGGCTCGACGCCGCTGGCGCGGAAGGCCTCCAGCGCCGCGTCGTGCACCGTCGGGCCAAGCTCGCGCGGGGTCATGATCAAGGGCTCGCCGCGCAGCAGCGACAGGTCCACCGGATCCGAAGCCGCCGCCGGATGGCCGGCCGGCAGCACGGCGATCATCGGCTCGTCGACCAGGTCATGCACCGCCAGGCCTTCCAGGCTCACCGAGCCGGGCCGCAGGAAGGCCGCGTCCAGGGCTCCGTCGGCCAGGTGGTCGGAGAGGTGGGTGCTGTTGCTCTCGGTCAGGGACAGCTCGACCTCCGGATAGAGGCGGCGATAGGCCCGCACGGCCGACGAGACGACGGGGTGCAGGCTGGCCGAGCCGGTGAAGCCCAGCCGCAGGACGCCCGTCTCGCCCCGCGCCGCCCGCTGGGCCAGCACCGCCGCCGCGCCGGCCTGGTCCGGCAGGGTGCGGACGGCGGCGTGGAAGGCCTTGCCGGCCTCGGTCAGTTCGGCGCCGCCGGGCAGGCGGCGGAACAGCTGCACGCCGAGCTCGGTTTCCAGGTCCTTGATCTGCTGGCTCAGCGGCGGCTGGCCGATGCCGACCCTGGCGGCGGCGCGGGTGAAGTTGCGCTCCTCGGCCACGGCCAGGAAGTAGCGGATGTGGCGCAGCTCCATGCCATCTCCAAAAGCGATCAAGAAAGCCTTCTCCATATATTGGACTATGGGCGGGCCGAGGCCTAGACCGGCGGCCATGACCGCTCTCGATCCTTCCGTGGCCTTGGCCCCGCCGCGCATCGCCGCCGGCACGGCGCGGTTCCGGCGCATGTCCCTGGCCCTGTTCCTGGGCGGCTTCTCGACCTTCAGCCTGCTCTATTGCGTGCAGCCCCTGTTGCGGACCTTCGCCCGCGACTTTTCCCTGACCCCGGCCCAGAGCTCGCTGGCCCTGTCGCTGACCACCGGGGCCCTGGCCGTGGCCATCCTGCTGGCCGGGGCGGCGTCGCAGGGGCTGGGGCGCAAGGGGCTGATGTTCGCCTCCATGAGTCTCGCGGCCCTGCTGAACCTCGCCGCCGCCTTCGCCCCGTCCTGGCCGCTGCTGCTGCTGGCGCGGGCGGCCGAGGGCTTCCTGCTGGGCGGCGTGCCGGCCGTGGCCATGGCCTATGTCGGCGAGGAGATGGAGCCGCGCGACCTGGGCGCGGCCATGGGCCTCTACGTGGCCGGCACGGCCTTCGGCGGCATGGCCGGTCGCGTCGGCATGGGGCTGCTGGTCGAGATCGGCTCGTGGCGCTCGGCCATGGCGACCATCGGGATCCTGGACCTGCTGGCGGCGGCCGCCTTCTTCCTGCTGCTGCCGCGCTCGCGAAACTTCCAGCCAACCCCGGCGCGGGACCGCCAGGCCCAGGCCGCCGCCTGGGGCGAGGCCCTGGCCGATCGGCGCCTGATGGCCCTGTTCGCGGTGGCCTTCTGCCTGACCGGTGTGTTCGTGACGATCTTCAACTATGCCGGCTTCCGGCTGGAGGCGCCGCCGTACGGCCTGAGTCAGGGCCAGACCAGCCTGATCTTCCTGGTCTACGCCTTCGGCATGGTCGCCTCCTCGACGGCGGGCAGGCTGGCCGACCGCTGGGGGCGGCGGACCCTGGTGGCCTGGGGCCTGGCGATCATGCTGGCTGGCGTGTTGCTGACCCTGCCGGCCAGCCTGCCGTCGATCGTGGTCGGCGTGGCCCTGGTGACCATCGGCTTCTTCGTCGCCCACGCCGTGGCCAGCGGCTGGGTCGGCGCCCTGGCGGGCCGCGCGAAAGGACAGGCGGCGGCGCTGTACCTGCTGTTCTATTATGTCGGCTCCAGCCTGGCCGGTTCGGCCGGCGGCGCGTTCTGGCGTCTGGGCGGCTGGCCGGCGGTGGCGGGCTTCACCGCCGTCCTGGCCCTGGCCGCCGCCGTCCTGGCTTTGCGCCTGAAGGAGCCTCGTCTTGCTTGATCGCACGCCCTTGGTTCTCCTGCCCGGCCTGCTGTGCGACGCCCGCCTGTGGCGCGAGCAGGTGCTGGACCTGCACGACGTTGCAGACACGCTCGTTGCCGACCTGACCCTCGACGACAGCGTCGCGGCCATGGCCCAGCGCGTGCTGGCCGCCGCGCCGGAGCGCTTCGCCCTGGGCGGCCTGTCGATGGGCGGCTACGTCGCCTTCGAGATCCTGCGCCAGGCCCCCGAGCGCGTCACGCGCCTCGCCCTGTTCGCCACCAGCGCCGCCCCCGACAGCCCCGAGCGCGCCGAGCAGCGTCGTCGGGCCATGGCGGCCCTGTCGGTCGGCCGGTTCCTGGGCGTCACCCAGCAGATGATGCCGCAGTTGCTGCACCCCTCCCGGCTGACCGAACCCCTGGCCGGAGAGGTCAAGGCCATGGCCGGTCGGGTCGGCGGCGAGGCCTTCCTGCGCCAGCAGCGGGCGATCCTGGGCCGTCCGGACTCGCGTCCGGGCCTGGCCGACATCAAGGTTCCAACCCTGGTGGCGGTGGGCGACGCCGACCGGCTGACGCCGCCGGCCGAGTCCCAGGCGATCCACAACGGGATCACCGGATCGACCCTGCACATCCTCGCCGACTGCGGCCACCTGCCGGCCATGGAGCGGCCGGCGGAGACGAACGAATTGCTGCGCGCCTGGCTGGCGGAGGCCTGAGATGAGCGACCCCAACCGCCTGGCCGTCTACGGCTCGCTCGCACCCGGCAAGCCGAACCACCATCATCTGGCCGAGCTCGCCGGGGCGTGGCGGCCGGGTGTCGTCTTCGGACGGCTGGTCGCCCAGGGCTGGGGCGCGGATCTCGGCTTTCCGGGCCTGGTGCTAGACCCTTCCGGCGTCGCCGTGCCGGTGCAGATCTTGAGTTCTGACGACCTGCCCGCCCACTGGCCCCGTCTCGACGCCTTCGAAGGCGAGGGCTATCGCCGGGCATTGGCTACGGTGACGACCGACGACGGCGCGGTCGAAGCCTGGATCTACGTGCTGGCCGGTTAGCCCTTCACCGACAGCGTCATCCGCACCAGGGCGGCCAGGTTGTCGGCGTGCATCTTACTCATCAGCTTGGCGCGGTAGATTTCGACGGTGCGGGGGCTGATGCCCAGATCGCGGGCGATGATCTTGTTGGGCTGGCCGGCGACGACGCCGTCGAGCACCTGGCGCTCGCGCTCCGACAGGGTCTCGATGCGGGCCAGGATCTCGGCCTGGTCGTCGCTGACGGCCGGCTGGACGGGCGCGACGCTGGCCAGGGCGCGCTTCAGGGCCGCCAGGATGCGCGCCTCGGAGAACGGCTTCTCGATGAAGTCCACGACCCCGTCGCGCATGGCCTCGACGGCCATGGGGATGTCGCCGTGTCCGGTGATCATCACCACCGGCAGGGCCGAGCCTTCGGCCTTCAGCCGCTTGACCAACTCCTGGCCGGTCATGTCGGGCATGCGCACGTCGGTGATCAGGCAGCCCGGCGCGACGGAGGGCAGGGCGGCCAGGAAGTCGGGGGCGCTGGCGTAGGTCTTCACCTGGAAGTCGGCGGTCTCCAGCAGGAAGGCCAGGGAGTCGCGGGCGTCGGCGTCGTCGTCGACCACGTGCACAACGGCGTCGCTCATCGGGCGGTCTCCTGGTCGGTCTCTTCGGCGGCGGGCTCCCCGGCAGCGTGTTCGGCGACGAACGCGGCGGGGGCGGGCGGCAGGGTGAAGCGGAAGATGGTGCCGCCGCCGGGATTGGCGTCGGCCCAGATGCGGCCGCCATGGGCCTCGACGATCGAGCGCGAGATCGACAGCCCCACCCCCATGCCCTCGGCCTTGGTGGTCATGAACGGTTCGAACAGGCGGGCGCGGAAGTCGTCGTCGACGCCGGCCCCGGTGTCGGCCACCGCCACCTCGACGACGCCGTCGTCCTGCCGGCGGCTGGTGACGGAGAGGCGGCGGACGGGCTGGCCGTCCATGGCCTCGACGGCGTTGCGCATCAGGTTGACCAGCACCTGCTGGATCTGCACCCGGTCGGCGAACACGAAGGCGCAGGCCGGATCCAGGGCGACGACCACCTCGGCCTGGCCTTCGCGAACGCCGATCAGGGCCAGGGCCCGGGCGTCGTCGACCAGTTCCGCCAGGCTCTCGATGTCGCGCTCGGTGGCGCCGCGGCGGACGAACTCGCGCATCCGGTGGATGACGTCGCCGGCCCGCAGCGCCTGGTCGGAGGCGCGATCGATGGCGTCGCGCACCTTGGCCTGGTCCTCGGGACGGCCGCGGTCCATCAGCCGGCGCGAACCGGTCAGCAGGTTGGCGATGGCCGACAGCGGCTGGTTCAGCTCGTGGGCCAGGGTGGTGGCCATCTCGCCCATGGCCGTCAGCCGCGAGACGTGAACCAGCTCGCCCTGCAGCTCGTGCAGGCGGGCCTCGGTGGCGTGGCGCTCGGTCAGGTCGCGGATGAAGCCGGTATAGGCGCGGTTGGGGCCCTTGGTCTCGCCGACCGCCAGCTCCATCGGAAAGGTCGTGCCGTCGCGGCGCAGGCCGGTGACCACCCGGCCGATGCCGATCACCCGCTTGTCGCCGGTGCGCTCGTAGCGCTCCAGATAGGCGTCGTGGGCGCTCTGGTGCGGTTCGGGCATCAGCATGCTGACGTTCTTGCCGATCACCTCGTGGGCGACCCAGCCGAACAGCCGCTCGGCGGCCGGGCTGAACGAGGTCATGATCCCGCCCGGATCGATCACCACCACGGCGTCGGGCACGGTGTCGAGCACCGAGCGCAGGTGGTTGGTGATGTCGGCCATCCGCCGGCGGGCGGCGTGGAACCAGCCGCCGCCGATCGACATGCCCACCCCGATCATCAGGAACACCAGGCTCGACACCGCTGTCGCCTGGTCGGGCTGGGGCGAAAAGGTCAGGAACCAGACCATGGCCGAGGCCAGCACGGTGGCCGTCAGGCCCGGGATCAGTCCGCCGAGGGCGGCGCTGACCAGCACCGACGGCACGAACAACAGGAAGGTGGCCGGGGCGGCGTAGCGGCTGGGCAGGGTGAAATAGAGCAGGGCGCAGGCGGCCACCATGCCGGCGGCGGCCAGGAAGACGCCGGGGCGAAGCTCGCTGTACAGCGGCGCGGGCGGGCGCGGGGCCGAGGCCATGGTCTAGGGCGTCGCCGTTGTGATCACGGGTGTGGTCATGGCCCGGCTTATAGCCGACCCGGCGGCCGGCGACAGCGTCTCGACCGCGATTGTCCGCTGGCAGAGGGTCAGAGGGGCCGGGCGGTGGCTAACCAGCACCAGGCCCTGGCCGGTGGCGCGCAGGCGGGCGTCGAGCCTGGCGACGACGCGGGCTTCGGTGGTCGGGTCCAGGCCCTCGGTCGGCTCGTCGAGCAGCAGCCAGGGCGCGTCGCGCAGCAGGGCGCGGGCCAGGGACAGCCGCCGGCGCTCGCCGCCCGACAGCCGCTCGCCGGCCTCCCCGAGCCAGGTGTCGAGGCCCTGGGGCAGGGCGCGGACGCGGTCGGCCAAGGCGGCGTCGTCGAGGGCGGCCCACAGGGTCTCGTCGTCGGCCTGGGGCGCGGCCAGCTGCAGGTTCTCGCGCACCGTGCCGGCCAGCAGGGCGGCGTCCTGCGGGGCGTAGGCGAAGGCCGCGCGCAGAGCGGCGGGCGACAGGTCCGACCCGTCCTGGCCGTCGAGGGCGAAGGCGTCGGCGGGCGCGCCGCGCAGGCCCAGCAATTGCTCCAGCCGGGTGGTCTTGCCGCAGCCGGTGGGGCCGACCAGGGCCAGGCGGGCGCCAGGAGCGAGGTCCTGGCCGAGCAGGCGCAGGGCCGGGCGCGTCGGCGTCTCGCGGTGTGACGCGGCCTCGGGCGTATGGCGCAGCAGGACGTCCAGCCGCTCGCCGGCGGCCTCGGCGGCGCCGTCCTGGTCGAAGGCGCGGGCGATGGGGGCGGCGGCCTCGATGGCCATCACGGCCGCCAGGGCGGCGAGCGCGGCCAGCGGCGCGGAGGCCGGGGCGGCCAGGGCCAGGACGGCGGCGACGGTCAGGCCGGTCAGCGCGCCTTCCGACAGGGCCAGCACGCCCTGCGCCCGCACGGCGCGGACCTTCAGGGCGTCGAGTTCACCGCCCAGTTGGGCGATGCGGTCGAGGGCCGGGCCTTGCGCGCCATAGACCTTGAGCTCGGGCGCGGCGGCGGCGAAGGCGGCCAGGGCCGACTTGAGGTCGCCGGCCGCGGCCTGGATCGTGGCGCCAGCGGGCGCGCTGAGCTTGCGGGTCAGGAGACGGGCCAGGACGAGGTGCAGGGCGACGGCCAGCGCGATGGCGATCGCCGGGCCAGGGCCGGCCAGGGCCGCCAGCAGCACCGCCGCGCCGATCCCGGCCCCGGCGCCCCAAGGCGCGGACAGCCGCACGAAACGGGTCTCGACGGCGTCGACGTCCTGCACCAGCCGGGCGGCGGCGTCGCCTCGGGCGATGGCCAAGGCCTCGCGCGGCGGGGCGGCGGCGAGCGATGCGAACAGCCGCGGGCGGATGGCGGCCAGGGCGTCCAGCGCCGCGGCGTGGCCTTGCAGCCGCTCGCCGTAGCGGGCACCGGTGCGCAGGATGGCCAGCAGGCGGATCGTGGCGCTGGGCAGCAGCACGTTGAAGGCCTGGGCCGTGGTCAGGCCAGCGACGCCGGCCAGGGCCGCGCCGGTGATGAACCAGCCCGACAGGCCCAGCAGAATCGTCGATCCGGCCCCGACCACGGCGGCGCAGATGGCGGCCAGGATCAGCGGCCGGACCTGGCGGCGGCGCTGCTCGGCGATGAGTTTCGACAGCGCGCTCACAACCTCACCACCTTGTCGGCGACGGCGGCCAGGGCTTCGGAGTGGGTGGCGATCAGGGTCGTGCGGCCGGCGGCGGCCATGCGGAGGGCGGCGATCATCGCGGCCTCGGCGGCGGCGTCGAGATCGGCGGTGGGCTCGTCAAGCAGCAGGATCGGGGCGGGCTTGAGCAGGGCGCGGGCGATGCCCAGCCGCCTGCGTTCGCCGCCCGACAGCCCGCCGCCGCGCTCATCGATCGGCGCGTCCAGGCCGCCGCGACGGTCGAGCAGGTCGGAGAGGCCGGCGCGCCGGGCGGCGGCTTCCAGCTCGGCGCGCGAGGCATCCGGCCGGGCCAAAGCGAGGTTGTCGGCCAGCGAGCCGGCCAGCAGCAGCGGCGACTGCCCGGCCCAGGCCAGGTCGGCGGCGAAGGCGCCGATTTCCGACAGCCGCGCCGGCCCGACCCGCACCTCGCCGGCCGACAGCGGGGCCAGGCCCGTCAGCAGGTTCAGCAGGGTGGTCTTGCCGCAGCCGCTGGGGCCGAGCAGGGCGGTGATCTGACCGGCGGGGGCAACGAGGTCGAAGCCGTCGAACACCGCCGCCTCTCCACCGGCATAGGCGACGCCGACGCCCTCGAAGCGGATCTCCGGCGCGGCCGTAAGGGCGAGCGGCGCGGCGGCTGGGGCGGGCGTCGGCAGGCGGGCCAGGGTCAGGGCGGCGGCCTCGGCGGCCTGGCGGTCGTGATAGGCGGCCGCCAGCCTGCGCATCGGGGCGTAGACCTCCGGCGCCAGGACCAGGGCGAAGAAGGCGCGCTTCAGCTCCAGGGTCTCCGGAACCGGGAAGGGCAGCAGGCGCAGCAGGTTGAAGCCGCAATAGACCGCCACCAGCGCCACCGACAGGGCGGCGAAGAACTCCAGCGCCGCCGACGAGAAGAACGCCACCCGCAGCACCGCCTGGGTGCGCCTGGAAAGGTCCTGGGCCGCCTGCGCGAGGCCCGCCGTCACCCGGCTTTCGGCCTGGAAGGCCAGCACCACCGGCAGGGTCCGCACCCGGTCGAGGAACAGGCTGGACAGCCGTTCCAGCGCCAGGAACTGCCGGCGCGAGGCGTCGGCGGCGGCCATGCCGGCCAGGGCCATGGCGACGATGAACGGCAGCAGGGTGAAGAGCTGGATGCCCGCGCACACCGGGCTGGCGATCGCGGTCAGGCCGATCAGCAGAAGCGGCGCGATCGCCGAGGCGCTGCGGGCGGGGGCGAAGCGCGAGACATAGCCGTCCAGCGCCTCGACCCCGTCCATGACGGCGGTGACCGCGGCCCCTCCACGCGGCGCGCCAGGAGCGAGCAGCGACGCGGCGGCCTGGCGCCGGGCATGGGCCTTGGCCAGGGCGGCCGCCTGCGCGCCCGCCTGGTTGGCCCGGGCCGCCAGGGCGCCGCGCACCAGAGCCGAGACCAGGGCGAGCGCCAGGAAGGGTAGGGCCTCGGCAAGGTCGCGCGTCAGGGCGTCGATCCCGAAGGCCAGGCCCGCGGCGAAACCCGCCGCCCCCGCGACGTCGGCAAGGCGCCAGGCGAGCGCAGCGCGGCCATCGGCGGCGGCCACTTTGTTCAAGCCGCGCAGCCACGGACGCGCGAGCGTGAGGATCTCGGTCTCGACGGGGGTGCGGACGGTCATGAGCGGGGTCTAGCGCTCCATCGGAGGGCGGCCTTGATCCGGATCAAAGACCCCTTTCGAAAGCCCGCCTAGAGCGAGATGCTCGTCCGGCGCGACCGATCGCCGTTCGACCCTGGAGCTACCCATGGATCCCGCCGTCGTCGACCTCTCCCGCCTGCAGTTCGCCCTCACGGCCCTGTACCACTTCCTCTTCGTGCCCCTGACCCTGGGGCTGTCCTTCATGCTGTTCATCATGGAGGCGGTCTATGTGATGACCAAGCGCCCGATCTGGCGCACGGTCACCAAGTTCTGGGGCGCGCTGTTCGGCATCAACTTCGTCCTCGGCGTGGCCACCGGCCTGACCATGGAATTCCAGTTCGGCATGAACTGGTCGTACTACTCGCACTATGTGGGCGACATCTTCGGCGCCCCGCTGGCCATCGAGGGGCTGATGGCCTTTTTCCTCGAGGCCACCTTCGTGGGGCTGATGTTCTTCGGCTGGGACAAGCTGAAGCCGGTCGCCCACCTGCTGGTCACCTTCCTGGTGGCGCTGGGCACCAACCTGTCGGCCCTGTGGATCCTGATCGCCAACGGCTGGATGCAGAACCCGGTCGGCGCGGCCTTCAATCCCGACACGATGCGGATGGAGGTGACCGACTTCAAGGCGGTGATCTTCAACCCGGTGGCCCAGGCCAAGTTCGTGCACACGGTCAGCGCCGGCTACACGATCGCCGCCGTCTTCGTGCTCGGTGTCTCGGCCTTCTACCTGCTGAAGGGCAAGTGGACGGGCGTGGCCAAGCGCTCGATGACCGTCGCCGCCGCCTTCGGCCTGGCCTCGGCCCTGTCGGTCGTCGTGCTGGGCGACGAGAGCGGCTACGCCCTGACCGACAACCAGAAAATGAAGCTCGCGGCCCTGGAGGCCATGTGGGAGACCGAGCCCGCGCCGGCCGGCCTGACCGCCTTCGGCATCCCCAGCCTGGCCGATCGCCAGACCCACGCCGAGGTCAAGATCCCCTATGTGCTGGGCCTGATCGCCACCCGCAGCATCGACCGGCCGGTCGAGGGCATCTTCGAGCTGGTCGCCACGGCCGAGGACCGCATCCAGCGCGGCGTGGTCGCCTATGACGCCCTGGAAAAGCTGAAGGCCAATCCCAAGGACGTCAGCGCCCGCGCCGTCTTCGAGCTGAACCGCCGCGACCTGGGCTACGCCCTGCTGCTCAAGCGCCACGTCGCCGATCCGCGTACGGCCTCCAGGGAGCTGATCGCCAAGACCGCCTGGGACACCGTGCCCAACGTGCCGGTGATGTTCTGGGCCTTCCGCATCATGGCCGGCACGGGCCTGCTGATGATCGCCCTGTTCGCCACCGCCTTCGTCCTGGTCACCCTGCGCAAGCACGACACCCGCTGGTTCCTGCGCCTGGCCGTCCTGGCCATTCCGCTGCCGTGGATCGCCACGGAGCTGGGCTGGGTGCTGGCCGAGGTCGGGCGTCAGCCCTGGGCGGTGGAAGGGGTCCTGCCCACCTTCCTGGCCCCGTCCAGCCTGAGCGTGGCCCAGCTGCTGGCCAGCATCGTCGGCTTCACCCTGCTCTACGGCGCCCTGGCGGTGGTCGAGGTCGGGCTGATCCTGAAGACCATCAAGAAGGGTCCGTTCGCCGAACAGGAAGCCTTCCCTCCAAACACCGGCGCGCCCGTCGCCGAAGCCGTCGCCTGAAGGAGACGCCGCCATGGAACTCCCCCTCGACTACCCGACCCTCCGCCTGATCTGGTGGGGCCTGCTGGGCGTGCTGCTGATCGGCTTCGCCCTCACCGACGGCTTCGACATGGGCGTCGGCGCCCTACTGCCCTTCATCGCCCGCAAGGACGACGAGCGGCGCACGGTGATCAACACCATCGGCGCCACCTGGGAAGGCAACCAGGTGTGGTTCATCACCGGCGGGGCGGCGATCTTCGCAGCCTGGCCGATGGTCTACGGCGCCACCTTCTCCGGCTTCTACCTGGCCATGTTCCTGGTGCTGTCGGCGATGATCCTGCGGCCGGTGGCGTTCAAGTACCGGTCCAAGCGGCCCGAGGCCAAATGGCGCTCGTTCTGGGACTGGTCGCTGTTCACCGGCAGCTTCGTGCCCGCCCTGGTGTTCGGCGTCGCCGTCGGCAACGTGCTGCAGGGCGCCCCGATCAGGCTCGACAGCGATCTGCGCTCCACCTACCACGGCTCGTTCTTCGAGCTGTTCACGCCCTTCACCCTGGTCTGCGGCCTGCTGTCGACGGCCATGCTGGCCCTGCACGGCGCCGCCTGGCTGGCGATCAAGACCGAGCCGGGGCCGATCGTCGAGCGCGCCCGCAGGTTCGGCCTCGTGGCCGGCGTCGCCAGCCTGGTGCTGTTCGCCCTGGGCGGCCTGCTGGCCATGAAGCTTGGCTTCCGGGTCGAGGGCGTGGTCGATCCGGCCGGTCCCTCCAACCCGCTGCGGGCCACGGCCGTCGCAGCGCCGGGCGCCTGGTTCGACAACTACGGCCGCTATCCGTGGATGATCATCGCCCCGGTGCTGGGCTTCGTCGGCGCGGCCTTCGCGACCTTCGGCCTGCTGAAGCGGCAGGAAGGGCTGGCCTTCGGCGGCTCCTCGGCCTCGGCGGCAGGCATCATCGCCACCAGTGGCCTGTCGATGTTCCCGTTCATCCTGCCCAGCACGGTCGACGCTCACTCCAGCTTCCTGGTCTGGAACGCCTCGTCCAGCCACACGACCCTGTTCATCATGCTGGTGGTCGTCGTGCTGCTGCTGCCGGTGGTGCTGGCCTACACCGCCTTCGTCTACCGGGTGCTGTGGGGCCGCACGAGCAGCGCCGCCCTGAAGACCGACCCGGCCCTGTACTGAGGAGATCGACCGATGTGGTACTTCACCTGGATCCTGGGCCTTGGCCTGGCCCTCGCCTTCGGCGTCCTCAACGGCGTCTGGTACGAGTTCAACCTGACCGACGAGGGCGACGCGGGAGCGTCGGAGCCTTGAGTCTCTAACTCCTCCCCCGCTTCACGGGGGAGGAGCTTGTTTCTAAGCTTCCGCCCGTTCCGCTTCCGTCTCGTCGAGCCGCACGCCCGACCAGCGCTGCACCGCGCCGATCAGCGCCGTGGCGGAGATCGGCTTGCCGATGTGGCCGTTCATGCCGGCCGCGGCTGTGGCCCCGACGTGCTCGGGCAGGACGTCGGCGCTGAGCGCGATGATCGGTGTGGCGCCATTGGCGCCGGACGGGTCGCGGATGATGCGGGCGGCGGCGAAGCCGTCCATGCCAGGCATCTGCAGGTCCATCAGGATCAGGTCGAATGGCCGGCACGAGGCCAGCAGCACGGCCTCGGCGCCGCTGGCCGCCTCGATCACCTCGTGGCCGATCGCCTGCAGCATGGCCCGCACCAGTTCGCGGTTGGCGTCCAGGTCGTCGACGACCAGGACCTGGGCGGCCGGGCCAGCGATCGCCGCTGCGCGCGTCGGGGCGTCGGTCGCGGCCAGGTCGGCGGGCGCGGCCAGCACGTGGAAGCGGAAGACCGAGCCGCCATGCTCGGCGGGGACCATCGCGATGTCGCCGCCCATCAACTCGACCAGGCCCTTGCAGATCGACAGGCCCAGGCCCGTGCCGCCGTGGCGGCGGCTGATCGAGCCGTCCACCTGCGAGAACCGCTGGAACAGGCGCTGGCGCTTCTCGGGCGGCACGCCGCAGCCGGTGTCGGACACCGCCACGTGCAGTCGGGCGTCGCGGAAGGCGGCCTCAAGGCGGATCTCGTCGGCCTCGGTGAACTTCACCGCATTGCCCAGCAGATTGACGACCACCTGGCGCAGGCGGCCGGCGTCGGCGTTCAGGGCGGCCGGCGTGTCGGGATCGATCTCGCCGGTCTGGGTCAGGCCCTTGGCGCGGGCCTGCTCGGCGAACATCGCCGTCAGGTCGTCGAGGAACGGGGCCAGGGCGAACGGCGCGGGCGACAGGGCGACATGGCCCGCCTCCAGCTTGGAGAAGTCGAGGATGTCGTTGACCACGGCCAGCAGGGTCTGGCCGGCGGTGTCGACGCGCCGGACATAGGCGCTGGCGGTCGGCGGCAGGTCGTCCATCTCGCCCAACAGGCCAGCGAAACCGTTGATGGCGGTCAGCGGGGTGCGGATCTCGTGGCTCATATTGGCCAGGAACTCGGCCTTGGCCTCGGCGGCGGCCTCGGCCTGCAGCTTGGCGTCCAGCAGGGCCGCCTCGCGCACGTGAGCCTCGGTCACGTCCATCACCGCGCCGAACAGGGTCTCGACCTGGCCGTCCGCGCCAAGCTCGGCCGCGCCGTGGCAGACCACGTGGCGCAAAGCGCCGTCGGTGCGGGTCAGCCGCAGGGTCATCTCGAACGGCTCGCCGCTGACGGCGGCGGTGCGGAACTGGGTTTCCAGGGCGTCGCGCTCGGACGGGTCGAAGAAGGTCAGCTGTTCGCTGAGACCTGGCGCGCTGGCGGCCGGCGCGAGGCCGAAGATCCGGTAGACGCCTTCCGACCAGGTGATGACGCCGCTGCCGATATCGGCCCGCCAGTGACCGACGCCGGCCATGGTCTCGGCCATCAGGGCGATGCGATGGGTCTCTCGGATGGTGCGGGCGTCGGCCTGGGCGCGCGCCGAGGCGTCGGCCAGTTCGAGCCGGGCCCGGGCCAGGTCGACCTGCACGGTGCGCAGGGCGCGGAACACGACATAGGAGGTGGCCGCCACCGTCATCAGCCGCCAAGGCTGGCCGGTGTCGAGCAGGAACCAGCCGCAGAGGGCCTGCACCAGCACCATGGCGCCGACCATCGGCGACATATTGATCGCCAGGCGCATCGGGCGGGCGTAGTCGCGGGCGACGATCTCGAACATCACCACGCCGAACAGGGTGACGCCGAAGGTCTGGGCCGCGCCGGTCTCGAAGGAGGTCAGGTAGAAGGCCGCCGCGGCGTAGCCGGCGCTCTGCAGCCAGGCAAAGAGGTTGCGTCCGGGCGGGGCGTTGCGCTGCTCGGCCACGGCCAGGCCGGCCATCACCGCGATCCAGACCAGGGGCAGAAGCCAGGGCGAAAAGGGCAGGGTGGCAAGGCACACGGCGATGCTGAACGCCAGTCGCGCGGTCAGGCCATGCACCTGGAACGGCGAGGCCAGCAGCGTGTCGTACGCCGCCGCCAGGCGACGCCGGCGCGTCCCCTGCTGGTCATTGGTCTTCGGACCGGCCCTGCTCATTCGGGTTCCCGACGCTCGTTGCGGCGGGAACCCTACAGGCCAAGCTTTGAAGGAAGGGTTGAGCCTCCGCTTACCGCTTCCGTTCGCGGCAAGGTCAGGCGCGCTTGATGCCCTTCACCGCCTTGGCGTGGTCGCGAATGATCGCAAGCGTCGAGGCGTCGCCGTCGAAGACGCCGAACAGGCCCTGCTCCTCCTGCGGGGGATCGCCGACATAGGAGCGGTCGCCCTTCTTGAACCAGGCGTCGGCGTGCTGGGCGCGGCCCTCGCCGTTCCAGGCCCAGAAGTTGACGCCGGCGATCGGGCCGCCGGCCTGCATGTCGGCTTCGACCTCGCTGAACACCATCTTGTAGAAGCGGTCGCGGAAGGTGACCGGCGAGCCGGGCGCGAAGGCGCGCTCGTCGCGGATCAGGCCGAACTCCTCGATGGTCAGCGGCTTGCCCAGGCGCTTGGCTAGGGCGATGTGGCGGCGGATGTAGTCGCGCGACTTGGCCTCGCCGGCCTCGTAGGTCGAGGGCTGGTCGGTCATCGAGATCCAGCTCCAGTTGTTGGGCCAGACGTGCAGGGTCAGGTAGTCGATGGCCGGGGTCTTGTGGCTCTCGGCCACGCAGGCTTCGCTGCCAAGGCAGCCCATGTCGCCCTCGCTGCCGCTGGAGACCAGGTGGTTGGCGTCGATCGACTTGATGAAGCGGGCGGTGCCGTCGATCCAGGCGTCATAGGCCGGACGGTTGGCGTTCCCGAAGGCGTCGCTGCCGCCGGGGCGCGGCTCGTTGGCCAGCTGCCAGGCCATGATCGTCGGATCGTCGCGATAGGCCTTGCCGCTGACGCTGCTGGTGCGGCCGACCAGGGTCTTCACATAGTGGCGGAAGAGAGCGTTGGCCTTTTCGTCGGCGTAGAAGCGGGCCGAATAGTCGGCGAACTCGGGCCAGGGGTGGGCCGGGTCGCCCTGCTGGAACCAGGTCCCGTTGCCGGTCCAGTTCAGATAGGCGGGCATGCCGCCCGACCAGTCCCAGAAGTTGTTGACGTAGATCACGGCCTTCATGCCGCGCTTGCCCATCTCGGCCAGCAGCACGTCCAGGCCCTTCAGCAGGTCCTGGTCGTAGTCCTCGCCGGGACCGCGGAAGGTGGGATCCAGCGCCACCTTGGCCGGCGAGCGCTCGCCCGCGCCCAGGACGCGCAGGTTGGTGACGTCCAGGGCCTTCAGCTTGTCGAGCTCGCGGGTCAGACGCGCGCGGTCGCCGAAGGCGGCCGGAGCCCCCAGCCAGGCGCCGTACCAGAGATTGGCGCCGACGAAGCGATAGGGCTTGCCGCCCAGGGCCAGGCGGCCGTCCTTGACGGTGACGAAGCCGGGTCGCGCCGCGGCCAAGGTCGGAAGGGCGGCCGAACCAGCCGTCAGACCAGCCGCACCGGCGGCCAGGATCGCGCGTCGCGAAAGCATTTCCCGGTGTCTCCCCACGTTTGATTTGCGGCGACGTTAGCGGAGGGCGTCCGCCGGGGTCCAGTGATTAAATAAATTTGGTGAAGTTATTCCATCGGACTTAGCGCTGTTCCAGGCCGTGCCAGATCCAAGTGATGGTCATGCGTAAGCGTCTGGCGATAGTGGTCACTTGTCACCGAGCATCCCCGCCTTCGGCGGATTGGACGGATTTGGGTAGGGTGAAAGGTTGGTCCGCTCTAGCGGTCTGCCGAACGTTGGCGAGCGAGCAGGCGATCGCGCAACACTGCCCACGGTATGGCTTCTTCCTCGCCGGCCTCGACGGCGTTGGCGATCGCCTCGTCGATGGCGGGGTCGGGATCGATCTCGCGGAAAGGCGAGGCGGCGATGTCGCGGTCGATCAGCGACATCACATAGTCGACGACCGACATGTCCAACGTGGCGGCCATGGGTCCGAGCCGGAAAGCCCGTTCTTCGTCGATGTGGATGTCGAAGCCGTCGGCCATGGGCGAAGGGTCTCGCCCATGGCCGGAGAGGTCAAGATCAGAGATTCAGCAGCGTCGGGTCGCCGCCCTGGGCGGTGATGTTGACGCTGAGGGCGCGCTCGACGGCGAAGCGCAGCAGGGCGTGGGGGCCGCCGGCCTTGGGGCCGGTGCCCGACAGGCCCTCGCCGCCGAACGGCTGCACGCCGACGACCGCGCCGGTCATGCTGCGGTTGACATAGGCGTTGCCGGCCGGGACCAGGCGCACCACCTCGTCGGCGAAGGCCTGGATGCGCGAGTGCACGCCCAGGGTCAGGCCGTAGCGGCGGGCCGCCAGGGCGCCGGCGACCTGTTCCAGGTCTTCGGGCTTGTAGCGGACCACGTGCAGGATCGGGCCGAACACCTCGCGCTCGAGGAAGTCGGCGGCGGGGATCTCGGCCAGGACCGGCGCGAAGAAGGTGCCGCCGGCCGGGGTTTCCAGGGCGTGAAGCACCTTGGCCTCGCGGGTCAGGCGCACGAGATGCTTTTCCAGGGCGTCCTTGGCGTCGGCGTCGATCACCGGGCCGACGTCGGTGACGGCGTCGGCCGGATCGGCGACGACCAGGGCGTCCATCGCGCCCTTCAGGCCGTCGATGATGTGGTCGGCGGTGTCGGTGGGCAGGAACAGCAGGCGCAGGGCCGAGCAGCGCTGGCCGGCCGAACCGAAGGCCGAGACGATGACGTCGTCGATCACCTGTTCGCGCTGGGCGGTGGTGTCGACGAACATGCCGTTGAGGCCGCCGGTCTCGGCGATGAACGGCACGATCGGACCCTGGCGCTGGGCGAGGGTCTGGTTGATCCGCCAGGCCGTGTCGGTGCCGCCGGTGAAGGCCACGCCGTCCAGGCCCTCATGGGCGGTCAGGGCCGCGCCCACGGTCTCGCCGCGGCCGGGCAGCAGGGCCAGCAGACGCGGATCAAGGCCCGCGGCGTGGTACAGTTTCACGGCCTCGTAGGCGATGATCGGGGTCTGCTCGGCCGGCTTGGCCAGCACGGCGTTGCCGGCGGCCAGGGCCGCGGCGATCTGGCCGGTGAAGATGGCCAGCGGGAAGTTCCACGGGCTGATGCAGACGAAGACGCCGCGGCCGGCCAGGGCGAGGGTGTTGGTCTCGCCGACCGGGCCCTTCAGCACTTCGGGCTCGCCAAACTGCTTTTCGGCCAGCAGGGCGTAGTAGCGGCAGAAGTCCACGGCCTCGCGCACCTCGGCGACGCCGTCCGACAGGGTCTTGCCGGCCTCGCGGGCCAGGATGGCGATCAGGCGGTCGATGTCGGCTTCCAGGGCGTCGCCCATGGCCCGCAGGACCTTGGCGCGCGCGACGCCGCCGGCCTGATCCCAGGCCGGTTGGGCGGCGCGGGCCAGCTTGAAGGCCTTGTCGATCTGCGGCAGCTGGGCTTCCGAGGCGGCGCCGACCACGCGGCCGGCGTCGACTGGCGAGACCACCGGCAGCGGCGGGCCGCCGGCTTCCAGCTTGCCGCCGATCAGCGGACCCGATTGCAGCGGAGCGGCGTCGACCTTGGCGACGGCGGCGGCCAGGCGGTCGCGATCGGCCTTCATCGACAGATCCAGGCCGGCGCTGTTCCTGCGGCCTTCGCCATAGACGTCGATCGGCGTCGGGATCTTGGCGTGGCGGTCGGGATGGGCCTCGACGGCCGAGATCGGATCGACCACCACCTTCTCGACCGGCACCCGCTCGTCGAGCAGGGCGTGTACGAAGCTGGTGTTGGCGCCGTTCTCCAGCAGGCGACGGACCAGGTAGGGCAGCAGGTCCTCGTGGCCGCCGACCGGGGCGTAGGCGCGCAGGGTGACGCCGTCATAGAGGTCGTCGGCGGCCTTGTAGAGCGCCTCGCCCATGCCGTGCAGGCGCTGGTGCTCGATCTTGACGCCGGCGTTCTTGGCCATGCGCACCACGGCCGCCAGGGTGTGGGCATTGTGGGTGGCGAACTGGGCGTAGAGGTGCGGCGCGGCGGCGACCAGGGCCTTGGCGTTGACCAGGTACGACAGGTCGGTGGCGGGCTTGGTGGTGAACACCGGATAGTCCGGCCGGCCGGCGACCTGGGCGCGCTTGATCTCGCTGTCCCAGTAGGCGCCCTTGACCAGGCGCACCATCAGGCGGCGGCCGGTTTCCTTCGACAGGGCCTCCAGGCGGGCGATCACCTCGCCGCAGCGCTTCTGGTAGGCCTGCACGGCCAGGCCCAGGCCCTTCCACTCGGCCAGGGCCGGTTCGCGGCACAGCTTGTCGAGCAGCTTCAGCGACAGGGCCAGGCGGTCGGCTTCTTCGGCGTCGATGGTGAAGTTGATGTCGTATTTGGCGGCGATCAGGGCCAGGCGCAGGGTGCGGGGATAGAGTTCCTCCCACACGCGGTCCTCGTGCGTGGCCTCGTAGCGCGGGCACAGGGCCGACAGCTTCACCGACACGCCATGGCCCTTTTCCGGACCGGCGCGGTTGGACAGCTTGCCGACCGTTTCGATGGCGTCGGCGTAAGACTTCTCGTAGCGGGCGGCGTCGGCGGCGGTGCGGGCGCCTTCGCCTAGCATGTCGAACGAGCACATGGTGTCTTCGCTCGCCGCGCGCTTGATGGCCGCCTCGATGGTGCGGCCCAGCACGAACTGCTCGCCCATGATGCGGATGGCCTGGCCGACGGCGGCGCGGATCACCGGCTCGCCCAGGCGACCGGCGATTTTCTTGATGAAGGTCGGCATGTCCTTCTTGGCCTCGTCGTCGGGCTCGACGATCTTGCCGGTCAGCATCAGGCCCCAGGTCGAGGCGTTGACGAACAGGCTGTCGCTGCCGCCCAGGTGCGAGGCCCAGTCGGCCGAGCCGATCTTCTCGGCGATCAGGCGATCACGGGTGTCGTCGTCGGGGGTGCGCAGCAGGGCTTCGGCCAGGCACATCAACGCCAGGCCCTCGCGGGTGCCCAGGCTGAACTCCTGCAGGAAGCTTTCGACCACGCCCTGCTTGCGGACGCTGCGACGGGCGCCGCGCACCAGGGCCTCGGCCTCGGCGCGGACGGCGGCGCGGTCTTCGCTCGACAGGGCCTGGGCGGCCAGCAGGTCGGCGATCACTGCCTTCTCGTCACGGTACTTGCCGTCGTCCAGGGAGTCCCAAGCGGTCATGACGCGTCCTCGCAGATGATTTATCGTCGCTGTAACCTGGCTATGATCGAAGGTGCTTCGTTTGTTGGGTCTGGCTTCCGTATCCTGTTCGGCGTAGACGTCGAAAAACGTTGTCCGCTCCAAACGGCCTCCCGGCAACGCGAAAACCCCGCGACAGGGCGTCGCGGCGCGCGATCGTGGTCGCAGACTAAGAGGGGAAGGGGAGCACTGGAAGGGACGCGTCTCGGGGGGGACCGCGCGTCCCTTCCGCTCGTCGCCTGCGCTGGGGGATGCGCGGCGATGGTTTCCCGCCGAGCGGGAGGTCCAATGCGAAGCGCGCCGACTGGGGGAAGCGGCGTGGGGAAGCTTCGCTAGGACGATTGAGGGTGTAGGCTTCTTCGCACCGAAGGTGCTTTGTTTGTTATCGGTATTTTCAAAATTATCTTCGCTGAAAGTGACGAAATTCCATGTCCGCTCTAGATGACACCGATCGCCGGCTCCTGCGCGTGCTGCAGGCCGACGGCCGGATCACCAACGCCGAGCTGGCCAAGCGCTGCAACCTGTCGCCGGCCGCCACCTTCGACCGCGTGCGTCGCCTGCGCGAGCGCGGGTTCATCACCGGCTATGCGGCCCTGCTAGATCCGGCCAAGGTCGACCGCGCCCTGTTGATCTTCGTCGAAGTGGTGCTGGACCGCACGACCGGCGAGGTGTTCGAGGACTTCGCCGCCGCCGTGCGCCGCGCGCCCGAGGTGCTTGAGTGCCACATGGTGGCCGGCGGCTTCGACTACCTGATCAAGGCCCGCGTGCGCGACATGGACGCCTATCGCAGCTTCCTGGGCGACATCCTGGTCAAGATGCCGGGCGTGCGCGAGACCCGCACCTATGCGGTGCTGGAAGAGGTCAAGAGCACGGTGCAACTGCCGCTGTAGGAAGATTTTTCGACGCCTAGGGGTTGAAAGGGCCGATCGGCTCCTCATATATGCGTTCAGCGCCGATCGCTTGCCGTCTTCCGAGATGGAAAATCGCGAGGCGCTGTATCGCCAGACACCTACCGTCTCCGAGCCTAGGCTTCGACGGTTCCCGGCGAGACTTTCACCCTTTGAACTTCGTGGCCTGGCGATCGTCGCCAGACCCTGACTTGGAACTACATGAAATCTGTCTCTACTCGCGTGGCCGCCGTTCGGCACGAGCCCCGCACCCAACGACCCCTGCGCAGCATGACGCCCGCGCCCGCCGCCCGGACAGACTGGGCTTGGCCGGGCCTGACCCGCGCCGAGCTGCGCGAACTGGTCATCGAACAGATCGGCTGATCGCCGACTGACCCGTCGCCGGCGTCAGAAGCCGGAAGCAAAAAAGCCGCCCAGGTTCGACCTGGGCGGCTTCTTCATTTTCAGCGAGGCGGAGAGCCTTAGTGGCTGTCGCGCGGCAGGCCCTTGGTCTGGGCGATGCGCTGGTACTTCACGGCCGGTTCCAGCACCGCGCCGGTGTCCATCTGGCCGACGATGGCCCGCTGGATCTCCTGCCAGGGGGTCTGGCTTTCCGGGTACTTGTAGCCGCCGGCCGCCTCCAGGGCCTTGCGGCGCTGGGCGACTTCCTCCGGGGTGATCAGCACGTCGACGCGCGACTTGCGCAGGTCGAAGCGGACCTTGTCGCCGGTCTTCAGCAGGGCCAGGCCGCCGCCGACGGCGGCTTCGGGCGAGGCGTTGAGGATCGAGGGCGAGCCCGAGGTGCCCGACTGACGGCCGTCGCCGATGCAGGGGAGCTGCTTGACGCCGCGTTTGATCAGGTAGTCGGGGGCGCGCATGTTCACGACCTCGGCCGATCCGGGATAGCCCACCGGGCCCGCGCCGCGCATGAACAGGATCGAGTTCTCGGTGATGCCGACCGACGGGTCGTCGATGCGGTGGTGGTAGTCTTCCGGACCGTCGAAGACCACGGCCTCGCCTTCGAAGGCGTCCGGATCCTCGTCGTTCGACAGGTAGCGGTCGCGGAACTCGCCGGAGATCACGCTGGTCTTCATGATCGCCGAGTTGAACAGGTTGCCGCGCATGACCACGAAGCCGGCGCGCTCGACCAGCGGGTTGTCGAACGTGCGGATGACGTCGGCGTCCTCGATCGTCGCGTCGCGGCAGGCGTCGCCCATGGTCTGGCCCGAGACGGTCAGGGCGTCTTCGTTGATCAGGCCCTGCTTGATCAGCTGGGCGGTCACGGCGGGCACGCCGCCAGCGTGATAATAGTCCTCGCCCAGGTACTTGCCGGCCGGCTGCAGGTTGACCAGCAGCGGCACGTCCTCACCCTTTTCCTGCCAGTCGTCGACCGTCAGCTCGACGCCGATGTGGCGGGCCAGGGCGTTCAGGTGGATCGGGGCGTTGGTCGAGCCGCCGATCGCCGAGTTGACGACGATGGCGTTCAGGAACGCCTCGCGGGTCAGGATATCCGAGGGCTTGAGGTCTTCCTTGACCATGTCGACGATGCGCAGGCCGGTCAGGTAGGCGTTTTCCTGGCGGTCGCGGTAGGGCGCGGGGATGGCGGCCGAGCCGGTGAGCGACATGCCCAGGGCTTCGGTCAGCGAGTTCATCGTCGTGGCCGTGCCCATGGTGTTGCAGAAGCCGGTCGACGGGGCCGAGGAGGCGACCAGCTTGATGAAGCCGGCGTTGTCGATCTCGCCGGCGGCCAGCATTTCGCGGGCCTTCCAGACGATGGTGCCCGAACCGGTGCGCTCGCCCTTGTGCCAGCCGTTCAGCATCGGGCCGACCGACAGGGCGATGGCCGGGATGTTCACGGTGGCGGCGGCCATCAGGCAGGCCGGGGTGGTCTTGTCGCAGCCGATGGTCAGCACCACGCCGTCGATCGGATAGCCGTACAGGGTCTCGACCAGGCCCAGATAGGCCAGGTTGCGGTCAAGGCCCGCGGTCGGGCGCTTGCCGGTTTCCTGAATGGGGTGGACCGGGAATTCGATGGCGATGCCGCCCGCTGTGCGGATGCCTTCGCGCAGGCGCTCGGCCAGAACGAGGTGGTGGCGGTTGCAGGGCGACAGGTCCGAACCGGTCTGGGCGATGCCGATGATCGGCTTGCCCGACTGCAGTTCTTCCAGGGTCAGGCCGTAGTTCAGGTAGCGCTCCAGATAGAGCGCGGTCATGTCCACGTTGTCCGGATTGTCGAACCAGGCCCGCGAACGAAGGGAGCGAGGCGCGGCTTTGGTGGTCATGATGGTCCTGTTTTTCCTCGGTCGATCCAAGCGGATCGCCTCGCCGGGCGAGGTTTATACTATTTGTCTGACTATACCGGCCGACGGGGGTCGTCAACGACCGCCATGGGGGCGGCCGGGAGGCGGAACGTCGCGCGCCTTCAAGGCCTTGCGAGCAATTCGCAATTGCCGAAAGGGCGCCGATGCGCCGATGATAGCGCTCACATTGTAAGGTCTGGGTCTGCGGCTTGTCACCCACGACGATGTTCGGCGAGCGCCGATAATGTAGGACGATTACTCGCTCCGGTCGAATGGTGCGACTTCTTTCGGTGCGGCGGCCACGCGATGGGCGGCGCGAAAAGCAAGAACGCAGCGCGTTCTCATCGTCCTGTTTGACAGGCGCGGGGAGGGCGCTATTTGTCTGACTAATGATAAGGCCGCGCAGGCGGCGCTCCATGCCCAGGTATTTCGTCCAGATGACCATCCGCATCGCCATCGTCGGCCTGGGCAAGATCGCCCGCGACCAGCACCTGCCCGCGATCGAAAAGGACGCGCGCTTCGAACTGGCCGCCGTGGCCAGCCGCAGCGCCGGCGTCGATGGCGTGCCCCATTTCACCGACCTGGCCGAACTGTTGGCCTCGGGCGTCGAATTCGACGCCGTCGCCCTCTGCACCCCGCCGCAGGTGCGCCACACGATCGCCCGCCAGGCCATCGACGCCGGCAAGCACGTGATGCTGGAAAAGCCGCCCGGCGCGACGCTGAGCGAGGTCGAGGACCTGAAGCTGGCCGCCCAGGCCAAGGGCGTGACCCTGCAGACCACCTGGCACTCGCGCTACGCCACCGCCGTGGCCCCGGCCCAGACCTGGCTGTCGGGCAAGACCATCAAGTCGGTGCAGATCAACTGGAAGGAAGACGTGCGCGTCTGGCATCCGGGCCAGACCTGGATCTGGCAGGCCGGCGGCCTGGGCGTCTTCGATCCCGGCATCAACGCCCTGTCGATCGCCACCGTCGTGCTGCCGCCGTTCTTCCTGCAGAAGGCCACGCTGCACGTGCCGGAGAACTGCCAGTCGCCGGTCGAGGCTCAACTCTCTTTCGTGACTGTCGCCGGCGCGCCGGTCGAGGCCGCGTTCGACTTCCTGCAGACCGGTCCGCAGAGCTGGGACATCATCATCCAGACCGACGGCGGCGAGCTGAAGCTCTCGCACGGCGGTTCGCGTCTGTGGGTCGACGGCGTGCTGACGCACGAGGGGCCGGACGAGGAATATCCGGGCCTCTACGACGCCTTCGCCCGCCTGATCGCGGCCGGCGGTTCGGACGTCGACGTCAGCCCGCTGCGCCACGTCGCCGACGCCTTCCTGCTGGGCGAGCGGGTCACCGCGCCGGCCTTCATCGAATAAATCAACGGGCCATCGAATAAGCGATGGTTGCGCTAACATTGACCTGACAAAACGCGGGGGAAGGGCCTATATGCGGGCCCATTCCCGTCCGCCAAAACCGCGAGCGCCGTCATGACCGAACTCCGCAGCCTGAACCCCGCCACGGGCGAGCACTTCGGCGACGTCTTCCCCGAGCCGACCGCGGCCCAGATCGAGGCGGCCCTGGCCGCCGCCGACGCGGCGTTCGACGTCTATCGCGAGACCGACCTCGAGACCCGCGCGGCCTTCCTCGAAGGCGTCGCCGCCGAGATCGAGGCCATCGGCGACGAACTGATCGAGCGCGCCATGGCCGAGACCGGCCTGCCGCGCGCCCGCCTGGAAGGCGAGCGCGGCCGCACCACCGGCCAGCTGCGCCTGTTCGCCAAGACCGTCCGCCAGGGCGACTTCCTCGGCGCCCGCGTCGACCCGGCCCTGCCCGAGCGCAAGCCGCTGCCGCGCGCCGACCTGCGCCAGCGCTTCATCGGCCTGGGTCCCGTCGCCGTGTTCGGCGCCAGCAACTTCCCGCTGGCCTTCTCGACCGCCGGCGGCGACACCACCGCGGCCCTGGCCGCCGGCTGCCCGGTCGTCTTCAAGGGCCACCCGGCCCACCCCGGCACCGCCGCCCTGGTCGGCGCCGCCGTCAGCAAGGCCGTGGAAAAGGCGGGCCTGCCGGCCGGCGTGTTCGCGCTGCTGACCGGCCAGACCCACGAGCTGGGCGGCGCCCTGGTCCGCGACAGCCGCATCAAGGCCGTCGGCTTCACCGGTTCGCGCGCCGGCGGCGTGGCGCTGATGAAGATCGCCAACGAACGCCCCGAGCCGATCCCGGTCTATGCCGAGATGAGCAGCGTCAACCCAGTCATCCTGTTCCCGCACGCCCTGGCCGCCCGCGCCCAGGCCCTGGGCGCGGCCTTCGTCGGCTCGCTGACCATGGGCTCGGGCCAGTTCTGCACCAATCCCGGCCTGGTCTTCGCGCTGGAAGGCCCCGACCTCGATGCGTTCGTGGCCTCGGCCTCGGCCGCCCTGGCCGGCGCTCACCCGCAGGTCATGCTGACCCCGGGCATCTTCGGCGCCTATGAGCAGGGCGTCGAGAAGCTGGGCGCGCGTCCGGGCGTCACCGTCGCCGCCCGCGGCCTGGTCGGCGAAGGCTGCAACCAGGGCCAGGGCGCCCTGTTCGTGGTCGATGCGGCCACCTTCGCCGCCGACCCGGCTCTGAGCCACGAAGTGTTCGGCTCGTCGTCGGTGATCGTCAGCGCGCCGGATCTGGCCACTTTGGCCAGCCTGCTGGAAGGCCTGGAAGGCCAGCTGACCGCCACCCTGCACCTCGACGCCGAAGACGCCGAGGCCGCCCGCGGCCTGCTGCCGATCCTCGAGCGCAAGGCCGGCCGCATCCTGGCCAACGGCTGGCCGACCGGCGTGGAAGTGGCTCCGGCCATGGTCCACGGCGGCCCGTTCCCGGCCACCTCGGACGGCCGCTCGACCTCGGTCGGCACCCGCGCCGTCGAGCGCTTCCTGCGCCCGGTCTGCTACCAGGACCTGCCCGACGTGCTGCTGCCGGCGGCCCTGAAGGACGCCAACCCGTGGGGCGTCAAGCGCGCCGTCGACGGCGTGCTGTAGTTTACAGGGTGCGAGAACCCCGCCCTTCGACAAGCTCAGGGTGAGGTTCTCGACTGCTCCGGCCTGTAACTTGGTCCTCATCCTGAGCTCGTCAAAGGACGAGGGCCATGCACTGAAGCGACAAGGCGTGCGACCCGCTCCGGGGCGCACGCCTTTTCTTTTCAGGTCAGCCGCTCGACCAGCAGCCAGACACAGAAGGCCAGGCAAGCGGCGGAGATCAGCATCTTGTCCATGACCGGGTCCTTTCGGCGATCCAGCCAGCCTGCAACGGTCTGGAATCACAGGATTGGACGAGGTCGCTCCGGCGGGGATTTTTTTGCGCTTTCGTCGAAATGACGACGGCTTGCGGCGCGGGTCGGCAACACTTCGCAGGCGAGCCGGAAAGCTGGCGACAACCTGCCGGTCGCTTTGAAACGGAAGTGTATCGAACCGGCCCCAAGCTTGGCGTGGCGGAAATTTCATAGACACGCCTGAGCCACGCACGGCGCCTAAGGCTCGGAGGTTCCTGAAAGCGGGTCCTCCATGTCGCGTAAGCTTCTGATCCTCTCGGCCGCCGCCCTGCCGATGCTGCTGCATGCGGGCGGAGCCGTCGCCGAGACCGAGATCACCAGCAGCAGCCGCACCAAGGCGGTGGCGACCTCGACGGCCAACGACGGCGCGGCCGACGACGTGAAGATCACCAGCGACGGGGTCATCACCTACAGCTCGTCAGGCGCGATCGCCACCGTCGACAGCAGCAACACCCTGACCAACAACGGCTCGCTGACCAGCACCGACATCTCCGACTCGACTGGCATCCTGATCAACGCCGGCGTCACCTCGACGGTGACCAACGGCGGGACGATCTCGCTGGTCGAAGACTACGACTACGAGGATACCGACAGCGACGGCGACTACGACGGCCAGTTCGCGCTGGGGACCAACCGCTACGGCATCCGCCTGGCCGGCTCGGGCGATTTCACCGGGACCATCGAGAATTCGGGCTCGATCACCATCGAGGGCAACGACTCGATCGGGATCATCCTGGAATCGTCGGTGATCGGCGACATTCTGAACTCCGGCTCGATCGCGGTGACCGGCGACGACAGCTACGGCCTGCGCAACACCGCCAAGGTGACGGGAAACATCGTCAGCGACGGCTCGATCAGCGTCACGGGCGCGGGCAGCGTCGGCCTGGCCGTGAACGGCGAGGTCGAGGGTTCGGTGATCGTGCAGGGCTCGATCAGCGCCACCGGCTATCGCTACACCAGCCGCTACACCGATCCCGACGACGAGGCCCTGCTCGACGCCGACGACCTGCTGCAGGGCGGCTCGGCCATCCAGGTCAGCAGCAATGTCAGCCAGGGCCTGGTGCTGGACGCTCCGCCGGAAGACACCAACGACGACACCACCGACGACGAGGACGGCGACGACGTCACCGACAGCGACGAAGGCACGGCCTCGGTCCTGGTCTATGGCGGCGCGCCGGCGATCCAGATCGGCTCCGACAGCCAGACCGTCACCCTCGGCTCGGCCGGGGAGGGGATCTACGACTACGGTCTGGTGATCCGCGGCTCGGTCGCCGCCTACGGCATTCATCCGGGCGTGGCCGCCACCGGCGTCCAGATCGGCGGTTCGGCCGGCTACGAGACCCTGGTGACCAACGGGATCAACCTGGAAGGCTCGATCGCGGCCAGCGCCTACGAGGCCGACGCGGTGGGTCTGCGCCTGACCTCGGGCGCCATCGCCCGCATCCTCGACAACAGCGGCAGCCTTTCGAGCTCGGTCACGGCGGAGGGCGAGTCCAACGCCTACGCCCTGCTGATCGACGCCGGGGCGACCATGACCACGGTCAACAACAGCGGCGGCATCGTCGCCTACCTGTACGGCGAGAGCGGCGACGCCAACGCCATCGTCGACCGTTCGGGCACGCTGACCACGATCAACAACACCGGCACGATCGCCGCCTATGTCGCCGCCACCGACGACGACTACGACCTCGACGACAGCAACGACGACGCCGACGACGAGGTCATGACGGGCAAGGCCGTGGCCATCAACCTGCAGGCCAACACCACCGGCGTCACCATCACCCAGACCGGCGTCAACGATGGCGATGACGGCGACGACGACGTGGCCGACACCGATACCGACGGCGATGGCGTGGACGACGCCGACGAGCCCTCGATCGTCGGGCAGGTGCTGCTCGGCTCGGGCGCCGACACCCTCAACCTGCTGAACGGCACGCTCTACGGCGAGATCTCGTTCGGCGACGGGGCCGACGTCTTCAACATCGACGGCGGGGCCTACGCCTTCACCAAGATCAGCGACAGCGACGGCCTGCTGTCGATCAACGTCGGCGACGGCGGCCTGCTGCTGGCCAACACCGACACCATCAAGGCCACCAGCCTGACCCTGGGCGCCGACGCGTCCCTGGTGTTCACCGTCGATCCCTCGGCCGGCACGGCGACCCAGCTGGTGGTCGACACCGCGACCATCGCCAGCGGCGCGAACCTGGGCCTGGTGTTCAACAACCTGCTGACCACGGCCAGCACCTTCAAGGTGATCTCGGCCGGCTCCCTGACCATCGGCGACATCGACCAGGACCTGCTGGGCGACGCCCCCTACCTCTATGTCGCCAACGCCTACAGCCAGGACAACGACGTCCTGATCGACGTGCGCCGCCGCACGGCGACGGAAGCGGGCATGACCCGCGGCCAGGCCTCGGCCTATGACGCGGTGTTCGCGGCCCTGAGCGCCAACGACGACATCGCCGGCGCCTTCCTGAGCCAGTCGTCGCGGGACGGCTTCTACAACCTCTACAACCAGATGCTGCCCAGCACCGGCGCGGGCATCTTCACCGCCCTGCAGACGGTGCAGCAGCAGGCCTCGGCCGCGACGGCCCTGCGTCCCGACGGCAAGGACCGCTACGGTCCCGACAGTGTCTGGGTGCAGGAGATCAACGCTCTGGTCCGCATCGAGGACGGCGAGAACCTCGGCTCCGACACCAAGGCGATGGGCTTCGTCGCCGGCTACGAGGCCATGGGCGACGCCGGCGGCGCGCTGGGCGTGACCCTGGCCTTCGTCAATCTCGAGGAAGAGGACACCGTCGCCAAGGTCGGCGAGGAGACGACCGCCTCGCTGTTCCAGGCCGGAACCTACTGGCGCCGGTCGATCGGCGGCTGGCGGCTGAACCTCGGCGGCGGCGCGGGCTACATCCGCTTCAACGGCGACCGCAGCTTCATCAGCGAGGATGTCGATGGCGACGACGTCGCCGACGTCATGGTCAGCAACACCGCCGCCTGGAACGGCTTCACCGCCAACGCCTTCGCCGGCGTCGGCTACGAGGCCAAGTTCGGCCGCAACTACATCCGCCCCGAGACCCGCCTGGACTATGTCTATCTGTGGGAAGGCGCGCGCAAGGAGCACGGCGGCGGGGAAGGCTTCGACCAGACGGTCGCCGCCCGCAAGTTCAGCAACCTGTCGGGCGACATCGGCGTGGCCTTCGGCCGCGAGTTCGGCACGGACGTCTGGGTTCGCCCCGAGGTCCGCATCGGCTACCGCAAGACCCTGGCCGGCAAGTACGCCGACACCACGGCCTCGTTCTCGGGCGGCACGCCGTTCACGATCCTGGCCAACAACGCCACGGCCGGCGCCGTGACCCTGAACGTCGCGCTGCGCGCGGGTTCGGACCTTTCCTATTTCGCCCTGGAGGGCGGGGCCGAGGCCTCGCGTCGCCAGACCCGTTATACGGCCCGGCTTTCCGGCCGGGCGATGTTCTGAGAACGCCCGTGAGACCCCGCCTGCTGATCGTCGATCCCGATATCGACTCCCGCGCCGCCATCAGCGCCCTTCTGGGCCGGTTCGACCTGGAAGTGCTCGAGGCCGCCTCGGCCCGCGAGATGGACCAGATCCTCGGCCGCACCCAGATCGAACTGGTGGTCATGGACATCCTGCTGCCCGACGAGGCGGGCCTGTCGGTCTGCGCCCGCCTGCGCCGCATGAACCCGGCGCCGGGCGTGGTGGTGGTCAGCGCCGTCGATGACGAGAGCGACGTGGTAGTCGGCCTGGAAATGGGCGTCGACGACTACATCGCCAAGCCGTTCCGGCCGCGCGAGACGGCCGCCCGCATCCGCGCCGCGGTCCGCCGCCGCCAGGCCTGGCGCGCGCCCGAGCCGATCGCCGCGCCGCCGGTCTACCAGTTCAGCGGCTGGCGCCTGAACGTGGCCACCCACGAGCTGTTCGACCCGCGCGGCGAGTCGGTGAACCTGTCGTCGGCCGAGTTCCTGGTCCTGTGGACCCTGGTGGCCAAGCCCCAGCAGATCCTGACCCGCGACCAGCTGCAGCAGGGTCCGCCCGAAGCCCGCAGCAAGGCCCCGCCGCAGCAGATCAACGTCACCATCAGCCGTCTGCGCAGCAAGCTGCGCAGGGCCGAGGGCGGGGCGCAGATGGTCCGCACGGTCCGTCACGCCGGCTACATGTTCGCCCCGCGCGTGGACCGCGTGCACGCGGACTAGACGACTAGAGACCCTCCCCCTGAAGGGGGAGGTGTCGCCGGAGGCGACGGAGGGGACAGTGTCTGCCGCGTGAGCGGGTGAACGGGCCTTCGAAGTCCTTCCCCCTCCGGCCCTCCGGGCCACCTCCCCCTTCAGGGGGAGGGTCTCGTTCTCCATCCCCGCTACTTCTTCCGCACGAACGTCAGGGTCTGGTCCGGCGGACCGGGCTTGCCGTCGACGTCCTGTTCGATCAGCAGGGTGTCGGGGGCCGAGAGGGCCACGTGCATGGTCTGGCGACGGCCGGTCTGGCCGTGGGTCATCACCGCCACGCTGGATTGGCCGGTGCGCTCGACGCTCAGGGTCACGAAGTTGAAGTTGACGACGGCCCGGGTCGGTCCGCCGTCGAGGCTTGCGTCGGCGAACTGGATGGCGGCCACGCCCTCGTCGTCCTCCTCGACCAGGGTCCAGGCGATCGACTTGCCGTCGTCCTTGGTGATGTCGAGCTCGCCGCTCAGCGGCGCGGCGCCGGTCAGGGCCTCATTGAAGTGCGAGCGCGGCAGGTCCAGCATCCACTTGCCGCCGACGCCCAGCGGACCCTGAGGCGTGGTCTGGGTCTGCGCCTGGGCAAGGCCCGGCCCGGCGAGCAGCAGCAGGCCCAGTGCGGCGAGCGCGGAAGCGGCTTTTGCGTGGGCCATGACGGATCTCCTTGACGATGGGTCAATGTCGGGCGGCGAGGGCGGTTCGTCCAGTGGCGCGGCGTCTTCGATTTCGAGCGTCGATTTGGGGATTGCCAATTCGCCGGCCTCGTCGCTCTGGTCGGCGCACGGAAGAATCGGAGCCTCGTCCATGCGCAGCCTGTCGCGTTCCCTGCTGTTCGCCGCCTCGCTGTTCGCGGCCGGCGCGCTCTACGGCCCCGAGGCCGACGCCGCCGAAAAGACCGACACCTCGGTCAAGGCCGTGCAGAAGATCGTCGGCGGGGCAGGCTTCAAGGCCGCGGTCAGGCAGCTCGACGCCGACTATGAGCGCACGGTCGCCGACATCGTCACCCTGACCGAGATCCCCGCGCCGCCGTTCAAGGAAGAAAAGCGCGCCCGCGCCTATCTTGAGATGCTGAAGGCCGCAGGGCTAAGCGACGTCGAGATGGACGCCGAGGGCAATGTCATGGGCGTGCGGCCCGGCACGGCGACCAAGGGCAAGGGGCCGTTCGTGGTCATCGCCGCCCACCTCGACACCGTCTTCCCCGAAGGTACGGACGTGACGGTCAAGCGCGAGGGCACGAAGCTGTCGGCCCCCGGCATCGGCGACGACACCCGCTCGCTGGCCGTGCTGCTGGCCTATGTGCGGGCGCTGGACGCGGCCAAGATCAAGACCAAGGCCGACATCCTGTTCGTCGGCAATGTCGGCGAGGAGGGGCCGGGCGACCTGCGCGGGGTGCGCCACCTGTTCACCAAGGGCAAGTACCAGGGCCGGATCAGCGCCTTCTTCTCGATGGACGGCTCGGACCCCTCGCGCATCGTCGACAAGGGCGTCGGCTCCAAGCGCTACCGCGTCACCTTCAAGGGACCGGGCGGCCACAGCTACGGCGCGTTCGGCGTGGTCAATCCGATGACGGCCATGGCCCAGTCGGTGGTCGATCTCTACGCCATCAAGCCGCCGGCCCATCCCAAGACCACCTATTCGGCCAGCGTGGTCGGCGGCGGCACCTCTGTGAACTCGATCCCCAATGCGATCTTCATGGAGTTCGACATGCGCTCGGAGAGCGCCGAGGAACTGGCCAAGCTCGACAAGACCCTGGTCGCCATCCTCGACAAGGCCGTGGCCGGCGAGAACGCGGCCCGATCGACCAAGCCGGGCGAGGTCTCCTACGAGGCCAAGGTGATCGGCGAGCGTCCGGCCGGGGGCACGGATCCCAAGGCGGCCATCGTCACGGCCGCGGCGGCCGCGGCGTCTGCGCTGGGCTTTTCGCCCACCCACGAAGCCTCGTCGACCGACGCCAACCTGCCGATGAGCCTGGGCATCCCGGCCGTGACCATCGGCTCGGGCGGCAAGGGCGGCCGGGCCCACGCCCTGGACGAATGGATCGACGTCGAGAAGGGCGAGAGCCTGAAGGGCATGCAGGTCGGCCTGGCGGCGCTGCTGGCCGTGGCGGGGGTGGAATAGGTTTCCTTCTCCCCTTGCGGGAGAAGGTGTCAGCGAAGCTGACGGATGAGGGGTTTCTCAGACGCAAAACGCCGCGAAAGCTGATCGGCTTTCGCGGCGTTTCTGTTCGTGCGACCCCTCACCCGACCTCCCTCCGGGAGGCCACCCTCTCCCGCAAGGGGAGAGGGAAGATCAGGCCCGCTGATTCAACGTGATCGCCGTGGCGCTGTTGCGGTAGGCCGCGCCCTGGGCGCTGGGGCCGTAGCCGGCGGCTTGCGGGCGCTGGGCGGCGATTTCGTTGGCGACGGCGCGGACCAGTCCCTCGGTGACGGTCTTTGCCGCGGCGATGGCGCGCGACTGGCGGGCCAGCACGGCGTCGAAGGCCTCGGTGGCGCGGACCAGGCGCATGCGGCGCTCGGGCGCGGCGGCCTGGACGATGGCGACGTTGGCGCGGACCCGGGCCGACTCGTGCCGGTAGATGTTGGCGAGCTTGGCCGTCTCCTCGACGTGGCGCGCGGCCTCGTGCGGGCGGCGGGCCTCGAAGGCGGTGGCCTGGCGCGCGATCAGGTCGGTCAGGCGCTCGGTCAGGATGATCAGCTGTTCGACGCGATCGTCGGCGGGGGAGAGGCTCATTGGGCGACCTCCTGGAGACCTTGCATCTTGAGCATTTCGCGCTGGACCGAGGCCGAGACGCCGACGCCGCCGGCCTTGGCCACTTCCTTGGCCATGGCGTCGGTCAGCATCGACTTGAACATCTCCTCGCCCTGGCCGCCGCCGAAGGGCTCGGAGGTCTTCACCCCCTCGAACATCGCCTGCATCATCGACGACAGGAACGAGGCCTCGAACTTCTGGGCCGTTTCCTTGATCTTGCCGCGCTTGAGCAGCTCGGCGGCGGAGGAGGCGGTGGGGCCGACTGTGGCCGTCAGGCCGGTGACCGGGGTGGAGGCGACGGAGAAGGCGCTCATCACATCACCTCGATGTCGGCTTGCAGGGCGCCCGAGGCCTTCACGGCCTGCAGGATCGAGATCATGTCGCGCGGGGTCACGCCCAGAGCGTTGAGGCCGCCGACCAGGCTCTTCAGCGACGCGCCGCCGCCGAGCGTGATCAGCTTCTTGCCCTTTTCCTCGTCGACGCTGATGGCCGACTGCGGAACGACCTTGGTCTGGCCCTGGCTGAACGGAGCCGGCTGGCTGACGGCGGGGCTCTCCTGGACGGTAATGGTCAGGTTGCCCTGGGCGATCGCCACCTGGCTGATGCGGACGTCGTCGCCCATGACCACCACGCCGTTGACCTCGTCGATGACCACCTTGGCCGGGCCGTCGGGCTCGACTTCCAGGTTCTCGATGGCGGTGACGAAGCTGATCATGTCCATGTTGGCCGGCGAGCGGATGGCGACGATGGTCGGGTTCTGGGCCTGGGCGCAGCCGGGGAACTTCGCATTGATGGCGTCGGAGATGCGGCGCGAGGTGGTGAAGTCCGGGTTGCGCAGGGTCAGGCGCAGTTCGGTCATGGCCACCATCTGGAAGCCGGTCTCGCGTTCGATGGTCGCGCCGGCGGCGATGCGGCCCGAGGTCGGCACGCCGCGGGTGACCGAGCTGCCCGAGGCCCCGCCGGCCGAGACGGCGCCGGTCTGCACCGTGCCTTGCGACACCGCGTAGGTCTGGCCGTCGGCGCCTTGCAGGGCCGTGACCACCAGGGTGCCGCCCTGCAGGCTCTTGGCGTCGCCCATGGTCGAGACGGTGACGTCGATGGTCGAGCCGGTGGCCGCGAACGGCGGCAGCTTGGCCGTGACCATGACGGCGGCGGTGTTCTTGGTGTTGAGGTTGGCGTCGCGGACGTTGACGCCCTGGCGCTCGAGCACCGATTCCATGCTCTGCTTGGTCATCGGCGCGTTGCGCAGGCTGTCGCCCGTGCCGTTGAGGCCCACGACCAGGCCGTAGCCGACGAGCTGGTTCTCGCGGACGCCTTCGAAGGCGACGATGTCCTTGATCCGCGACTTGGCGGCGGCCGGACTGGCGACGACCGCCATGGCCGCGAGGGCCAGGCCGGCGAGAACGGAGCTGAAAAATGAACGACGCATGGGTTTCCACATCGGAGACGCAATTCCGTCGCGGCCCATGCCAGAACCGGGCCAGAGGAAAAGGTGAGGAAAATCAATGAAAAAGGCGGGCAGAAACGCCTGCGACATTCGTATCCGGCAGATTCTGCCCGGCATTAACCATACTGCAAGCGCGCTTCTCGAAGATGAGCTCTCATCGGGGAGCGCGACTCCCTATATGTAGGCGTACAAGACCAGCGTGGAGCGACGGTCGTCATGAAGGTTTCGAGCACGGGAGGCGTGGGCGCGGCTGGCGCATCACGCGCGCGGCCAGCGGGCGGCGGGTCGAACTTCGCCCTGCCCAGCGTCGGCGCCGCCAGCGGCGTGGCCGGAGCGGCCGCGGCCGGCGGCCTGGCCGGCGTGGGCTCCCTGGACGCCCTGCTGGCCCTGCAGGCCAACATGGACCCGATGGAGCGCAAGCGTCGCGCCATCCGCCGGGCCGACGACATTCTCGACATCCTCGACGGGCTGAAGATCGCCGTGCTGGACGGGGAGGTCTCCTCCAGCACCATCGACAAGCTCAAGCGCGCCGTTCGCGAGCATCGCGAGTCCGTCGATGATCCGAAGCTGCAGAGCCTGCTCAACGAGATCGAGACCCGCGCGGCCGTCGAAGAGGCCAAGCTCTCCGTGATGCGCGGTTCGTGAGGAGCGGCGGGATGGAACCTCAAGCCCTCTCCCGCGATTTTAATGCCCCGGCCGGCGCGGCGAAGCTCGTCGCCCCCGAACGTCGCCGCCGCCGTTCCAGGCAGGCTCGCGCGCTTGAACGCGACGCTCATGCGACGTTCATTGAACGGGGCTATCGTTTTGGTATAAGCACACCGCCCGCTGAGGGCGGAGTTCATCGGGGCGTGAGGCGTTGATGCAGACGGCCACTGTTCTTAAAGAACCGGACACCTATCGTCCTTCCGAGGACGAGCCTTTCATGAACGAGCGTCAGCTTGAATATTTCAAGCTTAAGCTGCTCGCCTGGAAAGAAGAGATCCTGCGGGAATCTCGCGAGACGGTGTCCCACCTACAGACTGAGACTGAAAACCATGCCGACCTCGCCGACCGGGCGTCGTCGGAAACCGACCGAGCGCTGGAACTGCGGACCCGCGATCGGCAACGGAAACTGATCTCCAAGATCGACCAGGCGTTGCGCCGCGTCGAAGACGGCAGCTACGGCTACTGCGAAGAGACCGGCGAGCCCATCGGCCTTGCCCGTCTGGACGCCCGTCCGACCGCCACCCTGAGCCTCGAGGCCCAGGAACGTCACGAGCGCCGCGAGCGGGTCCACCGCGACGACTGAGGCCCTCTGGGTCAGACTGATGTGTTTCGCGACGGCCTCGCCCCGACCAGGGCGGGGCCGTCTGCGTTTTTGCCCGATTTCAGCCCAAGCTTGCTGCTTTTCACGGCGGCGGAGGAATGATCTTCTCCCGTCCGTCGAGGGCCGTTGAGCGGGGAGAGGTCCGCGCCTACGGCCGCTCGAAGCCCTTTGCAGCGAGCCGCCGACCATGCGCCTGTCCCGTCGCCATCTTCTCCTCTCGGCCGCCGCCGCGACCGCCGCCTCGGGCCTGCCGGCCTTCGCCGCCACGCCCGCCAAGGGCCCCGTCGCCGATCCCAAGCTGGCCAAGCTGCTCGACGCCTTCGTCGACGAGATTCTCAACGACGCGCCCGAGGCGGCCACGGGCCTGGGCCTCGACAAGGGCGCCCGCGCCGGCCTGAAGGCCAAGCTGTCGGACAGCTCGGCCGCCGGCCGCCGCGCCCAGGTCGCCGCCTATGCAGACCGCGTCAAGCGCATCGCCGCCGTCGATCCCAAGACCCTCAACCCGCACGACCTGACGATCCGCGACACCGTGCTGGCGGCCCAGAAGATCGGCGCCGAGGGCGCGGCCTTCAGCTACGGCGGCGACTACGCCAACCCCTATGTCGTCAGCCAACAGGGCGGGGCCTATTCGTTCGTGCCGGAGTTCCTGAACTCGCAGCACAGCATCGAGGCCGCCGCCGACGTCGACGCCTACGTCTCGCGCCTGGCCGCCTTCGCCAAGATCGTCGACCAGGAGAACGACCGTATCGCCGAGGACGCCGGCGCTGGGGTGATCCCGCCGACCTTCATCCTCGACAACGCCATCGGCCAGCTGACCGAGCTGCGCGCCCAGAAGGCCGCCGACAGCCGCATGGTCGGCTCCCTGGCAGAACGCGCCAAGGAGAAGGGCCTGGCCGACCGGGCCGGCGACGCGACGAAGATCATCGAGGGCGAGGTCTATCCCGCGCTGGAGCGCCAGATCGCCGCCCTCAAGGCCGCTCGCGCCAAGGCCGACGACAAGGCCGGCGTCTGGAAGCTGCCGCAGGGCGAGGCCTATTACGGCTGGGGCCTGCGCTACAACACCACCACCACGATGGGCGCCGAGGAGATCCACGCCCTGGGTCTGGAGCAGGGCCGCGAGATCGCATCGCGCATGGACGTGCTGCTGAAGGGCCAGGGCCTGACGCAGGGCAGCGTCGGCGAGCGCGTCACCGCCCTGACCAAGGACCCGCGCTATCTGTTCGCCGACAGCGACGCCGGCCGGGCCGAGCTCTTGGCCTATCTGAACGACCGCATCGCCGCGATCCGCCTGCTGATGCCCAAGCTGTCGCGCCTGGGCCTGAAGGCCGACGTCATGGTCAAGGCTGTGCCCAAGGAGATCCAGGACGGCGCGCCGCAGGGCTACATGAACTTCGCCTCGCTCGATGGCTCGCGGCCGGCGATCTACTACATCAATCTGAAAAACATCGGCAATTGGCCCAAGTTCAGCCTGCCGACCCTGACCACCCACGAGGCCATCCCCGGTCACGCCTGGCAGGGCGCGTACCTGGCCGAGCGGGCCAACCAGATCCCGACCATCAGCTCGCTGATGGGCTTTGGCGCCTTCGTCGAGGGCTGGGCGCTCTATGCCGAGCAGATCGCCGACGAGGCCGGCTATTACGAGGGCGATCCCCTGGGCCAGCTGGGCTACCTGCAGGCCCAGCAGTTCCGCGCCGCCCGCTTGGTGGTCGACACCGGCCTGCACCACAAGCGCTGGACCCGCGACCAGGCCGTGGAGTTCATGACCTCGACCACCGGCCGCGCCAAGCCGGCCATGGTCAGCGAGGTCGACCGCTACTGCGCCAGCCCTGGCCAGGCCTGCGCCTACAAGATCGGCCACACCGAGATCCTGCGCCTGCGCGAAAAGGCCAAGGCGGCTCTCGGCCCGCGCTTCGACCTGCGCGACTTCAACGACGTCGTGGTCTCGACCGGCGGCACGCCGCTGACCGTGCTGGGCGAGGTGGTGGATCGGTATGTGAAGGGGGCGAAGGGGTAGTCGCCTGCGGCAACCCCCTCAGTCGCTCCGCGACAGCTCCCCCCAGAGGGGGAGCATCTCGTTGGCTCGGCGCTCCTAGATCCTCCCCCTCTGGGGGAGGTGGCCCGGAGGGCCGGAGGGGGTCTTCACCACATCGTCGCCGCCGCTCGGGCCGGCCAGGCCTCGTAATAGGCCGTGCCGCCGACTTCGCCGGCGGTGACGGCCGCCAGCATGGCGCCGGCCGTCGGCAGGGATTTCGGATCGACCTGGGTCTCGGCCTTCCACAGCCCCGAGCGGATCACCGCCCGGGCGCACTGGAAGTAGCATTCCTCGATGGTGACGATCAGGGCCGTGCGCGGCGCCTTGCCCTCGACCGCCAGGCTTTCGAGCAGCGCCGGCTCGACGCTGATCACCGCCCGGCCGTTGACCCGGAAGGTCGTGCCCGAGCCGGGGATCAGGAACAGCAGGGCCACGCGCGGGTCGCGGACGATGTTGCGCAGGCTGTCGATGCGGTTGTTGCCGCGGCGGTCGGGCAGGATCAGCGTGCGGTCGTCGGCGATGGTCGCCAGGCCGTGGGCGTCGCCGCGCGGGCTGCAGTCCAGGCCCTCGGGGCCGACCGTGGCCAGGGCCAGGAACGGCGAGGCCTCGACCAGGGCGCGATAGTGCGGGGTGAGCCGGTCGCTGACCTTGACGGTCGAGGCCGGAACGGGGGCTGGGCTGTAGATCGCCTCCAGCGCCTCCACGGTGTCGATGATCGCCATGCGCGTCTCCCCGTCGTTCGAGAGGAAACCTAGCAGCCGCGATCTTCCATGTCAGTTTCGGGGTTGTCAGGCCTGGCCGGTGACCGCCTGCTGGCAGGCCTCGGCCAGGCGGCGCGGCGAGATCGGCTTGTCGACGATGGCGCGGCGGGCGTTGGCCAGCTGGTCGGCATTGCCGGTGACGAACACCGTCGGGATGCGGCCCAGCTTGGCCTCGATGGCCTCGACCGCCTCCAGCCCGGTGCCGCCGATGATCCGGAAGTCGGCCGTGATCAGGTCTGGAGCCCGGGCCAGGGCGCAGCTGAGCGCTTCCTGCGGACTGTCGGCGATGTCGAAACTGGAATAGCCCTGGGCGGCGAGGAGCGCCTCGACCTCGAGAGCGATGAGGATCTCGTCCTCGATAATGAGCGCGTGGCCTTGGGACCTTGTCACTGCACTTACGCCAATCCGCTGTCGTCCCTGGGAAGAACTACAACCCGAACTTTAATGCCGCGCCAATCGATTTCGCGCCAGGGTTTGCAGAAATGTGTCTCTGCACGCACGAACCCTCACGCCGCCGTGATGGCGCCGCCCGCTCCGCGAGAGTCGCGCCAGGCCGTTTCCCTCGGGGGCCGAAAGCTTCTATTCAAACATAAAACAGAACAGCCGCAGGAGCGCCCACACCCATGTCCCAGCCCCTCGTCCTCACCGAAAAGCGCGGCCACGTCGCCATCCTCACCCTGAATCGTCCCGAGGCCATGAACGCCCTGGGCGCGCCGGGCGACGGCGACCAGGTGGCGGCCGCCTGCGAGGCGATCAACGACGACCAGGAGATCCGCTGCGTGATCCTGACCGGGGCGGGCAAGGCCTTCTCGGCCGGCGGCGACGTCAAGGCGATGAAGGCCCGCGAGGGCGCCTTCGGCGGCAACGGCGTGGCCGTCCGCGATGGCTACCGCAAGAACATCCACCGCATCGTGCGGGCCATCTACGGCCTGGAAGTCCCGTCGATCGCGGCGGTCAACGGCGCGGCCATCGGCCTGGGCTGCGACGTGGCCTGCATGACCGACATCCGCATCGCCGCCGACACCGCCAAGTTCGGGGTGACCTTCCTGAAGCTGGGCTTGATCCCCGGCGACGGCGGCGCCTGGCTGATGCCGCGCACCGTGGGCATGAGCCGGGCGGCCGAACTGCTGTTCACTGGCGACGTCATCGACGCGGCCAAGGCCGCCGACTGGGGCCTGATCAGCCGCGCCGTGCCCTCGGCCGACCTGATGGGCGAGGCCCTGGCCCTGGCCGAGCGGATCGCCCTGCAGCCGCCGCACGCCTTGCGCATGGCCAAGAGTCTGCTCAAGCACGGCCAGACGGCGAGCTACGACACCCTGATGGAGATGAGCGCCGCCGCTCAGGCCATCGCCCACCACACCGAGGACCACATGGAAGGCGTCGACGCCATTCTCGAAAAACGCCAGCCCACCTTCCGGGGCGCCTGAGCATGGGCAAGGAGGCCAAGGCCTGGGGGCAGCTCAGCGACGGCGAGAGCGACGGCAAGCTGCTATGGGAGCCGCCCAAGCTGATCTTCCGCGGCGCGGTGCGCGGCATCTACCAGGGCCACGCCCTGCGCGGGATCCGCGTCGAGGGCGACGACATCGTGCTCAGCGACGGCACGCGCTTCACGCTGGACCCCGGTCAGGCCGAAAAGTGGGTGCACGCCATCCTCAATCCGCCCTCGCGGCTGGACAAGCTGGGCGTCAAGCCGGGCATGAGGGTGGTGGTCGACGGCGTCGACGACGAGGCCTTCCTCGAAGAGCTGGCCGGCCGCGTCGAGGCCGAGATCGGAACGGCGGAGGACTTCGAAGAGGTCGACCTGCTGTTCCTGGCCGCGGATGACCTGGCCGAGCTGGACCGGCTGGAGGACCTCAAGGGCGTGCTGGCCGACAAGGGCGCGATCTGGATCGTCTCCCAGAAGGGCAAGGGCGCGCCGCTGAAGGATACCGATGTCCTGGCCGCCGCGCGCGGCGTGAGCCTGTCGGACACCAAGGTCTGCGGGTTTTCGGCGACGCACACGGCGCTGCGGTTCGTGCGCCGGAAGGGGGAATAGGCCCCCTCAGTCGCTCCGCGACAGCTCCCCCAGAGGGCGAGCATCTTCTGGGCGCGGCGCTCCTAGATCCTCCCCCTCTGGGGGAGGTGGCCCGGAGGGCCGGAGGGGGTCTTCGCCGAGACTAGAACCGCTGCTTGCAGCCCTGCTTTTGGTGCACGCCGCGCAGGAAGCCGCGGCGGGCCAGGCCCGCGTCGACCAAGGCGTCGAGGTGGCGGTCGGCCGGGGCGGCGCCGGAGATCTCGCGGACCAGGCTGCGGAAGGGGATGATCGAATTGACGATCGCCTTGCCGCCGGCCTCGGCCAGCTTGCCGGCCCGGTTTTCCGTGTACTCGTTGTCGGTCTTGTAGTCGGGACCCAGGGCCTCGTTCAGACGGACGATCTCGCCCGTCAGCTTGGCGCAGGTCTTCAGGCCCTTGACGCTGTAGGGGTCGCTCAGGGCCTCTTCCAGCACCGGCGGGATCTTCTTCTTCGACAGGCCGACGTCGCGGACCGGCTGGCTGCCGATGTCCATCGACTTCTCGCGCCAGCCGTCGGGCCTGCCGTCGCCGTTGGAGTCCTTGGCGGGGGGCGGCGGAGGCTTTCCGGCCGTCGAGGCCGGAGGCGTCTTGGCCGGATAGCTCGGTTGCGCCGTCGCGCAGCCCGTCGCCATCGCCGCGGCGGCGGCCAGCACCGCCAGTTTCGTCAAGGTCCCCGTCATCTCACCCGCCATCCTGTTGGTCTGCCCATCCTAGCTGGATGAACGCCGATCAGGAACGGCAAGCTGGGCCTTGGGTTCCCACCCGCTTGCGGGGTTGCACCATAGGGACGCCTTCCTGGACCTCGTGCCCAGGATCCATCGTTCCGTTGCTCAGATCTTTGCGGGATGACTAAGGTCTGCGCGGTCGTCGGCATGGACCTCGCCACGAGGGCGAGGGAGGCGAAGTGTCGTTGAGCGTAATTACGCCGCCGCTCTGGCCTTGCGACGCCCGAAGGTCATCACCCCGTCCTCCAGCCTGCCCAGCCGCAGGGCCGCCAGATCCAGGGCGTAGTTCTGATGCACCTTCCACGGCGCCTTCACGCCCTGCTTGGGGAACTGGTCCATGGCCCGCTGCACGTAGCCCGACGAGAAGTCGAGCCAGGGCGCGGCTTCCATGTTCGGCTCGTTCAGATGGGGCACGCACCAGTCGGCGCCGGCGCGGTCCATGTGGGCCAGCAGGCGGCAGACATATTCGCTGGTGAGGTCCGCCTTAAGCGTCCAGGAGGCGTTGGTGTAGCCGAAGGCCGAGGCCAGGTTCGGCACATCGCTGAACATCATGCCCTTGTAGCTGAAGCCCTTGGCCAGATCGACGGCGCGGCCGTCGACGACCACCTCCAGGCCGCTCATCAGCTGCATGCGCAGGCCGGTGGCGGTGACGACGATGTCGGCCGGCAGGGTCTTGCCCGACTTCATGAGCAGGCCGTCCTCGGTGAAGCTGTCGATATGGTCGGTGACCACCTCGGCCGAGCCGTTTCCGATCGCCGCGAACAGGTCGGCGTCGGGCACCAGGCACAGCCGCTGGTCCCAGGGATTGTAGCGCGGCGTGAAGTGGGTCTCGACGTCGTAGTCCTTGGGCAGCTGCTCGCGGACCAGGTCGATTAGCTGCTGCTTGGTCTTGGCCGGCTTCTTCCGGGCCAGGTTGAAGAACAGCATGGTGATCAGCACGTTCTTCCAGCGCGTGATCCCGTAGGCGGTCATGGCCGGTAGGCGCCTGCGCATCCAGTTGGCCAGGCCGTCTTCCGCCGGACGCGAGACCACATAGGTCGGCGAGCGCTGCAGCATGGTGACGTGGGCGGCGGTCTTGGCCATCTCCGGCACGATGGTCACCGCCGTCGCGCCGCTGCCGATCACCACCACCCGCTTGCCGGCGTAGTCGAGGTCCTCGGGCCAGTGCTGGGGATGGACGATCTCGCCCTTGAAGCGCTCGGTTCCCGCGAAGTCGGGCGTGTAGCCGGCGTCGTAGGCGTAGTAGCCGGCGCACATATAGAGAAAGCCGCAGGTGATCTGGACCATTTCGCCGGTCTCGAGGCGCTCGGCCTCGACGGTCCAGGTCGCCGTCTCGCTGCTCCATGCGGCGCGGCGCACCTTGTGGCGGAAACGGATGTGCTGGTTGACGCCGGCTTCCGTCGCCGTCTCGCGCACATAGCGCAGGATCGACGGGCCGTCGGCGATGGCTTTCGCTTCGCGCCACGGCTTGAACGAATAGCCCAGGGTGTACATGTCGCTGTCGGAGCGGATGCCCGGATAGCGGAACAGGTCCCAGGTGCCGCCGATCGCCTCGCGGGCCTCGAGGATGGCGTAGGTCTTGCCCGGCAGCCGCCGCGTCAGGTGATGGGCCGCCCCAATCCCCGACAGGCCCGCGCCCACGATCAGGACGTCGACATGGTCCGTGCTCATCCGCGTCTCCGTCCCCGCCTCGCGATCCGGTTGGCCCGGATGCTGTTTTCAAGTGAACGATGTTCACCAGCAAACGACCGTTTGGACCTTGCGTCAATTGCGGCGTCGAAGGCGGCGTCGGTTTTCATTGCGCATGGACCTCCAGGCCAAGTATGCGGAAGGCATGTCCCTGCGTGATTTCGGCCTCTTGGTGCTGGTCTGCCTGATCTGGGCCAGCAACAACATCGTCTCCAAGATCGTGGTCGCCCACTGGGGCGTGCCGCCGCTGTTCTATGCGGCGGTGCGCTTCGCCCTGGTCGCGGCCGTGACCCTGCCGTGGCTGCTGCCCGCGCCGCGGCCGACGTGGCGGATGCTGGCCGTCGGCGTGCTGATGGGGGCGGGCGGTTTTGCTCTGCTGTTCATGGGCTTCAAGACCGCCTCGCCGTCGGCCGCGGCGGTGGTGGTGCAGGCGGGTGTACCCTTCACCACCCTGCTGTCGGTGCTGATGCTGGGTGAGAAGATTCACTGGCGGCGCGGGATCGGCATCGCCCTGACCCTGGCCGGAGCGCTGATCGTGATCTGGAACCCGCACGGCTTTTCGCTGTCGGTCGGCCTGTGGCTGATCGTGGCCTCGGCCCTGGCCGGGTCACTGGGCGCGGTGATGATGAAGCAGATCCAGGGCGTCAAACCGCTGAAGCTGCAGGCCTGGGTGGGCTTCACCTCGGTGTGGATCCTGGCGGCGGCCAGCTTCGCCCTGGAGCCCGGCGCCAGCGACAAGGCCCTGGCCGCCGGCTGGCCGTTCGTGGCGGCCGTGGCCTATTCGGCCCTGGTGGTGTCGGTGATCGCCCACACCGGCTATTACGGCCTGATCCAGCGCTACGAGGCCAACCTGATCGCTCCGCTCACCCTGATGACCCCGCTGATGACCATCGGCCTGGGCGTGGCCATCACCCATGACCATTTCGACCTGCGCATGGGGATCGGCGCGGCGCTGGCGCTTGCGGGCGTGCTGATCGTCGCCCTGCGCCGCAACCAGGTGACGCCGCTGCTGATGCTTCTCAAGGACCGCTCGCAATGACCATCGTCGAGGCCCCGTCGCCGAATTTCGACGCCCGCAAGGCCGTGCCCGACACCGTCGTGCTGCACTATACCGGCATGGAAAGCGGCGAGGCGGCCATCGAGCGCCTGCGCGATCCCGAAGCCAAGGTCAGCGCCCACTACGTGGTGGAGGAAGACGGCCAGGTGCTGCGCCTGGTGGCAGAGGAGCGGCGGGCCTGGCACGCCGGCGCGGCCTTCTGGAAGGGCGTGCGCGACATCAACTCGTCGTCGATCGGCATCGAGATCGTCAATCCGGGCCATGAGTTCGGCTATCGCGCCTTTCCCGACGTCCAGATCGCGTCGGTGATCAACCTGCTGGCCGACATCCGTTCGCGCTGGACCATCGACGACGACCGCATCATCGGCCACTCCGACGTCGCCCCGGCCCGCAAGATCGATCCGGGCGAGCTGTTCCCGTGGAAGCGCCTGGCCGAAAGCGGCCATGGCCTGTGGGTCGAGCCGCCGTCCTCGCCGGGCGCGCCGCTGGGCCGGGGCGAGGGGGGGACGGGCGTCTTCGCCCTTCAGGCCGGCCTGACCCGCCTGGGCTTCGATTGCGCCCCGTCCGGCCAGTACGACGAGTGGACCGAGACCGTGGTCGGCGCCTTCCAGCGCCACTGGCTGCAGAACCGCTTCGACGGCGTCGCCGACGGCGAGACCCGGGCGCGGCTGGTGGGCCTGCTGCGGGCGGCGGCGGGGGTCTGATGAAGCCATCGACGGTCCATCGTCTGGGCATGGGCGGTACGGCGGCCTTCCTCTTGCCGTTCACCGCGTTTGGCGGGTGGTTGTTGCCCGGCGCCTGGGTGCTGGGTGTGTTGCTGCCGTTGTGGCTGGTATTCATCTGGTCGAAGTCGCGCTGCCGGTCGTGCGGCCTGCATGTGAATCTGCAGGACTGCGGCCCGAACACGTCCTCCCTTTTTCGCTATCGGCGGACCCTCTGGCCCTCCGATCGCTGCTCGCGTTGTGGAGCCGACGTCTGATGCATCCGGCCAAGGCTTTCCATGTCGAGGATCGCGCGCGGCTGCTGGCCTCCCTCAGCGACCACTCGTTCGTCACCCTGTGCGCCAGCGTCGCCGGCCGGCCCTTCGCGGCCCAGGCGCCGGTGGTGGTGCGCGACCTCGGCAGCGACGGCCTGTTCCTCGACTTCCACCTGTCGCGGATGAACGCCGTGGCCGGCGCGGTGGTGACAGGCTTCTCCGCCGTCGCCTTGGCCACCGGCCCGCACGCCTATGTCAGCCCCGACTGGTACGGCACCGACGACCAGGTGCCGACCTGGAACTACGTCTCGGTCGAGGCCGGAGGCTTCGTGACGCCTCTGTCGGAGGCCGAGACGGTTCAACTGCTCGACGACCTGTCGGCCCAGGAGGAGGCCCGCCTCCTGCCCAAGCCGCCATGGACGCGGGACAAGATGACGCCCGCGAAGTTCGACGCCATGCTGCGCGGCATCGTCGGCGCGCGGCTGCACGTCGAGCGCCTGGAAGGCACGTTCAAGCTCGGCCAGAACAAGCGCGACGCCGAGCGCGCGGGCGTGATCGCCGCGCTGGGCGATCACCCGGTGGCGGGCTGGATGCGGGGCGAGAGTTAGACCGCCTCCATCTTCTCCCGTCATTCCCGCCCTCGTGGCGGGAACCCCTCTGTCAGCCGCAAGGGCAGGAGGGGCGACGTGCTCAGCACGTCGCTTGCGCCTCACGTGCAAGCGGAACCAGGGTTTCCCGCCACGAGGGCGGGAATGACGGGAGTGAGGGCGGCGTGATCCGTCATTGACCTCGCCGCCCCGGCGCCGCAAACAGCGCGCGGACCAGATGGCCGGGCGATCGCGGTACCCTTCACGGGAATCGAGGAAAGTCCGGGCTCCACGGTGACAAGGCGGTGGGTAACGCCCACCGGGAGCAATCCCAGGGAAAGCGCCACAGAAAGCAAACCTCCTCCCTACGGGGCGGGAAGGGTGAAAGGGTGGGGTAAGAGCCCACCGCGGACCTGGCGACAGGGACGGCATGGCAAGCCCCGCCTGGAGCAAGACCGAATAGGGATCCCGCGCCGGCTTGCCGGCTAGGCCGTCACTGGCCAAGAGGATCCGGGTTGGTCGCGAGAGCCGTCCAGCAATGGGCGGCCAAGAGGAATGATCGTCGCGTCCCTGTACACAGGGGCGGCACAGAACCCGGCTTACAGGCCGTCTGGTCCATCACATTTTTCAGCGACTCCCAGCCCCGCCTGGGGAGTCTTCGCGCGCCGCGAAATGGGCCGCGATGGGACGCGTCTGTGCGCGAGGCTGTGGATGGATTTAGCGTTGTCTGTATGTTCCGAAATTAACCATTTCATGCGGTCTGATATTACCGCTAGCGCCTTTGAATTCCTGATGAAATGGCCTCTGGTGTCATTGTCTCCCAGTTCATCCCATGTTAACCCATTCGGGCTGGATCGATCCATGGCGGGGCGACGGCGTTTGGGGTTGGCGGGGTGTTCCTCTCGACGTTCGAGAAGCAGTTGGACAGCAAGCGGCGCATCGTCGTGCCGCAGGAGTTCCGCGCTGCCGTCTCGGGCCCGTTCGACGGCATCTTCTGCTTCCCCTCGATCGAGGCCGACTGCCTCGAAGCCGGCGGCAAGGCGCTGTTCGACCGCTACCAGTCGGTGATCGACGAACTGCCCTTCGGCGATCCGGTGCGCTCGGCGCTGGAAGTCAGCGTCCTGGGCGGCATGGCCAAGCTGTCGTTCGACACCGCCGGCCGCATCACCCTGCCCGACGTGCTGTGCGACACCTTTGGTCTCACCGACGAGGTGACGATCGTCGGCCTGGGCGAGCGGTTCCAGATCTGGTCGCGCGACGCCTTCCAGGCCCACCGCGCCGCTCAGCGCGAACTGGCCTGCGACGGCCTGGCCGCGCTGCGCGCCCAGCAGCGCACGATGCGCCTCGGAGGCGCCGCATGACCGCCGCCCCGCACATCTCGGTCCTGCTCGGCGAAGTGGTCGAGGCGCTGGACGCCAAGCCCGGCGACATGATCCTCGACGGCACCTTCGGGGCCGGCGGTTACACCCGCGCGATCCTGGCCAGCGGGGCCTCGGTGACGGCCTTCGATCGCGACCCGACGGTGGTCCGTTTTACGGCCGACCTTTCCGCGGCGGATGGTCGCTTTCGGCTGATTCAGGACCGTTTCTCGCAAATCAGCGCCTATTTTGGGGATGCGTCGGTCGACGGCGTAACCCTGGATCTTGGCGTCTCATCCATGCAGCTCGACGAAGCCGAGCGCGGCTTCTCCTTCATGCGCGACGGTCCGCTGGACATGCGCATGGGCGACGACGGCCCCACGGCGGCCGATCTCGTCAACACCCTGGATCAGGTCGAACTGGCCCGCATCCTCTATGTCTACGGCGAGGAGCACGCCTCGCGCCGCGTGGCCAGCTTCATCGTCCGGCGTAGGGCCGAGGAGCCCTTCACCCGCACGCTCGATCTGGCCGCCGTGATCGAGCGCGCCCTGGGCGGCCGCAAGGGCGCCAAGGTGCATCCGGCCACGCGCTCGTTCCAGGGTCTGCGCATCGCCGTCAACGACGAGCTGGGCGAGTTGGAGGCGGGTCTCGCCGCCGCCGAGCGCGCGCTGAAGCCGGGCGGCCGCCTGGCCGTCGTGACCTTCCATTCGCTGGAAGACCGCATCGTCAAGAATTTCCTGGCCGAGCGCGCCGGGCGCACGCCGGGCGGCTCGCGCCACGCGCCGCCGACCGCCGCCGGCGCGCCGCCCAGCTTCACCCTGATCTCGACCAAGGCCATCGCGCCGGGCGAGGCGGAGCTGGCGGTCAATCCGCGCGCCCGCTCCTCGAAGCTGCGCGCCGCCGTGCGCACCGAAGCCCCCGTCTGGGAGCCCTCGGCATGAGGGCCTCGGAGATCTTCAACCGCCGCGTCCGCGGCTTCCGCGTCGTCGAGCTGGTCGGCGTCGGCGTCCTGCTGGTGCTGGTGCTGGGCGTCTACATGGCCAAGGCCTTTGCCGGCCGCGAGCGCGCCGAGATCGCCTCGGTCGAGCGCCAGATCGAGGACGAGCGCCTCAAGGTGCGCTTGCTGCAGGCCGAGGTCGCGCATCTGGAGCAGCCCCGCCGCATCGAGTCCTTGGCCCAGGCCGCGCAACTGGCCCCGATCGCCGCCGACCGCGAGACCAGCGAAGACGCCCTGATCGACGTCGCCCGCCGTCCGGCTCCGCCGTCGAAGAGGTCCGCCGCGCCGGTCGCCGCCGCAACCGATCCGGCCCTGGCCGCCGCCGACGCCCCTGACGGCGTCACCGCCGATCCGGCGCCCGCGGAGGCGCCGCGATGAGCCTGGCCAACCTCGTGCCCCAGGGCGGCGGTCCGGCCTGGCGCTGGCTGGTCGAGCGCGTCTGGCGCCTGGAGCACGCCTTCGAGCGTTCGCGCGCCGCGGCCAAGCCCGAAGACGACACCAGCATCCGGATCTTCTTCGTCCTGGCCCTGTTCGGCTGCGCCTTCATGGTGCTGGCCATCGGCGCCACCTGGGCGGCGGTGTTCTCCAACGCCGGCAAGAACGGCGGCTACCTGACGGCCATGGAGGGCGCGCGCGGCGACCTCGTCGACCGTGAAGGCAAGCTGCTGGCCGTCGACTTGGTCCACTACGCTCTCTACATCGACCCCAAGGAAGTCTGGGACGCCAAGGCGACGCGCGCGGCCCTGGGTAAGGCTCTGCCGCAGGTGCAGGCCAAGCGCCTGGACAAGGCCGTGTTCGGCGACCGTCGCGCCTTCCTGCTGGGCGGTCTCGACCCGGCCCAGAAGGACGCCATCTTCAACCTGGGCCTGCCCGGCGTGGAGTTCGAGGAGCAGGCCCGCCGGGTCTATCCGCTCGGCGTCTCGGCCGCCCACTTCGTCGGCTTCGTCGACATCGCCGGCAAGGGCCTGGCCGGGGCCGAGGGCGCTCTGAACGACGACATCCACGCCGCGGCCGCCAAGGGCGAGGGCGCAGCGCCCATCGCCCTGTCGATCGACCTGCGCATCCAAGCCGCCCTCGAGGACGAGGTCCGCAAGGCCGCTCTGGAGTTCCAGCCCAAGGGCGCGGTCGGCATCGTCACCAACGTCCACACCGGCGAGATCCTGGGCCTGGCCAGCTATCCGGACTTCGACCCGAACGATCCGGGCAAGGCCAGCGACGATGTCAAGCTGAACCGCGCGGCCGCCGCCGTCTACGAGATGGGCTCGACCTTCAAGGCCTTCACCGTGGCCATCGGCCTCGACACCGGCGTGGCCACCCCCAACTCGACCTTCGACGCCCGCGAGCCCTACAAGCTCGGCTACCGCACGATCCACGACTACCACGCCGCCCGGAAGATCCTGACCCTGGTCGAGGTGTTCCAGCACTCGTCCAACATCGGCACCGCGCGCCTGGCCGAGGGCGTCGGTCCCCAGCGGCTGAGCCAGTATTTCACCAATCTGGGCCTGACCAAGCCGGCCAAGGTGGAGCTGCGCGAGTCCGCCCGCCCGCTGACCCCGAAGAAGTGGGACAACGACGCGGTGGCCTCCACCTCGTTCGGCCACGGCATGAACGTCAGCCCGCTGGCCCTGGCCCGCGCCTTCGGCCCGCTGCTGAACGGCGGCGTGCTGCCGCCCCTGACCATCCGCAAGCTGGCCCCGGGCGTTCGCCCCGAAGCCCCACGGGTGGTGTCGGAAGAGACCTCGCAGCAGATGCTGCAGATCATGCGCGCCAACGTCACCGGCGGCAGCGGCAAGTCGGCCGACATCAAGGGCCTGAGCGTCGGCGGCAAGACCGGCACCGGCGAGAAGTACGACCCGTCGATCCGCGGCTACAACCACCAGCGTCAGGTCTCGTCCTTCGCCGCGGTGTTCCCCACCGACGGGCCGCTGGAGGCCGACCGCTACTTCGTGCTGATCCTGATGGACGAGCCGCACGGCACGCCCAAGACCTTCGGCTTCTCGACCGGCGGCTGGGTCGCCGCGCCGGCCGCCGGCCGGGTGATCGACCGCATCGCGCCGTTCCTGGGCGTCCAGCGCAAGAACGACCTTCTGACCATCGCCGGCGGCCAGCCGAAAGCCACCACGCCAGGGGCGGGACTTTGACCAAGACGCTTTCACAGATCCTGCATCGTTCGTTCGACGCTGACCCGGCCATCGCCGGCGTCACCGCCGACAGCCGCAAGGTGCGTGAAGGCTTCCTGTTCGCCGCCCTGCCGGGCAGCAAGGTCGACGGCCGGACCTTCGTCCCCGGCGCCATCGCCTCGGGCGCGGCCGCCATCCTGGCCCCCGACGACGTGACCGATCTGTCCGTGCCCGTGGCCCACGCCGGCGACCTGCGCCGCGCCTACGCCCTGGCCGCCGCCGAGTTCTGGGCGGTCCAACCGGCGACGGTGATCGCGGTGACCGGCACCAACGGCAAGACCTCGGTCGCCGGCTTCGCCCGCCAGATCTACGCCCTGCTGGGCAGGACCGCCGCCAGCATGGGCACGCTGGGCGTGGTGATCAGCGCGCCGGGCGTTGCGGACCAGCAGCTGACCCCGCCGGGCCTGACCACGCCCGACGCCGCCGACGTCGCCGAGATGGCCGCAAAGCTGGCCGGCATGGGCGTGACGCACCTGGCCGTCGAGGCCTCGTCGCATGGCATCGACCAGCGCCGCCTGGACGGGCTGAAGATTCGCGCCGCCGGCTTCACCAACTTCACCCAGGACCACCTGGACTATCACGGCACCATGGGCTGCTACCGGGCCGCCAAGCTGCGCCTGTTCGAGGCCCTGCTGCCGCGCGGCGCCACCGCCGTGCTCAACGCCGACAGCGACGCCTTCCCGGCCTTCGCCGCCGCCGCCGTGACCTCGGGCGAGACCATCCTGTCGGTGGGCGCGCAGGGCCAGGGCCTGAAGCTGATCTCGCGCGAGCCGACGCCGTGGGGCCAGTTGCTGAAGATCGCCGCCCAGGACCGCGAGTTCGAGGTGAAGCTGCCGCTGGCCGGCGACTTCCAGGCCTCCAACGTGTTGGTCGCCGCTGGGCTGGTGCTGGCCACCGGCGAGGATCTCGACGCCGTGCTCGCCGCCCTGGAAAAGCTGGAAGGCGCGGCCGGCCGGCTGCAGCGGGTCGGCAAGGGCAGCGGCAAGGGCGAGGCCTATGTCGACTACGCCCACACCCCCGACGGCCTGGAAACGGTGCTGAAGGCCCTGCGTCCGCACGTTCGTGGGAAATTGGTGGCGGTGTTCGGGGCCGGCGGCGACCGTGACCGCACCAAGCGTCCGCAGATGGGCGAGATCGCCGCCCGCCTGGCCGACGTCGCCATCGTCACCGATGACAATCCCCGCTCGGAAGAGCCGGCCAGCATCCGCGCCGCCATCCTCGCCGCCGCCCCGGGCGCGCGCGAGATCGGCGACCGCCGCGAAGCCATCCGCGCCGGCGTCGCCCTGCTGGAGGACGGCGACGTGCTGGTGGTGGCCGGCAAGGGCCACGAGCAGGGCCAGACCGTCGCCGGCGTCGTCCACCCGTTCGACGACGTGGCCGAGACCCTCAGCGCGCTGGAGGCCGTCGATGCCTGAAGCCGCGCTCTGGACCGCTGAAGAGATCGCCGCCGCCACCGGCGGCCAGGTCGCCGGCGACTTCGCCGCCACCGGCGTGTCGATCGACAGCCGCAGCCTCGAACCGGGCGACCTGTTCATCGCCCTGGCCGGCGTGCGCGACGGCCACGAATTCGTCGCCCAGACCGCCACCAAGGGCGCGGCCGGCGCCCTGGTCTCGCAAGCTGTCGCCACCCCCGCCGTCGTCGTCGCCGACACCTTCAAGGCCCTGGAAGCCCTGGGTGTCGCCGCCCGTGAGCGCGCGCCCCAGGCCCGTCGCGGCGCGGTCACCGGCTCGGTCGGCAAGACCAGCGTCACCCGCGCCGTCGAGGCCGGCCTGCGCCGCGCCGGCAAGGCCCACGCGTCGGTGAAGTCCTACAACAACCACCTCGGCGTGCCCCTGACCCTGGCCCGCATGCCGCGCGACACCGAGCGCGCCGTGTTCGAGGTCGGCATGAACCACGCCGACGAGATCACACCCCTTTCCAAGTTCATCCGCCCGCACGCGGTGGCGATCACCACGGTCGGCCCGGTGCACCTGGAGAACTTCGCCGACGGCGAGATCGGCGTGGCCAAGGCGAAGGCCGAGATCTTCGCCGGCCTCGAGCCCGGCGGCGTCGCCGTGCTGAACGCCGACAATCAATGGTTCGACCTGCTGAAGGCCGAGGCCGACAGGGTCGGCGCGACCGTGCGCAGCTTCGGCAAGGCCGAGCGCGCGAACGCCCGCCTGGTCGGCTTCGCGGTCGAGGGGCAGGGCGCGACCGTCTCCGTCGAGCTCGACGGCGAGGCGCTGTCCTTCCCGATCCGCCAGACCGGCGTGCATTGGGGTCCCAACAGCCTGTGCGTGCTGCTGATGCTGGAGGCCCTGGGCGTCGATCGCGCCACGGCCCTGGCCGCCCTGGCCGAGTTCGCGCCGATCGAGGGCCGCGGGGCCGAGCAGGTGGTCGCCATCGACGGCGGCGCCTTCACCCTGGTGGACGAGAGCTACAACGCCAATCCGGTGTCGATGCAGGCGGCCCTGGCCACCCTGGGCGCGCGCAAGGTCGCCGGTCGCCGGATCGTGGCCCTGACCGACATGCTGGAACTGGGCCCCGACAGCGGCGCCTTCCATGCCCAGCTGGCGGCGCCGATCGCGCAGGCGGACATCGATCTGGTGTTCTGCGCCGGACCCTTGATGAAATCGCTGTGGGAGGCGCTTCCGGCGCAGCGCCGCGGCGGCTATGCGGACGCGGCGTCGGATCTGGCGACGCAGATCGTATCGGCCATAGAGCCGAACGACGTGGTGATGGTGAAGGGGTCGAACGGGTCACGGGCCGGCGTCATCGCCGCCGCCCTGTCCGCGCTCGGCCTGCGGGAAAAAGTCTGATGCTGTATTTCCTCTACGAGTGGCTCTCGCGCGGCGGTCATGAGCACGTTCCGGTGCTGAACCTGCTGAAGTACCTGACCTTCCGCACCGGCATGTCGATGCTGACGGCCTATATCGTGGCCGTGGCCATGGGCTCGCGCTTCATCCGCTGGATGAAGGCCAAGCAGGGCAAGGGCCAGCCGATCCGCACCGACGGCATCGCCCGTCACGTCACCGAGAAGGCCGGCACGCCCACCATGGGCGGCTTCATGATCCTGGCCGGCCTGTTCGTCGGCTCGCTGCTGTTCGGCGACCTGCGCAACATCCACGTCTGGGTGGTGCTGGGCATCACGGCCGCCTTCGGCGTGCTGGGCTTCATGGACGACTACGCCAAGGTCACCAAGCAGACGACTGCCGGCCTCTCCAGCGGCCAGAAGCTGGTCGCCCAGTTCATCGTCTCGATCCTGGCGGCCGTGGCGCTGATCATCTTCGCGCCGCAGTCGCCGACCACGCCGGGGCTCGAGACCTCGGTGGTGTTCCCGATCCTCAAGAACCTGGTGATCAATCTCGGCTGGTTCTACGTGGCCTTCGCCGCGATCACGATCGCCGGCTTCTCCAACGCCGTGAACCTGACCGACGGCCTGGACGGCCTGGCCATCGTGCCGGTGATGTTCGCCGCCTCGACCTTCGGCCTGATCGCCTACCTGGTCGGCAACGTGAAGTTCGCCGACTATCTGAACCTGCACTACGTGCCGAGCGTCGGCGAGCTGGCGGTGCTGTGCGGCGCCATCATCGGCGGCGGCATGGGCTTCCTCTGGTACAACGCCCCGCCGGCCAAGATCTTCATGGGCGACACCGGTTCGCTGGCCCTCGGCGGCGCGCTCGGCTCGATCGCCGTCTGCGCCAAGCACGAGCTGGTCCTGGGCATCGTCGGCGGCCTGTTCGTGGCCGAGGCCCTGAGCGTGATGATCCAGGTCGCCTACTTCAAGAAGACCGGCAAGCGCATATTCCTGATGGCGCCGATCCATCACCATTTCGAAAAGCTGGGCTGGGCCGAGAGCACCGTCGTCGTCCGTTTCTGGATCGTCGCGATGATGCTGTCGTTCGTCGGCCTCGCCACGCTGAAGCTACGGTAGGGGGAGGGCGCGCGATGATCCCGGTCCGTGGGTTCGAGGACAAGACGGTGGCGGTGTTCGGCCTGGGCCGCACCGGCCTGACGGCTGCGCGCGCCCTGATCGCCGGCGGTGCCAAGGTCGCCCTGTGGGATGAAAAGCCCGCCAGCCGCGAGGCCGCCCTGGCCGAGGGCCTGCCGGTGGTCGACCTTTCGACCGCCGACTGGAGCCAGTTCGCCGCCCTGATGCTGTCGCCCGGCGTGCCGCTGACCCATCCCAAGCCGCACTGGACGGTGGACAAGGCCAAGGCCGCCGGGGTCGAGATCCTCGGCGACGTCGAGCTCTTCGCCCGCACGGTCAACGCCGCGCCGGCCCACAAGAAGCCGAAGATCATCGCCATCACCGGCACCAACGGCAAGTCGACGACCACGGCCCTGATCGGCCATCTGTGCCAGAAGGCCGGCCGCGACACCCGCGTCGGCGGCAATATCGGCGCCGGGATCCTGGGCCTGGAAGACATGCACGGCGGGGCGGTCTACGTGCTGGAGCTGTCGAGCTACCAGCTGGACCTGACCTCCAGCCTGCATGCCGACGCCACGGTGCTGCTGAACCTGTCGCCCGACCACATCGACCGCCACGGCTCGATGGAAGGCTACATCGCCGCCAAGCGCCGCATCTTCCTCAACCAGGGCAAGGGCGACACGGCGATCATCGGGGTCGACGATCCCTGGTGCCAGCAGATCTGCACCGAGATCACCGCCGCCAACCGCCGCACCATCTGGCCGATCAGCGCCGGCAAGGCGATGGGCCGGGGCGTCTACGCCCTGCAGGGCGTGCTGTACGACGCCACCGGCGAGCGGGTCACCGAGATGGCCGACCTGCTGCGCGCCCGCAGCCTGCCGGGCCGCCACAACTGGCAGAACGCCGCGGCCGCCTACGCCGCCGCCATCGCCATCGGCATCCCGCCCCAGCAGGCGGTCGAGGGTCTGATGACCTTCCCGGGTCTCGCCCACCGCATGGAGACGGTCGGCAAGATCGGGCGCGTCGCCTTCGTCAACGACAGCAAGGCCACCAACGCCGACGCCGCCCGCCAGGCGATGTCGTCCTATCCCAAGTTCTACTGGATCGCCGGCGGCGTGCCCAAGGCCGGCGGCATCGAGGATCTGGCCGACCTGTTCCCGCGCGTCGCCACCGCCTACCTGATCGGCCAGGCGGCCGAGGCGTTCGGCAAGACCCTGGACGGCAAGGCCCCGGTCAAGCAGTGCGGCGACATCGAAACCGCCGTCGCCGCCGCCCATGCCGACGCCGCCGCCACCGGCCAGGACGCCATCGTCCTGCTCTCGCCGGCCTGCGCCTCGTTCGACCAGTTCGCGGATTTCGAAGCCCGCGGCGAGGCCTTCCGCGCCGCCGTGAACGGGCTGGTGGCCAAGCCGAAGGCGAAAAGGGCTTAGGTTCGTGAGCCCTCTCTCATCGAGAGAGGGAGGGGCCCGCGCCTTTGGCGTGGGAGGGTGAGAGGTAACAAACTCACCAAACCAGGCGCGGCCATAAGGCTGCGTGTCCTCCCCCAACGCTGAAACCCCTCACCCTCCCACCGCTGCGCGGCGGGCCCCTCCCTCTCCCTATGGAAGGGGATTCAATTTTACGCTTGTAAGAATCTTGCTTGCGCCCTCATGTAACTACGACTGTAGTTTTCATTCGAGGGGGCGAGATGAGCAAGACGAAGACATGGCTGCGCCGGGGAGCGGTCGGGCTGGCGGCGCTGACGGTGGCCGTGGTGGGCGGCGCGGCGGCGACGCGGGCGTTCTTCCAGTACGAGACGGCCGAGCGATTGCGGATCGACACCCAGAAGGGCGTCCAGGAAAGCGGCTTCGTGAAGCTGCCCAGCGGCGAGCAATGGGTCGTGGTCCGCGGCGAGAACATCGACAACCCGGTGCTGCTGATCGTGCACGGCGGCGGGGTGGCGACCTCGCTGTTCGCGGAGGACTTCAAGAGCTGGGAGAAGGACTTCACGGTCGTCCACTGGGACCGCCGCGACCATGGCAAGAGCCTGTCCCACGCCGATAATCGCATCGACCCGGACCAGGGCGTCGACAGTTTCGTCGCCGACGGGATCGCCCTGACCGAGGACCTGAGGAAGCGCCTGCACAAGCCGCGCATCGCTCTGCTGGGCTGGTCGTGGGGCTCGCGCGTGTCGCTGACCATGGCGCACCAGCGGCCGGACCTGTTCTCGGTCTATGTCGGCACCGGCCAAGCGGTCGACAACAGCGCCCGCGACCGCCACATCTACGATCACATGCTGGCGGTGGCCAAGACCGGCAAGCATCCCGAACTGCTGGCCAAGCTGACCGGCCTGGGTCCGCCGCCCTATGATCCGCCCAGCCGCTGGAAGGAAGTCGACGACCTCGAGCCGATCTATCTGAAGACCGAAGGGCCGAAGAAGAGCGACGGCCAGCTCTATGCCCAGGCCCTGGCCATGCCCGACTGGAGCGTCAAGGACCTGCTGACCTACAAGGACGGCGGCAGGATCATCCGTCGCCAGCGCACCCTGGCCGTCTACAACGCCAACAACGCCTGGACGGCCGCGCCGCTGGGCCGGGACTTCGCCATGCCGATGGTGCTGATCCAGGGCGAGTACGATCATCCCGACTTCGTGCGGCCGTGGTTCGACGGCCTCAAGGCGCCGAGCAAGCAGCTGGTGGTGCTGCCGGGCACGGGCCACGCGGCGATCCAGATGCAGTCGGTCCGCTTCGGCCAGGCCCTGCACGATTATGTGCTGCCCCTGGCCAAGGCGCGGGAGTATGGGGCCCCGGCACCGGTCTCTGCGGTCAAGCCTGCGGAATAATGGGGAAAATGACGACGGCCGCGATTTCGTCGCGGTCGTCGGCAAGACTCGATTAACCGTAACGGCGGACTCTTCGCCCCATGCGCCAGCAGACCGCCCACGCCTTCGCCCGGACCGACCGCTCGCCCCTTGGGGTGTGGTGGTGGACGACCGATCGCTGGCTGCTGGGCGCCACCGCGATCCTTGTGACCGTAGGTGTGCTGCTGTCCTTCGCCTCGAGCCCGGCCGCGGCCCAGCGGATCGGCATCGACGACCAGTTCCACTTCGCCATCCGCCAGCTGGTGTTTGGCGCCGGGGCGGCGACGATCGTGCTGGCCGTGTCGATGCTCAGTCCCAAGGGCATCCGGCGGGCGGCGTTCTTCATCTACATCGTCGCCATCGGCGTCATGGCGGCCCTGCCGTTCATCGGCCACAGCGCCAAGGGCGCGGCCCGCTGGCTGATGATCGGCGGCTTCACCTTCCAGCCGTCGGAATTCATGAAGCCGGCTCTGATCATCCTGGTTTCGTGGATGTTCTCCGAAGGCCAGAAGGGCGAGGGCGTGCCCGGCGTGTCGATCGCCTTCGGCCTCTATTTCATCGCCGTCGGCTTACTGTTGATGCAGCCCGACGTCGGCCAGACCGTGCTGATCACCATCGCCTTCGGGGCCGCCTTCTGGATGGCCGGGGTGCCGATCTCGTGGATCATGGGCCTGGGCGCGGTGGCGCTGGGTGGTCTCGGCTCGACCTACTTCCTGTTCGACCACGTGCACGCCCGGGTGCAGAAGTTCCTCAGCCCCGACCAGGCCGACACCCACCAGGTGACCCGCGCCGCTGAGGCCATCCACGCTGGCGGCCTGTTCGGGCGCGGTCCGGGCGAGGGCGTCATGAAGCGCCACGTGCCCGACCTGCACACCGACTTCATCTATTCGGTGGCGGCCGAGGAATACGGCCTGGTCTTCTCGCTGGCCCTGATCGCCCTGTTCGGCTTCGTCGTGGTGCGCGGGCTCTACAAGTCGATGAAGCTGTCGGACCCGTTCGAGCAGGTGGCCTCGGCCGGCCTTTTCGTGCTGCTGGGCCAGCAGACCTTCATCAATGTCGCTGTGAACTTGAACATGATCCCGACCAAGGGCATGACCCTACCGTTCATCAGCTACGGCGGCTCGTCGATGCTGGCCATGGGATTGACCCTGGGGATGGCGCTGGCGTTGACGCGCAAGCGTCCTGGGGCCTATGGCGGCGGCGGGCCGTTCGGCCAGGCGGGGTCCTTCGACTGAAGGCTCCCGGGTTAGGGAGACTGCAGTTGCGTAACCTCTTCACGCGTCCCTCCATCCGTTCGACGGACCAGGCCTGATGAGCGGCAAGCTGGCGATCGTCGCCGCCGGGGGCACCGGCGGCCACATGTTCCCCGCCCAGGCGCTGACCGAGGCCCTGAACGCGCGCGGCTGGCGCGTGGTGCTGGCCACCGACGAGCGCGGCGCCTTCTATGCCGACAAGTTTCCCGCCGAAGAGCGGCTGGCCCTGGCGGCCGCCACGGCCAAGGCCAGCGACCCGGTCGGCATGGTCAAGGCGGGCGTCGCCGTGTTCCAGGGCGTGATGCAGGCCAAGCAGGCCTTCGCGCGGCTGAACCCGTCGGTCGTGGTCGGCTTCGGCGGCTATCCGGCTCTGCCCGCCCTGCTGGCCGCGCTTCTCGAAAAGCGCCCGACCGTCATCCACGAACAGAACGCGGTGCTGGGCCGGGTGAACAGGTTCCTGGCCCCTCACGTCACCGAGGTGGCCTGCGCCTTCCCGACGCTGAACCTGGCCAAGCCCGCCGTGAAGGCTCGCGCCCATGTGGTTGGCAGCCCGGTGCGGCCCGAGATCCGCGACCTGGCCGAAACCCCCTACCTGCCGCCCGAGGTGCAACTGCGCATTCTCGTCACCGGCGGCAGCCAGGGCGCGCGCTTGCTGTCGGAGCTGGTGCCCGAAGCCGTCGCCAAGCTGCCCGAAGAGATGCGCGGCCGCATGAAGGTGTTCCAGCAGGCCCGCGCCGAGAGCATGGAGCACGCCCGCAAGATCTATCGCAACGCCATGGTCGACTGCGAGGTCGCGCCGTTCTTCCGCGACATGGCCGGGCGCCTGCGCCAGAGCCACCTGGTCATCGGCCGGGCCGGTTCCTCGACCTGCTGTGAGCTGGCGGTGGCCGGCCGCCCGTCGATCCTGGTGCCGCTGAAGATCGCCGCCGACGACCACCAGCGCTTCAACGCCAAGCTTCTGGAAGAGGCTGGCGGCGCGGCGGTGTGCCTGGAGGACGAGCTGACCGTCGACGCCCTGGCCGGCGCCCTGAACGCCCTGCTCAAGAACCCCGAGCGCCTGGCCCGCATGGCCAAGGGCGCGCGGTCGGTGGCGGCGCCCGACGCGGCCGAGAAGCTGGCGGACCTTGTGGAGCGCACCGCCCGTTAGACCTCGCAGGTCCAGTTGGGAACATGCTTAACCGCGCGTTAAGCAACGCGCCCCAAACCGGACACGAAGGCCTGTGACAGTGCCGACACGTTCGACATGCGAGAAAGACACATGGACCGCCGCACGCTGATCCTTTCGGGCATGGCCACCGCGGGCCTCGGCGCCTGCGCCAGCACCTCGCAGGCGCAGAACCCAAGCCCGAATGGGCCGACCTACGACACCGGCTCGGCGGCGACCTATTCGGCCGACGAGATGATCCGCGCCACGTCCGACTTCCTGGGCGTGACGGCCGAGAGCGCCGGCGCGGCCATTGAGCGGATCTTCCGCGAGCGCGGTCAGCCCACCGGCTACATCGCCGGCGAAGAGGGTTCGGGCGCCATCGGCGTGGGCCTGCGCTACGGCCGCGGCCTGCTCTACATGAAGAACCGCCCCACCCAGGAAACCTTCTGGCAGGGGCCGTCGGTGGGCTGGGACTGGGGCGGCAACGCCAGCCGCGTCTTCACCCTGTGCTACAACCTGCAATATCCCGACGCCATCTTCCGCCGCTTCCCCGGCGTCGAGGGCAGCGCCTATCTCGTGGGCGGCCTGGGCGTGAACTACCAGAAGGCCGACACCATCACCCTGGCCCCGATCCGCGCCGGCGTCGGCCTGCGCCTGGGCGCCAACATCGGCTACCTGGCCTACAGCCGCCAGCGCAACATCCTGCCGTTCTAGCGTTTAGGTCCCTTCTCCCCTTGCAGGAGGAGGTGGCGGCCGAAGGCCTATCCCTTCAAAAGTCATCGCCCGCTTCATGCGGGCGACCCAAGCCGACTTGGCCGCATCCTGAGACGCCGCTTGGGTCGCCCGGACGAGCCGGGCGATGACCTTGATATTTTGAGCGCTGTCCATCCGAGCTGGCGGCTGCGGTCAGTGCTTGGCCACCTTGCTGTTGAGCCAGTCCATCACCGCCAGCAGCACGCCCGAGACCACGAACGACAGGTGCACCACCACCAGCCACAGCAGGCGCGGCTCATCGAGCGGGACCTGGGGCTCGGTCAGCTTCAGGAACGACTTGAGCAGGGCGATGGCCGAGATCGCCACGATCGAGGCGATCAGCTTCATCTTCAGGCCCGAGAAGTCGACCGTGCCCATCCAGTCGGGACGGTCCTCATGGCTGGCGGTGTCGATCTTGGAGACGAAGTTCTCGTCGCCCGACAGAATGACGATCACCAGAAGGTTGGCGGCCAGCGACAGGTCGATCAGCGACAGGGCCAGCAGGATCGCGTCCTCCGGCTTCATCGACAGCACCTGCGGCAAGCCGTGAAACAGCTCCTGGAAGAACACCACGATCATGGCGGCCAGGGCGACCACCAGGCCGACATAGAACGGGGCCATCAACCAGCGCGAGGCGAACAGGCCGCGCTCCAGCAGGGTTTCGATCGCGGGCTTCTTCATGCGTCTCTCCGCAGGCCTGATCCTCGGCCAAGCCTAGCGGGGCTTCACGACGAAGTCGCCTCGCCTGTTTTCGATCTTCGAGGGCGCGGGCGTCTTCACCGACGACCTCAGTCGTCGGTGAAGTATTCGGCGATCGCGGCGTCCACTGGCTCCAGCTTGAAGCCGGGCGAGGCCGCCTGGTTCAGCGCCCGGCGGATCTGCCAGGCGCTGCGGCCGACGTGCAGCCCCATGCCGCGCAGTTCGGCGACGATGGCTTCGCGCGTGGCCTCGTCCACCCCCTTGTTGTTCTGCAACCGCGCCTGGTCGAGCCGCCAGCCGAAGAAGCTGTCGGGCGTCAGCTCGATCACCGCGCCGGGCTGCGGCAGCCACTCATAGATGGCGCTGCGCTCGTCGAGGGCGTGGTCGACATAGCCGTCCAGGCAGTTGCGATACCGCCGGGCGGCGTCACGGATGGCCGCGATCGTCTCCAGCGGGCGCAGCTTTTCGGTGCCCGGATGCGGCGGCTTGGGCAGGTCGTGGCGGAAGTCGTCGGCCACAAGCCCGAACAGGGTTCGGGTGTTGGCCGCCCGGCTCCAGGCCCCGACCCGATCGTCGAGCACGCCCGGCGACAGGCGACGGCGCAGCATGGCGTGGGCCTCGGCCAGCAGTTCGGCCTGGGCCGGCGTCAGGCGCGTCGCCGTCCCGCCGGCCTCGCGCACGGAGGAGGGCAGGGCCGCCAGCGTGCGGATCTGCTCGACCGTGATCGCCTCGGCGTGGCGCAGCCGCTTGGCGGTCGCCGGCTCGGCCAGCAAGGTCAGCAGGGCGCGGTAGTCGGCGGGGGACCAGGCGATCTCGCCCAGGCGTTCCAGCGCCCGGCGCAGGCCGTCGGGCGCGGGATCCACCACCAGCCGCACGACCTTGCGCAGCGGCGCGTCCAGCAGGGCGCCGACCTCGACGGCGCGCGCGTCGGCGGGCTCGCTCGCCAGCATCAGGCAGACGAGATGCCGCCGCGCGGCCGGCGCGGTCAGGAACGGCGTATGGGGCGCGGGCCACAGGGCGGCCAGCGTGTCGGCGTAGTCGGGCGCGATCAGGCGCAGCAGGGGCGACGTAGTGTGGGGCGAGCCGGCCAGGACGGCCCCCGCCGGGGTGATGACGGACATCGAAGAGCTCCGGACGCGGCCGGAGCGGCCGCGATCAGCGGTGGGAAACGGTGGGGCGAAGGGCCGCGCGCGCCTGGGTCGACGCGCGCCATTCCGCCTGGGTCGGCGGCTTCAGCTGTGCGACGAGGTAGGACATGCGGCGGTTCGGCTCCGGAGATCTGATCGGGAGCGGGCTGATCTCACGGCCGGCGCGCGACTGCAAGACCGGCGTTCGCCGATCGGGCGCATCGCCGGGTTGCTGTGGCGCTTTCGACACGCTCAACGGTCCCGCGTGTCAGCCCGCGTGGCGCACGGCGTAGCGGAAGAGGCGGGTCTCGCCGGGTTGCAGCGTCACGCGCCAGGCGATCTGGCCCTGGCGGATGTCGTGCTTGGCCGGCTCGGACACCACCTTGAAGAACTCAACGTTGGGGTCGTGGCGGATCTCGACGGTCACCGGGATCGACTTGGCGTTGGCCAGGTCGACCTCGTAGGTGCGCCGCACCGTCGTCTTGTTGGCGCGCTTGTCCTCGACGAGACGCGGGCGCACGCGGACGTCCATGCCCCAGCCGATGGCGAGGTCGGCGGGCTCGCCCACCGCCACGTCGCGCACGGCCTGCTCGCCGGCGAAGGCCGGCACGCCGCCGATCGTCTCCATCACCGACAGGGCGCCGGAGGGCAGGGGCTTGCCCAGGCCGTTGGCTGTCTTGTTGTCGAGCCTCAGCACCACCTGTGGCGCGGCCGTCGGGCCGCCTTCGTCATAGTCGGCCCAGGGGCTGATGGAGGTCACGTAGAGCCGCTGGTAGCGGACGCCCTTCTGGTCGAGAAAGGCCATCTGCTTGGTCTGGCGGGCGGCCACCGTCACCGGTTCCGGCAGGGTGTAGAGCTTGTAGTCGCCCAGGTCGGACTGCTCGGCCATGACGCGCCTGGCGGCGCTGACCGCCACGCGTTCCATCATGGGGGCGGGCGGCGGCGGCGGGGGAGGGGGCGGCGGAGCCATCATCGCCGGAAGGGCGCCCAGGTCGTTCGCCATCATCGCCGCCTGGCCGTGGGTCGTGGTGTCCATCGGCCAGCAGTCGCGGCGGACCGGAATGACGCGAGGCCGCGAGATCCGCGCCGGAACCCGGGCCAGCTTGCCGGCCACCAGTTGGGTGGGCGCATCGGCGAAGGTCGAGCCGGAGCTGTTCATCAGGGTCAGCCAGCCCAGCAGGTCCAGGGTCTGGCCGTCCGGATTGAGGGTGGCGACGTAGTCGGCCTGCCAGTTCACGCCGATCGCCAGATAGGTCAGGGTCAGGGCATAGCGGCCGGCGAGGGGCACGTCGATCAGGGCCGACAGGGTTGGCTTGCTGGACAGGCCGTCGGGCGCGCGGTCGAACACCAGGCGCTCGGCCCCGCCCGAGCAACCCAGGGCCTCTACGCCGTCGGCGGTCTGCACCATCAGGCCCGAGGGGCCCTGCACCAGCACGGCGTCGACACTGGCCTGGCGGCCGGTCTCGCGATTGGTGCGCACCACCTTCACCGGCTTGCCCAGCGAGCGCTCGACCAGCGTTCCGGGGCTCAGCAGGGCGTAGTCGTAATTGCGTTCGACCGCGCCGGCCGGCAGGCCCTCGATCGCCGCGCTTTGCGAGATCAGGCCCTCGGCGACGCCGTCGAAGCGCAGGGTGTGGCGGCCGACCGGCAGTTCGACCGTGCGGGTCTCGCTGACCATCACCAGGCCCTTCTCGAAGGCCTGCTGCTTCTGCCAGGGCGACAGGGTCTGAACCGGTCCCTGGCCGTCCCGATAGAGGGTGACGGCCACCGCTTCGGGCGCGGCGGAGGCGATGGTTTCGGCGCGGGCGGCGAGGGGCGCGCAGAGCAGGGCGAGAGCGGCGAGGAGGGGGCGCACGAGCGAGGAGCCTCCCCCTGTGGGGGAGGCGGTCGCAAGGCGACCGGTGGGGGGCGTGGCAAGGTCTGAGGATGCTCCCCCCACCGTCGCCTTCGGCGACACCTCCCCCACAGGGGGAGGTTCCCTGCGGAAAGGGCTCGGGCTCACCAGCCGTTGTCCACCGTGAAGGTCAGGACGGTCTCGCCGTTGGCGGGGACGGGCACGCTCCAGGCCAGGGTGCGGGCGTCGAGGCGGCGGCTGGGCAGGCTTTCGTCGGTGACCTTGCCGTCGCGCCACAGGCCGGCCTGGCGCAGCTCGACCGTCACGGCCTCGGGCCGGGCGTTGCGGACCACGTATTTCATGGCGTAGCGCGAGCGGGTCTTGGACAGCTTCTCCTGCGAGACCAGGGTCGCCTGGCTGGAGACGTCGAAGGCCTCGCCGGTCTTGATCGACAGCTCCGAGCCGGCCGAGGTGTGGCCGATGGCGTTCTCGCCGACGAATTTGGGATCGCCGGCCTGGTCGCGCATGTAGACGCGCATGGCGCCGGCCGGCAGCTGGTCGCCCAGGCCCTTCAGCTTGGAATTGCTGAACTGGATGGCGACGACGGCCTTCTGCGGGTTCTCGTCGCTGGAGAAGCCGTATTCGCGCACCTCGTAGACCTTCTTGGCCGGCACGGCCTGGGCGCTGAGGAAGCCGACCTGCTTGTTCTGGTTGGAGGCGATCGTGGTGCGTTCGGGCAGGGGATAGATGTAATAGTCGGCGATGCGCTCGCGGTCGCTGCTCTCGGTGCCGGCCGAGGTCGAGGCGCGGCTGTAGCCGCCGTTGAACTGGTTGACGTTGCCGGCCACCAGCTGGGTCTGGGCGTTGTCGAACGCCGTGCCCGAGGTGTTGCTCAGGGTGATCCAGCCCTGCAGGTCCAGGGCGCCCTTCTTCTCGTCGAACAGGGCGACATAGTCGGCCGCCCACGACAGGCCCGAGGTCAGGTAGCTGAGCGTCACCGGCGTGGGGCCGGCCTTGTCGGCGTTGACCGTCACCGACAGGGTCGGGCGGGCGCGCAGGGTCTCGGGCACCTTGTCGAAGATCACCCGGGTGGGCACGCCGTCGTCGCGCAGCACCTCGATGCGGTCGCCGATCTTCAGTACCACGCCCTCGTTGGCGGCCAGCACCGTGGCGGTCTCGATGGTCTCCTTGCCGTCACCGGGGTTGGTGCGGACGATCTTGATCTGCCGCCCGACCGCCTTCTCCATCAGCTTGTCGGGAGTCAGCAGGTCGTAGTCGAAGTTCTGCTCGACGACGCCGAGATTGGGCGAGGAGAGGCTGACGGTCTCGGGCCGGATGGCGGCCGAGACGTCCTTGAACTCCAGTCGCTGGCGGCCGGCGGCGACGTCGATCGTCCGCTGATCCTGAACGAGCGCCAGGTTGCTGTTGTAGATGGTGACCGAGACCTTCGGCGGGCTCTGGGCGTAGGCGATCTGGGCGGAAGCGGCGGCCGCGCACGCGGCGGCGAACAGAACTGCGCGGTGCATCGGCGCGTCGTCTCCCTCTATCGTTGCGGCCACGTTTTCATGGGCGCGAGGGAAAGTCGAGAGATTATGGATGTAAATTCAGGTGCCCTTCTCCCCTTGCGGGAGAAGGTGGCGGCCAAAGGCCGACGGATGAGGGGTCTCTCAAACGTCCCCGCCGCGACAGCCGATCGACCGGGCGCCGAAGCCGACAGGTTTGAGAGACCCCTCACCCGACCCGCTGCGCGGGCCACCCTCTCCCGCAAGGGGAGAGGGAAGCGCTAGCGGCCCCACACCTGCGCCAGCCGGCGATCCCGCCCGCAGCCGGTGCGGTAGATGTGGTACTCGACCGAATTGTTCTTGGCGTAGTCGCGGTGATAGGCCTCGGCCGGCCAGAAGGTCTGCAACGGCAGGATCTGGGCCTTCATGACCCCCGTCTTCAGGCGCTTGGCGGCCTCGGCGCGGGAGCGCTCGGCGGCGGGGCGCTGCTCGGCGTCGACGAAGACGGCGGGACGATAGGAGGGGCCGCGATCGCAGAACTGGCCCTCGTCGTCGGTCGGGTCGACCAGCTTCCAGTAGCGCTGCAGCAGGAAGGCGTAGGGCAGTTTCTGCGGATCGTAGGTGACGCGGACGGCCTCGTAGTGGCCGCTGCGCTCGCTGGTCACGTCGCGATAGGTCGGGTTCTTCACGTGGCCGCCGGTGTAGCCGCTCTCGACCTTCACGACGCCGGGAATGCCGCGCATGTCGTTCTCCATGCACCAGAAGCAGCCGCCGGCGAAGACGGCGGTCTTGGTCGGCGCCGCTAGAGCCGCGGCCGGCAGGGCGGCGGCGAGGGCGATCAGCAGCAGGAGGCGGCGAAGCATGGGCGGTCCTTTCGAGGCGTCGTCCATAGATACGGCCGAACGGGCCGAAAGGTTTTGAACGGGCCTACCGCCAACCGTGGCCGACGCCGCGCACCGCCGGAACCGCCGCCAGGCGCGCCGCGAGCGTGTGGGCCCGGTCGTCGCCCTGATCGTCGATCTCCAGGCGGATGGCGATGTCGGCGCCTTCGGGCTGGGCGGTCAGGGCGCGCAGGCGCACCTGCTGCACGCTGGCCACGCCCAGCACCCGCATCAGGGCGTCGGGCTTGTCTTCGGCGGTCACGAGGAACAGACGGCGTTTGTCTGCATCAAGATCGAGGCTCAAGGCCGCACCCACTGATGTTCCACGCTGGCCGAGTTGACGCCGGGCCAGGCGGCCAGGTCACGGGCGAGGAGGCGGGCGGCCTGGTCGCCCAGGTGGCGCACGCGCAGGGAGGCCTCGACCAGCTGGCCGACCGGCTTCAGGGACAGGTTGCACAGCTCGGCGCCGCTGTCGGCCAGGCTCTGGCGCACGGCGTCCAGCGCGCTCGGCGCATCCTGGGCGCAGAGGAACAGCTGGTGGACGGTGACGCCGTCATGGTCGCTGTGGAAGGCGGGTGGGGAAGGCAGGTAGCTCATCGTCGAAGATCCTTTGGTTTTGGAAGGACCGTCGGATCGCGCAACGAAAAAGCCCCGCTCCTTTCGGAGGCGGGGCTTTTTCAGATCTTGCGATCCTTCGGCTTGGTTTCTGGGGAACCCTTGTTCCCTAGTCTGCGCGCCGTCTTTGCCCCGTCCGTACAGGCACGGTTTTAATCTGGGTAATCTTCGACATCATGGCGCACCACATCGCGACGCCGGCGGTGAGGCCAGTCGTAAACAGCGCGATGGTGGTCAGGTTCGACAGCATGAGGTCGGAGGGCTTCCAGTCAGCTTGCACTCAAACAGGTAACGCTTGCCGACCCGCCGCGCAAGGTCTTGCCGCGCGGCGGGCCGTAATGTCGCGTTTTGAGCAGATTTTAGGCGAGCTCGATAGCCATGGCGGTGGCCTCGCCGCCGCCGATGCACAGCGAGGCCAGGCCGCGCTTGGCATTGCGGGCCTGGAGCGCCGAGATCAGGGTGCACAGGATCCGGGCGCCCGAAGCGCCGATCGGGTGGCCCAGGGCGCAGGCGCCGCCGTTGACGTTCAACTTGTCGTCCGGAATGCCCAGTTCCTTCTGGGCGATCATGGCCACCACGGCGAAGGCCTCGTTGACCTCGAACAGATCGACGTCGGCGACGCTCCAGCCGGCGCGGGCCAGGGCCTTCTTCATGGCGGGCACGGGCGCGGTGGTGAACAGGGCCGGCTCGTGGGCGTGGGCGGCGTGGCTGATCACGGTGGCGACGATCGGCAGGCCCAGGGCCTCGGCGATGCTCTTGCGCGTCATCACCAGGGCGGCGGCGCCGTCGCTGATCGACGACGAATTGGCCGCCGTGATCGCCCCGTCGCGGGCGAAGGCCGGGCGCAGGGTCGGGATCTTGGCCGGATCGGCCTTCAGCGGCTGCTCGTCCCTGTCGATGGTCTCGACGCCCTTGCGGGTGGTCACCGTCACCGGCGCGATCTCGGCGGCGAAGGCCCCGCCTTCGACGGCCGCCTTCGCCTTGGCCAGGCCCCGCGTGGCGTAGTCGTCCATGGCTTCGCGGCCGAACTGGTATTCGGCGGCGGTGTCTTCGGCGAAGGCGCCCATCAGCTTGCCGGGGGTATAGGCGTCCTCCAGGCCGTCCAGATACATGGAGTCCCAGATCTGGTCGTGGCCGATGCGGGCCCCGCCGCGATGCTTGGTCATCAGATAGGGCGCGCCCGTCATGCTCTCCATGCCGCCGGCGACGATGATGTCGGCGCTGCCGGCCAGCAGGGCGTCGTGAGCCATGATCGCGGCCTGCATGCCGCTGCCGCACATCTTGTTGACGGTCGTGGCCTCGACCGACTTGGGCAGGCCAGCGCCCAGGGCGGCCTGGCGAGCGGGCGCCTGGCCCAGGCCCGCGGGCAGCACGCAACCCATGATGATCTGGTCGACCTTGTCGCCCGACAGGCCCGCGCGCTCCAGCGCCGCCTTGACGGCGGTCGCGCCCAGCTCGGTCGCCTTCACCCCGCCCAGCGCGCCCTGAAAGCCGCCCATGGGCGTGCGAGCAAAGCCGGCGATCACCACCGGATCGGCGTGATTGGACATGGATGAACTCCCGAACGGTTTGTTTTGCGGTGGAATAGGCCCTGGATCAGGCGGTTCGCGCAAGCCTGTCGCGCAAGAAGCGGCCGACGGCGGAAGTGCGGCTCCCGCCGTCGGCCGGTCAGTCGAGCAATGAACCGAGAGAGTCAATTGCGATTGGAAACTTACCCAAGTTCGTACTCAAAAGCAACGGCCCTTGCATTCCCCCGCGGAACGCCGCACTTTCCTCCGTATGGGTCGCACCGCCGATTACAGTCACCAACGCTGCGCCATCGCCGCCACCCTCGAGGTCGTCGGCGATCCCTGGACCCTGCTGATCCTGCGCGACGCCTTCCAGGGCGTGCGGCGGTTCGAGCAGTGGCAGGAGCGCCTGGGCGTGGCCCGCAACGTGCTGGCCGCCCGCCTCAAGAGCCTGGTCGGCCATGGGGTGATGGAGACTCGCCGCTATTCCGAGCGGCCGCCGCGCCATGAATATGTGCTGACCGCCAAGGGGCGCGACCTGTCGGCCGTGCTGCTGACCATGGCCGAGTGGGGCGACCGCCACGTCTATGGCGTGGGCAACGGCCCGGTGCGCTTCGTGCATAAGGCGTGCGGCTGCGACTTCCACGCCAAGCTGGCCTGCGAGGCCTGCGGCGAGGTGGTCGACGGCCGCGATCTGTCGCGGGTGATCCACGAAGGCCCGTCGCCGACCGTCGGCGAGGCGCTGGAAGCCGCCGCCGTCAAGGTGGCGGCGGAGTAGGGCTAGTTTCCGCTGTCGACTGGTGGGGGCGAGGCCGTCGGGCCCGGGTTCATCCAGAGGCCCTGCGTCAGTTCTCGCCAATCCCATGAGATCGAAACCAGGCCGTCCTTCGTGGGAAGGTCCTGAAGGGTTTCCGGAACGCGCAGCAGCGCCAGGCCGCGATCCACGGCGGCGCGGACGCCTTTGTCCAGCACCCCCTTGTGGCGGCAGCGAACGAGATCGCCCTTGGGGCCGACACGGCAGCTGGTTTCCGTCACGCCTTCCTTGCGGCCGGCCAGGGCCAGGATCTCGGCGGCCTGGGCCTTGTCGGGAACGGTGGCCCAACTGGCGAACGCCGCGGTGCAGGTTCCGCCGCCCGCGGTGCAGGGGAAGGTCCCGTAACCTTCGGAGCCGCGGGGCAGCCTGAGCTCGATCGCGGCGGTGTAGCCGATCGGGCGGCCGAACTCGACGGGAGTCGGTCCTGGCGCGATCTGGGCCGCGGCCGGGGAGGCGACCAGGGCGACCGCAAGGATCGCGAGGCCGGCGTGTACGAAGCGGCGGCGCAACGTGGTGTCCGTCGCGGCGCGGCCGATGATGTGGCGAAGCTTACCCATGCGACTTCGTTAAGCGGCGGCTCAACCCTGGGCAAGCCTTTCGGCGGCTCCGGAGCGCCGACGGCTGTCCGCATGGCTGCTCGACTGATGGAATGTCGGGGGTAACCGGCCAGCGTCCACAGCCAAGTTAACGGCAAGGCTTGAACGGCCAGAACGCGCGCGAAACGAATCAGGACCGAATCGCTGACTCGGTCCGATTCGGGATTTGTTCCCTACAAGCTATTGTAGCTTAACGCCGATTAACCACAACGACGTTCCCTGAAGCCGCTTTTCCTAACGGGGGGGCTGGACGCCTACTTCGCGTCGGCGGGGCAGGTGGCGCCCAGGCGCTTGGCGTTCATGACGCCGGCCAGGGGCAGGCCGTTGACGGTCTTCAGCTTGATGTCGAGCTTGAAGCTCTCGGGCGTGTAGCTGCCCTTGGCGCTGACCGGGGCCACGCGGCCCTTCTTGTCGGTCCAGGTGCCCTTCAGCTGGATCTTGCCGTCGTCGACCTGGTTGGTGGTGTAGTCGCACTTGTAGCGGCGGGTGCAGATGCCCTTGGAGAACTGGGCCGCGTCGGCCGGCTTGATGCACTTGTCCTCGCTGCCGGCCGGGATGATGCCGATCGTGTAGCTGTACTCCCAGTGGCCGGGCAGAATCGTCGCTCGCGGCGCGGCGGCGCCGGCGGGCGCGACCACGGCGAATCCCGCCGTCAGGGCGGCCAGGGCGGGGGCGGCGAGGGCGATGAAACGCATGCGGTCGAACTCCTTCATGGCCGTGTATATAAGGAAGCGCACATGAACCGCGGTTGAAGGCGGGGTGATGGCGAGGCCCAGGGCTTTGCCGCCTTGACTCGGCAAGGGTCCATCGCCTATATCGCCCCCTCTCGCGCGGCGGACCTCGGTTCGGAAGCGCGCCTGACATTATGTTCGCGGGGCTTCGGCTTCGCCTAGCCCAAGGTACTCGTCATGTCGCGCCGTTGCGAACTCACGGGCGTCGGTCCGATGGTCGGCCACAATGTGAGCCACTCGAACATCAAGACCAAGCGCCGCTTCCTGCCCGCTCTGTCGCCTGCTTCGCTGCAGTCGGACTCGCTGGGTCAGACCTTCAAGCTGCGCATCAGCAACGCCGCGCTGCGCACCCTCGACTTCAAGGGCGGCCTGGACGTGTTCCTGCTGGGCGCCAAGGACGAGCAGCTGTCGCCGCGCGCCCTGAAGATCAAGGCTCAGGTCAAGGCCAAGGCCAAGGCCGCCGCGGTCGCCGCCTAAGGCTTTCGACCCTGGCTTAGGCCGGGGAAGAATACGAAAAGCCCGCCGAGTTCGCTCGGCGGGCTTTTTCGCGTTTCGGGGTTAGGTCTGTAGAACCCTCTCTCTTTGAGAGAGGGAGGGGCCCATGGCGAAGCCATGGGAGGGTGAGAGGTAACAAACTCACCGCATGAAGCGCGATAGATCTAGCTCCAGCGCTAGCTGGTATGTCGCTTTCTCGGATTTGCTTGCTGGAGGCGAAACCTCTCACCCTCCCACCGCTTCGCGGCGGGCCCCTCCCTCTCTCTCAGAGAGAGGGAATCAATAAACCGCCCAGCAAAAAGCCGCCGTCGCGGGGCGACGGCGGCTTCTGAAGCCTTGAAGGGCTGGTCGCCTTAGCGGGCGGCCAGTTCCATGGCCTTGGCCGGGTTGGCGGCGTTGTAGGCGCTCAGTTCGGCGTTGCCGAGCTTGGCCACGGCGTCGTTGACCGACGAGCGGACGCAGGCCGGGTACAGGTATATGGCCAGCGACTCGCCGCGGACGTCTTGCCAGCAGACGGTCGAGGCGGCCTTGACGATGTCGGCGCGGACGTCGGCGGCGGCGCGGCCGGCGACCTTGACGCGGACTTCAGCGGCGCCGGCGGGGGCGGCGACCAGCAGGGCCAGGGCGGAGAGAGCGAGAGCGGCGGAGCGGATCATCGGACGGATTCCAGTCGGATGCCTGTGAAGGCGGTTGAAGCGATCGCTTCCCGACGCGTTCCTCTGGTGACTGGTCCAGGATCTCGCCCGCTCTGTCACCGGAAACAAGCTGTAGCTCACTGCTGATCAGTTATCAATGATTATGTTGGCGCAACCGGTGGGTGAAGTGTTTGATTTCACGCGCTTGTTACCGGTGTCAGTGTTCGCTGTGCGGACAAGCAAAAGCCCGCGGAGCGGGGGCTCCGCGGGCTCTGGTCCCGATGGGGCTGGGCCTTGAGGCTTAGCGGGCCGCGGCGGTCTTGATCAGACCGTTCGGGCGCCATTGGGTCTTGTCGTAGGCGGTCAGGGTCGGGCTGCCGACCTTTTCGACGGCGGCGCGGGCCACGTCGCGAATGCAGTAGGGCAGCACGTCGGCGCCGTAGCTGGTCGCGCCGGCGTCTTCCTGGCACACCGAGGTGGCGGCCTTGACGATGTCGGCGTGGACGGCGGCGGTGGTGCGGCCGGCGACCTTGACGGTGACTTCGCCGGCGAAGGCGGCGGGGGCGCTCAGGAGAGCGATGGCCGAAGCGGCCAGAACAAACACACGTTGCATTTCAGTCATTCCGGAAAGGGGGTTGGGATCAACCTCCTCCCGATGCGTTCCTCTGACGGCCGTCCGGATCTCGCCTGCTCATGCCGTCACGTTCTAAATACAGTGACAACGCTGTCATTCCAAGCGGATTTTTGGCTCCAGGCGTCAAATTTTTACGACGACCGCGAACGCTGTGTGCGCAAAAGGCACTCTGTGCAGCAAATGGGCGCCAATAATGCTATAGTTTCAGGTGAAATTATCCCTATTTGCGGCGGCCGGTTCGAGCGATCGGCCTCGGTTGGCGGGGTTACGCGGGCGCGCCTTTCCCGACAGGCCGGCTCGACGACCAAGCAGGGCCCCTCCGCAAGATCGAGGCAAACGCTAAGTAAGAGAATACTGTAATAGGTATATCGTATAAGATATTTGACATAAATCGTATCATTGTGGCTCTCTTCGCCGAGGCGCGACGCATCCAGATCGCGCGGACTGCGAGGAGGGATTGCGATGCGGACGAAGAAGGTGCGCCTGGCGGCGCTTGGGGGAGCGGCGGCGATCGCCTTGCTCTCCGGATTGGCGATCGCACCGCTCGCGGCGGCCCAGACCACCGGCCAGACCTCAGGCCCGGCGGCCGAGGACGCCGCGACGGTCGAGGCCGTGGTGGTGACCGGGTCGCGGATCAAGCGGCCGAACCTGGTCTCGGCCAGTCCGATGACGGTCGTGGGCGGCGACGAGGTGAAGCTGCAGGGCGCGACGTCGGTCGAGAGCGTGCTGAACCGCCTGCCGCAGTTCACCGCCGATTCCAACGAGAACGGCTCCAACGGCTCGGACGGGACGGCGCGGGTGAACCTGCGCAACATGGGCTCCAGCCGCGTGTTGGTGCTGGTCGACGGTCAGCGGATGCTGCCGACCGAGGCCGCGGACGTGAACTTCATCCCCAGCGCCCTGGTCGACCGGGTCGACGTGGTCACCGGCGGGGCCTCGGCCGTCTACGGCTCGGACGCGGTGTCGGGCGTCGTCAACTTCATCCTCAAGCGGGATCTCGACGGCCTGCGCCTCGACGCCCAGTACAGCCTGGCCCAGCACACCAACGACAACGCCTATCCGCGATCGCTGATCTCGCAGGCCAACTACAAGCTGCCCGAGAAGAACGTCACCGACGGCGGGAAGATCGACGTCAACCTGGCCATCGGCATGAACGCCCCCAGCGGCAAGGGCAACGTCACCTTCTATGTCGGCTATCGCGAGCTGAAGCCGGTCACCCAGGACAGCCGCGACTATTCGGCCTGCGGCCTGAACCTGGCGGGAAGCAACAACAACGCCCTGGTCTGCGGCGGCTCCAGCAACAACGAGTACGGCCTGTTCACCCTGCTCAGCGGCCCCAACGCCGGCCAGACGCTGAACAACACCAAGGACGGGGCCAAGACCTGGGTCCCGTACGACAGCTCGTTCCTCTACAACTACGCGCCCACCAACTACATCCAGCGCTCGGACGCCCGCTACACCGCCGGCGCCTTCGCCCACTACGAGCTGAACCCGGCCGTCGAGGCCTATGGCAGCCTGATGTTCATGGACGACCACACGTTCTCGCAGGCCGCTCCGTCGGCGCTGTTCCAGGGGACGACGTTCAAGATCAACTGCGACAACCCGCTGATGTCGGCCTCGCAGGCCGCGACCCTGTGCGGTTCGGCGGCTGGGACCAGCGTCAGCCAGGACGCGTTTATCGGCTATCGCCTGACCGGCCCGGGCAGCTCGCCTCGCCGCGACGACCTGCGCCACACCGACTACCGCATCAACGCCGGCCTGCGCGGCAAGCTCGCCCAGGGCTGGAGCTATGACGCCAGCTTCCTGTTCTCGACCGTCATTCTCGACGAGAGCTACAAGAACAATGTCGACAACGCCAAGGCGCTGAAGGCGCTGCAGGTGGTCAACGTCAACGGGACCCCGACCTGCAAGTCGGTGATCGACGGCACCGACCCCAACTGCGTGCCGATCGACGTCTTCAAGTACCAGGGCCTCAGCGCGGCGGCCTACAAGTACCTCTACGCCCCGACCTACACCCACGGCGTCCAGCGCGAGAAGGTGCTGAGCGCCTCGCTGAACGGCGACCTTGGCCAGTACGGCCTCAAGACCCCGTGGGCCGAGGACGGCGCGGCCCTGGCGCTGGGCGTCGAGCATCGCCGCGAGGAGCTGAAGTTCGAGGCCGACGCCCTGGCCCAGGCCGCCGGCACCAAGGAAAGCAGCGGCGCCTTCAGCGTCAGCGAGCTCTATGGCGAAGTCGACCTGCCGCTGGTGCAGGACGCGCCGTTCATCAAGGCGCTGTCGCTGAACGCCGGCTACCGCACCTCTAAGTACGACTATCTCGACGATCGGGTCTCGACCTACAAGGTCGAGCTGCAATACGCCCCGACCTCGGACGTGCGGTTCCGCGCCAGCTACAACCGCGCCGTCCGGGCCGCCAACATCAGCGAGCTCTACGCACCGCAGGGCCTGGGCAATGTCGCGGCGGTGGATCCGTGCTCGGGACCGACGCCCAAGGCCAGCGCCGCGGCCTGCGCCCTGACCGGCGTCACCGCCGCGCAGTACGGCAAGATCCCCGACTGTCCGGCCGAGACCTGCGTCACCCAGGGCGGCGGCAATCCGGACCTGAAGCCGGAAGTGGCCGACACCCGCACCGCCGGCGTCGTGCTGACCCCGCGCTTCCTGCCGGGCTTCTCGATGTCGCTCGACTATTTCGACATCTATGTCGACCAGTACATCGGCGCGGTCGACGCCCCGACCGTCATCAACCAGTGCGTCCAGACCAGCAATCCGTACTTCTGCAGCCTGTTCCACCGCGACCCGACCTCGGGCGTGCTGTTCGGCGATCGCGGCTACATCATCGCCACCAACCAGAACACCGGCTTCCTGCAGACCTCCGGCCTGGACGTGACGGGCAACTATCGCCTCGACCTGTCGTCGCTGGGCAATTTCGGCGACGTCGACTTCAGCTTCGTCGGCACCTACCTCAACAGCCGTAAGATCGAACAGCTGCCTGGGCTTGGCTCCTATAACTGCAAGGGCCTGTTCGGCCCGACCTGCGGCCAGCCCAACCCCGCCTGGCGCCACCAGATGCGGGCGACCTGGAACCTGCCGTGGATCGCCGCCTCGCTGTCAGCCAACTGGCGCTATTTCGGCGCGACCGACCTGTCCAGCAACGACAGCAACCCGTTCCTGCAGGGCGACTACGTCGAGATCAACCGCAAGATCAAGGCGTACAACTACCTGGACCTCGCCGCCAACTGGAAGGTCCGCGAGCAGCTGACCCTGCGCGGCGGGATCAACAACGCCTTCGACAAGGATCCGCCGGTGATCGCCGCGGGCCTGCTCTCCTCGTTCGGCAACGGCAACACCTATCCCGGCGTCTACGACCCCATGGGCCGCACGCTGTTCGTCGGCCTGACCATGGACTTCTGACGACCATTCGCGGGGGAGGCGCCTCCCCCGACGTTCTCCCCAACTTGAAAAGCCGCCAACGCTTCGGCGTGGCGGCTTCTTTTTTGGGAGAAGGGGAGGGGCGTCTAGCGGCGCTTCTTGCGCGCCGGCGGCGGCGGGGCAACCGGCTGGGGCGGCGGCGCCGTCCAGTCGAAGGCCAGCAGCAGGGTGCGCTGGTTCATCTCGCCGCCGTTGTCGTCCGACAGCAGATAGATCCGCGTCGCGCCGTTCGGACCGGCCGCCAGGGCGAGGCCCTCGAAGTTGTCGCGGGTCAGCTGGCCGTCCAGCGTCAGGCTGGCCAGCGGATACTGCTTGGTCGCCGGGATCATCGGATCGGCGATGAACTTGACCTGGGCGCGCCAGCCCCGAACAGGGTCGAAGGCCCGGTGCAGGGTGGCCAGGGCCTTGCCGCCGAACGCCGAGAAGCCCGTCAGGCCCCAGGTGAAGTCGACCGGCGACTGCGGCGGGATCGGCTGGCAGCTGGTCGTCAGCCGGCAAAGCCAGACCTCGCCCTCCTCGCCGCCAACCAGATAGGCGTCGGAACCGGCGGCCGGATAGGCGGTCAGGGCCTCCATGCCCTCGTTGTCGGGGAACACCGTGGCCGGCTTCGGGGCGACGGCGGGGCGGCTCCACAGACCGGTGGGCGAGACGGCGTAGCGCCAGATGCGATGGTCGCGCTCGAAGCTGACCAGGCGCTCGCCATTGGCCAGGCGCGCCAGGCCCTCGGCGTCGCCCTGGCTCTTGCCGCGCAGGCCTTCGCCGTCGTGGCCGATCAGCGGCGACAGCTTGCCGTCGGTCAGGCCGATCAGCTTGCCGGCGGCGTCCAGTTGCAGCCGGGCGGAGAAGCGGTCGCCGTCGTCGCTGATCGCCTCGATGCCGCCGTCCTCGGTCAGGATCAGGTCGGACAGGCCGTGCAGTCGGCTGGTGTCGGCGCTGGTGATCTGGATCCCGCCCGCATAGACGAAGCGGCCGACGGCGGTCTGGCTCGGGTCCGAGGCGTTCAGCGGCACGGGCGTGGTGGAAAGGCCGATCTCCGGGCCGACCTTGACCGGCGCGGCCGGCAGCACGACGGGCGGCGGCGGGGCCTTGGGGCCGCACTGGGCCAGCGCGCCGCCGGCCAGGCCCAGGACGATCAGGCCGCGCAGTCCGATCACGCGGAAACCTTGCGAGCGCTCTTGGGAGCGGACGGCACGACGGTGGGCGGCGGCGGCAGCAGGCCGCGGGCGCGCACGGCGGCGCGCGGCTCCTCGTCGAACAGGGCGGCCAATTGCTCGACCAGCACCCCGCCCAGCTGCTCGACGTCGACGATGGTGACGGCGCGGCGGTAGTAGCGTGTCACGTCGTGGCCGATGCCGATGGCGATCAGCTCGACGGGGCTCTTGCCCTCGATCTCGGCGATGACCTGCCGCAAATGCCGCTCCAGATAGTGACCCGAATTGACGCTCAGGGTGGAGTCGTCCACCGGCGCGCCGTCGGAGATCACCATCAGAATGCGGCGGGCTTCGGGCCGGGCGATGATGCGCTGGTGCGCCCACATCAGGGCCTCGCCGTCGATGTTCTCCTTCAGGAGACCCTCGCGCATCATCAGGCCCAGGTTCTTGCGGGCCCGGCGCCAGGGCGCATCGGCGGCCTTGTAGACGATGTGGCGCAGGTCGTTGAGGCGGCCGGGCGAGGGCGGCTTGCCGGCCTTGATCCACTCGTCGCGGCTGGTCCCGCCCTTCCAGGCCCGGGTAGTGAAGCCCAGCACTTCGGTCTTGACCCCGCAGCGCTCCAGCGTGCGGGCCAGGATGTCGGCGCAGACGGCGGCGACCATGATCGGCCGGCCGCGCATCGAGCCGGAATTGTCGATCAGCAGGGTCACGACCGTGTCGCGGAACTCCTGGTCCTCCTCCTGCTTGAACGACAGGGGAGCGGTCGGATCGATGATCACCCGCGTCAGGCGGGCGACGTCGAGCATCCCTTCCTCGAGATCGAAGGTCCAGGCGCGGTTCTGCTGGGCCAGCAGGCGGCGCTGCAGCTTGTTGGCCAGGCGCGAGACGACGCTGGAAAGGGCGGAAAGCTGCTGGTCGAGATAGGCCCTAAGGCGGGTCAGCTCGTCCGGGTCGCACAGCTCTTCGGCCGAGACCACCTCGTCATAGGCCGTGGTGAACACCTTGTAGATCGGCTCGCCGCCCTTGTCGGCCGAGGGATCGGGACGGGCCGGCTTGGCGCCGTCGGCCATGTCGGGGGCCTCGTCGCTGTCCTGCGGCTCGCCCTCCTGCTCGGACTGGACGATCTCCTCGTCGCCGGCCTGGCTCTCGCGGTCGGAGGCTTCGCTCTCCTGCGGCGAGGAGCCGTCGGGCTGCTCGCCCTCGCCGTCGCCCTGGTCGTCGTCGGCGGTGTCGGTGGGGGTGTCGTCGTCGCCCTCGTCTTCATCCGAAGACTCGGTGGCCTCGTTGGCGTCGTCGCCCAGGTCGAGGTCGCGCAGGATCTGGCGGGTGACCTTGGCGAAGGCGGCCTGGTCGTCGATGGCCGCGGCCAGGCGGTCGAGATCCTTGCCGGCCTTGGCCTCGATGTCGGCGCGCAGGATGTTGACCAGGGCTTTCGCGCCGTCGGGCGGGGCGTCGCCGGTCAGGCGCTCGCGTACCATCAGGCCCAGGATCTCGGCCATCGGGGCCGACTGCTGGTCGAAGGCGACGGCGCGGGTCAGGCCCTGCTTCTCCAGCCGGGTCTCCAGCACGGTCGTCAGGTTGGCGCGCACGCCGTTCAGGGCGTTGGCGCCGATGGCCTCGATGCGGGCCTGCTCGACCGACTCGTAGATCGCCTGAGCATCGGGCGCGGCCGGACGCGAGCGGGCGTGGGTCGACGGGTCGTGGTGGGCTAGGCGCAGGGCGATCTGGTCGGCCATGCCGCGCAGGCGGGCGGCCTCGGGGCCGGACAGGTCGCGCGGCGGATGCGGCAGCACGGCGCGCTTGCCGACCAGCCCCGGCGACTCGCCGGAAAACACGATCTCGAGGTCCGGGGTCTCGGCGAGCGAGCGGGCCGCGTGCGCCAGTGCGCGCTTGAAGGGTTCGGTCGGGTTTTCGGGCTTGGAGGCCATGGCTTTGGAGTTAGCGGCGCGCGCCGGCGAAAACAAGGAACGACGCACGCCAAGGCGACGTTGATCCGCTGAAGCCTGCACAGCGCAGGTCCAGTGCAAGGAGTTTCCCCATGCTGAAATGGGCCCTCATCTTCGCCGTGGTCGCCATCATCGCCGGCGCCCTCGGCTTCACCGGCATCGCCGGCGCGGCCGCCGGCGTCGCCAAGATCCTGTTCTTCCTGTTCCTGGTCGTCTTCGTGGTCGTGCTGGTGCTCGGCCTGGGCGTCTTCAAGGGCGTGACGGGGAAATGATCCTGTTCCTTCTCCCCTTGCGGGAGAAGGTGTAATCCGCAGGATGACGGATGAGGGGTCTCTCAGACGCCAAACGCCGCGACAGCTAACCAGCCGTCGCGGCGTTTCTTTTCGTGCGACTCCTTACCCGACCTCCCTACGGGAGGCCACTCTCTCCCGCAGGAGGAGAGGGAATTTTGATCTCACTTCCAGCCCTTACCCTGCGCCCCGACCAGCGCCACCAGGTCGCCCATCGTCAGGTTGACGTCGGCCAGGTGCAGGCCCCAGGCCTTCAGCGGCATGCCCATGACCAGCAGGTCGCCGGGGATGTCGTCGACGCGAGGATCGGCCGGGTCGCCATGAACCTTGACGGCCAGGTAGTCGTAGGCGCCGCTGGTGGCGCACTCGGCCGTGACCAGGCCCGGGACCGAGACGAAGGTCGTGGTCAGGTCCTTGCCCTTGACCCACGGCGTCTTGCGCGGCGCGCCGGCGATGGTGCGGTCGCTGAAATAGCTGTGCAGCGGCGCCTCGCCGCCGGCGAGGGCGGCCGGGTTGACGCAGGCGGCGCGCTTGGCGCCCTCGGCCTTGCCGAAGAAGGCCGCGCCCTCCGGCGGGCTGCCGGCGCGGAACGACACGTAGCTGACGATGCAGCCGGTCTGGCCGGGCTTGCGGCACATCTTGATCGAGCCATAGGCGTCGGTGGCCGGATTGATCTGGGTGTTCATGCCGATGATCAGGGCCGAGACCAGCTGCTTCTGCACCGGCTTGCCGTCGATCTCCTCGGCCAGCAGCCGCAGCAGCAGGCGCGAGCCCTGCGAGTGGCCGATCAGCACGACGCCGCGCCCGTGGTTGTCGCGGGCCAGGTAATCCTTCCAGGCGTCGAGGACGTCGGCATAGGCAAGCTGCTCATCGCCCGGCGAGGCCTGGCCGCGCATCACCTGGCGCAGGGCCGCCAGGGTCACCTGCCGGTACATCGGCGCGAAGGTGCGGCAGACCTGGCCGAAACGGGCGAACTGCTGCTCGGCGACGATGGTCTCGGCCGGGTCGATGGTCATGTCGCTGTTGCCGCCGGGATCGGTCGACACCGTCGGATAGACGTAGAAGCAGTCGACCGGCGCCTTGGGATCGGCCTTGAAGGGCTCAACCTTGGTCGAGCCGTCGGCGGAGACGACGGTGGTCGTCTGGTCCTGGGCGCAGGCGTCGGCGCGGCCGGGACGGCACAGCCAGTTGGCGTCCTGGGTGTAGTCGTTCTTGGGCTGCGGGCCGGCGGGCGCCGGCTGGGCGCAGGCCGTTCCGGCCAGGCTCATGGAGACGGCCAGCACGGCCCAGATCGTCTTGTTCATATCCACCCCTTTAGCCGAACGGCCGTTTGGAGCGGAGGATGGCGTGTGGAAATGACGACGGAAAGTCTTTCCTTCTCCCCTTGCGGGAGAAGGTGTCGCCGAAAGGCGACGGATGAGGGGTCGCACACGCGAAAACGCCGCGACGGCTGCTGGGCTGTCGCGGCGTTCGATGTCTGAGAGACCCCTCATCCGACCTGCTTCGCAGGCCACCTTCTCCCGCAAGGGGAGAAGGATCAGATGCCGGGCACGATCGCCTTCAGGCGCGCTTCGCCGGTCAGCGTCTCGTGGTGCGGCGGGCCGCCCATGCCGCCTTCCGGAGGCGAGCCGCCGGGGAAGCCGCCGGGCGGCGGGCCGGGCGGGCGGCCGTTCAGGCCTCGCGGTGGCGGACCCATTCCACCGGGGGGAGGACCCATTCCACCGGGAGGCGGACCGCCAGGGCCGCCCATGCCCGCATCGTCCTTCCAGTCGGCGGCGGGATCGACGCCCAGCACCAGGGCCAGGACGTAGCCGTCCTTGCCTTCCTTGACGCTGGCGACCATGGCCTCGCCGCCTTGCAGGGCGATGCCGTCGTGGCGGTTGAAGGTGTCGCGCTTGCGGGGGCGCCTATAGGCCGGGAGGTTCTCGTACAGATATTCCGACAGGGCGTCGGGCACGAACAGCTGGGCGGTCAGGGCCGTGCGGGCGTCCAGGTGCACCTTGATGTGGATGTGCGGGGTCCGGCCCTCGTACCAGCCCGGCCAGACCGTCTTGAACGCCACCTTGCCGGCCGCGTCTGTGATCTGGGCGCCGCGCAGGAAGGTCTTGTCCTTGGCGCCGGCCTTGTGGTCGTCGCCCTGGCCTTCGTAGCCGGAATAGAGCCCCTGCGCGTCGCAGTGCCAGATATCGACCCGCGCGCCCTTCAGCGGCCGGCAGGCGCCGTCGACGACGGTCAGGGCCACGGTCACCGGCGCGCCGGTCTTGCCCTCGGTGATGTCGGCGCGGTTCAGCTTGGGATCGAACCAGTAGGGCCCTTGCGTCACCTGCGGGGTCAGGGCGCAGACGCCGTCGGCGGCGACCGCGGGACGCGAGCCCACGGCGATGGCGGCGAAGGGCGCGGCGCCGGCCAGGGCCAGCAGGCCGCGACGGCTGGGGGAAACGGGCGAGGGCATCGAGACTCCGAAACGTGGAGCGGCCCTTGTGGCCGGACGATCATGCCCGCGTATGTCGGGATTTTGCGAGGTTGCAACCTTGGCGGCCGCAAGTGGGGCGGTAAGCCGAGGAACCTCCCCCCGTGGGGGAGGCGGCTGAAGGCCGGTGGGGGGTCGTTTTCAGCCGCCGAGGCGTTGGCAGTCTTCGCAGACGCTCCCCCCACCGATCGCTTCGCGATCACCTCCCCCATAGGGGGAGGTTCTTGAACGACTACAGATACTTGCTCAAACTCAGCTTCGAGAGGCTGCTGATCATCGAGTACATCGCCTCCAGCTGGGTCTCGTACTGGGTCGACAGGATCGCCGTCTCGCTGAGGTCGGCGTCCTTCAGGTTCGAGACCAGGGTGTCGATGCTGTCGATCTTGGCCGTGTTGCGCTCGGTCAGGTCCGACAGGCTGGAGGCCTGGATCGAGACCTGCTCCTGCAGCGCGCCGACGCCGCTGACCGCGTCGCTGACCATGTCGTAGGCCGACGAGATCACCGAGGAGTCGGTGGGCGAGGCCAGCACCATCTTCAGCGCGCGGGCCAGTTCCTCCAGCGCCGAAGAATTGGCGCTGACCGACAGGTTGATGGTCTGGCCGTCGGTGGTGGTCAGGGTCCGGCCCGTCGTCGAGCCCTGGTAGTAGCCGGTGTCGGCCACCGAGGTGTCGGCCGTGGGGTCGTAGTCGGCGTCGCTGAAGTCGGCCGGCGCGGTGTTGGTCGCCGTGCCGCCGAACAGATAGGTGTCGCCCGACTGGCTGTTGAGCAGGGCCTGCAGGTCCGACAGCCAGTCGGTGGCGTATTGGGTGATCGTGTCGGTGTCGGTCGTCGTGCCGCTGAGCATCGAGGCCAGCTGGCTTTTGATGGTGGTCGCCAGGTCGGCGATGCTGCCCAGGGCCGAGTAGGACGCATTGACGATGGCCGTGGCGTTGCTGGCCGCGGTGTTCTCGGCGGCCAGCTGGGTGCTCTGGCTTTGCAGGCGCAGCACGCTGCTGCTGTCCTTGCCCAGGCCGCCATAGGTGGTGGACTTCAGGCCCGAGGAGGTCTGGGTCTGCTGGTCGGCGAGCTTGGCCTGCACCTTGAGGGTGGTGGTCAGCATCGAGGTCGACTGGCCGAAGGTGGAGATGCGGCTGATCATGGCTAGCTGACCATGCTGATCAGGGCGTCGAACAGGTCCTTGGCCATCGAGACGAGCTGGGCGTTGGCCTCGTACTGCGACTGGTAGGTCGTCAGCATGGCCAGCTCCTCGTCCATGTTGACCGCGGTGCTGTTCTGCAGGCGCGTGGTGGCCGCGTCATAGGTGGCCGTGGCGGTCTCGGAGTCGGAGGCGGCGTTCGACACCAGGGTCGCCGCGCCGGCGACGAAGCTGGCGGTGTAGGACGACAGGGTCACCGTCTTGGCGCCCTGGTCGCCGGCGGCCGAAAAGCTCAGCTGGCTCGACAGCATCGCGGTCAGGGCGTCCAGCGTCGTGGTGTCGGAATTGGACACCGCCCGGTCGCCGGCCGACAGCGTGCTCGTGGTGTCCAGCACGCCGGTGGCCAGGCGGCTGTAGTCGCTCGCCAGGCCGGACGAGACGGCGATGTCGGTGGCGCTCGACCCCGAGAACAGGTCGTTGAAGCCGAAATAGTCCGAGAAGCCCTGGCTGTCGTCGCCGACCGCGGCGCCGATGTCGCCCAGGGCGATGCCGTTGGCGCTGTCCTCGGCCGTCAGGGACAGCTTGCCGTTGGAGTCGATGGAGGCGGTCAGGCCGTCGATGGCGTCGAGCGCCGAAACCAGGTCGTCGATGCTGGAATAGCTGGAAAGGTCGAGGTCCTCGGTCGAGACCGTGGTCCCCGAGGCGTTGACGATGGCCACCCGCAGCGAGCCGCTGGCCGAGAACGAGTCCGTGGTCGACACCGACGAGGCGCTGGTCAGGCTGGACGGCGCGGGCGAGGCGACGCCGGCGTTGGTGATGGCGTTGACCTGGCTGATCAGGGCGCTGGCCAGGGTGTCGAGCTCGTCCTGCTCGTTGACCAGGGTCTCGTCGCGCAGGGTGATCAGCGCGCCCAGCTGGCCGGAGCTGACGCTCTCGGTGATGTCCTTGCCGTTCAGCGTCACGCCCGAGATGTTGTCGGGATAGACGCTGGTCGCGCTGAGCGCGCTGGAAGCATTGTAGCTCAGGGTCGCGGCCGTGGTGCCCAGCAACTGATCGCCACCGGTGGTGTAGACCATCACCCGGTTGTCGGAGGTGGTGTAGCTGTTGATGCCGATCAGGCCCGACAAGGTGGTCACCGCCGCGTCGCGCTGGTCCTGCAGGCCGGTGATGTCGCCGCCCTGGGCGGTGACCGAGGCGATCTGGTCGTTCAGCGAGGCCAGCGACTTCAGGGTCGAGTTGATGGTGTCGACCGTCGTGCCGATCTCGGTGTTGGCCTGGGTGCGCAGGTCCTGGATCGAGGCCGACAGGCTGCTGATCCCCGAGGCCAGGGACGAGGCGGCCGAGACCAGCGAGCCCTTTTCGGAGTCGCTTTCGGGGCTGGCGGCCAGGGTCGTCAGGGCGCTGGTGAAGGTCGAGAGCAGGCTCGACAGGTCGTCGCCGCCGTCCACCGTGCCCAGCGCCGCATCGTAGGACTGCATGTAGGTGTCGATGGTCGAGGCGTAGCCCGAGGTGGCCGCCGTCTTGACCACGGTCTTGGACAGGTAGCTGTCGGCGGCCCGCTGGATCGTCGTCGTCGAGGCCGTGTTCAGGGCGCTGGTCGCCGACGCGCTGACGCTCTTCCTCGTGTAGGTCAGGTCGTCGGCGTTCGCCACGTTGGCGTTGGCCACCGCGATCTGCATCTGGGTGTTGGCCAGCGCGGACGAGGCGGAGCTGATGATCGACGACAGCGACATGGCGCTTAGTCCTTGCGGCGGCGGTGGTCGCGCAGGGCCTGGACGCTGCCGCGATAGCCGGCGGTGGCGCTCAGGCCGCGGGTGACGGCCTGGATGCGCTCGCGGGTCTCGGACATGTCGGTCTCCAGCGCGGTGACGCGGGTTTCCAGCGCGGCCTGCACGTCGTGCAGGTTCGACAGCATGAGCAGGCGCTGGTCGTCCGACAGGGCCGACAGGCCGTCGGCGATGCTGCGGGCCAGGGCGCGGGCCTCCTCGACCGAGGAGACCACCGGCGTTTCGCGGTCGCGACGCGACTTCTGGGCGCGGACGTGAAGACGTTCGATGGCGCCCATGACTAGCGCACCGCCTGAATGAGGGTGTCGAACATGTCGCTCGTGGTGCTGATCACCTGCGAAGCGGCCGAATAGGCCTGCTGGGCGATGATCATCTTGTTGAATTCGGTGGCGGTGTCGGTGGTCGAGCCTTCCAGCGCGCTGGCCACCAGGCTGCCAGAGCTGCCTTCGCCCGGCAGGTTCAGGTGCACCTGGCCGGCGGCCGAGTTCTCGTCATAGACCGTGCCCGAGACGTGGGTCAGGCCGTTGGGGTTGCTGAAGGTGGCGACCGGGATCTGGTAGATCGCCAGGCTGACCCCGTTGTCGAAATTGGCCGTGACCAGGCCGCTCTCGTCGATGGTGATGCCCGACAGCTCGCCGTAGTTGGCGCCGTCCTGCTCGAAGGTCGGGCTCAGCGACAGGGTCGACGAGGTGGAGGCGTACTGCGTCAGGCCGTCGGTGCCGCCGGTGTCGCCCAGGTCCAGGGTGATGGCGCTGTCGGCCGCGCCGGTGGTCAGGCCGGTGATCGACAGATCGACGGGCGAGGGATCGGTCGAGGCCAGGCTGCCGTCGGAATTGAAGGTGACGTTGACCGTGCTGGGGCTGATCGTGCCCGAGGTGACGCTGCTGTCCGACGTCAGGGTCGGATCCGACAGGCTCAGGGTCCAGGTGTTGTCGCCGGTCTTGGTCCAGGTCTGGCCCACCGTGTGGCTGACGCCCAGGGAGTCGATGATCTCCATGCTGGTGTCGTAGCTGTCGCCGGTGACCGTGTCGGCGGGCAGGTTGGCGGCCATGGTCACCGTCGAGGTGGCCTTGGCCGTGCCGCTGATCGAGTCGAGGTTGATCGCCGACAGGCTGGTCAGGTCGCTGGTGTTGGACGTCAGGATGTTGCCGTCCGAGTCCGTGGCGTAGCCCATCAGGTAATAGCCTTCGCTATTGACCAGATAGCCGTCGGAATCCGTCGAGAAGCTGCCGTTACGGCTGTAGACGAGCTCGCTGCCGGTGTCGCCCGGATCGGAGGCGACCACGAAATAGCCCGAACCGTCGATCGCCACGTTGGTGGAGACGCTGGTGGACGAGATGGTGCCGGTGACGTTCAGCGCCTGGCTGGTCTTGGCCACCACCGAGCTGGTCGAGGTGTTCGAGCCCATCGCGCCGCTGACCAGCGACTGGAACGAGACCTCCGAGGTCTTGTAGGCGGTGGTCGAGGCGTTGGCGATGTTCTCCGAGATCGACGACAGGGCGACGCTCTGGGCGGTCAGGCCGGAGACGGCGGTGGAGAGGGCGGAAGACAGGCTCATCTCGACGCGTCCCTATTCGCTGGCCGACGCCAGCAGCTGAACCTGGGTCAGCAGCGACGAGAGGTTGCTCGACATGGTCGAGGTGGTGTCGGAGAGCGACGACATGGTGTCCGACAGCGAGGTCAGGGTGTCGTTGGTGCTGATCTGCTGCTCCAGCGAGGCGTAGCTGGCCAGCTGGCTGGTGAACTCGGTCGGATCGGTGGGATCCAGCGGGTTCTGGTTGGTCAGCTGGGTCATCAGCAGCGACAGGAAGTCGGTCGTGCCGAGCTGCAGCGTGCTCGACGCACTGGACGTGCTCGTGGTGCTGGCGGTGCTCGTCGTCGAAGAGACGGTGGTCATGGAGAGATCTCCGGTGAAATCGGTCCGACGCCCTGGGCGCCGATCGATGGGTTCAACGGAGGCTCCGCCGCAGATGGGGCGGATTATTTTTCGCGAGGCGTTTCAGGCCTCGCGGGAGATGGAGGCGGCGGCGGCGCGAAGGCGGCAGGGCGTCTCGAACGCTCCGATCCGGCCTCGCGAAAATAAACCGCCCCATCCTCCGGGGACGTCCCGTTCAACCCGTCGAAGCCAGGCCGTCAGAACGGCGGACAGCTTCCCGACCGGAACTCTCCCCCGGGCGGACTCCAGACAGAGAACCGGACTAGAACATGCCAGTTATCTCCACCAACACGGCCGCCAACACCGCCCTGCGCTACCTGAACAACAATTCGGCTGCGCAGAGCGAATCCCTGGCGAAACTGTCGAGCGGCTCGCGGATCGTCAGTGCGAAGGACGACGCCTCCGGCCTCGCCATCGCGACGTCCATGAACGCCGACGTGACCGTGCTCAACCAAGCCGCCACCAACGTGACCAGCGGCACTTCGGTGCTGAACACGGCGGACGGCGCGCTGTCGAACATCGCCGACATCCTGCAGCGTATGAAGTCCCTGACGGCCCAGGCTCAATCGGGGAGCTCGAGCTCTGACGACATCAGCTACATCGACGCTGAGTATCAGCAGCTGCTCGAGGAAGTCGACGACATCACCACGTCGACGACCTTCAACGGCATCACGCTGCTGGACGGCGAGAGCGACTACTACTCCGCAGACGGTTCGAGCGGCGGCGTCGACTTCCTGGTCGGCACCTCGTCGAGCGACGTGATCACCGTGCAGCTGGGCGATGCGGACACCGCCGCGCTCTTGCTCGACGGCACCTCGATCACCAGCTCGTCGGCCTCGTCGCTGATGGACACCATCGACGACGCGATCACGGACATCTCGAAAATGCGGGCCGACGTGGGCGCCACCCTGTCGCGCTTCGAATTCCGCGGTGACGTGATCTCGACCTCGCTGGAAAACCTCGAGTCGGCCGCGTCGGCCATCACCGACGTGGATATCGCGACGGAACAGACCAACTACACCAACGCCTCGACTCTCACGAGCGCGGCCATCTCGGCCCTCTCCAAGGCCAACGAGATGAGCCAATCGCTCCTGAAGTTGCTGCAGTAGTCGGTTCGCTCCGAGAGGGCGCGGGCTCGCCCGCGTCGTCCTGCAGACTGGGCGGGAGGATTCTCTGGATCCTCCCGCCGACTTTCCGGAAATCACCATGACGACGACCAGCACAGTCTCGACCTCGGGGTCGACGTCCTATGTCAGCGGCACGGTTTCGGGTCTCGACACCGAATCCCTGATCGAGACCGCCGTCGCCCAGAAGACCGCGCGCGCCGACACCATCGACGCCAAGGTCACCGTCAACGAAAGCAAGATCGCCTCCTACCAGGAGCTGCAGACCCTGCTGCAGGCCGTGTCCGACAGCATGTCGACCCTGGCCTCGTCGACCTACAGCTCGGTCTCGACGACCACCAACGCCTTCGACGAGAAGAGCGCCTACCTGACGGCCTCCGACGGCACGGACGCCACCGACGTGATCGCGGTCAGCGCCGACGCCGACGCGGTGGCGGCGTCCTACTCGATCACCGTCACCCAGCTGGCCAAGGCGATGAAGGTCGCCTCCACGGCGCAGACCGCCGACACGGCCCTGGGCAAGACCGGGGTGTTCTCGCTCAACACCACCGACGGCGCGGCGGCCCAGATCTCCGTCTCCTCGGACATGACGCTCGAGGACATCGCCGACGCCATCAACGACCAGAGCGGCGACACCGGCGTCGTCGCCACCCTGATCTCCAGCTCTTCGGGCCAGCGCCTGGTGCTGTCGACCAGCGACACCAACCAGGAGATCACGCTCTCCACGGTCTCGGGCGACGACATCGGCCAGTCGATCGGACTGACCGACAGCACGGGCGCGTTCTCCAACGTGCTGCAGGACGCCCAGCCGTCCATCGTCACCATCGACGGCGTCGAGATCGAGAGCGACAGCAACGAGCTGACCGACACCATTCCGGGCCTGTCGATCTCGCTGATGCAGGCCACCACAGGCCAGACCATCACCCTCGACATCGAGGCCAACTACGACGACATCAAGACGGCGATCACCGACTTCGTCGACGCCTACAATGCGTTGCGCGCCTTCGTCGTCACCAACCAGACGGTGGGCTCGGACGGCACGGTGGCCGACGACGCGGTGCTGTTCGCCGACGGCATCCTGCGCGACGTCAACCGCCGCCTGAACGACCTGGTCGGCGGAACCGCCGGCTCGGACGACGAACTGACTGACCTGTCGGCGCTGGGCGTCACCATCAACGCCGACAACGAGCTGGAACTCACCGACGAGACCACGCTCGACAACCTGCTGCTGACCGACCTGTCCAGCGTCGCCAAGTTCTTCGAGACCAGTTTCTCGAGCAGCAACAGCAATCTGAAGCTGCTCAAGAACGACACCACCATGTCGTACGACTTCGACCTGCAGGTCACCGTCACCGACGGGGCGATCTCGGGCGTGTCGGTCGGCGGCAATTCCAGCCTGTTCACGATCTCCGGCAACCGGATCATCGGCGCCGAGGGCTCGATCTACGAAGGCCTGTCCTTCGCCCTGGCCTCGCCGACGACCGGCACGATCTCGGTCGAGATCAACCAGGGCTTCGCCAACATGCTGACCAGCCTGATCGACAGCTACGCCAGCACCTCCGGCGGCGTGATCCAGGAACGGATCGAAAGCCTGGAGACGGTCAACAGCGACCTCACTGACCAGTCCGACACCATCCGCGAGGACGCGGAGACCTACCGGACCAAGCTGGTCGAAAAATACTCGAAAATGGAGACCGAGCTCTACGCGGCTCAGATCCTCCAGCAGCAGATCGACGCAATCCTCGGAGCGAGCAGCGATGACGACGACTAACCAGGCGCTCAGCGCCTATGCGGCTTCCAGCCGCCTGACCGCCAGCCCGCGCGACGTGCTGGCCTCGGTGCACGAAGAACTCTACCGCGCGGTCGCCTCGGCAAAATTCGCCCATGAGCAAGGCCAGCTGGATCAAATGTGCCGACATGCCATGCGCGCCACCCACATCCTGACCGCCCTCTCGACGACGCTGGATTTTTCGGCCGCCGGCAAGGACGGCGCGACGTTGCGAAACTTCTACCAGTACGTGCTGAACGGCCTGCTTCGCGCCTCCCGCCGCAAAGATGTGTCCGCTATGTATCAAATCTCCCTGGACTTGTTGCGCCCCTTTTGCAAAGAACTTCGTTCTGAAAAATAGCAACGTACCGATAGTATCGGAAATGTATCAAGCAAATACAGTAATGTAGTTATTTGATATATGGCACGCAGTTTGCCTGTTCCATTGCGATACAGCGATGGAGGCGAGTAATCGCCATGGCGAATTCAGCGATGATGACGGCGACCGGTGAGTTTGGTCTGTCGGACGTGCGGTCGGACGAGGAGCTCTTCCTCGCCAGCCGCGACGGCGACCAGACGGCTTTCCGGGTTCTGGTCGACAGGCACCTGCGCATGGTGCGGCGACTGGCCCTCAACGTCCTGGGCGACGTGCAGGAGGCCGAGGACGCGGCCCAGGAGGCATTTATTGCAGCCTGGCGCGCTCGCGAGCGCTGGACGCCGGAGGCGAGGTTCTCGACCTGGCTGCACCGCATCGCCGTCAACAAGGCCATCGATCGTCGCCGGGTCCGCAAGGCGGTCCCGGAATCCCAGGAGGTCATCACCCGCCTGGCCGACGCCGAAGTCCAAGGCCCGGCCCAGGCCGAGGCCCTCGCCAACCTCGAACGCACGGAGACCGCCAAGACGCTTCAGAAAGCCCTCGACAAACTCCCGGACACTCAGCGCCAGGCGCTGACCCTGTTCTATTTCGAAGAGCTCGAAGTCGGTAGAATCGCCGACGCCATGGGTTGTTCGGAACAGGCGGTTCGCTCGCTCCTGAAACGGGGCCGGCAAACTCTCAAGACTCGACTCCAGAAACAGAAGAAGATCTGTGGCTATGGACCTGAAACTATTCGAAGCCCGGCTGAAGGCGCTGGGACCCGCGCTTGACCGCTGGCCGGCCGACGAGGCCGAGGCGGCGATCGACCTGCTGTCGGCCTCGCCCGAGGCCCAGGACCTGTTCGCGAAGATCACGGCCGAGGATATCGGCGTGTTCGACGACCCGGGCGGCGATCTCTCGCCCCTGGCCGAGCGGATCGGCAGGTCGCTCTAGAGGGCTCTCAAGGTCGGGAGCGCCTTGAAGCCGTCGTGATCGGCGGCGCATGTTCGGCGGATCGTCCACGCGAGGATCCGCCGCATGCCCTTTCGCCTCTCGACGCCCGCGCTGCTGCTGGCGCTCGCGGTCTCCGCGCCAGCCTTTGCCGATGCGCCAAAGATCGATCCCGAGAAGGAATATACGCCGGCCTACGACCGCTGCCTCAATAGCGGCGACGCCCTCAAGGGGGTGACCGTGGCCATGGCCGGCTGCACCAACGCCGAACTCCAGAAGCAGGACGCCCGCCTCAACCGCGCCTACAAGGCGGCCATGGCGACGCGCTCCAAGGCCCGTCAGGCGACCCTGCGCACGGCCCAGCGCGCCTGGATCAAGCGCCGCGACGCCGAGTGCCAGCAAGACCTGACCGGCGGCACGATCGACATGCTCAACATCGGCGGCTGCCATCTGAGCATGACCACGGTGCGCGCCGTGGAGTTGGAGCGGATGGCCAGGGCGAAGCGGTAGTGCGCATGGGAACCTCCCCCTGTGGGGGAGGCGGCCGAAGGCCGGTGGGGGGACGTTTTCAGCTTCCCGCACGATGGCCGATCTTGCAGGCGCTCCCCCCACCGATCGCTTCGCGATCACCTCCCCCACAGGGGGAGGTTCCCTTTCTCGCCGCTCCCCCAAATTTGCGCCTACGCAAAAACCCTTAGGCGTCGCCCCCGAATTTACCCCTACGCGGAGAAGGGGGAATGTGCCGGCGTCACGAGGCGGTTCCCCTCCGCCTCCTTCCCCCTCCCCGGGAGCCTTCGATGCTGTCGCCCCTCCGTCTCGAGCCCGCCTTCGCCCCACCGGCCCTGCCGATGGCCGCCGCCAGCGTCATCCGCTACGCCGCCGGCGAGGAGATCTTCGCCGAGGGCGACACGGCCGATCTCGTCTACGAGCTGGTCGAGGGCACCGTGCGCACGGGCCGGCTGCTGCGCGATGGCCGCCGGCAGATCGACGCCTTCCACTTCGCCGGCGAGGCCTTCGGCTTCGAGGCCGGCGACGTCCACCGCACCACGGCCGAGGCCGTCGGCGAGGTCGCCGTCCGCATCGTCCGCCGCCGGGCGCTCAGCGACCTGGCCGCCCGCGACGGCGATGTGGCGCGCCGCCTCTATCAGGTCACCATCGCCGGCCTGCAGCGCAGCCAGGATCACGTGCTGATGCTGGGCCGCCGCAGCGCCTGCGAGCGGGTGGCGGGCCTGCTGCTGCTGCTGGCCGACCGCGCCGGCGGATCGGAGATCGACCTGCCGATGAGCCGCCAGGACATGGCCGACTATCTGGGCCTGACCATCGAGACCGTGTCGCGCACCCTGACCCAGTTCTCGCAGGAGGGCCTGATCGCCTTGCCGACCGTGCGCCACGTCGAGCTGCTGGAGCGCGACGCGCTCGAAGCGCTCTGCGAATAGTAGAACGGCCTCCCCGCGGGTGCGGGGAGGCCGTTCGTCGGTCTCAAAATCTGGAGCCGATCAGGCCGCCGGCAGTTCGCCCATGGCGCTCTGCAGGTAGTTCTGCTCACCCAGCGACTTGATCAGCGACAGCTGGGTTTCGAGGTAGTCGATGTGCTCCTCGGTGTCGTTGAGGATCTCGCGCAGCAGTTCGCGGCTGATGTAGTCGCGGGCCTGCTCGCACTGGACGATGCCAGGCACCAGCAGTTCGCGGTTGAACAGCTCGATCGACAGGTCGGCGGCCAGGCATTCCGGCACGTTCTCGCCGATCTTCAGCTTGTGCAGGTCCTGAAGGTTGGGCAGGCCTTCGAGGAAGAGGATGCGGTTGATCAGCTTGTCGGCATGCTTCATCTCGCCGATCGACTCTTGATAGACGATCTGGCCGAGGCGCTTGAAGCCCCAGTTGTCGTGCATGCGGGCATGCAGGAAGTACTGATTGACGGCCGTCAGCTCGTTGGTGAGCACAGCGTTGAGGACGCGGATAACGCCGGGATCGCCTTGCATGGCGGCCTCCTAAGGTTCGAGTTCGCCCGCACCCTTAAGCTGCTTTTCAAGCGCTTCAACAGTAATGTCTGCAAGTGTTTCGCAGCCTCACAGAAAAGCGTGAGAGTGCTTCGCGGTTACTGAAAAACCACGACTTTGCGTCGCAAGACGCCCTATTCGGCGGCGAAAGCCAGAGCTTCGCGGGATTCCTGAATCATCTGGCGCATCTCGCAGACGCACTTGGCGCACTGCGCCTGGCAGCCCTTGTGGCGGAAGATGTCGGCCGGACGAGTCGCCCCCGCGTCGATCGCGGCGCGGACTTCACGCTGGCGGATGCCGTTACAATTGCAGACGTACAAGGAAAGAACGCCCTACCGAATGATTGTCATTCTCATCTAACAGTTTTCCACCGGTTTGCAACTGACTCTCAGTCGAGTTCGCAGCGACGTGCGGTCGCGGACGAGGTTTTCACGCTCGGCGCCGAACATGGCTTGTCGCCCAAAGTCGCGCTCGGCCCCAAATCGGCGTAAAGGCGGCGCATGACGCTCGACTGCCGCCTCTATCTGATCACCCCGCCGTCCCTGCCGGACCTGGCCGCCTTCGGCCGCCAGCTGGCCCGCGCCCTGGAGGGCGGCGACGTGGCGGCCTTGCAGATCCGCCTCAAGGATGTGCCCGACGATGTCGTGGCCGCCGCCGTCGTGGCCCTGGCGCCGATCGCCCGCGCCCATGACGTGGCGCTGATCCTCAACGATCGCCCGGACCTGGCTGCCCGCCTCGACTGCGACGGCGTGCACGTGGGGCAGGGCGATACGCCCTATGCTACCGCCCGCAAGCTGATGGGCAAGGACCGCATGGTCGGCGTCACCTGCCACGACAGCCGCCACCTGGCCATGGAGGCCGCCGAGGCCGGGGCCGACTACGTGGCTTTCGGAGCCTTCTTCCCGACCACCACCAAGGACGCCCCGATCGTCGCCGAGCCCGACATCCTGTCGATCTGGCAGGAGACGATGGAGGCGCCGTGCGTGGCCATCGGCGGCATCACCGCCGCCAACGCCGCCGGCCTGGCCGCGTCGGGCGCCGACTTCCTGGCGGTTTCCGGCGGGGTCTGGGCCCATCCGGAAGGCCCGGACGCGGCCGTCGCGGCGCTGAACGCGGCCATCGCCGAAGGACTGGCGACGCGCGGCTAAGGCCTTGGCAGGGCGCTCTCGGCCTTTGCAAGCCTGAGCCGATTTTTCACCGAGCATCCCCGCGAAGGCGGGGATCCAAGCCGAGTTTGAAGGTGGCCCAGGGCTGCGCCTCGTCCTGAAAGTCAGCTTGGATCCCCGCCTTCGCGGGGAAGGACGGCATGGGGGGACGATCCGATCAGCTGCCGGAGGCCGCCGTCATCGGAATGCGCTTTCAGATTGCATAACGGCGTTCTTGCGACTGTGCCTGAGCAGGCATAGCCTCGCTCCCCAGCGAACCATAAAGACGGGGAGGGACCGCCATGAAGAAGCGGCTCGTAGCGTGTTTGCTCAGCGTACCCATGCTCGGCCTGGCTCTTCCAGCCGTGAGCGAGTCCTGGAAACCGGCCCCCGGCGAGGCCAAGACCCAGTACGACGCCGATTTCCTGCGGGTCGACGATCAGACCGGGCTCATCGTCCTGCGCATCGCCGAGGGCAAGGGCGGAGGGCCCTACAGGTCGTGGCCGGCCGGCAAGGGCCCGATCATGATCTTCGCCCTCGACTGCGCCGCCGACAAATGGATGGACCTCGGCATGGACTTCGCCGGAGACAAGGGCCTGCCCAAGAACTGGCGCAAGGAAGCCAAGCTCGACGACATCTCGGGCGCGGCGGGCAAGGCCGGCAAGATGGCCTGCGAGACCAAGGACAGCCTGGTCAAGGCGACGCTGCCTTAGGCAGGCCAGCTAGGGCCGCTTCCCAAACCCTCGTCATCCCGGAAGCCGCGCAGCGGCTATCCGGGGCCCAGGGGGACTGGGCTCTGTAGTTTGATCAAGCGCGCCAGCGGAAGCCGACGCACTGCGACGGCCCCTGGGTCCCGGCTCTTCGCTTCGCTACGGCCGGGATGACGAGGATGCCTTCGTTACTCGCCGGTGGCCTTGGCGGCCGTGCGCAGGGCGGCGTAGTCGGCACGGGCCTGGCCGAGGGTCTCGGTCACGCAGGAGGCGTAGTTGGGGTGGCGGGCGCCGCCCTTCAGCGACTTGCCGCAGACCTGGCGAGCGGCGTGGGTCAGTTCCTCGCTGACCGCGGCGGCCGGCTTGCCGGTCACCGAAACGCGCAGCGAAGCGGCCGACGGCCCGGAAACCATGTGGGCGGCGGCGGGTTGGACCAGGGCCAGCAGGGCGACGGAGACGATGGAAGCGGCGGGGAGGGTGAACTTGTTCATGTCGAAAATTCCTTTCTGCGCATAGGTTTACGCAGGCTCAGACCTGCCGCTTTGAGGCAGATCAATCATGGCGCGGAAAATTGACCGATCGGTCCCCTTTTGCAAGAGGAAATGATCGCACCGCGACAATTCGCCCCCGCCTTGCCTTCCGGCGGCCTCGCGTCTAGTTTCCGCGCCCGCTCTTTCCCACTGCCATCGTCCGTCTCCCGCCGCCGCGCGTCCGCGCGCCGGTGCAGGGAATTCCATAGGATATCCGCCCGTGCCCACGCCTTCCGCCCTTCTCAACGTGATGATCGACGCCGCGCGCAAGGCCGCCCGGGGTCTGGCCCGTGACTTCGGCGAAGTCTCCGAGCTGCAGGTCTCCAAGAAGGGCGCGGGCGATTTCGTGACCAACGCCGACCTCAAGGCCGAGCAGACGATCTTCGAACTGCTGGCCAAGGCCCGCCCGGGCTACAGCTTCCTCGGCGAGGAGCGCGGCCTGATCGAGGGCACCGACAAGACCCACACCTGGATCGTCGATCCGCTGGACGGCACCACCAACTTCCTGCACGCCATCCCCCACTTCGCCGTCAACATCGCCCTGCAGCGCGAGGGCGAGGTCGTGGCCGGCGTCACCTACAACCCGATCACCCACGACCTGTTCTGGGTCGAAAAGGGCAAGGGCGCGTTCCTGGGCGCCGAGAAGCGCCTGCGCGTCGCCGCCCGCCGCCACCTGGACGAGGCCGTCCTGGCCACCGGCGTGCCCTTCGTCGGCAAGCCCGGCCACGGCCAGTTCCTGAAGGAGCTGCACCAGGTCAGCCAGAAGGTCGCCGGCGTGCGCCGCTTCGGCGCGGCCTCGCTCGACCTGGCCTGGGTCGCCGCCGGCCGCTTCGACGCCTTCTGGGAACGCAACCTGAAGCCCTGGGACGTCGCCGCCGGCGTGCTGATGGTCCAGGAGTCGGGCGGCAAGGTCAGCACCATCGAAGAGCACGGCGACCCGGTGCAGGGCGCCTCGATCCTGGCCGCCAACCAGGACCTGCACCCGATGGTGCTGAAGGCCCTGCAAGCGGCCGGCTGAGGCGCTTCGCCACGATGACGACAAAGGCTCCGGGGTATCCCCCGGAGCCTTTTTCTTTGGCCGCGCCACGAGGCGTAGGGGGCGCGTCGCGCGAACCCAGGCTTTGAAATCACGCCGGTGTTCGCTGAACGACGTCGTCACGCGGCTGACATCAAACCGACATCAAACCTCGTCGTCTCCGTCACGCAGGGCGCCTATAGCCACGCTCCGTCTGGGAGGCGTTGCGTGTGATCGGGAATGAGCAGGAGGTGGGGCGGACGCTGGCGACGCAGAACCGGATCCTGCTGGCCTATGTTCGCCGCCGGCTGGCGACGGCGGTCGACGCCGAGGACGTGGCGCAGGAGGCGATCCTGCGCGTCCTGGCGCGGGCCCGCGACACGCTGATCGCCGACCCCCTGTTCTACGCCATGCGGGCGGCGCGCAACATCCTGGTCGACCGCGCTCGTCGGGCGGCCAGCGTCCAGATCGACGACCTGGAAGCGGCGGAGCTTTCCATCCATGGCGGCGCGACGCCGCTGGAGGCGTTGGACATGAGCGAGCGATCGAGGCTGTGCCAGAGGGCGCTGGAGGCGATGCCGCCCTTGCGGCGCGAGGTCTTCGTGCGCCGCCGGGCGGGCGAGGAGTCCTACGAGGCGATCGCCCGCGACCTGAAGCTGTCGATCGAGGCGGTGCAGAAGCATTATAGTCGCGCGGCCCAGACGCTGCGCCGGACGGCGGAGGGCCGCCATGTCGACTAGGTCCGTGAACGCAAGAGACGATCGCGAGGCCGCCCTCTGGGCCGACGCCCGGCGCGAAGCCGGCTGGTCGCCGCGGCAGCAGGCGACGCTGGAGCAGTGGCTGGAGGGGCGGCCCGACCGCCACGACCTGCTGCGCCGGCACGAGGCGTTGATCGACGACGCCGCGGTGATCTGGGCCACCCAGCGGATGGCCCGGACGAGGACGACGCCGCGACGCTGGCAGGCCTGGACCGTGGGCGCGACGGCCAGCGCCGGTTTCGCCGTGATCCTCGGCGCCGTGGTCATGGTCGGCGGGGTTATGCCGCCGCGCGGCGACCTGATCGTCGGCGCCCGTGGCGTTCCCAAGCCCATCGCCCTGGCGGACGGCTCGGCGATCCGGCTGAACGGCCAGAGCCAGGTGCGGGTCGAACTGGGTCAGCGCGAGCGCCGGCTGCACCTGAAAGGCGAAGGCTTCTTCGAGGTGGCGCCCGACAAGAGCCGGCCGTTCTCGGTCGAGGTGGACGGGGTGCGGGTCACCGCCGTCGGCACGCGTTTCAACGTCGATCAGCGCCAGACCCCCGCCGGAGCGGTGGTCGAGGTCGAGGTGTTCGAGGGCGTCGTGAAGGTCACCGGGCGTGGTCCGTCGGTGAACGTCCGTGCGGGCGAGCGGGCCTGGGTGTCCGGCGGCGTCGTCCGGCACGCGGCCCTGGCGCGGCCCGAGCGGGAGACCGACGTGCCGCCGTGGGCCAAGGGCTGGCTGGAGTTCAACGAGGCCACCCTGGGCAGCGTGGTCGAGGACCTGGAGCGGGCGACCGGCGTCGAGGTCACCCTGGCCGATCCGGCCGTGGGACGGGTGCTGGTCAGCGGCCGCTTCGCCTATGACGATCCCGAGAACGCCCTGGCCGCCATGGCGCGGCTGCATGGCTTCAAGCTGACTCGTCAGGGACCGGATCAATTCGAGATTTCAGGCGGTTAGGCCTTCAGGAACAAGTTTTTATGACAGGTGTCAGGTCCCCGTCGGCCGCCGTCTAACCCCGTAACGATCAGTTAGATCGCAGGGGATTTTTCGAATGCGTATCCACAAGAGCGGGCTGCTGACGGCGGCGGCCGTCGCCGTCCTGGCCTCCGTCGCCGCGCCCGCCCACGCCTGGCAGGCGACCCGCAACGTCGAGGCGCGCGTCGCCATCGCCATCCCGGCCCAGGACCTGGGCCAGGCGTTGCAGACCCTGTCGCGCGACACCGGCCTGTCGATCGTCTTCGATCCGGGTCTGACCCGCGGGCGGACGTCCAACGCCGTCTCGGGCGCGATGACGGCCCGCGAGGCGCTGCGCAAGATGATCGCCGGATCGGGCATCGAGGCCCGCGAGGTGCGGGGCGTGCTGACCCTGGAGCGCCAGTCGGCGCAGGCCGAGATCGTGCCCCCCGACGCCGTCGAGGTCGATGGCGTCGTCGTCGGCTATGCGGCGGGCCTGCGCCGCTCGCTGGACGCCAAGCGCAAGTCCGACTTCATCTCCGACGTCATCAGCGCCGACGACATGGGCGACCTGCCGGCCAACAACGTGGCGGAGTCGCTCTCGCGCCTGCCCGGCGTCAACGCCGTGCGCAACCACACCACCGGCGAGGGCGACCGGATCACCATCCGCGGCCTGTCGACCGAACTGAACAACTACACGATGAACGGCGTGCGCATGGGCGGCACCGGCTCGCGCGACGACAACTTCTATCGCGGCGTCCGCCTCAGCTTTCTGCCGCCGGAAGGCATCGACTCGATCACCGTCATCAAGAGCCTGACGCCCGACCGCGACGGCGACGCCCTGGGCGGCTCGGTCGACATCCGCACCCCGACCGCCTTCGACCACACGCCGACCTACGGCGTCCTGTCGATGTCGGCCGGCATGCTGGACAAGTTCGACAACAAGACCTCGGGCGAGGTCGCCGGCTCGTTCGGCCGCCAGTTCAACGACCGCTGGGGCGTGTTCGTCACCGGCAGCTGGTCGCGCCGCAAGTCTCAGTTCGAGCAGAACGGCGCCGACGGCGATAACCAGCCTTCGGTCTGGTACGCCGACAGCGAGACCCTGGGCTGGGATCCCGAGACCTTCGTCATGCGCGGCATGGACCTGGCCGTCGGCGAGACCGAGGTCGAGCGGCGCGGCGTCAACACCAGCCTCGATTATCGCGGCGACGACCACGACTTTCACCTGCGCGGCCAGTTCAACGAGTACACCAAGGACGAGTTCAGCAACCGCCTGAACTTCCGCAACGACACGGGCAAGAACTCGACCCGGCTGACCCAGGTCGACAAGACCATGACCGGCCTGGCCTCGCCGGAGGCCTCGATCATCGGCTCGGACTCCAAGCTGGGGCGCATCTACAGCTACACCACGGCCCAGATCGTCGACCGCGACGGCGACGGCCGCATTACCGACGCCGACCGCTCGACCAAGTCCTACTACACCCTGGACGGCGCCTCGGGGACCTGGGACCCGCAGGGCTTCCGCCTGCGGCGCTTCTGGGAAGGCTCGCGCGAGACCGGCTCGCTGATGTCGCTGAACTTCGGGGGCGTCAGCCGCTGGGGCGACTTCAAGGTCGACTACGACCTGTCCTACGCCAAGTCCGAGGACAATATCGACGACAGCTACGAGATGGAGTTCCGCAGCGACAAGTACGGCTGGCTGGGCAACAAGGGCGTCGCCGTCACCAATTTCGGCGACAGCCGCTTTCCCAAGTGGGTGCTGAACGACGCCGGCATGGCGGCGATCCACGACAACAGCCAGTACGCCTTCGCGGGCCTGTCGGGCGAGATCGGCGGCGCGCAGGAACGGCTGTGGCAGGGCCAGTTCAACGTCGAATGGCGTCCGAACGCGACCTGGCTGGAGTCGGTGAAGACCGGCGGCAAGGTCTACAGCTCCAAGCGCTCGACCTATAGCGGCGAGTTCATGGACCTGGACGCCGACGGCACCCTGGCCGACTTCTCGCAGTTCTACGGGGAGGAGGTCACCAGCCTGTTCGACGGCGAATATTCCGGGATCTATCGCCTGGGCACGGTCATCGACAACAAGGCCATGCTGGCCGAGCTGCAGCGCGCCATGGCCGGTAACAGCACCTTCTTCGAGGGCTTCGCCACCGATCCCGCCAACGCCGAACTGAGCGGCGAGGACAGCTTCGCCTTCAACGAAAACATCTTCGCCGGCTACCTGATGGGGACCGCCCGGTTCGGCAACGCCCAGGTCATCGGCGGCCTCCGCGTCGAAAGCACCCGCAACGAGATCGACGCCTACATCCTCGACGAGGTCCAGGGCGGCCACTACTCGACCGACAAGAGCGACTTCACCAACGTCCTGCCGTCGATCCACCTGAACTACAGCCTGGACGACCGCACCAAGCTGCGCGCGGCGATCTGGACCAGCTTCGCCCGCCCAGACATCGCCCGCATGTCGTCGGCCCGCGAGTACGGCTACGACACCGATCCCGATGGTGACGGCGACGAGAACCCGACCAGCGAGTGGATCCTGGTCTCGATCGAGCAGGGCAATCCCGACCTGAAGCCGATGAAAGCGATCAACTACGACCTGTCGATCGAGCGCTACAACGGCGACACCGGCGCCTATTCGCTGGGTCTGTTCTACAAGGACATCAAGAACTTCCTGTACCGCTCCTCGTCGTCGAACATCCGCGACGGGACGGCCGGGACCAACGTCAGCCCCGACGGCGTGACCATCTCGATGCCCAACAACGGCAAGTGGGCGCGGGTCTATGGCGTGGAAATCAGCGCCCAGCAGGTGTTCCACTGGCTGCCGGGTCCGCTGTCGGCGCTGGGCGCCAGCGTCAACCTGACCCTCCAGAAGTCCGAAGCCGAGACCGGCATCTCCTGGCACCCGGCGGGCTATACCCTGCCGCTGATGGAGACGCCCGAGCGGGTCGCCAACATCCAGCTGTTCTGGGAGTACAAGGGCTGGGAAGCCTACGCCGCCTACAGCTACCAGTCGGAATTCCTCGAAGGCATCCAGGACTTCGGCAACAACCCGTATGAACAGGACTACGAGTTCGTGGACCTGAACGTGCGGCGCAAGCTGTGGAAGGGCGCGACGGCGTCGCTGCAGGTCCAGAACCTCTTCGACAGCCACACCTACTGGTACACGGCCGGCGACAGCACCAGCTCCAGCCGGGCCTACATCAAGAACGGGCGATCCATCTCGCTCGGCCTGAACTACGTCTTCTGATCGGGGCCGACATGAAAACCTCCCGCATTCTGATGCTCGGGGCCGCCTTGGCGGCCCTGGGCGGCCAGGCCCTGGCGCAGACCGATCGCCCCCCGCGTCCGGAACCCGCGCCCGTCCAGGCGTCCGACCTTCCGGTGGTCGCGCCCACCGTCCAGCCGGAACGGATCATCCTGAACCTGACCGCCGACCCGGCGCACGAGATGGCCGTGACCTGGCGCACCGCGCCGGGCCTCGCGGGCCATGTCGAATATGCCGAGGCCGAGGATGGGCCGGACTTCATCGAGAAGGCCGTGCGCATTCCCGCCGTCACCGACGACGCGACCCTCGCCGTGCGCGAGGATCCGGCGTTCCGCGCAGCCTACCACGCGACGGTGCTGAAGGGGCTGAAGCCGGAGACGGTCTACGCCTATCGCGTCGGCGACGGTCAGCGCTGGTCCGAGTGGCTGCAGTTCCGCACCGCCGCCACGAGCGCCAAGCCCTTCACCTTCCTCTACATGGGGGACATGCAGAACAACATCCTCAGCGAGGCCTCGCGCACGATGAGGATGGCGTTCCGCAAGGCCGGCGACGCCGCCTTCGTCATCCATGCCGGCGACCTGATCAATCGCCACGACAGCGACAACGAATGGGGCGAATGGTTCGCCGCCGGCGGCTTCCTCTACGCCCAGACGCCGCAGATGCCGACGCCGGGCAATCACGAATACGGCCGCGGCCCGGTGCTGAACCCGCAGTGGCGGCGCCAGTTCACCCTGCCGGAGACCGGCCCGGCGGGCGTCGAGAAGCTGAAGGAGACGGCCTGGACCGTCGACTACCAGGGCCTGCGCCTGATCTCGGTCGACGCCCCGCTGTTCCACGGCGACGAGGCCATGCGGGCGGAGATGGTGCGCTGGCTGGATGGCCTGCTGGCCGACAATCCCAACCGCTGGACGGCGCTGTTCCTGCACTTCCCGCTGTTCTCGGTCGATCCCGACCGCGACAACGCCCGGGTGCGCGACGCCCTCAAGCCCCTGATCGACAAGTACCATGTCGACCTGGTGCTGCAGGCCCACGACCACGGCTATGCGCGCGGCGCCATCGGCGCCGGGGCGATGACCAATGCGGGGCCGGGCCATCCGTCCGACAAGGGCTCGACCTATGTGGTGTCGGTCGCGGGGCCGAAAATGTATCCCGTGGCCCCGCTCAGCTGGGCCACCCGAACGGCGGCGCGCACCCAGACCTTCCAGACCCTGGACGTGTCGCCGCAGGCCGTGACCTATCGCGCCTTCACCGCCACCGGCCGGCAGCTGGACGCCTTCCGCCTGACCAAGAGCGCCAAGGGCGTGACGCGGGTGGAGACCCTGACGCCGGCGAAGACGGCGGGCGAGCGCCGCTGATCCTGGGGGGCTGCCCGAGGCCTTCAGGCGTCCTGCGTCTGGAGCGCCTTGGGGGCCGGCGGGCGTGTCGCCGCCTTGGGGGCGGGGCGATATCGCGCTCGGGCCATGGCGTCGTTCCATCCGTCCAGGCAATCGGCGCGGCGGTCCGCCGGCATGGTCGGCTCGAAGCGGCCGTCCAGCCGCCAGCCTTCCGAGATCGCCGCCAGGCTGGGCCAGACGCCGGCGCCCAGGCCCGCCAGGAAGGCTACGCCCAGGGCCGTGGTCTCGACATTGACCGGCCGTTCGACCGGCGCGGCGATGATGTCGGAGAGGAAGGCGCACAGCCAGTCGTTGGCCGCCATGCCGCCGTCCACGCGCAGGGCGCTGGGGCGCGAGGCGCCGTCGGCGAACATCGCCTCGATCAGGTCGTTGGTCTGGAAGGCCACCGATTCCAGCGCCGCCCGGGCGATGTGCGCGGCCGAGGCGTCGAGGGTCAGGCCGTGGATCAGGCCCTTGGCGTGGGGATCCCAGTAGGGGGCGCCCAGGCCGACGAAGGCCGGCACCATGTAGACGCCGTGGCCGTCGGGCACGGTGGTCGCCAGGCTCGAGGTGTCCGAGGCCCGGACGATGAGGCCAAGCTGGTCGCGCAGCCACTTGATGGCCGCCCCGGCCACGAAGATCGACCCTTCCAGGGCGTAGGTCGGCTTGCCGTCCAGCCGGTAGGCCGTGGTGGTCAGCAGGCGTGCGTTGGAGGCGACGGCTTCTGAGCCGGTGTTCATCAGCATGAAGCAGCCGGTGCCGTAGGTCGCCTTGATCATGCCCTGGCTGAAGCAGGCCTGGCCGATCAGCGCGGCCTGCTGGTCGCCGGCCATGCCGCGGATGGGCACGGACGCCCCCAAGATCTCGGCCTGGGTCTCGCCGAAGTCGGCGCAGTTGTCGCGCACCTCCGGCAGCAGGGCGGCAGGAATGCCAAACAGCGCCAGCAGGTCTTCGTCCCAGGCCTGGCGGTGTATGTCGAACAGCAGGGTCCGGGAGGCGTTGGTGGCGTCTGTCGCGTGCACGCGCCCGCCGGTCAGCCGCCACAGCAGGAAGCTGTCGATGGTGCCGAAGGCCAGCCGGCCCTGTTCGGCCTCGGCGCGCGCGCCGGGAACGTGGTCGAGGATCCAGGCCAGCTTGCTGGCCGAGAAATAGGGGTCCAGCCGCAGGCCTGTCCGGGCCTGGACCAGGGGCTCGTGGCCCGCCTGTCGCAGCGCCTCGCAGGCCTCGGTGGTGCGGCGGTCCTGCCAGACGATGGCCGGATGGATGGCGCGGCCCGACCGCCGGTCCCAGACCACCACCGTCTCGCGCTGGTTGGCGATGCCGATGGCGGCGACGGCGGCTGCGTCCACGCCGGCGTCGGCCAGCGCCGCGCGGGCGGTGGCCACCACGTCGTTCCAGATGGTCTCCGGATCGTGCTCGACCCAGCCTAGGTCCGGATAGCTCTGGGCGAACTCGCGCTGGTCCTTGCCGGCGATGTCGCCCTTGGCGTCGAAGACGATGCTGCGGGTGCTGGTGGTGCCCTGGTCGATGGCCAGGATGTAGCGGGAAGCGGTCATGCGCCGCGCGCCTTCAGCGACGGGGCGGGGGAGGGGGCGGCTTCCGCGCCGGTCGTTTCCATGGCGCGCAGATAGGCCTCCAGCCGCGCGACGCCGTCCGGTCCGATGTGCAGGCCCAGCTTGCTGCGGCGGAAGAGGATGTCCTGCGCGGTGCGGGCCCATTCGTGGGCGACCAGATAGTCGACCTCGGCGGCGTGCAGGCCGGCGCCGAAATCCTCGCCCAGCTTGGCGAGATCACGCGCCTCGCCGAGGATCGTCCTGGCGCGCGAGCCGTAGGAGCGCGCCAGGCGGAAGGCCAGGTCTTCGGGCAGGAACGGATGTTCGGTACGCAGCGCCCCGGCCAGCGCCTTGCGGTCGAGGTCGGGAAGGTCGCCGCCGGGCAGCACCGCCCCCTTCGTCCACGACGGGCCGGCCTTTGGGAAGAACGGCGCCAGGCGCTCGAGCACGTGATCGGCCAGGCGGCGATAGGTGGTGATCTTGCCGCCGAACACCGACAGCACCGGCGCCTCGTCCTGCGGCGCGTCCACCTCCAGCACATAGTCGCGGGTGACCGCCGAGGCGCTGTCTGCGTTGTCGTCGAACAGCGGGCGCACGCCGGAATAGCTCCAGGCCACGTCCTTGGCCGTCACGCCCTTGCGGAAGTAGCGGTTGACGCTTTCGCACAGGTAATCGACCTCGGCCGGATCGATCCTGGCGGGGCCGGGGGCGGCGTCCCACGCCACGTCGGTGGTGCCCACCAGGGTGAAGCGGTCCTCGTAGGGGATGGCGAAGACGATCCGGCGGTCGGGGTTCTGCAGCATGTAGGCGTGGTCGCCCTCGAACAGCCGGGGCACGACGATGTGGCTGCCCTTGATCAGGCGCGTGGCGCTGCCGGTCTTCACGCTCAGGGCGCCGCCCAGCACTTCGGAGACCCAGGGGCCGGCGGCGTTGACGATCGCCCGGGCGCGCACCGTGCGTTCGGCGCCGTCCGTGGTCCGCAGGCGCGCCTCCCAGAGGCCGTCGATCCGGCGCGCGGAGATCAGCTTGGTGCGGGTTTGGATCTCGGCGCCGCGCTCGGCGGCGTCCACGGCGTTCAGCGTCACCAGCCGGGCGTCGTCCACCCAGCAGTCCGAATAGACGAAGGCCTTGCGGTATTGCGGCAGCAGGGCCGCGCCTTCCGGCGCGCCCGTCAGGCCAAGCCCGCTCGAGCCGGGCAGGCGGCGACGGCCGCCCAGGTGGTCGTAGAGAAACAGGCCCAGCCGGACCAGCCAAGCCGGACGCGTGGCGTTGGCGTGCGGCAGTACGAAGCGCAGCGGCCAGATGATGTGGGGCGCCATGGCCAGCAGGGTCTCGCGCTCTTCCAGCGCTTCGCGGACCAGGCGGAACTCGTAATATTCCAGATAGCGCAGGCCGCCGTGCACCAGCTTGGTGCTGGCCGAGGAGGTGGCGCTGGCCAGGTCGTCCTGTTCGACCAGAAGCACGGAGAGGCCTCGGCCGACCGCGTCCCGCGCGACGCCCGCGCCGTTGACGCCGCCACCGACCACCAGAAGGTCGAACTCCATACCCGACGCGTCTCCCACTCATAGCTGAGGCTGTCGAAGTGCAGCTTTAATCGCAAATACGAAAGCCTAAAACGAAAGTAAATCCGCAAATTCACGTCCAAACACAGCCGGATGGAGGCGCGCGTGAGCGGTCGTCTCGACAAGTTGGGCGCGTGTCCCTTGGCCGGGCGGACTTTCAGGATCAACGCGCGCGCGGATGGGGACGTTTCGCGTATCGCGGCGATTTGTCGAACATCGCGGCCTGGGCTAACCAGAGGCGGACTGGCGCGCCGAGGCGAGGCCTGGGAGTTGGTTTGATGAACATCGAGCAGCGTCACGAAGCGATTCTCGCCCTTGCGCGCAAGAGCGGGCGGGTGACGGTCGAGGCCCTGGCCGAGCAGCTCCAGGTCTCTCGCCAGACGATCCGCAAGGATCTCAACGACCTGTGCGACCAGGCCCAGCTCAACCGGGTGCACGGCGGGGCGGTGATCGCCACCGGCGGCGTCGACAATCTGGAATACGAGGCCCGCCGCGTGCTGGCGCGCGAGGCCAAGGAGGCGATCGGCGTGGCCGCGGCCGCCCTGATCCCCGAGCAGGCCTCGCTGTTCATCAACATCGGCACCACCACCGAAGAGGTGGCCCGCGCCCTGCTGGGCCGCACCGGCCTGCTGGTGATCACCAACAATCTCAATGTCGTCGACATCCTGGCGCCGTCGCCGGGCATCGAGGTCATCGTCGTCGGCGGCCGCGTGCGCAGCGCCGACCGGGCCTCGGTCGGGGCCTTCGCGGTCGATTTCATCCGCAATTTCAAGGTCGACTTCGCCATCATCGGCGCCTCGGCCATGGACGACGACGGCTCGCTGCTGGATTTCGACATCAACGAGGTCCAGGTCTCGCAGACCATCATCCAGAGCTCGCGGCGCGTGATCCTGGTCGCCGACGGCCAGAAGCTGGGCCGGCCCGCGCCGGTGCGGATCGGGCACATCGGCGACGTCCACGTGTTCGTGACCGACCGGCTCGAAAGCCCGGAACTGGCCGCCAAGTGCAAGGCCCAGGGCGTGCGCGTCATCGAGACGGCGCTGAACCAGGCCGGCTGAGGCCTCTCCAGCCCGATTGCTCCGACAGGCGCGTAAACCCGCGCCCGCGCATCCGTTTGCGCTTTTTCGCCATCAAACTGGTGAGCTGATCGCGGAAGGCGCGGAGCGCCTCCGCCGACCCATCGCGCGAAATCCCTTCTACAAAAGGGTTTGCGACGACGCGGCATATCCGCAGCGCGAATGGTGCAGCAATTTGGTTTCGACTTCTGTGATTTCGAAACCAAAACGAAAGTTCGTTTGACCGACCCGCGTTGCTATGATTTATCATTTTAATGCGCTGCGGAGTCGGCGCTGAAAAACGAGATCGCTCGGGGGCTACCGAGGCGATCCTTTCGCATTCTGGAGGGAACTATGATCCGCAAGAGCGACGGCTGTCGGGGCCGTACCCTTGGCCTTAAATTCATGACGGGCGCCAGCGCCGGCGTCCTTGGTCTGGCCCTGCTGGCGGGCGCGGCTCACGCGCAGACCACCGAGAGCGACACCGTCGAGGAAGTCATCGTCACCGGCCTGCGCGCCAGCCTCGACCGCTCGATCGACGTCAAGCGCAGCTCGGCCCTGATCGTCGACTCGATCGCCTCGGAAGACCTGGGCAAGTTCCCGGACACCAACGTCGCCGAGTCGCTGCAGCGCATCACCGGCGTGTCGATTGACCGCAGCGGCGGCGAAGGCCGCTTCGTGACCGTTCGCGGCTTCGGCCCGTCGTTCAACCAGCTGCTGCTGAACGGCCGCACCCTGGCCACCGAGAACCCGGGCCGCCAGTTCAGCTTCGACATGCTGCCCGCCGAGCTGATCTCCGGCGCCGACGTCTACAAGTCGAGCAACGCCCAGCTGCAAGAGGGCGGCATCGGCTCGACCATCAACCTGAAGACCGCGCGTCCGTTCGACCACAAGGGCCAGCGCATCATCCTCAGCGCCCAGGGCAATTACGAAGACCTGTCGGGCAAGACCACGCCCAACCTTTTCGGCCTCTACAGCAACACCTTCATGGACGGCCGCCTGGGCGTGCTGGGCTCGGTGTCGTTCCAGGAGCGCAAGGCGCGGATCGACGCCGCCAACAACGACGGCTACTACGCCACCACCGTGGGCGGGAAGACCGTCTACATGCCGCAGAACTACAACCAGTATTCCGACATCCAGGAGCGTAAGCGCACCTCGGTGACCGGCACGGTGCAGTATCGCGCCACCGACGACCTGACCCTGACGCTGGACGGCATCTACAACAAGTTCACCGTCAAATCGAACACCAGCCAGGTCGGCCACTACTTCTCGCCGGGCAGCATCAGCAACGTGAAGCTGGACGCCAACAACACCGTCGTCGGCTTCGACCAGCTGACCGACAGCCACACCGACTACGTGTCGCGGACCTTCAACCGTCCGACCAACCTCAAGGCCCTCGGCTTCAACGCCGCCTGGAACCCGACCGACCTGATCGACGTCAAGTTCGACAGCTCGTGGTCCAAGGCCGAGAACAACAACGGCGGCAACGAGATCTTCGCCGTCGTCGGCATCACCAACACCGCCCACTTCGACAACACCGGCGGCGGCCTGCCCACCCTGACCACGGGCACGAACTACGCCGACCCCAACGCGGCCGGCAAGGCGCACTTCGCCACCCGCCAGGGCTCGAACTACGGCGAGGAGGTCTTCGAGAACCGTCTCGATGCGACCTTCAAGACCGAGTACGACCACTTCACGGCCGTCCGCCTCGGCGGCATCTTCACCGACCGCACCAAAACCAACCAGCTGGTCCAGTCCAGCTCGGCGATCTGGTGCACCTACTGCGGCTATTCGGTCTCGGTGCCCGCGGGCCTGCTGCAGACCTACGCGCCCAGCAACTTCCTCGACGGCGAGGGCGGCAACTTCCCGCGCCAATGGCTGAGCTTCGATCCCGAGGCCTACTTCAAGTTCCTGGAAAGCCAGGCGGCCGCCAACGCCCAGGACGTCGCGGCGGGCCGCACCGTCGGCACCTCCTACGCGGCGCTGCAGGCGACCAACGGCTTTGCCGCCACGCCGCAGTCCAGCTCCTACGACGTGCATGAGAAGGTCGCGGGCGGTTATGTCCAGGCCGACTTCGCCGGCGACATCGGCGGCCTGCCGGTCAGCGCCACCGTCGGCGCGCGCTACGTCCACACCGAGCTGACGTCGCGCGGTCAGACCCAGAGCCTGGTCGACCTGACGCCGATCACCGGCGACAGCACGCTCTACAACGCGACCCTGACCGCCTCGGCGCCGGTGTCCAAGAGCGCGTCCTACGACGACTTCCTGCCCAGCCTGAACGTCAAGATCGACCTGAACGACGACATGGTCGCCCGCTTCGCGGCGTCCAAGACCGTCACCCGGCCGAACCTGACCGACCTGGCGCCGCAGCTCACCTTCACCTCGACCCGCCCGGGCAACCTGGCGGCCAGCGGCGGAAACCCCGAGCTGAAGCCGTACAAGTCGACCAACTTCGACGTCTCGTACGAGTGGTACTATCAGAAGTCGGGCTTCTTCACGGTCGGCGCCTTCTACAAGCAGCTGGACAACTTCATCGTCGTCACCAGCGCGCCGGAAGTCTTCACGATCGCCAACTCGGCCAACCTGGCGGCCTTCACCGGCGGCAAGGCGACCTTCAACGTCAGCCGTCCGCGCAACATCGGCAGCGCCAACGTCTACGGCCTGGAAGTCGGCTTCCAGCACACCTTCGACTACCTGCCCGCGCCGCTCGACGGCCTGGGCGTGACCCTGAACGCCACCTTCGTGAAGTCCAGCGCCAACGACTCCGGGTTCGCCCTGGAAGGCCTGGGCGACAGCCAGAACGCGGTGCTGTTCTACGCCAAGGGTCCGTTCGAGGTGCGCGTGGCCTACAACCGCCGCGACGGCTTCATGTCGACCCAGTCCAATTCGACGGGCGGCATGCCGATCTACACCAAGACGGCCGGTCAGTTCGACGCGCAGGCCACCTACGAGATCAACGACAACTTCTCGGTCTTCGTCGAGGGCACCAACCTCAACGACGCCAAGACCCAGACTCACGGCGTCTACCAGAACCAGTTCCTGAGCCTCGTCGAGACCGGTCCGCGCTACGCGGTCGGCGCTCGCGCGAAGTTCTGATGGATCGGCCGGGCATGGCTCGCCGCGCCCGGCCGTTTTCGGCGCGTTTCTGCCACGCGTCTTTTTCCCCCGACTCTGAGGGGCGGGCTTCGGTCCGCCCCCTTTTTTGCGTTCCGGACGCAAGACGGGCCCGCTTCCTGAGGAGGCGGGCCCGTCTTGAGTCTTTCCATCCGGATCCGCCGGATCCCGCGCCGGGGCCCTCCGCCTGGAAGGGCGAAGGGCCCCGCGCCGGCCGGCCGCCGCTAGGGCAGCCGCTCCAGGCGCAGGATGAAGTTGGCCTGCGGATGCATCCGCGGCAGCTGCAGGCCCACCGTCATCAGGTTGCGGCCATCCAGGGCGACGCCCGCGCGCAGCACGTCCACCAGGCTGGAGCGGGTGACGAAGGCCTTGGGCCACACCAGTCGCACCTGATAGCGGGCGTCGGCGTCGAGCCCCGTCAGCCGCAGGCGGCCGGCGAAATAGGCGTCCTGCTCGCGCACCAGGGTGTAGCTGAACACCGCCTGGCCGCGGTCCTTGGACACGATCCCGAAGGCGCTCTCGTTGGCCGGCCGGTCCAGGCGATGCAGGTCGCCCGTGTGGATGAGTTCGCGCAGCGTCTTGTGCAGCGCCACGCCCTCGGCCAGTTCGGCGCGCTCGTCGTCGGTCAGGGCCAGCAGGTTGGCCTCGATGCCGAAGTGGCCGAACAGGGCGGTCGACACCCGGGTGGCCATCGATACGCGGCGTCCGGTGATGTGGCAGTCGGTCGGCCCGACGTGCGCGCCCATCAGCTCGGCCGGCAGGAACAGCGAAGCGCCCTTCTGGATCGACAGGCGGTCCAGGGCGTCGTTGCTGTCCGAGGTCCAGATGCGGTCGGTGCGCTCCAGCACGCCCAGGTCGGCGCGGCCGCCGCCCGAGGCGCAGCTCTCGATTTCGACCGCCGGGTGGGCGGTCCGCAGCCGGTCCAGCACCGCATACAGGCCCAGCACGTGGGCGTGCGCGCCGGCCGAGCCGTCCTGGCCGCCTGGGTGGCTGATGTCGCGGTTCATGTCCCACTTGAGGTAGGCGATCGGGTGCTCGGTCAGCAGGGCGTCCAGCCGGGCGTAGAGGTGCTCGCGCACCTCGGCGCGGCCGAAGTCCAGCACCAGCTGGTTGCGGAACGACAGCTGCGGGGCGGGCGCGCAGCCCAGCACCCATTCCGGATGGGCGCGGAACAGGTCGCTGGCCGGATTGACCATCTCGGGCTCGACCCACAGGCCAAACTCCATGCCGGCGGCCAGCACGCGGTCGGTCAGGGGCTTGAGGCCATTGGGATAGACGCCTGCGTCGACGTACCAGTCGCCCAGGCCGGCGGTGTCGTCGCGGCGGCCGTTGAACCAGCCGTCGTCGAGCACGAAGCGCTCGGCCCCGATCGCCGCGGCGGCGTCGACCAGCTGGGCCAGCTTGTCCTGGTCATGGTCGAAATAGACCGCTTCCCAGGTGTTGTAGTGCACCGGGCGCGGCTTGGCCCGCAGGCGGGCGTGCTCGGGACGGGCGCGGACCAGGTCGTGATAGGCGCGCGACAGGCCGCTGAGGCCGGCGTCGGACCAGGCGGCGTAGAGCTTGGGGCTGTCATAGGCCGCGCCGGGCGCCAGGCGCATCTCGCCGGGCATGAACAGCTCGCCCAGCTGCACGAAGGCGCGGGCGTCCGACAGGGTTTCGGCATGGATGCGGTGGTTGCCGCTCCAGCCCAGGTGGAAGCCGTAGACCTCGCCGGTCGCTTCGCTGGCCGGGGCGCATTCGGCGATCAGGCCGGGGAAGGCGTCGTGCGAGCTGCGGCCGCGGCGGTTCTCGCGAACCGTGGCGCCCTGTCCCAGCGGCGTGCGGCGCATCTGGAACTCGCCCGACCAGCGGCCGTCGAGGTTGATCAGGTGCGTGGCCTCGGGCGGCAGGGGCAGGGTCGGGGCCGGGCAGGCGTCGATGGTCAGGGCCTGGTCGCCGGTGTTGATCACCTTGGTCGTGGCGACCAGCACGTCCTGGTCGGCGTCCAGCTCCAGGCGGTGAACCAGGGTCAGGGCGTCGTGATCGTCGATCGAGACGATCTCGACCACCGAGGGCGAAATCCGCTCGACCCGCTCGATCCGGGTGAAGGTCGCCCAGCCCAGGCCGTCGCGATGGGCCTGCAGGCCCGGCGAACCCGGAAAGCCGTGGCCCAGCAGGGGCGACAGGGCCAGCGGCGCCGGCGCGATGGGCGAGCAGGGCGCGGCTTCGTGCGTGGCCAGCAGCACCAGCTCGGCCGGATCCAGGTCCGGGCTCAGCTTCGGGCCCCAATGCAGCACCGCGGGCGCATCGCCCCGGCAATCGACGATCAGGCTGGTGGTTCGGCCGTCAAGCCGGATGAACGGTGGGGACATCAATGGGGTCCATGGCTGGTGAGCGACGGTTGACTCGAATGGTTTGTACGATAAATAAGACTCAATAAAAAGCGCCCATGTGTGCGTCGATATAAAATGATCGACCTTCACGTGCGTATCGGTCGTAGATTTGAATTACGTAACGTAAAGTTACGTATCGGAGGAAAAATTGCTCGGCGTTTGCTATTACCCGGAACAGTGGTCTCAAAGTCTTTGGCGCGAAGATGCTCGCCGAATGAAGGACTTGGGTCTGACCTATGTTCGGATCGGCGAGTTTGCCTGGTCGCGCTTCGAGCCCGAGCCCGGCGTCTACGACTTCGCCTGGTTCGACGAGAGCATCGCGATCCTCGGCGAGGCCGGCCTCAAGGTGGTGATCGGCACGCCCACCGCCACGCCGCCCAAGTGGCTGATCGATCGCCATCCCGAGATCCTGCCCGTTGATCCCGACACCGGCCGCGTGCGCGGCTTCGGCTCGCGGCGGCACTACGACTTCTCCAGCGACGTCTATCTGCGCGAGTGCGAGCGGATCGTGCTGGCCCTGGCCGAACGCTATGGCGAAAACCCGCATGTCGCCGGCTGGCAGACCGATAACGAACTCAGCTGCCACGACACGACGCTCAGCGCCTCGCCGGCCGCCAAGACGGCGTTCCAGGCCTGGTGCGCGGCCCGTTACGGCGACTTACAGGCGCTGAACACCGCCTGGGGCAACGTCTTCTGGTCGATGGAGTATCGCAGCTTCGACGAGATCGAGCTGCCGGTCGGCGCGGTCACCGAGACCAGCCCGGCGCACCGCATGGCCTATCGCCGCTTCTCGTCGGACCAGGTCGTGCGCTTCCACGACGCCCAGGTGAAGATCCTGCGCGCCCATTCGCCGGGCCGCTTCGTCACCCACAACTTCATCCCGATGAACGAGACCGGGGTCGACAACCACGCCGTGGCCGCCGATCTCGATTTCGCCGCCTACGACAACTATCCGCTGGGCCGCACCGACCTGCTGATGGCGGGCGACGACCCCGAGGCCTTCCGCCCCTACATGCGTACGGGCCACCCGGACTTCGGCACCTTCTTCTTCGATCAGACCCGTGGCCTGGCGCCCGGCGCCTTCTGGATCATGGAGCAGCAGCCGGGTCCGGTGAACTGGGCCAACCACAACCCGCGTCCGGCCCCCGGCATGGTGCGGCTGTGGACGCTGGAGGCCTTCGCCCACGGCGCCGGCGTGGTCAGCTATTTCCGCTGGCGCCAGGCCCCGTTCGCCCAGGAGCAGATGCACGCGGGCCTGCTGCGTCCCGACAGCACCCACGCCGCCGCCTGGCCCGAGATCGAGACCGTGCTCGGCGAGCTGGCGACGCTGGACCTGGAGCAGAACCCCACCGTCCGCGCCAAGGTGGCGCTGATGGTCGACGTCAACGCCCAGTGGCTCGGCGAGATCGAGCGCCAGGGCAAGAGCTACGACTACACCCACATCCTGCTCGACCACTACCGGGCCCTGCGCGCCCTGGGCCTGGACGTCGATTTCGTGCCGCCGGAAGGCGACGTCTCCGGCTACGCCCTGGTGGTGATCCCGGCCCTGTCCACGCCCAGCGCAAAGACCCTGGCCAACCTGGCGGCCAGCGGGGCGATCGTGGTGTTTGGTCCGCGTTCGGGCGCCAAGACCCTCGACGTGACCCTGCCGGAAGGCCTGCCGCCCGGTCCGCTGCGCGAGCTGATGCCGATCCGCGTGCTGTCGGTCGAGACCCTGCGCCCCGACTGCTCGGGCGCGCTGACCTGGAACGGCAAGGCCTATGCCAGCCGCTGCTGGCGCGAGGAGGTCGAGCTGGCGGGCGAGGGCGAAGTGCTCGCGCGCTTCGACGAGGGCGGTCCCGCCATCGTCCGCTCGGGCCGCGCGGTCTATGTGGCCAGTCTGACCGACCGCGACTTCCTGGCCGACTTCCTCGAGGGCCTGTGCGCCGAGGCCGGCGTCGCCACCCAGCGCCTGCACAAGGACGTGCGGGTGCGTCGCCGCGGCGGTCTGGCGTTCGCCTTCAACTACAGCGACGCGCGGACGCCCGCGCCGGCCCCGGAGGGCGCGGACTTCGTGCTCGGCGGCGCCGTGATCGGCCCGCGCGACGTCGCCGTCTGGCGGGACCCGTCGTGATGCGTCTGGCCGCCCTGGTCCTGGCTCTAGTCCTGGCTCCGCTCGCGGGCCGGGCCCAGCCGCTGGCGGACGCTCCGGCGCTGTCGGCGCCGGGCGCCTATGCCGTCGGGGTGCGAACCCTGACCTTCGCCAATCCTGGCCAGCCCGACCTGCTGGCCAGCGACCTGGCCAACGGCAAGATCGCGCGCCGCGACCGGGTGCTGCCGGTCACGGTCTGGTATCCGACGGCCAAGCCCAAGGCGGGCGCGGCCGTCGTCCGCTACATGCAGCCGGGGACGACCCCGGCCGCGCCGCCCGTCTTCTATCGCACCGGCGGCGCCTATCCCGACGCCGCGCCGGTCAGCGGCCAGCACTTCCCCTTGGTGGTGCTGTCGCACGGCTACCGCAACTGGGCGACCAGCTTCGCCGACTTGGCCGAGAACCTGGCGTCCAAGGGTTATGTCGTGGCCTCGATCGAGCACCGCGACCTCGAACCCAAGACCTTGGCCAACCCGCAGCTGTCGTTCGCCACCACCCTGATCACCCGCGTCGCCGACCAGCGCTTCGTGATCGCCGAGCTGACCCGCACGGCGGGCGAGGGGCCCTTGCGCGACGTCTACGACCCCGACGACATCGCCCTGGTCGGCTATTCGATGGGCGGCTTCGGCGCTCTGACGACCCTGGGCGCGGGCCTGGATCCGCAAGGTCCGCTCTACAAGCTCGCGCCGTTCGACCTGCTCAAGCCCTTCACCACGCTGGATCCCGACTTCGCCGCCGGCCTGCCCAAGGGCGTCAAGGCGATGGTCGCCCTCGCCCCCTGGGGCGGCGCGCCGCCGCTACGCGCCTGGAGCGCCGAGGGCCTGGCCCAGGTGTCGGTCCCGACCCTGCTGGTGGTGGGCGACCAGGACGACGTCAGCGGCTATGATCCGGGCGTGGCCTGGCTCTACGCCAACCTGGCCGGCGCCGACCGGCGGATGCTGGTCTACGAGAACGCCCGCCACAACATCGCGCTGGACGGGGTCACGCCCGCCCAGGCCGGCGACTTCAAGGAGATCGAGCGCCACGAGGAGCCGGTCTGGCGTCGCGATCGCATCCTGGCGATCAACCGCCACTTCATCACCGCCTTCCTCGACCAGAACCTCAAGGGCGACGGCGCCCACGGCGCCTATCTGGCCGTGCCGACCCCGCGCGCCGCGGACGGAACCTGGTCGCTGGCGCCCGGCGCCTCGGTCGGCGATCGCCTCGCCGGCCCGGACGACGCCAATACCGCCGACTACTGGCCCGGCTTCCAGCGTCGCTGGGCCCTGGGCCTTCGCCTGCTTCACGCCGCGCCGGGCTCGCCGCCCGACGCGCCGCGATAGACGATCTCTCTACGACACCAGAACAAGAACGACCGGAAACGCTCAAGCCATGCACCTTCAAGAGACCCAAGCCTGGATCGCCGCCGGATTGACGGCCCTGATCGGGCTGATCACCTACCTGAAGTGCCGAGGGCAGGGGCGCGGGGCCGAAGGGGGGAACAAGGAGTTCTTCCTGGCGGGCGGCGGCCTGTCGTGGCTGTTCGTCGCCGGCTCGATCACCATCACCAACCTCAGCACCGACCAGCTGGTCGGCATGAACGGCAACCAGATGGCCCTGCTGGCCTGGTGGGAGCTGTCGGGCGTGGTCGGCCTGTCGATCCTGGCCTGGGTGTTCCTGCCGATCTACTACAAGCACAACTGCACGACCGTGACCGAGCTTCTGGAGAAGAAGTACGGCAATGTCGGCGTGCGCTCGACCATCGGCACGATCTTCCTGATCGGCAACGTCGTCATCTACCAGCCGATCATGCTCTACACGGGCGCGCTGATGATGAAGTCGATGTTCGGGCTCGAGATCCCGATCATGGTGCTGGCCCTGGCCTTCGCCGTGGCCGGTTCGCTCTACGCCATCTTCGGCGGCCTGCGCGCCGTGGCCGTGACCGACACCTACAGCGGCATCCTGCTGCTGGCCATGTGCATGCTGGTGGTCTTCCTGTCACTGAAGGCGATCGGCTTCGACTTCAGCGGCATCCCGGCCGAGCGCCTGACCATGATCGGCGGCAACGACTCGCCGCTGCCCTGGCACGTGCTGCTGACCGGCATGATCTTCATCCAGATGTTCTACTGGTCGACCAACCAGACCATCACCCAGCGGGCCATGGCCGCGCCGAACCTGAAGGAGGCCCAGAAGGGCGTCTTCGCCGCCACCGTCGTGCGCCTGCTGATCGTGCCGCCGATGGTCGTGATCCCCGGCATCGTCTCGTACAAGCTGTTCGGCCACCTGGGCGACGCCGCCTACGGCAAGATCGTCTGGCACGTCCTGCCCAACTGGATGTCGGGCATCTTCGCCGCCGCCATCGCCTCGGCCGTGCTGGCCCACTTCGCCAGCGTGCTGAACTCGTCGGCCGCGCTCTATGTCTGCGACATCCACGAGAAGTACATCAACCCCAAGCCCAACGTGCCGCGCCTGAGCATGCTGGTCAGCATCGGGTTCGTGATCCTCTCGCTGCTCCTGGTGCCGATCTATGACGGCGCCGACAGCATCATCAACCTGGTCCAGAAGCTGAACGGCCTGACCAGCATGCCCGTGCTGTCGGTGTTCATCGTCGGCCTGCTGTTCCGCAATGTCGACGCCCGCGCGGCCATCGCCGGCCTCGTGTTCGGCGTGGCGCTGTACGCCGTGTTCAGCTTCGGCTGGGCGCCGCTGCACTACATCCACATGATGTTCATCACGCTGTGGACCACGGTGGCGTTCTCGCTGCTGCTCAACCGCGTGGTCTTCGGCAAGCGGGCCGAGTTCATCCTCACCCGCAAGCCCGCCGCCGCCTGATCCGTCAGGCCGGCCCGGCGCGTGATCGTCACCGCACGATCACGCGCCGTCTTTCCATCGGCGCCTAGCGCTCGATCTTCAGGATGTCGCCCGGCTCGCAGTCGAGCACGGCGCAGATCTTCTCCAGGGTCTCGAACCGCACGCCCTTCACCTTGCCCTGCTTGAGCAGGGACAGATTGGCCTCGGTGATGCCGACCTGGACGGCCAGGTCCTTGGACTTGACGTTCCGGTCGGCCATCACGACGCCCAGCTTCACGACGATCCGCATCAGACGATCTGGGCGTGGTCTTCGGCGATGCGCGAGGCGCGCACCATGATCAGGGCGATGATCGTCATGGCGACGGCGTACACGCCGCTGAGGAAGCCCGGCGCACCCTTGAACGTCGCCTTGATCACGTTCAGTTCGGTCTCGACCGGCTGGTGGGTGAGCAGCTCAACGAGACCGTCCATCAGGCTGGCGGCCGCTTGACCCAGAAGCTCCGCGAACGGGCTGGCCAGGACGAAGATCAGTCCCGCCAAGGCGAAGTGCGTCAGATGGGTCACGGTCTTGCGCTGCAGGTATCGGCCGCGGGCCAGCGAGAAGAAGCAGGCGGCCCCTTGCCCGAAGGCGTAGGCCAGGATCGCTGACGGCAGCATGACGAGGGCGATGCCCATCATCGCCGGAACGCCGCTTTTTGGCATCGAGGAGCCCGTGATCGTTTTGCATTCAGCTGATCCGGAAGGGCAGTCCTTATACGTGCTCTCGATGCTCACACTGATGTTCCGGTTTGGATCCCAGTGGAGCGGCTCGCCCGTCGTCATCGTGCGCATGATGGCCGCGAAACAGATCACGATCACGGTCGCGAGGACCACGCTCGCCAGCCCGCAGACGCCGGCCATCAGGCCGCTGAAGCCGCGTAGGGCGATGTCCCGCCGGCCGGCGGAGTGGTTCGAGCTCGCTATGGTGGTCATGCCTTGCCTCGATCAATTCAGCGTAGATTATCAATTCACGATAATTTATCATCGTCAAGCGATGGTCGTGATTTCTCTTTCACACTCGCCAAACCGTCACATCCGCGCGCTAATCAGCCGGCATGACCCTTCTGACCCGCCGCGCCATGACGACCGCCGCCCTCGCCGGCACCATGGGCGCCAGCATGATCCCCGCCATGGTTCGCGCCGGCGTGCGCAAGCCGATCGTGATCGCCCACCGCGGCGCATCGGGCTATCGACCCGAGCACACCCTGCTGGCCTACGGCCTGGCGGTGGACCAGGGCTGCGATTTCATCGAGCCGGACCTGGTGGTGACCAAGGACGGCCATCTGGTGGTGCGCCACGAGAACGAGATCGGCGGCACGACCGACGTCGCCTCCCGCCCCGAGTTCGCCGCCCGCAAGGCGACCAAGACCATCGACGGCGAAAGCCTGACCGGCTGGTTCACCGAGGACTTCACCCTCGCCGAGATCAAGACCCTGCGGGCCCGCGAGCGCCTGCCGCAGCTGCGCCCGGCCAGCGCCGCCTTCGACGGCCAGGCCCAGGTTCTCACCTTCGACGAGGTGGTCGCCTTCGCCCGCGCCGAGAGCAAGCGGGTGGGCCGCACGATCGGCGTCTATCCGGAGATGAAGCACCCCAGCTACTTCGCCTCGGTCGGCCTGGCCATCGAGGGCCGGATGGTCGAGGCGCTGAAGCGCAACGACCTCAACTCCAAGACCGCCCCGGTGTTCGTGCAGTGCTTCGAGGTCGGCCCGCTGAAGACCGTGCGCCTGAAGACGCCGGCGCGCCTCGTCCTGCTGGTCGCCGGCCAGGGCGGGCCCGCCGACCTGCCGACCGTGAAATATGCCGATCTCGTCACGCCCGAGGGCCTGAAGGGCGTGGCCGCCTATGCCGACGGCCTGGGTCCGGAGAAGACCATGGTCGTGCCGCAGGACGCCCAGACCCTGCTGCCGGCCACCTCGCTGGTCAGGGACGCCCACGCGGCGGGCCTGCTGGTCCACCCCTGGACCGTACGCGCCGAGAACTACTTCCTGCCGGCGTCCCTGCGGAAGGGCGACCCGGCCGCCGCCGACTACCTGGCCAAGGCCGGCGATGCGACGGCGGTGCTGAAGGCGCTGTACGCCGCCGGCGTCGATGGGGTGTTCAGCGACTTCCCGGACCTGGCGGCGGCGGCGCGATGAGCTTCAGCGAGCCGACGACCCGCGCGTAGGTCAGCGGCATGTTGGTCTCGAAGCCGGTGCTGGTCAGGATGAAGAGGCGCTTTTCCGCCAGGACGAGACGTGTCTTCATGACGATCTTCTCGTCGGCTTCGGAACGATAGGTCACGTCGCGCGCCGCGCCGCCCGCGAAGGTCGCCGGCGCGCTTTCGATCAGCCGCGCCTTCAGGTCCTCGCCGATCTGCGCCGTCATGCCGTCGAGGACGCCGTCGATCGGCAATGCGTCCTGGATGGCGCCGAGGTCGATCGCCGTGATCGTCACCTGGCCGTCGCGGTCGCGGTATTCGAGCGAGAGCGAAGCCGGCGGCGAGGCGTCTTCCTGGCGTATGGGCTCCGTCGGCAGGTCCACCGAGAAGCCGTAGGCGGTTTCGCTGTGAGCTCGCCACTGGTCGGGCATGGCGTAGGAAGGCGGCTGGGCCGTGGCCTGCGGCGCCAAGGCCAGCATCATTGTCGCCCCGATCGCGGCGGCCGCCGCACGTATCGAAAAAGACATGCGAAGCTCCCGTTCGCCCGACCTGCCCAGGCAGGCTGTAGCACAGCCGACAACTTGAGCGAGATCGTCGTTTTCAGTTTCGACCCGCCCGATTGTCACGCGCGGGCGTTGCAAACGGCGCATGCTGGCCCTTCCAGAACCGGGAGGCCCGCATGTCCGAACCGTTCCAGCTTTCCCTCGCCCCGCGCCAACTGACCCAGACCATCAATCCGTGGTCGTGGAGCTTCGGCGACCTGTCGCTGTTCACGATCAATCTCGGCCAGTCGGGCAAGCCCGAGATCGAGGCCAGGGTACTGAACGAGGTGGGCAGCTACGGCCGCCAGATCGGCCGCATCAGCGAGGCGCTGCTGGCCCTGGTCGACTGGGCCGAGAAGCAGCCGGACGGCGCCGCGAGCCCGGCCTTCCAGGCCCTGCGCGATCAGGTCGCCCATGTGGCCCTGATCAAGAAGGCCGTCGAGGCCGAGAAGGACGACAAGGCCGCCTAGGCGGCCTGCTTCAGGACGTGCAGGCGGTAGCCGCCGCGCAGGCCGGCGGTGAAGCACAGCAGGGCCAGGACGCTGATGACCAGGCTAAAGCCCAGTTGCAGGGGCGAGGTCAGGGCGCTGCTCGCCTTGGCGTTGGCCAGGCCGGTGAGCATGGCCAGCAGGCCGTAGGCGGCGAACAGCAGCATCAGCAGCGGGATGAACCGCGTCTTCTTGCGCCACTGGATGAAGCCGAACAGGACGTAGGCCAGGGCGATGATGACGCTGACGATGATGGTGGTCCAGGCGATCCCCGGCCCCATGGCGCTCATCAGGGCCTGTGTGGCTTCCGCATTGGGCTGAGAAGCGGCGCTGAGCGCCATCTGGCGGTTCATCTCGGCGACGAAGACGTCGATCCGCAGATAGAGCGTGACGGCGCCGACGGCGCTCCCGAGCGCGGTCAGCCAGGCGCCGACGGCGCCGGCGCGAGCGGCCCGCGAGGCGGCCTCTTCGTCGGGCAGCTTGGCGAACGGATTCAGGACGGTCAGCTTGTCGATCATTACGCACCCCCACTCACGCCCCTGAGGCGAAGCTTGGGAGCTTTCTCCGGGAGCGTGCGTCGCGTCAATCGCTCTAGGCCGCCTCGACCCCGAACTGCAGCCGCGCCAGGCGGGCGTAGAGGCCGCCCTTGGCCACGAGGACGGCATGGGTGCCTTCCTCGACCACCCGGCCGTCTTCCATCACCACGATGCGGTCGGCCTGCAGCACGGTGGCCAGGCGGTGGGCGATAACGAGCGTGGTCCGCCCGCTCATGGCCGCGTCGAGGGCCTGCTGCACCAGGCGCTCGTTCTCGGCGTCCAGGGCGCTGGTGGCCTCGTCGAGCAGCAGGATCGGGGCCTGGCGGACCAGGGCGCGGGCGATGGCCAGGCGCTGGCGCTGGCCGCCCGACAGGGTCTTGGCGCGCTCGCCCACGGGGGTGTCGAAGCCCTGGGGCAGGGCGGTGATGAAGCCGGTGGCCTGGGCCGCCTCGGCGGCGGCGCGGGCCTCCTCCTCGGTGGCGTCCTCGCGGCCGAAGCGGATGTTGTCCATGGCCGAGCCCGAGAACAGCGGCGAGTCCTGGGCGACCAGGGCCATGGCCGCGCGCACCTCGGAGGGCTCGGCGTCGCGCAGGTCGACGCCGTCCAGGCGCACCGCGCCCCCCTGCGGGTCGTAGAAGCGCAGCAGCAGGCGCAGGACGGTGCTCTTGCCCGCGCCCGAGGGGCCGACCAGGGCGACGGTCTCTCCGGGGCTCACGGTCAGGCTGAAGCCGTTCAGGGCCGGCAGGTCCGGGCGGCCGGGATAGGCGAAGGCCACGTCCTGGAAGGCGATCTCGCCGCGCACCGGCGCGGGCAGGGTCTTGGGCGCGGCCGGCGGGGCGATGCCGGGACGGGCGTTGAGCAGGTCGGAGATGCGGTCCATCGCCCCGGAGGCCTTCTGCACGTCGCCCCAGACCTCGCCCAGGGCGCCGACCGAGCCGGCGGCCATCACCGCCAGCATGGCGAACTGGGCCAGGGTGCCCGGCGTCATCTCGCCCTTCAGCACAAGCTGCGCGCCGAACCACAGCAGCAGGGTGACGCCGCCAAACGCCAGGGTGATGACCACGGCGGTCATCAGGGCCCGCGCGCTGATCCGACGCACCGAGGCGCCATAGGCGCTCTCGACGGCCGAGCCGAACCGGCGGTCGGCCTCGCCCTCGCGCACGAAGGCCTGGACGGTGTCCAGCGCGTCCAGGCTCTCGCCGGCATAGCCGACGGCGTCGGCGAAGCGGTCCTGGGCGGTGGCTGACAGCTTGCGGACGTTGCGGCCCATCAGGAACATCGGGGCCAGCACCACCGGCACCATCAGCACGATGAAGCCCGCCAGCTTGGGGCTGACCACGGCCATGTATCCAAGGCCCCCGACCAGGCTCAGGGTGTTGCGCAGGGCGATCGAGGCCGAGGCCCCGACCAGCTGGTCGATCAGCGAGACGTCGGCGGTCATCCGCGACAGCACCTCGCCGGTGCGTGTCTTGAGGAAATAGGCCGGGTCCAGCGTCAGCACGTGGCCATAGAGCGTGCGGCGCAGGTCGGCGACGACCCGCTCGCCCAGGCGCGTGACGAAGAAGAACCGCGCGGCGGTGGCCACGGCCAGCACCAGGGCGACCGCGCCCAGGGTCAGGAAGGCATTGTTGACCGCGCCCTCGGCGCCGCGCGCGAATCCCTTGTCGATCACGCCCTTGAAGGCGGCGGTCAGGCCCAGGGTGGCGCCGGTCGAGAACAGCAGGCAGAAGCCGGCGGCCAGGGCGTCGCCGATATGGCGGCGAACGAACGGCAAAAGGTGGGCGAGGGGCCGTATGTCCTTGCGGCGTGGGCGGCGGGCGGCCGATTCCGACAGGTTCTGGGCCAATTCGGCCCCCGCGCCGGGGCGGCCTTCGACCGAAATCTCGCCGCCGTTAACGTCGCTCATCAACAGGGTCCTTGCCAAAAACGCGCGGGTTCTTTATAGCCGCGCGTCTTCGAGGGCCACCCCGCACGGCGGCGCTCACCCACATTTCACGCCGCCCTCTAGTCGGTTGGACCGCCCGATGAAACAAGACATTCACCCCGACTACCACTTCATCAACGTCACCCTGACCGATGGTTCGAGCTATCAAACGCGCTCGACCTACGGCAAGGAAGGCGCGACCCTCGCGCTCGACATCGATCCGCGCACCCACCCGGCGTGGACCGGCGGCAACGCGCAACTGATGGACCGTGGCGGCCGCGTCTCGCGCTTCAACGCCAAGTTCGCCGGTTTCACCGCGAAGAAGTAAGACCGCAAGGTCTCGCCGTAAGGGCGACGAAAAGCCGGCTCCGCGTTTGCGGGCCGGCTTTTTCTGTATCTGGGCCTCAGATCTTGCCCCTTTGGGGGAGGGCCGGAGGGCGCGAGACTGGGCGCTGCCTGATCCCTCTCCCCTTGCGGGAGAGGGTGGCCTGCGAAGCAGGTCGGGTGAGGGGTCTCTCAAAACTGAAAGCCACGTGAAGCGGTCAGGCCGGGCGCGAAGTCGGATGCCTGAGAAACCCCTCATCCGTCGGCCTTCGGCCGCCACCTTCTCCCGCAAGGGGAGAAGGACGCTCTTACGGGTATCGAGCGCTCTCCATCCCCGGCGAACTCGAAAAAGAATCCAACCAAAACAATGCTCTATAACTTTCTCACCCAAACTTATCAGACGCGTCGAAACCACCCCCATACTTGAACCCATCCCAGCCATGGGGAGGGCTCTTGGTACCGGCCCAAGTTGCGGCTGTGATCGCATCGAGCGGGGCCGCTTGGGGCGTTGCGGGAAGGGCGGGTTTGCAGGATCGCTCAGAAGGCGTGATTGGGCCGTCAGCCGTTCCGTGACGCGACAAGCGGGTCGACAGGCCGGGAACGTTCAAACCGGTTCAACAGGATCAGCCGAGGCCGCGCCGGACTACCGCGGGGCTGTCGATCCTGCCCGTCCGAGGGCTAGCCGGGCCAATGGCTGAAATAGCGCCTACGCCCCCGGTCCTTCGAGCCAACGATGCGGCGGAGCGGTCAGACGAAGCCGAAACGCTAAAACCCATCACGGTCTCCGGGCTCCGCCCGGCCGCTCCGCGCCTTCCCACCCACTTTCGCGGATTTCCGCGAGAGGCCGCAAACCCATGTCCCTCTCCCCTTGCGGGAGAGGGTGGCCCCCGCGAAGGCGGGGGTCGGGTGAGGGGTCTCTCAGACCTCAAAGCCGCTTGCTGTGGATAGATCGGGCGGAGCGTCCAACATCCGAGAAACCCCTCATCCGACGGCCTTCGGCCGCCACCTTCTCCCGCAAGGGGAGAAGGACGATCGTTCAGGCGGAGCGTCTGGCGCCCGTAACCCGCAGGATCAGCCCCGCCAGGATGCCCACCGCAAGGCCGCACAGATGACCCGGCTTCACCGTCCCATGGCCGCTGACGACGATGTCCAGCAGCAGGGCGACCACGATCGCCGCCCAGGCCAGGATCCGGCCCCAGCGGGAAACGCCGCCGACCGCGACCGCCAGGCCGCAGATCGCCAGATAGGCCTGGGACGCGCCGGAGATGAACGCCTCCGGCTGGGTGACGACGGCGATCCATTGGCCCAGGGTTCCGCCCGCCAGGGCCACCAGGGCGGGCGTGAGGCGTCCCAGGCGCGCTTCGGCGGCCAGGCCCACGCCGCCGATCACCAGCACGTTCAGCAGCATGTGCGGCGGCTTGACGTGCAGCCACTGCGAGGCGACCAGCCGCCAGGCCTCAGCCCAGGTGAAATCCGATCCCTTGATCGCCCCGAAGGCCACGAGCGCGCGGGAATGCTGCTGAACCCACGGCGGCTGGCCGAGGGCGACGGCGACCAGGATCCAGGCCAGCAGCAGGCTGGCGGCCCAGATCAGGCATGGCGAGCGATCGGTTCGGGTCACTGGCTCCCCCCGAAGCCTGGAGCGACGCCCGAGCCCGCCTCAGCGCGGCGGGGCGAAGCGGATGACGTTCTCGCCCAGAAAGGGCTCTTCGGCGGTCGAGCCCTCGGCGGGCGGCTCGAACAGCGGCTCCATGGCGTCGGCGGTGGCCGTGGGGCTTTCCGGCGGGGCGGGAGCCGGGGCGGGCGCGGCGACGGGGTCCGGCAGCAGGATCGGCATGCGCACCGAGACGCTGGTGCCCGCGCCCAGCCGGCTTTCGACATGCATCTCGCCGCCGTGCAGTTGGGCGAAGGCGCGCACCAGCGACAGGCCAAGGCCGGTGCCCTTGGCGCGCTGGTCGACGCCGCCGGCCTGCTCGTAGGGGCGGCCCAGGCGCTCGAGGTCCTCGGGGCTGATGCCGACGCCGGTGTCGGCGACGACGATCTCCAGCATGCCGTCGTGGCCGTCGGCGGTGACCGTCACCTGGCCGCCGCGCGGGGTGAACTTCAGGGCGTTGGACACCAGGTTCAGCACGATCTGCTTCAGCGCCCGGCGGTCGGCGTCGACCTCCAGCTCGCCCGGCGGCAGCACACCGCGCAGCTGCACGCCCGCGCCGTCGGCCTGCACGCGCATCAGCCGCATGGCGGCGTTGACGGCTTCGCGGGCGTCGAACTCGCCGCGCGACAGCTCGAAGCGCTCGGCCTCGATCTTCGACATGTCGAGCACGTCGTTGATCAGGTCCAGCAGGTGGCGGCCGCTCTCGTGGATCAGTTCGGCGTATTCGCCGTAGCGGTCGGTCAGGGGGCCGAACATCCGGGCGCGCATGATGTCGGAGAAGCCCATGATGGCGTTCAGCGGCGTGCGCAGCTCGTGGCTCATATTGGCCAGGAAACGAGCGCGGCCGGCGGCCAGGTTCTCGGCCTCGGCGCGGGCCTGGTCCAGCTGCTGCAGGTGGCGGGTCTCGGCGGTGACGTCGCTCAGCACGCCGACCAGCATGCCGGGGCCGACCCGGCGCAGGATCAGGCTGAGGGTCTTTTCCGGGGCCTCGGCGGCGGCGAAGGTCAGGCTGGCCTCGCGCTCGCGCAAAGCCTGGCCAAGAGCGAAGTCGACGCGAGCGCGCTCGCCCGGCACGGCGGCCTGCGACAGGCCGTCGATCATGATCCGATCCAGGGTCGCGCCCTCGGGGGCGACGCCGCGCACGGTGCGCACCCGGCCCTGCAGGGTGACGGCGAAGGCCAGGAACGGCAGGCCGTCGAGCAGGGTCGACAGGGCGGTCAGCTCCGACAGGTTGCGCACGTCGCGCTCCCCGGCCCGGCGATGGGTCAGCATCAGGCCGGCCGCGAGGCCGAGCCCGGTCGTGGCGACGGCCAGGAAGCCGAGGATGAAGGCGGTGGGGCCGGCGGGCGGCGGTGGGGCCAGGCCGGAAAGCTGGGCCAGCGCCGCCACGGCGCCGCCGATCAGGGCCAGGGCCGCGCCCTCGGCCAGGCGGCGCGGGGCGGCCAGGGTCGAGGCGGCGGCGACCGGCGCCAGGCACCAGGCGCTCATCGCGCCCGAGACGCCGCCGGTCACGGCCGCGGCCAGGGCGCCGCCGGCGGCCCAGCCGACCAGCAGCAGGGATTGGACGCGCTCGTCCTCGCTGTCGCCCAGCAGCAGGGCGGCGATGGCGGGCAGGGCGCCGGCCAGCAGGGCGACCCAGGCCGCCCAGCCGGTGGAGGACGGCACGAAGGCCACCGCCCCGCCGGCCAGCAGGGCGGCCGCCAGCCAGCCCAGACGCCAGGCGCGCGCCGTCTCCCGCCCCGACAGCGCGGGGTTGGAGAGCAGGGGGCGAAGAGCGGCTTCGTCCTGCCGAGACGGCTGCGGGTCGATGTCCAAGGGGGCGGGTCCGCCTCGTGTGGCTGTTATTGGTGAATCCTAACCCCGCATCGCCCTATCTCCCAAGCGCGCACAATTGTGGGGCGACCGGCCGAATCCAGCTTCTTGTGGACGGAAACGGATTCGTAAGCGGGTTGGTTCAGGGTGGCACAGAATGCCTTTGCGGACAGAAGGTCCGGGAGTTCCACATGTCTCAGACGGCGTCCGCGGACGCTTCTTTGCCGGCCGAAGACCTCGCCGAAAGCGGGGCTGGGGCTGATTCGCGCCAGCCGCAGAGGCCCGCCGAGGGGCCGACCGCGACGTTTCGCCGCGCGGCCGCGCGCGCTCGCCGCAAGGCGGCCCTCGACGATCAGAAGCGTTCTTTCCTGCGCATGGTCAGCCACGAGCTGCGCACGCCGCTCAACGCCGTCATCGGTTTTTCCGAGATCCTGGCCAGCGAGCTCTACGGTCCGCTGGGCGCGCCGCAGTACAAGGAATACGCCAAGCTGGTGCATGAGAGCGGCCTGAAGCTGCTCAAGCTGGTCAACCAGATCGTCGAGATCGCCCGCCTCGAAGGCCACGTCACCGACCTCGACGTCGCCGCCGAACCGCTGGACGAGGCGGTGGAAGACGTCATGGCCCAATTGCGCACCGAGTGCGAAACGCGCGGCGTGGTGCTCAGCGCGCCCGACCTCGTGGGCATGCCCGCCGTGCTGGCCGACCGCCGTGGCCTGCGCACCATCCTGTCGAACCTGCTGCACAACGCCGTCTCCCACTCGCCCTCGGGCGGGGTGGTGACCATCGAGGCCCAGCACGCCGGCGGCGGTCTGGTCGAGATCTCGATCCGCGACCAGGGCGAAGGCGTGGAGGCGGCGGACCTGCCGCGCCTGCTGAAGCCGTTCGAGCAGGCCGGCACCTCCCTGACCCGCAGCGGCGAAGGGGCGGGCCTGGGCCTGCCGATCGTCGACCTGCTGGCGCGGGCCATGAACGGGGCGCTGCGGCTGAAGTCGGCGCCCGGGTCGGGCCTGACCGCGATCGTAAGCCTGCCGGCGGCCTGATACGCTTGCATCACGGGCGTGGCCCGCCTACACGCCGCGCCATGAGCACCAGCCCCAACGCCGCCCTCGACGAACTAGCCGACGAGTTCGAACTGCTCGGCGACTGGGAAGAGCGCTATCGCTACGTCATCGAGCTGGGCAAGGACCTTGAGCCGCTGACGACCGCGGAGCATTCCGAGGACAACAAGGTGCGCGGCTGCGCCAGCCAGGTCTGGCTGGTGACCGAACCGCAAGGCGACGGCACGATCCGCTTTCGCGGCGACAGCGACGCCCACATCGTCAGCGGGCTGATCGCCATCGTGCTGCGGCTCTATTCCGGCGCGGCGGCCGGCGACATCGTCGCCTTCGACGCCGCGGCGGCCATGGCGCGCCTGGGCCTGTCGGAGGCGCTTTCGTCGCAGCGCTCCAACGGCCTCAAGTCGATGGTCGCCCGCATCCAGCGGGACGCGGCGGCTCTGGCGGGCGCCTAGAAGAAGCCCGCTCGATTGCCGATGAACACGATGGCCACGACGATCAGCAGAAGCTGGATCAGCCAGTTCACGGGCGAGGGAATGGGCGAGCGCTGGACGGCGTAGAGGGCCAGGCCCAGCAGCACGAGGGCGATGATGACGGTGATCAGGATGCTCATGGCGCGGTAACCCGCGTTCGGGCCGCTTGGTTCCGGCCGCGCTTGAGCCGGCCCCTCCGATCTTCTATGGCCCGCCCATGACTTCGGCCTACCGCATCGCCGCCCTCTATCGCTTCGCGACCTTCGACGACCCCGAAGCGATCCGCGCGGGCCTCGCCAAGCTGTGCTGCGGCCTGAAGGTCAAGGGCACGCTGCTGCTGGCCCGCGAGGGGATCAACGGCACGATCGCCGGAACGCCGGAAGCGATCGACACGGTCATCGCCCATATCCGCACGCTGCCGGGCTGCGAGGCCCTGGAGCTGAAGTTCGCCGACGCCGACAGCCCGCCGTTCCATCGCCTGAAGGTCAAGGTGAAGGCCGAGATCGTCACCCTGGGCGAACCCGACCTCGACCCGGCCCACAATCACGGCGTCCACGTCGATCCGGCCGACTGGAACGCTCTGATCGCCCAGCCCGACGTCGTAGTGATCGACACCCGCAACGGCTACGAGGTCGATTGCGGCACCTTCGAAGGCGCGATCGATCCGGCCACGCCCAGCTTCGCCGACTTCCCCGCCTGGTTCGACGCCTTCCGCCAGACCTGGGATCCGGCCGCGCCGGCCCCCAAGGTCGCCATGTTCTGCACCGGCGGCATCCGCTGCGAGAAGTCGACGGCCCTGCTCAAGGCGCGCGGCGTCGAGGAGGTGTTCCACCTCAAGGGCGGGATCCTCAACTACCTGGAGACGGTGCCGCAAGCCGAGAGCCTGTGGCGCGGCGAGTGCTTCGTGTTCGACGAGCGGGTGGCCGTGGGCCACGGCCTTTCGGACGGCTCGCACGTGCTGTGCCGGGGTTGCCGCATGCCGGTCTCGGAAGCGGGGCGCGCCTCGCCGTTCTATGTCGAAGGGGTGTCGTGCGCGCGCTGCCACGATACGCGCAGCGACGATCAGAAGGCCCGCTACGCCGAGCGCCAGCGTCAGGCGGCGCGGGCGATCGAGCTGGGCATCGATCATGTCGGCGCGACCCAACTTCCCAAGTCTTCACTTCCCAAGTCTTCCGGCGAGTCCTGACGGATCGCCCCGCGCCGCACGGCGTTATTCCGGCCGAGCCCTTCCCCTCGGACACGGAGATGACCCATGGTCGCCTACGACCCCACCCTGAATCCTGGCCAGACCAACGGCGCCGGCCCGGCCCGCGCTCGCCAGGGCCTGATCGACACCCTGTCGGACAAGGTCTCTACCTTCCTCGACAACCATTCCAAGCCGGCCGACCCGCAGGCCCCGGTCGCCGACTACGCCGTTGGCGGTCCGGCCAAGAAGCCGCTGACCATCGCCGGCCGCGAGATCCAGCTGGGCGGCCGCACCGTGCCCCTGGCGGTCGCGGTGTTGGGCGGAGCGGTGCTGGCCGGGCTGCTGATCAACAAGCGCACGCGCGGCGCGGCGATCACCGCCGCCGGTACGGCCTGGACCTTCCTGCAATCGAAGAAACCGTAAGGCCCAGCTTCGAACCTTTCGCGAGGGGGCCGCGTTGCTGCGGTCCCTCCCTTCGAAACGCCACAGGAGCCCCAACATGGCCCATACGAACGAAGACCACATCAAGCTCGTCAACGGCCTGGTCGAGATCACCATCGACAGCGCCGACGGCTATGAAGCCGCCGCCAAGGACGCCGAGAGCCGCAGCTTCAAGTCGCTGTTCGAAGCCCGTGCTCAAGAGCGTCGCGGCATCGTCTCCGACCTGCAGGGCGAGGTTCGCCGCCTGGGCGGCACGCCCGACGATGACGGCAGCATCCTGGCCGCCGCCCACCGCGTGTTCCTGAACGTCCGCGACTCCCTGACCAAGGGCGACGAGTCGGTGGTCAAGACCGTCGAGGACGGCGAGGACCACATCAAGGCCAAGTACGAGAAGGCCCTTCAGGACCTCGACGTGGATCCGCAGACCCGCAGCGCCATCGAGGCCGCCTACGCCAAGGTCAAGGCCGGCCACGACCAGATGCGCGACATCAAGAAGACCCAGCAGTCCCACTGAAAACGTGGGCTGAGCAAGGCGGCGGTCGAGATCTGACCGCCGCGCTGTCTCAAAGCATGCCGTAATGCGCCGCGAGGCGCTGCAAGGCCGCCCTCAGGGCGGCCTTGCCCGTTCTGGGCTTGAGACCGAGCATCGTCTCCGTCGCTTGCAGGGAGGCGCCGTGCAGGCAGATTGGCGACAAGATCGCCCGCTGCTCCGGCGAGAGGGCGGTCATCGCCCGGGCCATCCGCGCCTTGGCCCCGAGGGCCCGTTCGGCCGGCTCTAGGCGCGGACCGCCGCCGCGCGGCGTGGGATCCCAGTTCATGGTCAGCCGGCCCAGCAGGCCGCAGGCGTGGGCGTCGGCCGCCAGGCGTTCGCCCGCCGCGCGCTCGACGGCGCTGAGCAGGCCGCGCCGGAACAGCCAGTCCAGCGGCGCTTCTCCGAGATTGGCGCGATGGGTGGTCGCCACGCCCTCCTCGATCACCACCTTCTCCTCCTCGACCATGCCCGGACGGCCGGGTGGGGAGGGCGGCGGCGCCCAGCCCAGCCGCCAGCCGCCTTCGGGTCGGGAAACCAGCCGGCCGACCAGCTTGCGGAACGCCGCCTCGTCGAGGATCAGCATCGGCTTGCGGCCGCGGGCGAAGCGCACGGCGTAGGCCAAGCCTCGCGCCTCGATCACCGAGCCGGCCCGGGCCAGCAGGCGGGCGGCGCGGTCGGCCAGGTGCTCGGCGGCGAGATCTTGCTCCAGGACGGCGGCGGCGCTCATCGGCCGACCCCCGCGGCATTGGCGAACAGCACGCCGGCCAGATCGGGAATGGTGTCGGGCGCCTGGCGCACGCAGGCTTCCAGGGCGGTCATCCGGGCGTCGAACATCCGGTCCTCGCGCATGTCCTCGATGCGATGGCAGGCGTGGGCGCAGGTGGTGCGGTCGCGCCCGAACGCGAAGGCCACCCGCGCCAGCGGCCAATGGAAGATCACGTGGGCCAGGTAGATGGCGATCTGCCGCGCCCGGGCGGCGGACTTGGACGTGCGCCTGTCCGAGCTGATCTCGGTCGGAGCCACCCCGGTGGCCAGGGCCACGGCATGGGTGACGAAGGCGGCGGCCAGCCGGTCGCGACGCGGGTCGGGCGAGATCGCCCAGGCCTCCTCCAGGATTTGAGCGAGCATGGCGGTCCCTCAAGAGCGGCGCCCCCACGGCGCCCATGAGCATCAGCCTAGGCTGATATTCCTCCTGTAGGATAACTTTCCTATATCGCGCGTCTAGTCTAAATCTAAACCCTTGATTGTATTTCTTGACAAAGTCGCCTATCCCCGTCCCGTGACGGGGATAGGCGTTCCGATCACGGCTTGGCGGGCTCCGCGGGGGCGGTCGCCGCCGTCGGGTTGGGCTTGAGCAGCTCGGCCTCGATGGCGATCTTGACCTCGTCGCCGACGCCCATGGTCGAGCCGGGCTTGGGCACCCCGTAGCTGACCCCGAAGTCCGAGCGCTTGAAGCTGCCGCTCAGCGAGAAGCCGATGCGGGCGTTGGGGTCCATCGGCGGGAAGCCGGCATATCCGCCGTTGAAGCGGGCCTTCAGGGTCACCGGCTTGGTCACCCCGTGCAGGGTGAGGTCGCCGGTGACGTCGGCGGTGTCGGGGCCTGTGCTGGCCACTTTGGTCGAGCGGAAGGTGATGGCTGGATATTTGGCCGCGTCGAGCCAGTCCTTGCCCAGCAGCTCGTCGGTGAAGCCAGGCGGCGGAGCGGGCAGGGTCAGGGAGCTGGTCTTGATGCTGGCTTCGACGCTGGCGGCCTCTGGCGCCTTGGGGTCCAGGTTCAGCTTGACGTCGAAGTCGGTGAAGCGGGCCGTGTACCAGGAGAAGCCCAGGTGGTTGAGCTTGAACGACAGGTCGGCATGGGTCTTGTCCAGCACGTACTCGCCGGCCGGCAGGTCGGCGGGCGGCTCGGCGGGCGTCGGTGCGGCGGCCGTCTCGCCCGCCGGCTTGGCCGGAGCCTGAGCGGTCTTCTGGTCGGAGCAGGCCGCGAGCGCCAGCAGCAGGGCGCCGCCGATCGCGAGCTTCGAGACGTAGGACATGAAACCTCCCTTGATGTTGGCCGGGAGGTTCGGCCCGGGGCGACGATGCGGTCAACCCCGGGACGTTGTGACGCTTACGACTTCTTTTTGCTCTCGGCGATCCAGGCGTCGGTGCGGGCGTCCAGCACCGCCAGGGGCGTGGAGCCGCCTAGCAGGACGAGATCGTGGAAGGCCCGCTCGTCGAACTTCGGGCCCAACTGGTCCTCGGCGCGCTTGCGCAGCTCCAGGATCTTCAGCTCGCCGATCTTGTAGGACAGGGCCTGGCCCGGCCAGGAGACGTAGCGCTTCAGCTCGACCTCGATATTGGTCGGCGACAGGGCGGTGTTGTCGGTGAAGCAGGCGCGGGCCTGATCCAGGCTCCAGCCCTTGGCGTGGATGCCGGTGTCGGCGACGAGGCGGCAGGCGCGCCACATCTCGTAGGACAGCCGGCCGAACAGCTCGTAGGGGTCGCGATAGATGCCCATCTCCTCGCCCAGCCATTCTGAATAGAGCCCCCAGCCTTCGCCGAAGGCGCTGAAATAGAGGTTCTTGCGGAACTCGGGGCCGGTCTGCTCCTGGGCCAGCGAGGTCTGGACGTGGTGGCCCGGGGCGCCCTCGTGCAGCACCAGGGCCGGCAGCTCGTAGAGCGCCCGCTGGTCGAGCTCGGAGGTGTTGATCATCAGCCCGCCGGCCCGGCCGGCCTTGGGATCTCCGCCGAAATAGCGGCCGGTTGTGTAGCCCTTTTCGATGCTGGCCGGCACTGGGCGCACGCCGTAGGTCAGGCGCGGCAGGGTTCCGAAGTGGGCCGGCAGTTGGTCGTCGGCGCGCTTGGCGATCTCGCTGGCCTTTTCCAGCAGTTGCTGGCGGCTGGTGGCGTAGAATTTCGGATCCTTGCGCAGATAGGCCAGGAAGGCCGGCAGGTCGCCCTGGAAGCCGGCCTCTCTCATCACCGTCTCCATCCGGGCGCGGATGCGGCGCACTTCGGCCTGGCCGATCTCGTGCACCTGGTCGGGGGTCATCTCGGTGGTGGTGTAGCGCTTGACCAGGAAGGCGTAGTAGCGCTTGCCGTCGGGCAGGTCGGAGGCGGCCAGGCTCTTGGCCGCGTGCGGCACGTACTCGTCCTTCATGAAGGCGACGAAGCCAGCGCGGGCAGGTGCGACCTTGTCCCTCAGCACCGCTTCGCCCTCAGCGATCAGCGCGGCCTTGTGGTCGGCCGGCACGCTGGTGGGCAGGGCGCGTAGCGGGGCCAGCAGCGGATCCTCGGAACGCGGCGTCGCGGCGGTGCGCTGGGCGCGGTCGAGCACCGACTCGGCGGTCGAGCGGGCATGGACGAAGCCGGTGGCGATCCCGCGCCGGGCCTCGGCGATGTTGGCGGCGTACCATTCGGGCGACTGGGCCAGCAGGCCAATCCACTGCCTGGCCTCGGCCTCGTCCTTCAGGCGGACGCCGTTGGCGCGATAGAGCAGGGAGACGTCGAAGCCGCCGTCGCTACTGAACGGCATGCGGCCTTCGTCGAACGACAGGCCCACGAGCTTGTCGTCCAGGCTCCAGGCCAGGATCTGGCGGGTCAGCTTCTCGTCGTCTGTGAGGCCTGCCTCGTCGACCTTGGCCAGCAGGGCCTTGGCGTTCTCGTACTTCGCCTTGCGCGCTGCGTCGGCCTTGGGGCCGACCGGCGGCAGCCGCCAGCGGGCCTCGTCCGAAGCACCTTCCTCGTCGTCCACGGCCGAGACCGACTCGTAGGCCTTCACGGCCTGGGTCAGGCGGGCCGAGGCGCTGGCTTCGGCGGCCTGGACGGGGCCGGCCAGCAACACGGCCGACAGGGCCGCGCCGGCGGCGAGGCGGAGGATGTGATGACGCATGAACGCTCCCCGGAATAAACCGGGGCGAGGTTAGATCATGTCGCCGGGCAGGGCCAAACGGCCTGGCCGAAGCTTTCGGATCATTTCCAGGGATGGAGAAGAAGAGAGAAGAAAATGGAGCGGGCGAAGAGATTCGAACTCTCGACATCCACCTTGGCAAGGTGGCGCTCTACCACTGAGCTACGCCCGCGCACCGATTTTCTTGTCTCTGTCCATGACCTCCGCGAGGGAGGGAATGGAGCGGGCGAAGAGATTCGAACTCTCGACATCCACCTTGGCAAGGTGGCGCTCTACCACTGAGCTACGCCCGCATCGGAGGGGCTGGAAACAGCGCCCCGCGACGAGGAGGCGGCTTATGGCAGAGCGTTTCGCGCTTGGCAAGCACTGTCGGTCAACTTCATGGGGATGAATGTCGCACTTGCGGAACCGGCCGTTTGAGCGGCTCATTGGTCCCTTGGAATTGAGGTCGGGGCTCGGGTTTGCGTCTCTTCGTGTACGGATTGGGCTTCGTCGGCGCCGCCTTCGCCGAATCTCTCGCTGCGCGCGGTTGGTCGGTGATAGCGACTGGGCGCACGGCCGAGGCGCGGGCGGCGGTAGAGGCTCAAGGTTTCTCCGCGGTCGACCCCGACGACAAGGCGGCGATGGCCGAGGCCATGCGCGGCGTCACCGCCATCCTCGTCACCGCCCCGCCCACCGGCGAGGGTTGCCCGGCCCTCGAGGCGGTGATCCCGGCTCTGGCCGCCGCGGAGGCGTTCCCCGACTGGATCGGCTATCTCTCCACCACCGGCGTCTATGGCGACTTCGATGGTCGCTGGGTGTTCGAGACCAGCCCGCTGAAGGCCCAGTCGGTCGAGGGCGCACGACGCGTCGGGGCCGAGCGCGACTGGCGACAGGTCTGCCGGGGCATGGGGCTGACGGTCGTGACCTTCCGTCTGCCGGGCATCTACGGGCCGGGCCGCAGCGCCTTCGATCGCCTGAGGGCCGGCGAGGGCCGCCGCATCGTCAAGCCAGGCCAGGTGTTCAGCCGCGTCCATCGCGACGACATCGTCAGCGGCCTGCTGGCCTCGCTGGAAAAGCCCCGGGCCGGGGCCGTCTACAATCTCTGCGACGACGAACCGGCCCCGCCGCAGGACGTCATGGAGCACGCCGCCTTGCTGCTGGGCGTGCCAGTCCCGCCCGACCTGCCGTTCAACGCCCTGGGCCTGTCGCCCGCCACCCGCCGCTTCTACGCCGAGAACAAGCGCGTCTCGAACGCCCTGGCCAAGGCCGAGCTTGGCTGGCGGCCGAAGTATGCGACGTATCGCGAGGGGCTGGCGGCGATCCTGGCGGGGTAGGGGCGAAGCGCCTACCTAAGCTCCCGTCATTCCCGCCCTTGTGGCGGGAACCCCTGGTTCCATTCGCACGTGAAGTGCAAGCGGCGTGCTCAGCACGCCGCCTCATCTGCCCTTGCGGCCGAAAGAGAGGTTCCCGCCACAAGGGCGGGAATGACGGGAGATGGGAGGAGCCTCCCGCCTACTCCTCCTCATCCCCCAAGTCCGCCGCGGCCCAGGCCGCCGCGGGCGCCTGTCCGGCCGAACGGGCGCGGGCCGCGCGGGCGAGACGGCGGGCGACCGGATCGTCGTCCACCGGCGTGGCCAGCACACGGGCCTCGGCCACGGCCGCGATCAGACGCTCCAGATCCTGCGGGCGCGACAAGCGGTGGTCGCCGTCCTTGATCAGCGAGAAGACGACGTCTTCACTGTTGAGGCCATTGGCCAGTTCCAGGGCGTGGGTCCAAGGCACGGCGTCGTCCTGGCCGCCCTGCAGCACGCGCACCGGGACGTCGATCGGCACGGGGCCGGGCAGGATCGACCAGCGGGCGCCGTCCTCCAGCAGTTCGCGGGTGATCGCATAGCCGCCGTCGTCGTATTCCGACGGTCGGATCCAGAAGCCGTCGCGCTCGATCGCCGCCTTCGCTTCGTCGGAAAGCTCGGGCCCCATCAGCTTTTCGGTGAAGTCGGGCGCGGGGGCGACCAGCACCAGGGCCTTGACCCGGTCGGGCCTGGCGATGGCGGCGAGACACGCCAGCCAGCCGCCCATCGACGAGCCGACCAGCACCAGCGGCCCCTCGGTCAGGTCGTCGATCACCGCCAGGGCGTCGGCGCGCCAGCGGCTGATCGTGCCGTCCTTGAAGTCGCCCGACGATTCGCCGTGGCCGAAATAGTCGAAGCGCAGGTAGCCGCCGCCGGTCGCCTGGGCCTGTTCGGCCAGGACCTGGGCCTTGGTTCCGGTCATGTCGGAGTGAAAACCGCCCAGCCAGACCACCATCGGGCCCTCGCCATCGATCTTGCGGTACGCGAGACGCTGATTTTCCTCGCGCGGATGGAAATCACGGGCTTCGGTCATGGCGCGGCCTTGTTCGTTTCGCTAACTAGCTCCTCCTAACCTTTTCAGGGCGCGGCGTGTCCATCCTTCCCGATGATTTCACCCTGCTGCAGGTGACTCCCGAGCTGGAGACCGGCGGCGCCGAGCAGACCACGATCGACGTGGCCCATGGCGTGGTCGCCCTGGGCGGCAAGGCCCTGGTCGCTACGCGAGGCGGACGCATGGCCGCGCGGCTCGAGGCCGACGGCGGACGCCTGGCCCAGATGCCGGCCCAGTCGAAGAACCCGCTGGTGATGCTGGGCAACGCCGCCCGCCTGATCGACCTGATCCGCCGCGAGAAGGTGACCCTGGTTCACGCCCGCTCGCGCGCCCCGGCCTTCTCGGCCCTGTGGGCGGCGCAGGCGACGAAGACACCGTTCGTGGCCACCTATCACGGGGTCTACAACGCCAAGTCCGGCCTCAAGCGCTGGTACAACGCGGTGATGACCAAGGGCGACCTGGTGATCGCCAATTCCGACTACACCCGCGCCCACGTCATCGCCGAGCACGGCATCGCCCCCGAGCGGGTGGTGGCCATTCCGCGCGGCGTGGACCTGTCGCGCTTCGAGCCCAGCTTCGTCTCCAACGAGCGCGTCGAGGCCCTGCGCAAGGCCTGGGGCGTGTCCTGCGACGACCGCCGGCTGAAGGTGCTGCTGGCGGGTCGCCTGACCCGCTGGAAGGGCCAGGGCCTCGCCATCCAGGCGGTGGCTCGGCTGAAGGCGCTGGGCGAGGCCCGGGTGCTGCTGCTGCTGGCCGGAGACGACCAGGGCCGCAAGGGCTACCGCGCCGAGCTGGAACACATGATCGCCCAGGCGGGCCTGGAAGACAGCGTCAAGCTGGTGGGCCACTGCGACGACATGCCGGCAGCCTACCTGCTGGCCGACCTGGCCATCGCCCCGTCGCTGGAGCCGGAGGCCTTCGGCCGCACGGCGGTCGAGCCGCAGGTCATGGGTCGTCCGGTGATCGCCGCCGACCATGGCGCCACGCGCGAGACGGTGGTGCCCGGCGAGACTGGCTGGCTGGCCGCCCCCGGCGATGTCGAGGCCTGGGCCCAGGCCCTGAACGACGCCTGCGAGGCGGGCGCCGCGGGCCGTCAGGCCATGGGCCTTGCCGCCCGTACGCGTGCGCGCCGGTTGTATTCTGTGGACGCCATGGTCGAGGCGACCCTTAAGGTCTATGCGCGCGTGATCGCCGTCGGCAAGGCTGGCGCCGGTGTTTCGGAGTCGGTGGGTTGAGCAAGGAGATCAAGAAGGTCCTGGTCATCAAGCTGGGGGCGTTGGGCGACTTCGTCCTGGCCCTGGCGGCGATGAAGAAGATCCGCGAGGCTCACCCGCGCGCCAAGATCACTCTGCTGACCACCCCGCCGTTCGAGGCCCTGGCCAAGCTGTCGCCCTATTTCAACGCCGTCGAGGTCGATGGCCGTCCAAGCGACGCGGGCGACCTGTTCAAGATGCTGGGCCGTATCCGCAAGGCCAAGTACGACCGCGTCTACGACCTGCAGACCAACAGCCGCACCGGCTGGTACTTCCAGGCCCTGCGGCCGTTCCCGCCGCAGTGGTCGGGCATCGCCAAGGGCGCCGGCCTGCCCCAGCGCGGCCGCGCCCGCTATCATATGCACACGCTGGAGCGGCACGCCGACCAGCTGCGCCAGGCCGGCATCTGGTCCGACGCGCCGATCGAGCCGGGCAGCGCCCCGCCGCCGGACCTGTCGTGGATCCTGCGCAAGCACAAGGACGCCCGGCCGGTGGCCGGCGCCGTGGCGCCCAAGCCCTATGTGCTGCTGGTGCCCGGCGGTTCGGCCCATCGCCCCGAAAAGCGCTGGCCGGTGGAAAGCTACGCCCAGCTGGCGGCCCTGCTGAAGTCCAAGGGGCTGGACATCGTCATCATCGGCGGGCCGCAGGAAAGCGCCATGGCCCGCCAGATCCAGAAGGCCGCCGGCCAGGCCCGCGACCTGACCGGCCGCACGGACTTCGCCCAGCTGGCGGTGCTTGGCGCCAAGGCGGCCCTGGTGGTCGGCAACGACACCGGCCCGACCCACCTGCTGGCGGCGGCCGGGGCGCCGACCATCGCCCTGTTCTCCGACGCCTCGGACCCGGCCCTGTGCGGCCCGCGCGGCCATGTGGCGGTGATCCGCTCGCCCGACCTCAAGGCCCTGCCGGTCAGCACCGTGGCCAGCACCGCGATCTCGCTGCTGCCGCGCTGACGGGCGCCTCGACGGCGCGCGCGGGACGTAGCAGGATGGGAGTCGTGGGGGCGCGGGTCATCTGGAACCAAGCCGGAAGCTAGGCGGTTTACGGTTCCAAGTTAGCGAGGAGTCCGTCATGCGCATCACCACCGGCAAGCCGTACGCCCACCGCACCCTGGCCGGCCGCGAAGCGTTCCAGCCGGACACCAGCGGAAACAGCGCTGGCGCGCAACTGGCCATAGGCCTGGCCCTGGCCGGCGGCGCTCTGCTGGCCGCCACCTTGATGGGCCGCCGCCACGAACGGGTGATCGACGACGAGGAATATGCGGTCGGCTACGCCGAGATGCACGAGCCGGTCGCCCATCAGCCCAAGCCCCTGACCAGCCTGCTATTGCCGCCCCTGTTCATCGCCATGACCCTGTCGGGCCTGCGAACCTGGAACGCGCCGTCCAGCCCCGCCCGCACCCGAGCCCTGACACTGTGGAGCCTGACACAGGGGTTCAACGCCCTGTGGCTGGCGTTCGGCACGAAACGGGGCGGCGGCCAGTTGGCCGTGGCCACCGCCTCGCTGGGCGCCTCGGCGGCCTACGCCGTCGAAGCGCGCAAGGTCGGCGGCGCCTCGGCGCCGGATCTCGGCTGGCTGGGCGTCGCCAACGCCCTGACCGCCCAGCTGTGGCGACGCTCGCCGGCGCCGCCCACCCTGCACTAGGCAGGGCGCCGCCTAGCGTCGCCATGCGAGAATGAAGGGCGTCCACAACCGCTCCACAGGAGTCGGCGAACGCCGGTATTGACTTCCTCTGCCCAAGCTTTACGCATTCGCCCCACCTTTTGAGATCGCATCTCAGAAGCGCCGCCTGGGGATGACGGCGACAACAAGCTGTTGCGGGGGGAGCGGTTGGCCTTCGACGACGCGATTCATGACGACGCCGTCCTGGCCAGGAACGGCGCCGGGCGCTCGCGGGGGCGAGGGGCGAGGGCCGCAAGGCCGGCCTGGCTTCTGGCCGAGATCGGTGTCGCCGGTGGCCTGGCCGCTCTTCTGCTCATCTTCTTCTGGCTGGACCTGCGCCCCGATATCGAGAGCGCTCCGGCTCATCCCTTCTTCTGGCTGAAAATGGCCTTCACCGTCTCGCTGGGCGCGGCGGGCTTTGACGGCTTCGCCCGGCTGCTGCGCGGCGGGCCGCCGGCCCCGACGGCGATCATCGTCGCCGTAATCGCCATGCTGGTCTTCGCTGTCGGCGGCGTGACCGAGGCCCTGCGGCTTGAGCCGGCGATGCTGGCCCGACAGTTTTTCCCGGCCTCGATCGGCTCTTGCCTGTTCAACGTCGTCGCCCTGGCCCTGCCGACCCTGCTGCTGAGCCTGACGGCCCTGCGATGCATGGAGCGTGAGCGTTCGGCCCTGGTCGGCTTTTCGGCCGGCATCTTCGCCGGCGGCCTGGCCGCCAGCGTCTACGGTCTGCACTGCCCGCACGCGACCTTCCTGTTCGTGGGGCTGTGGTACGGCGGCGGCGTGCTGCTGTGCGGCCTGGCCGGCGCGGCGATCAACCGCCTGACGGCCTGACCTCCATACAAAACAAAAGGCCCTCCCGGCGAACCGGAAGGGCCCTTGATCGTGGCGTGAATCCGACCGCCGATTACTCGGCGGCGGCCTTGCCGGCCGGGGCGCCGAACTTGGCGTCCAGCTCGCCCGAGATGTAGCGCTTGGCCATCAGCGCCGTCGAGATCGCGCGGATCTTGCTGGCGTGGCCGGCCGAGCCGAACTCGGTGAAGCGGGCCTGGCAGACCTTCTTCATGGCTTCCTTGGCCGGCTTCAGATAGGCGCGCGGGTCGAACTCCTGCGGCTTCTCGATCAGCAGCTTGCGGATGGCGCCGGTGATGGCCATGCGGTTGTCGGTGTCGACGTTGATCTTGCGCACGCCGTGCTTGATGCCGCGCTGGATCTCTTCGACCGGCACGCCCCAGGTCTGGGGCATCTCGCCGCCATAGGCGTTGATGATGTCCTGCAGGTCCTGCGGAACGCTGGAGCTGCCGTGCATCACCAGGTGGGTGTTGGGCAGGCGGCGGTGGATCTCTTCGATCACGTTCATGGCCAGGACGTCGCCGTCCGGCTTGCGCGTGAACTTGTAGGCGCCGTGGCTGGTGCCCATGGCGATGGCCAGGGCGTCGACGCCGGTGGCCTGCACGAAGTCGACCGCCTGGTCCGGATCGGTCAGCAGCTCGTCATGCGACAGCTTGCCTTCGAAGCCGTGGCCGTCTTCGGCCTCGCCCATGCCGGTCTCCAGCGAGCCCAGCACGCCCAGTTCGCCCTCGACCGACACGCCGCAGGCGTGGGCCATCTCGACCACGCGACGGGTGACGTCGACGTTGTACTCGTAGGAAGCCGGGGTCTTGGCGTCTTCCATCAGCGAGCCGTCCATCATCACCGAAGTGAAGCCGTACTGGATCGCCGTGGCGCAGGTCGCCGGGCCGTTGCCGTGGTCCTGGTGCATGCACACCGGGATGTGGGGATAGAGTTCGACCAGGCCATCGATCAGCCGGGTCAGGATGATGTCGTTGGCGTAGTTGCGCGCACCGCGCGACGCCTGGATGATGACCGGGCTGTCGACCGCGTCCGCGGCCTCCATGATGGCCAGGCCCTGTTCCATGTTGTTGATGTTGAAGGCGGGCAGACCGTACTCATGCTCCGCGGCATGGTCCAGCAACTGCCTAAGCGTGATCCTCGCCACGTGGTATTTCTCCTGCAAGCTTTGAAGTCGTTGAAGTGTTTCTTGTTTTTGGGGCGCGACGCTTTTGCGTTCTTTGCCCAGTCGTCTCGGGGCCGGTTCCTCGTCCGGTGATCCGAGAGCGGAAGCCTTGGTCCCGAAGGACTCGGGGCAGGGCGTTCCGACTTTTCAGCTGTTCGACGGCCGTGTTCGGCTCGTCGTACTTCCTCCCTTTGAGGCCCGCCCGTTCCGGATAGAGACATCCGGAGCCGAACGGCGGGCCTTCTGCATGCACTAGGCCGAGAGGGCCGCGACGCCCGGAAGCGTCTTGCCTTCCATCCATTCCAGGAATGCGCCGCCCGCCGTCGAAACGAAGGTGAAGTCGGCCGACACGCCCGCATGGTTCAATGCCGCGACAGTATCACCGCCGCCTGCAACCGCCACGATCTTACCCGATTTAGCCAGTTCCGCCGCGTGTTTCGCCGCCGAAACGGTCGCTTCGTCGAACGGGGGGACTTCGAAAACGCCAAGCGGACCATTCCAGATCAAGGTGACGCTTTCATCCATGGCGGCCAGCAGGCGCTTGGCGCTCTCGGGGCCGGCGTCGAGGATCAGGTCGTCGGCCTGCACTTCGCCCAGCGAACGGACAGCGGTTTCGACGCCGGGAGCGACCTTCTTGGCCACCACCACGTCGACCGGCAGCAGCAGCTCGCAGCCGGCTGTCGCGGCCTTGGCGATGATCTCGCGGGCGGTGTCGGCCAGGTCCTTTTCGCAGAGCGAGCCGCCGACGTCGTGGCCCTGGGCGTAGAGGAAGGTGTTGGCCATGCCGCCGCCGATGGCCAGGCGGTCCAGCTTGGCGACCAGGTTGTTGAGCAGGTCGAGCTTGGTCGAGACCTTGGAGCCGCCGACGATGCCGATCACTGGCTTCTTCGGATTGCCGAGGGCGGCGTCCAGCGCTTCCAGCTCGCGCTGCATGGCCAGGCCCGGATAGGCCGGCAGCAGCTTGGCCAGGCCCTCGGTCGAGGCGTGGGCGCGGTGGGCGGCGCTGAAGGCGTCGTTGACATAGACGTCGCCATTGGCGGCCAGGGCGGCGGCGAACTCGGCGTCGTTCTTTTCCTCGCCGGCGTGGAAGCGGACGTTCTCCAGCAGGGCCACGCCGCCGTTCTCCAGGCCGTCGACCACCTTGGCGGCTTCAGGACCGATGGCGTCGCTGGCGAAGGCCACCGGCTGCTCCAGCAGCTTGGACAGCGGCTCGGCCACGAAGCCCAGGCTCATCTCCGGCACGACCTTGCCCTTGGGGCGGTCGAAGTGGGCCAGCAGGACGACCTTGGCGCCTTGCTTGGACAGGTAGTGGATGGTCGGCAGGGCCGCGCGCAGGCGGGTGTCGTCGGTGATCCGGCCGCCATCGACCGGCACGTTGAAGTCCACCCGGACCAGGGCGCGCTTGCCGGCGAGATCGGCGGTGTCGAGGGTGCGGAAGGTCATCGGGAAGATCCTGAAGGTCGGTGCGTTGGACCTCGCCCTTCGACAGGCTCAGGGCGAGGTCCAAGAGAGCAGGCGTTGCATCAGCCCTCATCCTGAGCCTGTCGAAGGACGAGAGCGGCCTCGCGAGAGGCCAAGGAAAACCCCCGTCCTTGGGAGGGCGGGGGTTTTTGAAGGCTTAGAGGAACTTCGCCATTTCCAGAGCGGTGTCGCTCATGCGGGTCGCGAAGCCCCATTCGTTGTCGTACCAGCTGAGCACGCGGACCAGCTTGCCCTCGATGACCTGGGTCTGGGGCAGGGCGGCCGTCGAGCTGGCGGCGATGTGGTTGAGGTCCGACGAGACCAGCGGCTCGGTGGTGGTGAACAGCACGCCCTTCATGGCGCCGTCGGCGGCGGCCTGCAGGGCGGCGTTGACCTCGTCGACCGTGGTGTCGCGCGAGGGCACGACCTTCAGGTCGATGACCGAGACGTTCGGGGTCGGGACGCGGATCGACGAGCCGTCGAGCTTGCCCTTCAGTTCCGGCAGCACCAGGCCCAGGGCCTTGGCGGCGCCGGTCGAGGTCGGGATCATGCTCAGGGCCGCGGCGCGGGCGCGGTAGAGGTCCTTGTGCATGGTGTCCAGCGTCGGCTGGTCGCCGGTGTAGCTGTGGATCGTGGTCATGTAGCCACGCTCGATGCCGACCAGGTCGTGCAGGACCTTGGCCACCGGGGCCAGGGCGTTGGTGGTGCACGAGCCGTTCGAGACGATGATGTCGTCGGCGGTCAGGGTCTCGTGGTTGACCTTGTAGACGATGGTCTTGTCGGCGCCGTCGGCGGGAGCCGAGACCAGCACGCGCTTGGCGCCGGCCTTCAGGTGCAGGGCGGCCTTGTCCTTGGCGGTGAAGATGCCGGTGCACTCGAAGGCGATGTCGACGCCGAGGTCGCCGTGCGGCAGCTCTTCGGGGTTGCGGATCGCGGTGACCTTGATCTTGCCCGTGCCGACGTCGATCCAGTCCTCGCCCGAGGTGACGACGCCGGGGAAGCGGCCGTGGACGCTGTCGTAGCGCAGCAGGTGCGCATTGGTCTCGACCGGGCCCAGATCGTTGATCGCCACCACCTCGATGTCGCGGCGGCCGTGCTCGGCGATGGAGCGCAGCACGAGGCGGCCGATGCGGCCGAAGCCGTTGATGGCGACGCGAAGGGCCATGTGGTCTTTCTCCTCACGATCGGACCCGCTCGGGATCGAGCGGCGTTCCTTGATTTTGCAGGCGGTTTCGCGGTCGCGAGCGGCGAAGTCAACCCCAGGATCGCTCACAAGCCATTCGCTATTGTTGTGGCGCCGGTAACATCGCCCAATTGTGGTCACGCCCGCTGGCGAAGTCGGCGGCGATCTATATGTTGCGCCGCATGATGGAAGCTTGCCGATGACCCCGGGCGAAGGAAGCGCCCTCGACCTGGCCGCGCGCCGGCTTGAGCGCGCGGTGGCGAATTTGGAGCAGAAAATCGCCGCCGAACGGGCCGAACACGCGCGTCTGGCCGCTCAGCCGGCCTCGGGGGACCTGTTCGAGGCGCCGTCGGCCGTGGCGGACGCCGCCGTCGTCGAGAAGGCCGCCCAGCTGGCCGCCGATCTGGAAGCCGCCCGCGGTCGCGAGCGCGCCCTGGAAGAGGCCGGCGAGCAGGCCAGCGAGGCCCTGGGCCGCGCCATCGCCGAGATCCGCGCCGCTTTGGGCGACGAGAGCCTGATCGGCGAAGGCGTCCACGACGACGAAGACGAACTCCAGCTCACCGACATCGTCGAGGACGACCTGGAGCCGCCGTTCGAGGACGACGAGCCGCCCTTCGACCCCGACCCGCCCGCGAAGGCCTGAGCCCATGGCGCAACTGACCATTCACGTGAACGGCCGTCCCTACAGCGTCGGCTGCGAAGACGGCCAGGAGGCCCACCTCCTGGAGATCGCGCGCCTGTTCGACCGCCAGGTCCGCCAGGTCAGCCAGGAGGTCGGCCAGCTGGGCGAGACCCGCCTGTTCCTGATGGGCGCCCTGCTGCTGGCCGACGAGCTGTCGGATCTGAAGCTGCGCCTGGCCCACAACCAGTCGGAACTGGCCCGCCTGCAGAACGAACAGACCCGCGTCGAAATCCGCGCCATCAAGGCCATCGACGCCGCGGCCGAGCGCATCGAGAAGCTGGCGGCGGGGTAAATCGCGACCCGCGTCAACGCGGCGCTGGCGCCGACGCCCCCGACCCCCTATCTTGTCAGGCGGCGGGTCTTGCTGTGGCCCTCGTCGAAGATTTCTATTCCCAGGGACCTTAATCTCTCTATCGGGACCTGTTCCCTCCCGTGGCCGTGGCTGCGGGAACACGGGGCCCACCTGTAACTAACAGGTTCGAGTGGATTGAAACGTCTTCACGGTTCTTCGCGGCGCCGCCACCTTATCCCCTTCATGCCCCTCCCTTCACGCCATGCCGCGCGCTAGAAGTCGGCCATGACCATCGCCGATCCCGCCGCCGCCAAGACCGCCCTGCGCGTCTTCGTGCGCAATCGCCGCAAGCAGCTGGCGCTGGAGCATCCCGAAGCCGACTGGAAGCTGGTCGACGCCGGCCGCGAGCCGCTGTCGGCGCGCTTTCCGCAGCCGCAGGGCAAGGTCGCCGCGCTCTATCACGGCCTGGGTTCGGAGGTTTCGGCCCGCGCCCTGGCCGACTGGCTGGCCGAGCAGGGTTGGGCGCTGGCCTTGCCCAGCGTCGAGGGCGCGAACGCCGACGGCCTGGGCGGCCACATGGTCTTCCGAACCTGGACGCCGGGAGAGGCCCTGGCCCGCGACGCCATCGGCCTGGTCGCTCCGCTGCGGCAGAACCCCATAGTTCAGCCCGATCTGGTAGCCGTTCCGCTGCTCGCCTACGACCGCGCCGGCGTGCGGCTGGGGCAGGGCGGAGGCTATTACGACCGGGCGCTGGAGGCCCTGCGCGGCCGCAAGGACGTCTTCGCCCTGGGGCTGGCCTATCACGGCCAGGAGACCCATAACCTGCCGGTCGAGGCGCACGATCAACGATTGGACGCCATCCTGACCGAAAACGAGTATATCGCGGTCCGAAAGGACTAACTGATGCGCTTTGCCTTCTTCGGGGATGTCGTCGGCAAGTCGGGCCGTGACGGCCTGGCCGATCACCTGCTCGCCCTGCGTCGCCAGCTCGGACTCGAGTTCGTGATCATCAACGCCGAGAACGCCGCCGCCGGCTTCGGCATCACCGAGAACACCGCCCGCGAGCTGTTCGAGGCCGGGGCCGACTGCCTGACGCTCGGCAACCACAGCTGGGACCAGCGCGAGGCCCTGACCTACATCGTGCGCGAGCCGCGCCTGATCCGTCCGGCCAACTACCCGATCCTGTCGGACGCGCCGGGCCGGGGCAGCCATCTGTTCCAGACCGACTCGGGCAAGACCGTGTTCGTCGTCAACCTGCTGGGTCGGGTGCACATGGACGCCATGGACGACCCGTTCGCCGCCGCCGACCGCGAGCTCGACAAGGCCCCGCTGGGCCAGGTGGCCGACGCGGTGATCGTCGACATGCACTGCGAGGCGACGTCAGAGAAGATGGCCATGGGCCACTATTGCGACAGCCGCGCCAGCCTGGTGGTGGGCACCCACACCCACGTGCCGACCGCCGACTGCCAGATCCTGCCCGGCGGCACGGCCTACCAGACCGACGCCGGGGCCTGCGCCGACTACGACAGCGTCATCGGCAACCAGAAGGAAGAGCCCCTGCGGCGCTTCACCACCAAGATCAGCGGCGGCCGCTACCAGCCCGCCAGCGGCCCGGCCACGGTCTGCGGCGTGTTCGTCGAGACCGACGACCGCACGGGCTTGGCGGTCCGCGTCGAGCCGATCCGGGTGGGGGGCAGGCTCCAGCAGAGCGTGCCCCAAGTCTGACCCGCAGACCTTAGCGCGCGGGCTTGCTGGCGTGCGGGGGAGGGACCGGCGCTGGTCGCGCCGGGGCTGTTCCGGCGGGCATCGGTACGTTCACCTTGAACGTCGGGAAGATCGAATTCCCGGCGTTCGGGGCCTTTCGGTCTTGCTGGCTCAAGGCGTCACCTCGTCGATGTACGTAACCCGAAGATAGTCTTCCGTCTGAGATTCCGCCAGCCGGACCAGCTTCGGATCCGGTTCGAAGCCTTCGGGAAAGTGCTTGCGTTCGGCGTCCAGCCGCAGGCGACGCAACTTTTGCAAACGCTTGCTGATTTCCTGATCGGTGAGTCGTCCGGCGTAGATTTCCGTCCATTCTGCATCGGCATCGATCCAGATGATCTCCATAGCAATGGTCAAGTCACTGGCCGCACGATGCAGCTTGGCAAATGGAAACACGCCTTTCAGCGCATCGAGAAGCTGCGCCGAGGCGATGATACCGGACCAGAGGAGCGGCAAGTCCTTCCAGACGACCCATCCTGCGATAGCCCCGCTTGAACTTACGGCCTTGATCAGTTCGATGGCTCGCACCTGCTTGGCGAGGCGATTGCGGTACAGCCGCATATAATTGCTCGCGGCTTTCACCTGCCTCAACTCAGCCCAATAAAGATTGGGCGGCTGGTTCGCCTGTTTCGCCATGCAACGACCCTATGGGAATGCGCACCATAGGTTGTCTTTTCAGCACCTATCTGGCAATGGTTTAGCTTGCATCCGTCATCATCCCCGGCCCAACCTCCGCTCGAGGAAAGCCAGAGGAGACCTCCATGACCGACGCCACCGTCTACACCGCCAAGGCCCACGCCGTGGGCGGACGCCAGGGGACCGCCAAGACCGATGACGGTCACCTGGACGTGCAGCTGGGCTATCCCAAGTCGCTGGGCGGCAATGGCGAGGGGACCAATCCCGAGCAGCTGTTCGCAGCGGGCTACGCGGCCTGTTTCCTGGGCGCGCTGGGACTCGTGGCCCGTGGGCAGAGCGTCGCCCTGGGCGAGCACAGCCTCGACAGCGAGGTCGATCTGATCAAGGACGACGTCAGCTTCCACATCGGCGTGCGCCTGACGCTGAACGCGCCGGACGTCGATCGCGCGGTCGCCGAAGACCTACTGCACAAGGCCCACCAGGTGTGTCCCTATTCCAAGGCGACGCGCGGCAACGTGGTGGTCGAGCTGAAGGTGGCGTGAGGCGGGCGTGGTCCTCGTCCTTCGACAGGCTCAGGATGAGGACCATTTTCAGGTCTGCGGATCAGTAGAAAACCTCACCCTGAGCCTGTCGAAGGGCGAGGTTTTCGCTTCTCACATCTACAGCCGGCACTTGCGATAGACGCCCGGCCGCAGGCGGTAGGTGTCGGTGCGCGGGTTGTAGCTGCGATAGCGCTGCTGGCAGGCGCGGACGTGCCGGTACCAGCTGTTGGGCTTGCCCCAGTGCGAGGGCGGGGCCGGTGGGCGAGCGCCCCAGTGGTTGTCCCAATGGCCATAGTCCGGTCCGCCGGGGCGACCGGGATCCGGACGGCCGGGACCAGGACGATCAGGGCCGGGGCCGCCGGGACCATGGCCCGATCCGGGTCCCGATCCTTGTCCAGGACCTTGCCCGCCATGGCCGGGCGGATGCGATTGCGGCGACTGGGCGAGGGCGGCGGGCGCGGCGGCCAGCAGGGCGGCGCCGATCACGGCGAGCATCATCTTGCGCATGAAGCAGACTCCCATCGCCGAGCCGGCGCGACGCGCCCCCGAACATGGAACTCGGCTGGACCTCAACCATTCAGCGTGGCCGACGGTTCCATCCCCGGGGTGACAAGACGCGCCTCGAAGCGGTAGAAGCGCCGCCAACCCCTTACTGTCACACACTAGAGAAGAGCCTCCGAATGGCCGGCCACTCGAAATTCAAGAACATCATGCACCGCAAGGGCCGCGCCGACGCCGCGCGCTCCAAGCTGTTCTCCAAGCTGTCGCGTGAAATCACCGTGGCGGCCAAGACCGGCCTGCCCGATCCGGCCATGAACCCGCGCCTGCGCCTGGCCGTGAACAACGCCAAGGCCGAAAGCCTGCCCAAGGACGTCATCGAGCGCGCCATCAAGAAGTCGCAGATGGGCGACGCGGCCGACTACGCCGAAATCCGCTACGAGGGCATGGGCCCGGGCGGCGTCGGCGTCATCGTCGAGGTGCTGACCGACAACAAGAACCGCGCGGCCAGCAACGTCCGCTCGCTGTTCTCCAAGCACGGCGGCAATCTGGGCGCCACCGGCTCTGTGACCTTCAACTTCGACCGCCTGGGCCAGATCGAGTATCCGGCCTCGAAGGCCAGCGAAGACGACATGATGGAAGCGGCCATCGAGGCCGGCGCCCAGGACGTCGAGAGCGACATGGGCGAGGACGGCGGCCACACCGTCTACACCGCCTTCGAGGACCTCAACGAGGTCTCGACCGCCCTTGAAGCCAAGTTCGGCGAAGCCTCCTCGACCAAGATCGTCTGGAAGCCCAAGCTGCTGAACGAGGTCACCGGCGACAGCGTCGCCACCCTGATGAAGCTGCTCGACGGCCTGGACGAGGACGACGACGTCCAGAATGTCTATTCCAGCGCCGACATCAGCGAGGAAGAGCTGGCCAAGCTGGGCTGATCCTTCTTCGATCGAACGACGAGACGGCCGTTCCAGGCGACTGGAGCGGCCGTTTCCGTGTCAGGCTCCCCTTTGCGCTCGCCGCCCGCTCTGCTATCCCGTCGCCTCATGAGTTTCGTTCGGAAGATCGCGCGAATTATCCGCCCGGCGTGACGCCGCCGGACGAGACCTCCAGCGCGCGCCGGGTTCCACCCGCCTTCTTCCGACATTCCAGAGCTGGATAGCCTTCCCATGGCCGACGACGCCGCGCCCGCCCGCGACTACCGCGAAACCGTTTTCCTTCCCGACACGCCGTTCCCGATGCGCGCCGGTCTGCCCAAGAAGGAGCCCGAGATCCTGGCGGGCTGGGCGGCCCTGTCCGACAAGGGCCTCTATGGCGCGGTTCGCGCCAAGCGCCAGGCCGACGGCGCGCCGCTGTTCGTGCTGCACGACGGCCCGCCCTACGCCAACGGCGCGATCCACATCGGCCACGCGCTGAACAAGATCCTCAAGGACTTCGTCGTCCGCTCGCGCTTCGCCCTGGGCTACGACGTCGACTACGTGCCGGGCTGGGACTGCCACGGCCTGCCGATCGAGTGGAAGATCGAGGAGCAGTTCCGCGCCAAGGGCCGCCGCAAGGACGAGGTCCCGGCCGAGGAGTTCCGCCGCGAGTGCCGCGCCTACGCCGCCGGCTGGATCGAAGCCCAGAAGGTCGAGTTCCAGCGGCTGGGCGTGCTGGGCGACTGGTGGAACCGCTACGCCACCATGGACTTCACCAGCGAAGCCAAGATCGTCGAGGAGTTCCACCGCTTCGCCTCGAGCGGCCAGCTCTATCGCGGCTCCAAGCCGGTGATGTGGAGCCCCGTCGAGCGCACGGCTCTGGCCGAGGCCGAGATCGAGTACCACGACCACGTTTCGCCGACGATCTGGGTGAAGTTCCCGGTCGTGGAGGGCTCGGACGCCGCCGTCGGCGCCAAGCTGGTGATCTGGACGACGACGCCCTGGACCATCCCAGCCAACCGCGCGGTCTCCTACAACCCCGACATCCCCTACGCCGTCTTCGAGGTGAAGGCGCTGGAGGAGGGTCTCGAATTCGCCCCCTGGTCGCAGGTCGGCGATCGCTTGATCGTGGCTGAAAAGCTGGCCGGCGAGGTCTTCAAGGCCGCCAAGGTCGCCGCCTTCGAGAAGATCGAGAGCGTCGACTGCGAGGGCATGGTCCTGGCCCACCCGCTGGCCGATCTGGACAGCCACTACGGCTTTGCCGTGCCGCTGCTGGCCGGCGACCACGTCACCGACGACGCCGGCACGGGCTTCGTCCACACCGCCCCGGGCCACGGCGCCGACGACTACCAGGTCTGGCTGGCCCATGGTCATCGCGAGATCCCCGACACCGTCGATCCGGACGGCGCCTACTATCCGACTGTCGCCCTGTTCGCCGGCCTGAAGGTGCTGGAGACCGAGGGCAAGAAGGTCGGCAAGTTCGGTCCGGCCAATGGCGCGGTGATGGACAAGCTGATCGAGGCCGGCAACCTGCTGGCCCGCGGCCGCGTCGAGCACAGCTATCCGCACAGCTGGCGCTCCAAGGCCCCGGTGATCTTCCGCAACACCCCGCAATGGTTCATCCGCATGGACCACGAGGTCGAGAGCCTGGGCGGCAAGACCCTGCGCGAGGTCGCCGTGCAGGCCATCGCCGACACCGCCTTCCACCCCGACGCCGGCCGCAACCGCATCGGCGCCATGGTCGAGACCCGTCCCGACTGGCTGATCAGCCGCCAGCGCAACTGGGGCACGCCCCTGGCGATGTTCGTCGACAAGCACACCGGCCATCCCCTGGTCGACGCCGACGTCAACGCCCGCATCCTGGCGGCCGTCACGGAAGGCGGGGCCGACGCCTGGTTCACCCGTCCGGACGCCGACTTCCTGGGCAACCACGATCCGGCCCAGTACGAGAAGGTCGCTGACATCCTCGACGTCTGGTTCGACAGCGGCTGCACCCACGCCTTCACCATCGAGGGCCGTGACGATAGCGCCTGGCCGGCCGACCTCTATCTGGAAGGCTCCGACCAGCATCGCGGCTGGTTCCAGTCCTCGCTTCTCGAAGGCTGCGGCTCGCGCGGCCGCGCGCCGTACAAGGCCGTCCTGACCCATGGCTTCACCATGGACGAGAACGGCGAGAAGATGAGCAAATCCAAGGGCAACACGATCGAGCCCCAGGCCATCACCAAGGAGTCCGGCGCCGAAATCCTGCGGCTGTGGGCGGCCATGGTCGACTATTCGGAAGACCAGCGCATCGGCAAGACGATCCTGGCCACGACCACCGACGCCTATCGCAAGCTGCGCAACACCATGCGCTACCTGCTGGGCGCCCTGGCCGGCTTCGACGAGGCCGAGCGGGTCACCGACTATGCCGAGTTCCCGCCGCTGGAGAAGTTCATCCTGCACCGCCTGTGGGAGCTGGATGGCCAGGTGAAGGCCGCCTACGAATCCTATCGCTTCAGCGACGTGATCCGGCCGCTGGTCGAGTTCTGCCAGAGCGACCTGTCGGCGATCTTCTTCGATATCCGCAAGGACAGCCTCTATTGCGACGCCCCGAGCGCCCTGCGCCGCCGCGCCTATCGCACGGTGCTGGACTACGTGTTCGATCGCCTGACCATCTGGCTGGCCCCGCTGGCCAGCTTCACGATGGAAGAGGCCTGGACGACGCGCTTCCCCGAGGCCGGTCCGGTGACCCTGCGCACCATGCCGGAGACCCCGGCGGCGTGGGAAAACCAGGCCGAGGCCGCGCGCTGGGCCAAGGTCGAGACCGTAACCGGCGTCGTCACCGGCGCGCTGGAAGTCGAGCGCCGCGAAAAGCGTATCGGTTCGGCCCTTGAGGCGGCCCCGGTCGTCCACATCGCCGATGTTGACCTGCTGGCCGCCTTCGACGGACTGGACGCGGCCGAGGTGTTCCGCACCAGCGCCGCGACCCTGGTCGCGGGCGAGGGCGGGGCGTTCGCGACCGACGAGGTCAAAGGCGTCTCGGTGGATCCGGCCAAGGCCGAAGGCAGCAAGTGCGCCCGCTCGTGGCGCATCCTGCCGGAGGTGGGAACCGACCCCCGCTATCCGGAGCTTAGCCTTCGCGACGCCGACGCCGTGGCCTTCTGGGACGCGCAAAGGGCTTAGGCTCGCCGCATTGTTCCTTCTCCCCTTGCGGGAGAAGGTGTCGCCGCAGGCGACGGATAAGGGGTTGAAGGCGTGATCCGCCGCGTACGGCGCCGCCGGTGCGACCCCTCATCCGACCTGCTGCGCAGGCCACCTTCTCCCGCAAGGGGAGAAGGACGACGGGATGAGAGAACGAACGTGGCTTCCTTGAAGATCACTCGCCTGGGCTGGACCGCCTACGCCGTCGCCGTCGTCGCGGTGGTGCTCGACCAGATTTCCAAGGTCTGGATCCTGGGCGTCCTGGGCACGGCCCAGGGCAGCAGCATCCACGTCGCCGGACCGCTTAATTTCACCATGGTCCATAACTACGGCATGAGCTTTGGCCTGCTGCGGGATCACGCCTGGGGGCGCTGGCTGCTGATCGGCTTCGCCACCGCCGTGGCCGTCGGCCTGGGGATCTGGGCCAGCAAGGCCGTGCGGCCGCTGGTCGCCGTGGGCCTGGGCCTAATCATCGCCGGCGCGGTCGGCAACAACCTGATCGACCGGATGATCTACGGCTACGTCGTCGACTTCATCGACGTGTCGGCGATGCGCTTCCCCTGGGTCTTCAACGTCGCCGACTCGTGGATCAACATCGGGGTCGCCTGTCTGTTGCTGGACAGTTTCATCGGTGAAGAAAAGAAGCTCTCCCACCAGACCGAATAGGGGCCAAACCAGGGCTCAGCGCCCAAGCAAGGCCACAAATCCGAAGGACATTGGCGCCCGCCCTCGGATGTCGTATCGAGGGCGTCCGATTTTAGGCCCCGGGGGCGGCCGCTGGAGCATGGGTTTCATGAAGTTCAACCGGGTCGCGACCCTGAGCGTGCTGGCCGCGGTGGCCGCCACCGGCCTGGCCGGCTGCCAGTCGGCCTCCAAGGCCCTGGGCATGAGCAAGGTGGTCCCCGACGAGTTCCGCGTTGTCACCAAGGCTCCGCTCGTCGTTCCGCCCGACTACAGCCTGCGCCCGCCGGCCCCCGGCGAGCCCCGTCCGCAGGAGCTGCAGCCGGAAAGCGCCGCCCGTCAGGCGCTGCTGGGCCAGAGCCTGGCCGCCAACCGTTCGGATGGCGAGAAGCTGCTGGTCGCCCGCGCCGGCGTCGACAAGGCCGATCCGCTGATCCGCTTCGTCGTCGACGATGAGAACGGCGATCTGGCCCACAAGGACGAGAGCTTCGCCAGCAAGGTGATGTTCTGGAAGAAGGACGACAAGTCCGCCGGCGCCGTGACCGCCGCCGAAGCCGGCGCGACCGCTCCGGTTCCGGTCGACGCGGCCGCCGAGGAAGCCCGCCTGAAGGCCCTGACCGGTGGCGGCGCGATCATCATCAGCCGTGAGAAGCAGGGCAAGATCAAGCTGCCGGGCCTCTAGGCCCAGGCGTCTTCATCTCGAGAATTCGACGGCCCGGGAGCTTTGCTTCCGGGCCGTTTTCTTTTCGAAGGTCAGCTCCTCGCGGTGCGTTCCAGGATCGCGCGCAGGGACTGGGCCTTCTGAGGAAGGTCGGACGACAGCCGCGAGGCCATTTCCCGAAGACCCACCGCATAGGCTTCGCCGCCCTCGGCGATCTGCTGGGCGCGCTCGCCCAACGCGATCAGGTCCCTTTCCAGGGCCTCGATTTCTTCGCGGGCCAGCAGCCGGGCTTCATGTTGCAGGCGTTGCAGACGCTGCGCCGTGGTCTCGGGACCCCGGGTCAGGTTGTAGACTTCAGCGCCTTCGGTTTCCTCGGGCACCACGGCCAGATGCGGACCGTTCATCGTCATCGGCTCCTCGAACTCACGGAACCCCCATGCGAAGACAATGAACCCAGAAGCCTTGCTGTTCCTGTAAAAAAGCAGAGCCGGCCGCGAAGCTCGGCGCTTGTGGCCAGCGGGACACATAACGCCGTTTGGGTATGGGGTTTTGCCTAGTCCCGAGGCGGGGGCGAACCTTGGGCCGCCTCGCACGGGCCGACATAGACGCTTTCGCTGTCCAGCTTCATGGTCTTGGACACGCCGTAGGCCTTTACGATCATTTCGAGGGTGCTGGTGGTTCGGGTCTCGAAGTCGCCCTTGACCACGCCGGCCAGGCTGTAGGCGATGTTGTCCTTGGTGCAGGCCAGCTCGATGGTGAAGCCGTCGATGACCGGGGTGACCTGGGGCTTGCCGCAGGGGGTGTCCTGGGCGGCGATCGCGGCCGGGTCCTGGCCTTCGCCGATGCATTGGGTGGTGGTGCGTTCGGCGCCGCCCGCCGTCCGGGCGGTGGTCTTCCAGAGGCCGGGGCGCATCGGCTTCGGCGGTCCGCCGGCCACGGGCGCGGCCTCCGCGTTCGCAGACGAAGCCGCCGTCCCCGCCGCCGAGGTCGCGGCCTTGTCGTCGTTGCGCGAGCAGCCCGCGACGGTGGCGAGAGCGGCCAGGATCAGGACGAGGCGAACGGGCGGCGTCATGGGCATGCGAATCCGGCGAACGAGGGCGACGAAGCGCCTCGTCCGAACAATACCCGGATCGCCCGGCCGGTTTCCAGCGATCAGCCCGCGACGGGGGCGTAGTCGGCGGGCGCGCTCGCGACCGGAGCCGGCGCGACTGGCGCGGGAGCAGGGGCGGGCTGGGGCGCGGGACGGGTGAACTTGACGCTGCGGCCCTGGAAGTCGGCGCCGGTCTCCATGGCCAGCTGCTCGTGGGCGATGTCGCCATCGACCTTGGCCGTGCCGTACAGGCGCACGGCGCGGGCGGCGACCGTGCCCTTGACCTTGCCGTGGATCTCGATGGCCTGGGCGGCGATCGAGCCCTCGACGCTGCCGTTGGGACCCAGCACCAGCTTGCCGACCTTGATGTCGCCGATCACCACGCAGTCCAGATGCAGTTCGCCGTCGCCCGAGACGTCGCCGCGGATGGTCAGGCCCTGGGCGATCAGCGAGGCGGGCTTGGGGCGCGGCGGCGGCGGGGCCGGCTGCGGCTGCAGCTGCACCTGGATCGGGGCGGTCGCCAGGGGCTCCAGGGACAGCGAAGCGGGAACGTCTTTCTTCTTCTGGAACATAGTCCGGCGGCTTTCTCGAAATGGGTCGCTTGCCACCCTACGCAGCAAGTGCGGCGCCAATCCGGAAGCCCAGGTCAAAAGCCTTGCGCGACGGCCGCCCTACCAGGGCCGGCGGCCGCCCACCGTCTCGAAGAACAGCCGGAAATCGCCCATCAGGCTGAACAGCGGATAGCGGAAGGTGGCGGGGCGGTTCTTCTCGAACACGAAGTGGCCGATCCAGGCGAAGCCGTAGCCGACCAGCGGCGCGACCGCGAAGAACCACGGACTGATCGAGAAGCCCAGCACCAGGCTGATGATGACCAGGCCGGTGCCGACCACATGCAGGCGGCGACTGGTGCGGCTCTGATGTTCGGACAGGTAGAAGGGATAGAAGTCGGCGAAGCGCCGATAGCGCTCGCCGGCCGTCGTGTGATCGACGTGCTGGCCCATGGGGCGTGTCCTCCCGGTCGATATGATCCGACCTTGCCCCTAGTGGAGGACTCCCGGGCCTGGGATGCAAGCGCTGTTGTCGAGGACGGCTCGCGCCGCCCTCATGACCCCTAGCTCAGGGGGCTGACATAGGGGCTGACCAGGCCCAGCGGCACGGCCGTCGAGTTCTTGACGCCGCGGATGACGATGCGGCTCTCGATGTTCGACACCAGGCCCAGCGACAGGATCTTGTCGCGCAGGAACTCGTCGAAGGCGTGCATGTCGCGGGTGACGATGCGCATCTCGTAGTCCGCCGCGCCGGTCACGGTGGCGCACTGCACCACCTCGGCCCACTTGGCCACGGCGTGCTCGAACGTCTCGAGGTTTTCCTTGGTCGGCAGCGACAGCTTCACGGTGCAATAGACCTCGAAGCCGAGGCCCAGCTTTTCGCGGTCCAGAATGGTCACGCGGCGCTGGATGACGCCCGCGTCTTCCAGTCGCTTGATGCGTCGCCAGCACGGGCTGGAAGACAGCCCGACTCGCTCGGCGATCTCGGCGACGGACAGTCCGGCGTCGTGTTGGATGAGATCCAGGATCTTGGCATCCACGGCGTCGAGTTGTTCGGACAAGAATTCCTCCCCCCAGAGGGTGTTTGACGCGTCGATTTTGCGCGAAGCGCCCCTGACTCGGGCACGCCTTGGGCAAACAATTTCCGCGCTTCTATAAGATATTGCCTTACGGGCGAAAAGACCCGGGAGGAAAAATTTTGCCATGCGGCACTCGGAAGTCACGCTTGACGACAAATATGTGCTCGAAGATGGTCGCGCGTTCATCACTGGCGTGCAGGCGCTGCTCCGTGTGCTGCTCGATAGAAAGCGCCTGGATCGCCTCGCCGGACTGAACACCGCGGGCTTCATGTCGGGCTATCGCGGCTCGCCCCTGGGCGGCCTCGACCAGCAGGCCGCGCGCATCAACAAGCTGCTCACCGCCCACGACGTGGTCTTCAAGGAAGGCCTCAACGAGGACCTGGCCGCCACGGCGGTCTGGGGCAGCCAGCAGGCCAACCTCTTCCCGGGCGCGACCCACGACGGCGTCTACGGCCTCTGGTACGGCAAGGCGCCCGGCGTCGACCGCACCGGCGACGTCTTCAAGCACGCCAATTTCGCGGGGACCTTCCCGACCGGCGGCGTGCTGGCCGTGGCCGGCGACGACCATGCCTGCAAGAGCTCGACCCTGCCGTCGCAGTCGGAATTCGCGTTCCAAGACTTCGAAATTCCCGTGCTGTCGCCGGCCGATGTGCAGGAGGTGCTCGACTACGGCCTGCTGGGCATCGCCATGTCGCGCTTTTCGGGCCTGTGGACCGGTCTGATCGCCCTAGCCGACACTATGGACAGCGGCGTGACCATCGACGTGTCGCTGGATCGCCACCACGCGGTGATCCCGGACTTCGCCATGCCGCCCGGAGGCTTGGGCATCCGGCTGAAGGATCAGCCGATGGAGAAGGAGCGTCGTCTCCGTCTCCACAAGATCCCCGCCGCCCTGGCCTTCGCCCGCGCCAACCAGATCGACCGGGTGGTGCTGGGCGCCTCGCACGTGCGGGTCGGCAAGGCCCGCCTGGGCATCGTCTGCCAGGGGCAGGCCTACAAGGACGTGCTGGAGGCCTTCTCGGCCATGGGCGTGAGCCTGCAGGAAGCCGCCGACCTCGGCGTGTCGGTCTACAAGGTCGGCATGCCCTGGCCGCTGGAGCCGCTGGGCCTGCGCGCCTTCGCCGCCGGCCTCGAGACCCTGATGGTCATCGAGCACAAGCGGGCCCTGATCGAACCCCAGGCGCGCGCCGCGCTCTATGACCTGCCGGCCCAGGCCCGTCCCCGCATCATCGGCAAGACCGACGAGAAGGGCCATCCCCTGCTGTCGGAGCTGGGCTCGTTGTCTGTGGCCGAGATCGCTCTGGCCATCTACGACCGCCTGCCCGAAGGCTCGCACATGGAGCGGGCGCGCGCCTATCTGAACCGCGTCTCGGCCGCCGGCGTCGCCGCCGTCAGCCTGGCCTCGGACCAGGCCCGCAAGCCGTTCTTCTGCTCGGGCTGCCCGCACAACAGCTCGACCAAGCTGCCCGAGGGCTCGCGCGCCCTGGCCGGCATCGGCTGTCACTACATGGCCGGCTTCAACGATCCCCAGACCGACCTCAACACCCACATGGGCGGCGAGGGCCTGACCTGGGTCGGCGCGGCGCCCTTCACCACCGAGAAGCATGTCTTCCAAAACCTCGGCGACGGCACCTACAATCACTCGGGATCGCTCGCCATCCGCGCCGCCGTCGCGGCCGGGGCCAACATCACCTACAAGCTGCTGTTCAACGACGCGGTGGCCATGACCGGCGGTCAGCGCGCCGAGAGCGGCTTCACCCCGGCCCAGATCACCCGCCAGCTGGCCAGCGAAGGCGTGACCAAGACGGTCATCGTCGTCGACGATCTCAAGCGCTACGAGGGCGTGACGGACCTGGCCCCCGGCGTCGAGATCTTCCCGCGTTCGGAGCTGATGACCGTGCAGGAGCGCCTGCGCGAGACGTCCGGCACGACGGTGCTGCTCTACGACCAGACCTGCGCCACCGAGAAGCGACGCCGCCGCAAGCGCGGAACCATGGCCAAGGCGACGCAGAGGGTGTTCATCAATCCGCTGGTCTGCGAGGGCTGCGGCGACTGCTCGGTGAAGTCCAACTGCGTGTCGGTCGAGCCGCTCGACACCGCCTTCGGCCGCAAGCGCAAGATCAACCAGTCCAGCTGCAATCAGGACTATTCCTGCGTCGAGGGCTTCTGCCCGTCCTTCATCACCCTGGAGGGCGCCGAAAAGGCCGGCGAGACCGCCAAGCCCGCGCCGCTGTCGGCGGACTCCACGCCCTTGCCGGCGTTCGAGGACTTCCACGGCGTGCGGCGGATCATCTTCACCGGCGTTGGCGGCACCGGGGTGACCACCGTCGCCTCGATCCTGGCCATGGCCGCCCATATCGACGGCCGCGCCGGCAGCGTGGTCGACATGACGGGCCTGGCCCAGAAGGGCGGGGCGGTGTTTAGCCACGTCAAGATCGGCGAGCTGGAGGACACCATCGTCGGCGGCCGCGTGCCGGCCGCCAGCGCCGACGTGCTGATCGCCTGCGACCTGCTGGTCGCCGCCAGCCCCGAGGCCCTGTCGCTCTACGCCAAGGACCGCACCATGGCCTTCGGCAACAGCGACTTCGCCCCCACGGCGGACTTCGTCACCAGCCGCGACGTGCGCTTCGACGGCGGGGCCATGGCCCGGCGGGTCAAGGCCGCAACCAAGGCCTTCGACGCCTGTCCGGCCCAGCGCCTGGCCGAGGCCCGGTTCGGCGACGCCATCTACGCCAACATGATCATGGTCGGCTTCGCCTGGCAGCGCGGCGTGATCCCGGTCTCCAGTCGCGCGCTCTACCGGGCCATCAAGCTGAACGGGGTGGACGCCGACGCCAACCTGCAGGCCTTCGAGCTGGGTCGTCAGATCGCCTTCGACCCGGCCATGGCCGGCGACAAGCCGACTGACGTGCCCACCCCGCAGACCGAACCGTTGGACGTCCTGGTCGCCCGCCGCGTCGAGGACCTCGCCGCCTATCAGAACGCAGCCTACGCCGCCCGCTACGCCGAACGGATCGCGAAGGTCCGTCACGCCGAGTTCGCGGTGGTCGGGGAGGGCGCCGACCTGCCCCTGACCCGGGCTGCGGCGGTAAACCTCTACAAGCTGATGGCCTGCAAGGATGAGTACGAGGTCGCCCGCCTCTACACCGACGGCCGCTTCGCCCGGGAACTGGCCGGAACCTTCAAGGGGGGCAAGGCCAAGGTCTGGCTGTCGCCGCCGCTGATCGCCCCCAAGGGCAAGGACGGCAGGCCCAGGAAGATCGCCTTCGGCGGCTGGATGCTTGATTTCGCCTTCCCGGTGATCGCCCGGATGAAGGGCCTGCGCGGCGGCGCCTTCGACATCTTCGGCAAGACCGAGGAGCGGAAGATGGAGCGAGGCCTGATCGCCGACTACGAGGTCACGCTCGACCGCCTGGCCGCCGGCCTGCGCCCCGAGAACAAGGCCCTGGCGATCAAGCTGGCCGAGGTCCCCTCCGAGATCCGCGGCTACGGCCACGTCAAGGAAGCCGCCGTGGAGAAGGCCAAGGCGACGGGGGGCAAGCTTTGGGAACAGTGGGGGACGCTCGCCTAGACGTCGCGGACCCTAGGGTCCGGACTCAATTGAGCCAGTAGGCGCAGAGGGCTGCGATGAGGGCGCCGGAGAGGTAGTTTCTGGCCAGCTTGTCGTAACGGGTGGCCACGCGTCGGAAGTCCTTGAGCCTGCACCACATGCGCTCGACGAGGTTTCGCTGCTTGTAGGCTTGGGCGTCGTAGGCGATTGGGACCTTGCGCGAGGTGGTGGAGGGTATGACCGCCTCGGCGCCTTGCTCGGCCAGCCGCTGGCGAAAGTGATTGGCGTCATAGGCCCTGTCGGCGAGCAGGCGACGGAATGGCCCGGCGGCTTGGATCAGGGCGTGGGCCATGCTGATGTCGTTGATGTTTCCGGCGCTGAGCAGCAACACCCGGGGCTTGCCGCGTTCGTCGACCAGGCCGTGGACCTTGGTGGTGCGACCGCCGCGTGAGCGGCCTATCGCCTGGGCGAAGGCCCCCCTTTTGCGCCGGCCGCCGAGCGGTGGGCCTTGATGTGGGTGGCGTCTATGGCCGCGCCGTCGAAAATGCCGTTGTGCCCAGTCAGGGCCTCGAACATCCGCAGCCAAAGGCCCTGGCGGCTCCAGCGGTTGAAGCGGTTGTAGACCGTCGTGTAGGGGCCAAACTCCGGCGGGCAGTCGCGCCAGCGCGCCCCGCTCTTGAGCATGTGGACGATCCCCGAGATCACCCTACGGTCGTCCACCCGGTGAGCGCCCTTTCGCCCGCGTGGCAGCAGCGGCTCGATCCGAGCCCACTCTTCATCGCTAAGCCACTGAACCTGCTTGGCCATCTTCAAGGCTCCCTTTCAGAAGCCTTGAATCAGCAACACCGCTCCGTCGCTAGCGCTTATTGAGTACGGACCCTAGGGCTGCGCGGGCGGGCTCAAATGGCTGGCGTCGACCGCGCGGCGCAGCACCGGCCAGTTGAACCGCAGCAGTACGCGGCCGTGGGTCACCGGCGTCTTGTCGTCGGCCTCGGCCTTGGCCACGAACTGCTTGGCCAGCTGGTCCATGGCGTCCAGCTGTTCGGCGGTCGGCGCGCCGAACGCTTCGCAGCCATCCAGCTGACGGTCGGGGCGTGTCGAGCACAGCAGGCTGGTGACGTCCGGCCCGCCGTGGACCATCCGGACCTGGGGAGCGGTCTCCTCCAGGCTCGGCTGCTTTTCCCAGGTCAGGTCGTGGATGTCGCAGTGCTGGTCCGGCGCGGCCTTGGTGGCGCAGGGAACCTTCCCGTCGGCCTTCGGCGTGATCAGGTAGGGGCGCCCGCCTGCCCGATATTCCGGCGTGAGGGGCGGCCGCCCGTCGGGGGCTCCCCAGCTGATCGGCAGGGTCACGACCGCGCCGGCCAGCATGTCCGGAGTCATCTTGCGGACGTCGAAGCCGAATTTCGGCGTGACCTTCAGCGACGCCTTGCCGAAATCGGGCTCGGTCTCGGCCAAGATTACGCAGTCGGCGACACCGCCTTTCGGCGTGAGCAGGCATTCGAGCACCGCCGCGCCGCCTCGGCCGGCCTGCATGGCCTTGCTGGGAAACAGCGAGCCCATGTCCGCTCCGCTGGGCTTGCGGGTCCAGATCACGTCGGGGCCGCTCAGCCGATGATAGGCCGTCGGTTGCGCGAGGGCCGCACCGGCGAGCAGGGCGCCAGACAGTCCCAGGACGACAATGGCGGGGCGACGTGAAGCGCTCATGACTCGGATCCTTGGACTGCGATCCACGGCTGAACATGCAACTGGCGCGCTGGCAATGGTCAAGCTATGCCGCTGGCGTGGATAGGCCACGCCTGGTGCAGGCATGGGCGCGACTGGCGCTCGACCGGGTTCGTGCTAGGCTTGCCGCCATGAACAGGCCGGTTCGCAGCGCTTCGATGGTTTCGGTCAATCTTCCGGCCAGATACGAGGACATGGCGGACGCTCAGGACGATCAGGCTTGAAGCCGGTTCGCTTGAGCGCACCGGCGGCAAGGGACATCAGCGCGATCGGCGACGATATCGCCGCCGACAAGCCGAGGGCAGCAGCAAGCTTCGTCGACCACCTTATCCAACGTTGCCAGAGCCTGGCGAATGCGCCGGAGGGATACGGCCTGAAGCCGGCCTTTGGTTCGGGCGTTCGGGGCGTGACCATTCCGCTCTACCTCATCCCTTATCGCATCCGCGAGCGGGACATCCTCATCCTCGGCGTCCGGCACGGGGCGCGAAGGCCGGTGGCGTTTAAATGACCGAGTTCGATTTCGACGCCGTCGTGGTGGGCGCGGGCGCGGTGGGGCTGGCCTGCGGCTACGCCCTGTCGCGGCGAGGCCTGGTGGTCGCGGTGCTGGAGGCCGAGGGGCACATCGGCCAGGGCGTGTCGTCGCGCAATTCCGAGGTGATCCACGGCGGGCTCTACTATCCGACCGGTTCGCTGAAAGCTCGCCTCTGCGTGCAAGGCCGGCGGCGGCTCTATGCGTTCCTCGACGCCCACAAGGTCGCCTACAAGAAGTGCGGCAAGCTGGTCGTGGCCACCAGCGACGACGAGATCGTCCGTCTCGACGCCATCTGGGACCAGGCCCTGGCCAATGACGTCGAGGGCATGGAGCGACTGTCGGGCGCACAGGCCCAGGCGCTTGAGCCCGGCCTCAACGCCCACGCGGCCCTGCTGTCGCCCGAGAGCGGCGTCTTCGCCAGCCACGACTACATGCTGGCCCTGCAAGGCGAGATCGAGGCCGCCGGCGGAGCGGTGGTGCTGGGAACGCCGTTCGAGGGCGCGACGCCTCTGGAGGGCGGCGGGTTCTCGGTGCGAGCCGGCGGCGCGGATCCGACCGCCCTGACGACCCGCCTGCTAGTCACGGCGCCCGGCTTATCGGCGCAGGGCGTAGCGGCGGCCATCGAGGGCTTTCCGGCCGATCAGATCCCAACCGCCCATTACGGCAAGGGCGTCTATTTCCGGCTGGCCGGCCGGGCGCCGTTCCAGCGCCTGATCTATCCCCCGCCGATCCACGGGGCGCTGGGCACCCACTACCGCAACGACATGGGCGGCCAGGCGGTGTTCGGTCCCGACCTGGAATACGTCCCGGCTCCCGACTATTCGGTCGATCCGGCGCGAGCGGAGGCCTTCGCGGCCTATATCCGCAAGTTCTGGCCGGGCCTGCCCGACGGAGCCCTGACGCCCGACTACGCCGGCGTGCGGCCCAAGCTGCATGGACCCGACGAGCCGCAGCCCGACTTCCAGCTGCGCGGCGCCGAGACGCACGGCCTGCCCGGTCTCGTGGCCCTGTTCGGCATCGAGAGTCCGGGCCTGACCAGCAGCCTCGCCATCGGCGAAGCGGTGACAGACCTGCTTGTGTCGGCGGGCTGACACCAAACCCCGCCTCGCGCGTTAGCCGAAAGGCTGTTTCACGGAGAGGGCGATGGTGGACGATTTCATCGAGAGGCTGACCTCGCGGCTGGTGCGCGGCGCGGGCTTGGTCATGGCCGCGGCGATCGCCGCTGTCTCGGGGGCCATGGCGGTGTTCGCCTTTCTGGCCTCGGTGGTCGGCACGGCCTGGGCCCACGCCATCGTCGCCGCCATCGCCGCGGCCGTGGTGGCGATCTGGGCCCTGGCCCAGTCCAACCAGCACGCCAAGTCGCGCAAGGCGCCGATCGAGGAGCGGGTGGCCGACATCATCCTGGCCCATCCGACCGCCTCGTTTCTGGCCGGCGTCGCGGCCGGGGCGCTGGTCAAGGGAAAGCCGTCCGAAGCCCGCAAGGCTTGGCGGGCCCGGCAAGACGTGGACTGAGCCTCAGAGGTAGTCGGTCATCACGAACTCGGCCGTCACGGTCTCGCCGCCGCGCTTCAGCGTCACGGTGCTCGGCTGGCCGGCCGGACCGTTGAACAGGGCGATGGCCTCGCGCAGGTCGGCCACGTTCTGAACGACGTCGCCCGGACGCACGCCGGCCTTGGCCGCCGGGCTGCCGCCACCGACGGAATCGACCACGACCTTGCCGCCGTCGTTCGTCACCCACACCCCGGAGAGCGCATAGGTAGGCACGGTGGGGGCCTGGCTGTTGCGCCTCACCCAGAGGGCGTCGCTGGACAGCGACCAGTTCATGGTCCGCAGGAACGGCAGGCCCAGCACGGCATGGGCGCGCTGGCCGGCTTGATCCATGTCGGGCGGACGCACGCACACCAGGACGTTCTCTTGCACGATCGGGCCCAGTTCGAGCCGCTTGGCCCGCACCATCCGCCCGCGGCTCTTACTCAGGCCGAGCACCCCGCCCGAAAACGATTGCGGCGAATAGGGCGTGGCGTCGTTCCATAGGCCCCGCTTGACGCCTTCCTCGTAGGGCATGGTCAGGACCAGCGGTCCGCCGGTGTCGAGGATCGCCTCCAGCGGCGCTCCGTTCAGCATCACCTGGCCGAAGATGCGCTTGGAGGCGTTGGCGCCTTCGAGCCGCAGTTCGGCGGGCGCGCGGACATAGCCGTTCCGGTCCGGCGGCCCGTTGGGGAACAGTCGCCACTCGCCGGCGTCGAGGTCGAGCTCGCTGTCTCCCGTGGTCAGCAACCCCGCGGCCAACGCCCCCTGGGCGCCCAGCCGCAGGCCTTCTATGCCGCCGAAGGCCACGATCTGCTGGCGCACGGCGCCGCCCATCACGACGTCCTTGGCCTCGTATATCGGCGAGGGCTTGCCGTTCAGCCACAGGGTCCGCACCTGGCGCAGCTTCAGCTCTTCGGCCAGCGACTCGCGGATCAGGCTGAAGGCGCCGCCGGTGTCGATCGCGAAGGGGTAGGGGCCTTTGCCTCCGAGCGTCACGTCGATCAGGATCCGTTTGTCGTTCAGCGTGATCGGCGCGGCCACGACGCCGTCGGCCGCCAGGGCGCGGCCGGCGACACTCGCGAGGAACGGCGAGGAAAGCAGCGACAGAACGCGACGACGATTGAACATCCCAGCCTCGCAGGTTGTGGCCGCATCGGTGCAGCCTGAGGTGGATTCGTCAATCGCGCCGCGATGAAGCTTCAGCCCTTGGGCGTGATCCGCAGCACCTTGCCGTCTTCCTCGTCGGTCACCGCCCAGACGGCGCCGTCGGGGCCGACCACGACGTCGCGGATCCGCTCGCCGAACTCGGTCAGCAGGCGCTCCTCGCCGACCACCTTATCGCCGTCCAGCGTCAGGCGGGCGATGTGGTGCTCCTTCATCGAGCCGACCAGCAGACTGCCCTTCCAGGCAGGGAACAGGTCGGCGGTGTAGAAGGCCATGCCCGAGGGCGCGATCACCGGATCCCAGTAGTAGATCGGCTGCTCCAGGCCCTCCTTGGCGGTGATCCCGTCGCCGATCGGCTTGCCGGAATATTCCTCGCCATAGGTGATGGTCGGCCAGCCATAGTTCTTGCCGGCGCGCGGGATGTTCAGCTCGTCGCCGCCCTTGGCGCCGTGCTCGACGGTCCACAGCTCGCCGGTCTTGGGATTGATGGCGGCGGCCTGCAGGTTGCGGTGGCCGATCGACCAGATCTCGGGCTTGGCCCCGGTCTGGCCGGCGAAGGGGTTGCCCTCGGGGATCGAACCGTCCGGCTTGATGCGGATCACCTTGCCCAGGGTCCCGTCCAGGCGCTGGGCCTGGGCGCGGCCTTCGGGGATCGAGCGCTCGCCGGTGGTGACGAACAGGTTGCCGTCGCGGGCGAAGACCAGCCGGCCGCCGAAGTGCAGCGGCGAGGCCAGGGCCGGGGTCTGGCGCCAGATCACCTGGACGCTCTCGACCTTGGGCGTCGGGCCCGGGACCAGCTTGCCGCGAGCCACGCTCGTGCCGTTGCCGCCGTCACGCGGCTCGGCGTAGCTCCAATAGACGAGGCCGTTGTGGGCGTAGTGCGGATCGACCGCCAGGCCCAGCAGGCCGCCCTGACCGTTGGCGTCCACCGCCGGCAGGCCGGCGACGGCGGGCGACAGGGTCCCGTCCTTGGCCAGCAGGCGCAGACGGCCGGCGCGCTCGGTCACCAGGGGCGAGCCATCGGGCAGGAAGGCGATCGCCCACGGATGGTCCAGTCCCTTGGCCACGACCTGCACCTGGTAGGCGACGCCGGCGGCCTTCAGCGGCGCGCGGGTCTGGCCGGCGAAGGCGGGCTTCTGGTCGGGGGCGTTGGCGGCGCGGGTCTCGACCGGGCCACCGTCGGCGGTCACGGCCGGGGCGGCGCTGTCCTGGGCCTCGCCCGGGCCGCAGGCGGCGATGGCGAGAAGGGCGGAGGCGGCGAAGATCAGGGATGAACGCATGGAGGGACCATAACCGCCTTTTCGCGAACTAGGCGAGGGGGCGGCGAGCGCGGGCGTCGCGGTTTTCGGCAGGCGCATTGACAGGACCGGCCGCGCGGGGAAGGGTCCGGCGCTTTCCGGGCCCCGCGCCCCAGTTTCGGAGCTCGCCTTGACCGCCATCCTGCACGCCATGCTGGGCAAGGGGCTGGGCGGACTGGAGCAGGTGTTCCTCGACTACCAGCCGATCCTCGAGGCCTGGGCCGCCCGGCGCGGCGGCCTCTGCGCCGGCGTCGTGCGGGCCGGGGGCAAGGTGGCCGACAGTCAGGCCGGCCGCAGCCCGCCGCTGCTGTCCATGCCCGCCTATACCGACTGGGATCCCCTGACGCTCGGCGCGGCCCGTCGCATCGTGAAGGCCGTGAAGCCGGCCCTGATCCTCAGCCACGGCCAGCGGCCCGCGCGCCTGTTCCAGAAGGCCGCGCCGCGATCGACGCGATTGGCGATCTGCGTCCACAAGCCTGTCTTCGACATCGAGACCACCCGCACCGACTATATCTGCGTCGGTCGCCATCTGGCCGAGCTGGCTATCGAGCGCGGCGTTCCGGCCGAACGCGTCCACTTTGTGCCCAACGCGGTGAAGATCCCGAAGGTGCTGGCCGAGCCCTTCGCGGCGCCTGGGCGTCCGCCGCGCATCGTCGCGGCCGGCCGCCTGCATCCCAAGAAGGGGTTCGATCTGCTGATCGCCGCCGCCGCCCTGCTGCGCGACCGGGGCCTGGCCTTCGAGGTCGAGATCGCGGGGGAGGGCGACGAGCGCGTCAGGCTGGAAGGTCTGATCGCCGAGCACGGCCTTGGCGAGCGCGTGCGGCTGGTCGGCTGGCGCGATGCGCCCGCCTTCCTGGCTACCGGCGACGTCTTCGCCTTCCCCTCCTACCAGGAGGGATTCCCGCTGGTGCTGCTGGAGGCCATGGCCGCCGGCCTGCCGGTCGCCGCCAGCGCCATTCCGGGGCCGGACGAGATGATCGTCGAGGGCGTCAGCGGCCGCCTGACGTCCCCGGGCGACGCGCTCGCCCTGGCGGACGCCCTGGCCGGCCTGATCGCCGATCCGCCCAGCGCGGTCGCCTTGGGCCAGAAGGCGCGCGCGGCGGTGCTCGCCGACTACGGTCCGGAAAGCCTGGCCAAGCGCCTCGGCGCGGTTGTGGATGAGATCGCAAACCGGGCTTGAAGACCTCCCCGGTTTGCGCTTATAAGCCCGCTCCGCTTCGGCGGCTGGGTAGCTCAGATGGTTAGAGCGGTGGATTCATAACCCACAGGTCGGCGGTTCGATCCCGCCCCCAGCCACCACCTTCGCTTCGCGGGCGGATCAAATCCTGACAAATAAACAGCTTTTGCCTCAGGGCGCCGTCGTGTCTTCCGTCGCATAGACCGTCGCCAGCCGGAAAAGCTCGGCGCGGATCGGCTCGGGGAGGTCGACGGCGGCCTGCATGAACGGGTTGGAATCGCGCAGGGCGGTGAAGCGCGCGATCAGGCTGTCGCCCCCCTCGGTGGTCGCGTCCAGGCCGTCGAAAAGGGCCGCGATCGGCACGTCGAGCGTGCGGGCCACCTCCACCAGCTTGGAGGCGCTGATCCGGTTTTCGCCGGTCTCGTACTTCTGCACCTGCTGGAAGGTCAGGCCGATCGCCTTGGCCAGATCTTCCTGCGAAACGCCGGCCGCGCGACGATGGGCGCGGATCAACGCGCCGACATGCCTGTCGACTGGATGGGGAATAGGCGAGCCCGCCATGACGCCCTCCCGTATACGAAAACCAACATTTCGGGTTTGCCTCGGGAGCGTCGAAAAAACAAGAGCTTAACGAACGTCGTTCGGTGGAATATTCCTTACGGTCAAGTTGGCTCGGCGGCTCAGGCCGCGAACGCCACCAGGACGCCGTCCGGTATGCCGTCGCGCCGGATCGTCGCCAAGCTCAGTTCGACCGTGCGCTCGGCCCCGTCCTTGACCAGAAGGGTGACCGGCAGGCGGCTCGGAGCCTCGCCCTGCAGGGCGCGTTCGACCGCCATGGTCAGGCCGCGACGCTCGGCCGGGCGGACGATGTCGCTGAGGCGGCAGTCGCGTAGCTCGGGTTCGGAAAAGCCCGTCAGGCGCAGGAAGTCGGCGTCCATGCCGGCCAGCACCCCGCGGATGTTCAGCCGCGCCGTGGCCAGGTCCGGCAGGACGGCGAGGGCGGCCTCCAGGGCCGCGGCGCGGTCCAGGCGAGCGCGCAGGTCGCGCTCCTCGGTGCGGTTGACGAACAGCGCCGCCACGCCGCCCGGATAGGGGAAGACGCGCACGCCGAAGCTGCGGCCGGGCTGGACCGTCGATTCGGATTCGAATTCCAGGGTCTCGCCGGTGCGCAGCACGCGACGGAACTGTTCGCCGATCAGGGCCTGGGCGGGGGCGTTGAACACCTCGTTCCAGGCCGCGCCCACCAACTGCGAGGCGCTGGCGCCCTTGAGGTCCTCGAACACGGCATTGACGGCGGTGATGCGCAGGTCCGGATCCAGGGCCACGAACGCCTCGTTCATGTGGCCCAGGATCGCCGAGCGCGCCGTTTCGGCCGTCTGGAGGGCGGAGTCGTTGTCGTAGCCGACGGGCCCCTCTTCAAATCCGGCGGCGGCGTAGTGCTCGGCTGAGATCATCACCACGCGTGGACGGCCGTGATGGGTGACGATCACAGGCCCCGATAGAGCCACGTCCTGCCACTGGCCGAAATTGCGGCTGATTTCCCCCGCGGTCATCCGGGCGGGCGGGATGTCGCGCGACTTCATGTCGCTACTCCAGATTTGCGTGGAATCCGGACGCTACGCATTCACCGAAACAAACTCTCGGAATGGTTGGTCGGTTGCGCGCTAAAGTTACCGTCGGGCGAGTGAGGGGGCAACGGCGTGCAGGGGGCGGCAGAACGTCGCAGAGGTTGAGGGTTCCATGTCCGTGAAGTTCATAAAGTACGTATTACCCGCACGAACGAGGAGACAGCCAAGGTCGATCTAATCTTGCCTCACAACCAGAAGGGCGTGTGAGGCGCGTATGAGGAAACATCGTTCGCTTTCGAAGTTCGGCGCCGACCGGCAAGGAACCGCCCTTGTCGAGTTCGCCCTGGTCGTCCCGATGCTGCTGGTCCTGGTGGTCGGCATGCTCGGCTGGGGCGCCTACTTCTGGATGGCCCATTCGGTGCAGCAGGTGGCCAATGACGCCGCCCGGGCGGCCGTGGCCGGCCTCAACACCGCCGAGCGCAGCCAACTGGCCAGCGAAGCGGCCGCCGCGGGCGTCGTCGACTATGCCGGGCTCGATCCCACCAAGCTGAAGACCACGGTCTCGGACCGCGGCGACCGGGCGGTGGTCTCGGTCGCCTACGACGCTTCCAACAGCCCGATCTTCGCCTTCGCCAGCATCACGCCCATGCCGTCCAGCCTGATCACCCGCCAGGCCTCGGTGCGTCTCGGAGGCTATTGAGCGATGCGCAACTGGCTTTCGAATGAGCGCGGCGGCGTGGCGATCTTCGCCGCGGCGGCCCTGACCGGCGGCGTCGGCCTGGCGGCCCTGGCCGTCGACCTGGGCTCGGTCTATCTGCAGTCGCGGCGCCTGCAGGGCGTCGCCGACCTGGCGGCCCTTTCCGCGGCCGCCGACCTGACTCGCGCCGACCGCGCGGCCAACGCCACGGTCGAGGTCAATCCGGTCGGCGGGACGGTGGCGGTGAAGGTGGCCAAGGGCCGCTACGACGCCCAGCAGGCGGCCCCGCCGCAGCGCTTCCAGGCCGGCGAGAACGGCGCCGACGCCGCCCGCGTCACCGTGGAAGGCCAGGTCGACCTGTTCTTCGCTCAGGCCCTGCTGGGCAAGCCGAGCATTCCGATCCGTCGGCAGGCCACCGCCGCCCGCGCAGACCTGGCCAGCTTCTCGATCGGCACGCGCCTAGCCAGTCTGGACGGCGGCGTCGCCAACGCCCTGCTCAGCGGCCTGACGGGCAGCTCGGTGAACCTGTCGGTGATGGACTACCAGTCCCTGGTCGACGCGGATGTCGAGCTGTTCGGCTATCTCGACGCCCTCGACACCAAGTTGGGGATCCAGGCGGCCAGCTACGATGATTTGCTGAAGACCAACGTCAAGACCAGCAAGGCCCTGTCGGTGCTGTCCGACGTGCTCTCGACGGAGGGGAAGACCCGCGCCGCCGGGGCCGCCAAGGTTCTGGCCTCGGCCACCGCCGCCAACCAGACCGTCAAGCTCAGCGCCCTGATAGATCCGGGCCCCTATGGTCGCCAGGACCGGGTCGCCGGCGGGGCTGGCGCAGCGATCGGCATCGACGCCATGCTGCTGGCCAACGCCATGCTGACGCTGAGCAACGGCTCCCGACAGGTGCAGCTGGACCTCGGCAGCGCCGTGCCGGGCCTGGCCGACGTCGACGGCTGGCTGGCGATCGGCGAGCCGATGAACAGCACGCCGTTCATGACCGTCACCCAGGACAAGTCCGTCGTCGTTCGCACGGCCCAGGCGCGGCTCTATGTCGAGGCCAAGTTGCTCGGCTCCGGCCTTCTGGCTGGCGCGGCCCAGGTCAAGGTCCCGCTGCTGGTCGAACTGGCCTCGGGCGAGGCCAAGCTGGCGGCGCTGGACTGCGCGACCCGCACCACCACCCTGGCGGTCAAGCCCAGCGTCGGCTCGCTGACCATCGGCCAGATCGACACCGGCAAGCTGTCGGACTTCAAGCAGGCGCTCAGCCCGTCCAAGGCCCGCATCGTCCAGGCGCCGCTGTTCACGGTGGACGGCGCGTCGAAGGTGGACCTGGGCGGCGGATCGTTCCGCAACGTGGTGTTCAGCAACGCCGACGTGAAGGCCGGCACGGTCAAGACGGTGAAGACCAACGACCTGGCCGGCACGACCGTGGCCACCCTGGTCACCGGCTTGACGCTCGATGTCGAGCTGCTGGGCCTGCAGCTGGGGCTGGGCAAGTCGGCGGTGCTGACCGCCCTGACGCCGGTGCTGTCGGCCGCGGCCGCGCCGCTCGATCAGGTGATCAACAGCCTGACCGGCCTGCTGGGCGTGGGCCTGGGCGAGGCCGACGTCCGCACCAACGGCATGCGCTGCGGCGCCCCGGCCCTCGTGGCCTGACGATCTTCAACCCCAAGCCAGGAAAGCACAGTTCCATCATGTCCATGCAGTCGATCCAGGCGCAGTCTTGGCCGGGGCTCGGGACCGCGTCCGAGGACTTCCCGACGCGATCCTTCGGCTGCCGCGGCGCCTCGGCGGCCGAACGGGCCGAACCCTCGCTGCTGCACTCGACCTTCCAGCCGCCCAGCATCCGCGCGCGCCTGCAGGTCCTTTGCGCCCTATACGCCCACACCGCCTCGCCCGCGCGACGGTTGGAGCTGCTCGACAGCCTGGAGGGCCAGGTCCTGGAGCTGGCGCACTTGATGGCGATCGACCTCCTGGGCAACGGCTGGCGGCCGGACGGCGAGCGCGACCCGGCCTGATCCGCGCGGCCGGATTTTAGGTAAATCTTCGAAAAACCTTCACAACAGACGGCCGATTAACCGCGCCGTGCGTTCTTCAGGTCATGTCTATGTTCGATTCACGTTCGGGGGCCGAGCGGCGCACGTCGCCGCGCCTGTCCACGAACCGGTCGGGCAAGCTGTTGTGCGGCGCCTTCGCCTGGGACTGCGTGATCCGCGACGTCTCCGACGGCGGGGCCCGGGTGCAGATGCTGGCGGGATCCTCGCCCCCGGTCAGCGCCCAACTGGTCGACCTGGTCGGCGGCCTCGCCCATGACGTGAAGGTGGCCTGGCGCAAGGATCGGGAACTGGGCCTGATCTTCCTGCGCAGCACCGACCTGCGAGGCCTGGCCCCGGCGGGGGTGCAGACGGCCAAGCGCATCTGGGCGGCCGCCCAGAGCCGCGCCGACGCAGGCTGAGCCCCCTCTGAGACAGGCAAAGAAAAAGCCTCGCCTGGCGGGAGGCGAGGCTCTTCTAAGCGTACTCGATGATCCGTGGGATCAGGCGTCGGCCCGGGCGGCTTCCTCGGCCATGGCGCGGACGAGGTCCAGCACTTGGCGACGTACGCGGCCGCGGTTGATCTTCGGGAACACCTCGGCCAGTTCCAGGCCTTCCGGCGTGGTCAGGAATTCCTGAACAACGCGTTCGGCGTGGTGACCGACTTCGTCCTCTTCGGCGCCGTTCATCGGATCGGCCAGGCCGTCGAAGAAGAAGGACACCGGCACCTGCAGGGTGCGGGCGATTTCATACAGTTTCGAAGCGCTGACGCGGTTGGCTCCGCGCTCATACTTCTGGACCTGCTGGAAGGTCAGGCCCAGGGAATCAGCCAGTTGCTCCTGGCTCACGCCGAGGAGTTTGCGACGCATACGGACTCGACCGCCGACGTGCAGATCGACCGGATTGGGTCGCCGGCCTTCGGTTTCTTCACTCAACTTTTTCGCCTCCAACGGTTGTTTGTGTAAAATGACACGACCGGGGCGTTGGCGAAAGTCGAGCTTGGCCAGGTGCGGCGCTACGTCGCTGAGGTGGAGTTTAAGACTCCCCTAAGCGTTAAGCTGAAACTCCGGTTTCTGGCCGCGATCGCTCCAAATCCTCCGAGCCTTGCCGCTGGCGTCGTGCAGACGGAAAAGCGCTTCGGCGGAAAGGGTTTCGTCGCGCTCCGAACCCGGAAGAATCTGAGGCGTCATCGCCCGCAGCACCTGGCGCTGCACCGCGGCCAGGTCGCCGAAGGCCCGCAGGTCTTGTTCGTCGACGTGATAGCCGATGGTCGATTCGATGGCGATCGATTCGCGAACCCTGTGAAGCAATTCTCGCGACAGGAGAATTTCCGAGCCGGCGACGACGCCGTACTCGTAGGGACGCGGCAGACCGACCAGGCGCGTGTCGATCGGCGAGTTCATGATGCCCGGATAGAGCGCCATGTCGATCATGCCGACGAAGCGGCTGATGTTGTTGACCAGCGCCAGTTCCATCGCCGCGGCCCAGGCCTCGAACACCCGGGCGCCGCGACCCGGACCCTTCTTGGCGCGATAGGCCTCGGTGGTGAAGAGCCGGCTGGCTTCCCAGACGTCGGCGCCCTTCTTGGGCAGTTCGCCCGGGGCGATCAGGTGGGCGAACTTGTCGGCCAGCATGCAGCGGTCGTCGGTGGGCCGCAGGCGCAGGCCGACCTCGAGCTGCATGTCGTCGTCGAAGCCGAGCAGGTAGATGGCGCGCGCGTCGTCGTAGTCGTCGACCTCGCCGCCGTCGAGCACGACCAGGTCGACCCAGCCGTTCTTCTCGACGCATTGCTTGCGGCGTTCTTCGTGCATGGCCCAAAGCTGGGGGCCGTAGAGGTGACGGTTTTCGCAGGTGATGATGTGGATCATGGCTGTCCCCCGTTCTGGACAGCTGCATTAGGCGACATGATCCGCCCAATCGCCGATAGGCCAAACGGCCTATACGCGCGCCGCCTCAATCCGTGAGGCCATTTCAGATTATCGGGGGTAAGGCATCTGTGCGCTGGCGCACACCCTGGCGGAAAAGGGTTTGGTGGAGCAAGCCCACACACGCGCCAAGCGATATGTCGAAGACCTAACAGATCATCGAGTGATATTCAAGGTTGTGTAATTTCACGTACCGACGTTATGCGCGCAATGCGTGCAGTCGATCGGACTTTCAGCTGGCCTTCAGCAGGCCCAACTCACCGGCCTTCATCACCGCTTCCTGCCGCTTGACGACGCCCAGGCGCTTCTTGGCCGCCTCGATGTGGTGATGGACGGTGCGCGGCGAGAGCTCGAGGATCGCCCCGATCTCCCAGTCGGTCTTGCCGCGGCTGGCCCAATAGAGGCATTGGGCCTGGCGCTCGGAGATCACCCCGTAGTCGGGATTGTCGTCCTGCAGCTCCCAGTGCTTGAGCATGATGGTGCCAAACACCGTGGCCAGGCTTTCGACCACGGCGCGGTCGGCTGGATCGATGTCAGGCGTGTTCGCGGCGGTCGACATGCGGATCAGCACCTCGTGGCCGGCCGGGCCGAACACGCGCACGACGTAGCCGTCGTTCATGCCGAACTCCGAGGCCTCGCCCCACATGGCGTGGGCGCGCTGGTCGCCCAGGGGCTTGGCGTCGCTCCAGGCGAACGACTTGCTCGATTTCAGCAGCAGCTTAACGCAGGGGTCATGGACGACGTAGCGTTCGCCCCAATAGCGGCTGTCCCAGGCGTCGAAGTCCTGGCGCGACAGAGCCGGCGGTTCCTTGCCGTAGCGCTCGGCGTTGACCAGGGTGGCGGCGAAGCGATCGTAGCCGAACGCGGCCAGGGCGCGACCGAAGTGGTCCTCGACCTCGCTTGGCGCGCCGTAGTGCGGCGCCTTGCTCAGGAAATCCCAGGCCTGCTGTTCGGCCGAATTCAACACGCGCTCGCGCCTCCCGCTCCATGAACAACTTAGAGCTACTTTGGCGCGTATGCCAGTGGCGGGCGGCGATCTGTCGCGGGCTCTACTCAAGACAAATCTTGAGACAACTTCTAGTGAATCTGCAACCGTAAAAGTTGTGACCCTCGAAGTCTTGGCGGGCGATCAGGCGGCTTCCTGTTCGTCCTCGCCGGCCAGCAGGGCGCTCAGCACGACGGCCAGGCGCTCGGGCTTGATCGGCTTTTCGACCACGTCCTGCATGCCGGCGGCCAGATAGACGGCGACGTCCTCTGGACCGGCGTTGGCGGTCAGGGCCACGATCGGGACCACGCTGGCGGGACCGGTCAGGTCGCGGATGGCGCGGGTGGCGGCCACCCCGTCCATGCGCGGCATCTTGATGTCCATCAGGATCAGGTCGAACCGGCCGGTACGGGCGGCCTCGACCGCTTCGACGCCGTCGACGACCTGCTCGGAGGTGCAGTCGAACATCTCGCACAGGGCCTCGGCGACCATGCGGTTGGTGGCGTTGTCGTCGACGATCAGGATGTGGGCGGGGCGGGCCGAGACGGTCACCTCCTCGGCGTCGTCCAGGATCGCCTCGGCGGCGGGGGCGGAGAGGGCGAAGCGCAGGGTCAGGCCAGCGCCGCGGTTCGGCTCGGCGCGCACCTGGCCGCCCATCTCGCGCACCACGCGGTGGGCCAGCGCCATGCCCACGCCCAGGGCCATCTCGGCGCGGTCGTCCATGCGGCCTTCGCCCAGCGGGTCGAACACGCGGGCCAGTCGTTCCTCGGCGGTGACGGCGGCGGCGTTGTCGCGGACATCGCCTTCCAGGTGCAGGCGGTCGCCGTCGAGGCGGGCCCGCAGGCTGGCTTCGATGACGCCGCGGCCGTGGGCCAGGGCGCCGTCGATCAAGGCGTCGAACACCTGCAGCAGGCGCGAGGGATCGATCAGGGCGGCGGCCTCGGGCTCGCCGTCATAGGAGAACAGCAGGGTCGAACCGCCCTCGGCGGCGCGCGGGGCCCAGCGGGCCTCGACCGCGTCGGCCAGGTCGCGCAGGCGGGTCGGCTCCGGCGACAGGGCCAGGCCTCCGGTGGCGGCGCGGTGCAGGTCCATGGCGCGGCCGAGGATGTCGCTCATGTCGCGGCTGGTGTCGCTGATGGCGCGCACGCAGGCGGCGGCGTCCGGCGCCAGGCGCTGATGTTCCAGGCGGTCGGTGAAGGCCTGGACGCCGTCCAGGTGCTGACCGATGTCGCGGGCCATGCGCTCGACCAGACCCATGGCCTCGCGGGCTTCGCGCTGCTTGCGGCGGTGCGAGGCCAGCAGCGAGGCCAGGCCCCCGACACCGACATAGCCGCCGTGCTCGTCTACGGCGACGAAGGCGGTGCGAAAGACTGGGGTGGCGCTGGTGGCCAGGGCGTCGACGAAGACGCCGGGATCCATGGAGACGCGCACGCTGCGGGGCTCGGGGTCCATGACCTCCGACACCGGGCGCTCGTTGAGGTGGTCGGCGGCGACCAGCATCTGGCCCACGAAGACGTCGCGATACACCAGCCCGATCGGCGCGCCGGCTTGCGTGATCGCCAGGGCCGCCAGAAGCGGTTCGCTCGCGAAAATCTCCAGCACCGTCCGGCAGGACGTCTGGGGATCGACCGGGTCACGGCGATCGATGAGGCGTGCGAGCGTTTCCATGCGGCCGGGGGCTGGGCGTCGTTGAATTCACAGATTGGACGACTTGGCCTTGCAGAGTCGTTAAGTCACAGCCTTGAAAGCAGCGAGGGCGGCGGATTTGCATCCGCCGCCCCTTGTTTTTCATAGAACTTTGTTCGCCTGGTCGGCGTCGGATCACCAAGTCTTGGTGATGCTGATGCCGTAGAGGCGCGGCTCCAGCGTGTAGACGTTGGTGAACAGGCCCGAGGTGTCGTCGGTGGTGTAGGCGTCGGTGATCGGGGTGTCGTTGAGCAGGTTCTTGACGTAGGCGTCGAACGACAGGCCCAGCTCCGGCTTCTCGATCTTGAGCGTCAGATTGACGTTCTCCCACGATTTCAGGCGGTCGTACTCGGTGTTGTAGATGCGGGCGTACTGCTCGCTCTGGCGATAGTAGTCGCCGCGCAGGGTGGCGGCCCAGCCGGACGGCAGGTCCCAGGTGTACTGGGCGCCCAGCGACAGGGTCCAGTGCGGCGAGTTGGGCAGCTCGTTGCCCGACAGGTCGGCGGCGCGGCCGTCGATCGAGGCTCCGGCGGCGTAGTTGTAGAGCCCGGTGCCGTTGGCCAGGGTGTTGGCGGTCAGGGCCACGGTCACCAAGCCGGTGGCCTGGGTGGCGGTGAAGCCCTGGGACATCAGGGCCCCGACCAGGGTGCTGGCTCCCGCCGACGGGCCGCCGGCCGCCGCCAGGATGGTCTGGACGCCGGCGGCTTGCGCGGCGGTCAGGCCGGCCCCGCCGCTGGTCGTGGCCAGGGTCAGCAGGGTGTTGGTCAGGTTGCTGTAGTAGCTGCTGGCGCTGGTGCCGGGACCGGCGCAGGCCAGGGGCAGGGTGCCGCCAAGGCCCGCCCCGATGATCGTCGCCACGCCCGCGGTGGTCAGCACGCAGTTGCTGCCCAGCGCCGCGGTCGGACGCGCGGCCTTGACCAGGGTCAGGGCCGCGTCGCTCTGGGTGCGGTTCATGGTGTCGATCGAGCTGACGCCGTCGCCGATCTTGGTGTGCAGATAGCCGACATTGGCGTTGAGGCGCAGGTTGTGCACCGGCTGCCACAGGGTCTCCAGCTCCACGCCCCAGACCTTGGCGTCGATGTTCTCGTTCACCGAGGTGCGGTTGACGATCTTGGAGATCTGGTAGCCCTGGTAGTCGTAGTAGAAGCCGGTGGCGTTCAGCAGCAGGCTGCCGCCCAGCAGGGTGTTCTTGGCTCCGACCTCATAGGCGTTGACGAATTCCGGCTGGTAGGTCGCCGCCGTGCCGGCCAGGCCGATCGCCCCCGGCGGGTTGGCGCCGCCGCCCTTGTAGCCCTTGGAATAGAAGGCGTAGAGCAGGCTCTCGTCGGTGAACGGCAGGTTGGCCTTGTAGTCGAAGCCGAGGCGCCCGGTCAGTTCCTTGAAGTCGGAATACTGCGCGGCCGGCGTGCCCTGGTTCAGGCCGTAGCCCGAGGTCAGCAGCGGGGTCGGATAGTAGTCGGACTTCTTCTTGTCCTGGGTGCGGCGCAGGCCCAGCGTGAACTTCAGGTCCTCGTTGGCCTGCCAGTAGACCTCGCCGAACAGGGCGGTCGCGCGCAGATGATAGGGCGTGTGGTTGTCGAAGTAGTTGTGGCCCTGGCCGGTGGGCGTGGCCGAGGTGTCGATGCCGATGCAGTTGGCCGTCGTGGCCGGGTTGCAGGCCGGGTTGCCGGTGTTCTGGAAGTTCAGCGCCAGGGCCGAGATCGTCAGGCCGTTGCTGATCACCAGGTAGTCGGTGATGCCCTGATAGTCGAAATAGATGCCGCCGACATTGAAGTTGATCGGGCCGTCGAAGGCCGACTGCAGGCGGAACTCCTGGCTCAGCTGCTTGTTGGTCGACTTGGAGATGTCGTAGGTCAGGAAGGTGTTGGACGTGCCGGTCTGCGGATCGGTGAAGTTGCCGCCTGGGGTCAGGGCCGTGCTGTTGAACGTGCCCGGCGAGATGTTCCGGAAGTAGTCCTGCTTCGAATAGATGCTGCCGTCGCTCAGCGAGGTCAGCGAGGTGAAGGTCAGGCTGTCGGTGATGTCGTAGGCGAAGTTGAACTGGTAGACGTCCGAGGTCGACTTGTAGATCGGGTCGAACAGCGTCTCGATCTCGCGCAGGTCCTTGCTGACCGTGTCGCCGGCGTTGAGGTCGCCGCTGGTGAAGCCCACCAGGTTCCCCAGAACGCCGTACAGCGTGCCCGAGGTGTTGACCGTGCCGTAGGCGGCCTCGCTGTAGAGGCTGGCCGACGCGCAGCCCTGGGTCAGGTATCGTCGGGACGTGCCGGTAGCGACCCCGCCGACCGTGGCCGGGCCCGGATCCTTGGTGCAGAGCTGCTTGCCGATGCGGGCGCGGTTGTCGTCCTCGTTGAAGTGCTCCCACATCAGGTTGACGCGCAGGCGCTCGTTCGGATTGACCTGCAGGCTGATGCGGCTGGACCACAGGTCGCGATCGTCGACCTTGTGGTTGTTGAAGGTGTTGGTGACGAAGCCGTCGCGCTTGACCGAGGCGGCCGCGATGCGCAGCGCCATCTTCTCCTCGACGATGGGGATGTTGACCATTCCGCGCAGCTTGGTCGTGCCGTAGTTGCCGTACTCGGCGCGGGCCATGGCCTCGAACTGGTCGGCAGGCTTGGCGGTGATGATATTGACGACGCCGCCGGTGGCGTTGCGGCCGTACAGCGTGCCCTGCGGGCCGCGCAGCACTTCCACCCGCTCGACGTCGTAGAACTCGGCCTCGAACAGGTTGGAGGCCTGAAGGGGCGCGTTGTTGACGTGCACGCCGACGCCGTTGTCGGCCGAGACGCCGACGCCCTTGGAGCCGATGCCGCGGATCTGGAAGTTGAAGCTGTTGGTGAAGTTGCTCTTGCCGAAGCTGACGTTCGGAATGGCCAGCTGCAGGTTCGGGCCGCCGTCGATCTTCTGGACTTCCAGGCTGTCCTGGCTGAAGGCCGAGACCGCGATCGGCACGTCCTGAAGGGCTTCTTCCTTCTTCTGGGCCGTGACGACCAGTTCCTCGATCACGTTGTCCTGGGCCGGTTTGGCCGGGACCGGCGTCGGGGTCTGAGCGAAAGCGGGGGCGGCGGCTGCGGTCAGCGCGACGGCCGAAACGCCCATAGCGAAGAGTCGCCGCAAGCGCGGGGTCTGGGTCATTCGAAATCCCTCCCTGGACGCGATGACGCCTTGTTGACGGCCCCTATCCGCGTCCTGTTGTTTCCTCGGCACCGCACGTTTTCATTGTCGTATCTCCTTTCCGGAGACCGGCGCGCAGGTGTCCGGCAGACCTGCAACGGCATTGCAGGATTGCATACTTGCGTTCTCTGACTGTCAACTGGCGGGACGGTAAGTAAACGGCGATAGGTTACGCCTTTTAACTTTACGCAACGTCACTTCGACGCCAGTAATTCCTGTTTCAGGTGAATTTAGAAAAGTGAGTGTGTCACCTGACGCAACGTCAAGCGTGCAGGCCTGCTGAAAACAGGGAGGAAATCCGCTGCCCCGTGGGCGGTATCTTGGCCTATTCCCGTAAAAGGTACAGCGCAAAACGTGGTTCGCTGAAATGTCTCCGCGCGCGCCGCCGTTCCAGCGCGGGGCAAGGTCGTGTAGAGGAGCGGCATGTCCGCATCCTCTCTGCCTTCTTCTCCTTCGGGGCCTTCCGCGCCCTCGGGCGCCGCCCTGGTACTGTTCTCCGGCGGCCAGGATTCCAGCGTCTGCCTGGCCTGGGCGCTCGAGCGCTATGCGCGCGTCGAGACCCTGGGCTTCGACTACGGCCAACGCCATTCGATCGAGATGGAGGCCCGCCAGGCCGTCCGTCACCAGGTCGCCGCCCGCTTTCCGCATTGGGCCGAGCGCCTGGGCGAAGACCACGTCCTGGATATCCGCAGCTTCGGCGCCGTCGCCGAGTCGGCCCTGACTGCCGACCGCGCCATCGAGATGACCGAGCGCGGCCTGCCGTCGACCTTCGTGCCCGGCCGCAACCTGGTGTTCCTGATCTACGCCGCGGCCCTGGCCGACCGTCGAGGCATCGAGGCCCTGGTCGGCGGCATGTGCGAGACCGACTTCTCGGGCTATCCCGACTGCCGCCGCGACACGCTGGACGCCATGCAGACCGCGCTCAACCTAGGCATGGACCGCGGCTTCCGCGTCGAGACGCCCCTGATGTACCTGACGAAGGCCCAGACCTGGGCCCTGGCCAAGACCCTGGGCGGCGAGGATCTGGTCGACCTGATCGTGGTCGAGAGCCACACCTGCTACCAGGGCGAACGGGGCGAGCTGCATCCGTGGGGTCACGGCTGCGGCGAATGCCCGGCCTGCGAGCTGCGCGAAAAGGGCTATGCCGAGTGGGACGCGGCCGGTCGCGAGGTCCTGGTCCCGTGACCTACACCGTCAAAGAAATCTTCCTCACCCTGCAAGGTGAAGGCGGCCAGGCGGGCAAGGCGGCGGTGTTCTGCCGTTTCGCCGGCTGCAACCTGTGGACCGGCCGCGAGCAGGACCGCCACAAGGCCGTCTGCACCTTCTGCGACACCGACTTCGTCGGCACGGACGGGGAGGGCGGCGGCAAGTTCGCCACGGCCGACGCCCTGGCCGACGCCGTCGAGGCCGCCTGGACGGGCGGACCGAACGACCGGCTGGTGGTCTGCACCGGCGGCGAGCCGTTGCTTCAGCTCGACGAAGCCGCCATCGCCGCCCTGCACGCCCGCGGCTTCCAGATCGCCTGCGAGAGCAACGGCACCGTCGTGGCGCCCGAGGGCATCGACTGGGTGTGCATCAGCCCGAAGGCCGACGCGCCGGTCGTGCAGACCCGCGGCCAGGAGCTGAAGCTCGTCTTCCCGCAGGAAAAGGCCATGCCGGAACGCTTCGAGAGCCTGGATTTCGAGCGTTTCTATCTCCAGCCGATGGACGGTCCGGAGCGCGACCGAAACACGCAATTGGCCGTCGCCTATTGCCTTTCCCACCCTCAATGGCGTTTAAGCGTCCAGACACACAAGTATCTCGGCCTGCCCTGACGGATAAGGCGCTCGGTTTGGTGACAGGACCGTTGCGCTAGAGCCTCCCAGGCCTAGTCATAAAAGAAGTCCATGTCCGAACCCGTCTTCGAGATCACGAAGGCCGCGCATTTCGATGCGGCCCACTACATTGAGCAAGGCCCCGGCGATCACCGCTATCGCCGGCTGCACGGCCACTCGTTCCGCGTCGAGGCCAGCGTCAAGGGCTCCATGCAGGCCGCTGGCTGGGTCGCCGACCTGGAAAGCCTGGACGTCGCCCTCAAGGCGGTCGCCACCGAGCTCGACCACGGCCTGCTCAACGACCGCCCCGGCCTGGAAAGCCCGACCCTGGAGCGGATCTGCCTCTATTTCGCCGAGCGCCTGAAGCCGCAGTTCCCCGGCCTGTCGCGCGTGGTGCTGTCGCGCCCGACCATCGGCGAGAGCTGCGCGCTCAGTCTGTAGGCGTGCGCCCCTTCCACGCGGAATGGGCTCTCAAAATAGAAGTCATCGCCCGGCTTGTCCGGGCGACCCAAGCTGAGTTTCCAATGAAGCTCGGGCCAGCTCGGCTTGGATCGCCCGCATGAAGCGGGCGATGACTTTTGAAAGAGGGTATGGGGCTGCCTGGGTGAACGCGGCTTATCCCCGACTTTGACGCCGCCGCCCCCTGGCGCGGCGGCGCGGAGTTCGCCAAACACGCGCCCATGCGCATGATCGGCTACTTTCGGGTTCCGCCCGTACGGGGCGCGACCTTCGACGGACCCCTGGCGGACAAGCTCAGCGCCGCCGGCTGCGAGGCGCTGCACCACGACGCCTGCTACGCCCTGGCCGTACACAAGCCGGGCCTGGACGCGGCCATCGCCTCGGCGAGGCCGGGCGACCTGCTGGTGATTCCCAGCCTGCACGCCTTCGCCGCCCACCTCGTCGATCTGTTGCAGGTCATCGGCAAGCTGCAATCGGCGGGCGTCTATCTGATGACGCTGAGCGAGGGGATCGACACCCGCATGCCTGGCGGCTTCTTCCCCGTCTGCGCCCAGCTGCTGCAGTTCAACGACCAGACCCGCATGGTCCGCACCGCCGAGGAAAAGATCGTCCGCCTGGGTCGTCCGCGCCCGGCGACGCCCGATGCGGCGGAGGCGGACGTGGATACGACGGAAGCGGTCGTCGAGGCGCCGCCCGAGGCCTGACGCCTCTTTCCAGAGAACGCCGGTCGGGCTACCCCTTGCGCCGATAAGCGCCTCGGGAGACCTCGCCGTGCTCTACGCCATTCTCTGCTACAACGACCAGGACTTGGTCTCGAACTGGACCCCGGCCGAGGACGCGGCGGTGATGGAGAAGCTGTCGGTCGTGCATGACCGGCTCTACGCCGAGGGCAAGTTGGGGCCGGCCGGGCGCCTGGGCTTCACCGGCTCGGCCAAGACCCTGGTCAAGGGCCAGGAGCCGCCGATCGTGATGGATGGTCCCTACGCCGAGACCAAGGAGGCCATGCTCGGCTTCTACATCGTCGACTGCGCGTCGATGGACGAGGCCCTCGACGTCGCCCGGGCGCTGGGTGAGGCCAATCCGACCGGCGCCTACGAGATCCGCCCGCTGTCGCTCTATCTCGAAGGCCTGGCCGTCGGCGACCAGCTTCCGCAGGCGGCGGAGTAGGTCCTCCCCCTCTGGGGGAGGTGGCCCGAAGGGCCGGAGGGGGAGCGCGAAGCGCTTAGCGGTCGCGCTGGGCTTTCTTCCACTCGCGGAACTCGCGCTTTTCGCGGTCCTTCTTGCTTTCGCCGGGGATCACCGCCTTGCCGGTGGCAACCACGACCTTGCCGGTCGTGCCGACCACGGCGCCCGCCGTGCCGACGGCCGCGCCGGCGACGGCGCCGGCCAGGCAGCCCTGGGCGCCGACCGCGACGGCCAGCAGGGCGGGAACGAGAAGCAGGCGGGAAACGCGCATGGCAAGGAAACTCGCGAAACTGGGGTTGGCCGTTTCTAGCGCAGACAAGGTTTACGATCTCCGCGTCCGATGGACGCTGTCGTCTGGCCGACTTTAAACTGTATTGGAGTCTGTACGCCGACAGTTCTTGTGGCAAATTTGCGTCGGCGCAGCTTGATTACGATTTGTAAACGAAAAATCCAGGAACGAGACTCAAAGTTCGACGGTTGGTTTGTCGAATGTAAGAGACTTGAACCATGCCCCGCCGCGAAGACATGATCAAACAGGAGGCCCAGGCGTTGTGGCGAGAGCTACACGGCGAGCCGATCCCTGACGTCAGCGGCGAAGAACTGCTTGCCAGATTGTGTCGAGATCTTGACGTCGCCGACTACGACCGCGTCCAGTCGCCGTTCCTGCGCCCGTCGATGATCATGCGCCCGGAAGAATGGCCGGAGATCCGGCGGCGCGAGGGGTGACCAGTTATCCCTCTCCCCTTGCGGGAGAGGGTGGCCCGCGAAGCGGGTCGGGTGAGGGGTCTCTCAAAACGAGCCGAAAGGCCTTTCGACCCCTCATCCTTCGGCTACGCCGACACCTTCTCCCGCAAGGGGAGAAGGATTTCAGACGCGCTCCCCGCCGCCGCCCGGCAGGAACGCGCCGCCGCCCGTCTGCGCCCGATGGCGCAGGAACGCATCAGCCAGCACGCAGGCCGTCATCGCCTCGACCACCGGCACGCCGCGGATGCCGACGCACGGGTCGTGGCGACCCTTGGTGCGCAGGTCGATCTCCTCGCCGGCCTCGTTGAGGGTCTGGCGCGGGATCAGGATCGACGAGGTCGGCTTGAAGGCAACGCGAGCCACCACCGGCTGTCCGGTGGAGAGGCCGCCCAGCACGCCGCCGGCGTGGTTGGACAGGAACTCCGGCTCGCCGTTCGGTCCCAGCCGCATCATGTCGGCGTTGTCCTCGCCGGTGAGGGCGGCGCTGTCAAAGCCTTCTCCGATCTCCACGCCCTTGGCGGCATTGATCGACATCAGGGCCGCCGCCAGTTCGGCGTCGAGCTTGCCGTACAGCGGCGCGCCCCAGCCGGCCGGCACGCCGGTCGCCTCGACCTCGACGACGGCCCCGGTCGAGGAGCCCGCCTTGCGGATCTTTTCCAGGTGTTCTTCCCACACCGGAATGATCGCGGCGTCCGGCGACCAGTAGGGGTTCTCGCCGGTCTGCGCCCAATCCCAGTTGCCGCGATCGATCTTGTGCGGCCCGATCTGCACCAGGGCCGCGCGCACCGTGACGCCCGGGATCACCAGTCGCGCCACCGCTCCGGCGGCGACCCGCGCGGCCGTCTCCCGCGCCGAGCTGCGCCCGCCGCCGCGATAGTCGCGCACGCCGTACTTGGCGAAATAGGGATAGTCGGCGTGGCCGGGGCGGAAGGCCTGGGCGATCTCGCCATAGTCCTTGGACCGCTGGTCGGTGTTCTCGATCATCAGGCTGATCGGCGTGCCCGTCGTGCGTTGGCCGCCGGTGCGCTCGTCCTCGAACACCCCCGACAGGATGCGCACGGCGTCCGGCTCCTGGCGCTGGGTGACGAACTTGCCGTTGCCCGGCCGGCGCTTGTCGAGGAAGCCCTGGATCATTTCGGCCGTCAGCAGGATGCCTGGCGGCACGCCATCGACGACGCAGCCGAGGGCGGGCCCGTGGCTCTCGCCCCAGGTGGTGACGCGGAACAGGTGACCGAAGGTGTTGTGCGACATGGCGAGGCTTCTAGCCGAAACGGCTTTGTGGGGCGAGACTTTGCGGGCGGGGAGCGGGCAGGGCGGCGACGCGCAAGAATTTGCCGCCGCCTGCCGCGTCTAGACCCAGTCCGGAACCAGGTCCCGGGCCAGCATCTCATCATAGCTCGGGCGCTTGCGGATCACGGCGTAGCGGTCGCCGTCGACCAGCACTTCGGGCACCAACGGGCGGGTGTTGTACTCGCTGGCCATGGCCGAGCCGTAGGCGCCCGCCGACATGAAGGCCACGAGATCGCCAGGCCCGAACGGTGGCAGGGCGCGATCGCGAGTGAAGGTGTCGCCGGTCTCGCAGACCGGGCCGACCACGTCGTAGACGGTCTCGCCGTCACGCTTGGTGACGGGGCGGATGTCGTGGAAGGCGTCGTACATGGCCGGACGCACCAGGTCGTTCATGGCCGCGTCGATGACCAGGAACTTGCGGCCTTCCGGACGCTCGTGAACGTGGATGACCTCCGAGATCATGATCCCGGCGTTGGCGGCGATGACGCGGCCGGGCTCGAAGGCCAGCTTCACCGGCAGGCCCTTGGTCACTTCCGCCACCATAGCGCCAAACTCGGCGGGCGAGGGCGGTTCGGGGTGGTTGAAATAGGGTACGCCCAGGCCGCCGCCCAGGTCCAGGCGCTCGACCGACAGGCCTTCGCCCAACAGCTGCTCGACCAGGCCCCGCATCTTGGTGAAGGCCGCGCGCATCGGCTCCAGGTCGGTGATCTGGCTGCCGATGTGACAGGCGACCCCGATCGGCTCCAGCGCGGCGTTGTTGCTCGCATTGGCGTAGAGACGGGCGGCCTCGGCGAACGAGACGCCGAACTTGTTCTCCGACTTGCCGGTGGCGATCTTGGCGTGGCCGCCGGCCGCGACGTCGGGATTGACCCGGAAGGCGATCTTGGCCCGCACGCCCAGCTCGGCGGCGACCTGGGCGATCAGCTCCATCTCCGGCTCGGACTCGACGTTGATCTCGGCGACCCCGGCCTTCAGGGCGAAGGCGATCTCCTCGCGCTTCTTGCCGACGCCCGAGAACACGATGCGCTCGCCGGGGATGCCGGCGGCGAGCGCCCGGCGGACCTCGCCTTCCGACACCGTGTCGGCGCCGGCGCCCAGGTCGCCCAGCACCTTCAGCACGGCCACGTTCGAATTGGCCTTCACCGCATAGGCCACCAGCGGGTCGACGACCCCGGCCTGGACCAGGGCGTCGCGGAACACCGTGAAGTGCCGCTCCAGGGTGGCGCGGGAATAGACATAGACCGGCGTGCCGACCTCGGCCGCGATCCTGGCCAGGGGGACGCCTTCGCAGGCTAGGCCCTCGGGGCCGTATTCGAAGTGGTTCACTGCAGCGCTTTCAGGGAGATCAGTTCGGCGTCGAGGACGGGAAACCGGCGGCGGAGGGACCGCCGAACGGGTTGGACGGCGTCCCCCGCAGCGGGGCGGCCTTGATCGTGCGGTTGCTCGAGGCCGGGTCGGCGTTTTCCTGCACGCCGTTCGGGCGGGCCGGCTGGTTGGCCTGGGCCGAGGCCTCACGGCGCTTGGAGGCTTCGGCGGCCTTCTTCTCCGGACCCCACAGCGGCGCGGGGCGCTGAAGCTCGGCCTGCTTGCCGCAGGCGGTGAGGGCGGCGCCGGTCAGGCCCAGGGCGGCGATGGCGAGCAGGGTGGCGGGACGGATCATGCGAGGGCTTCCTTCCAACGCGCGATCTGGGCGCGGACCTGGGCGGGGGCGGTCCCGCCATAGCTCATGCGGCTGGCCGCCGAGGCGGCCGGTGTGAGGACGTCGTAGACCCCGTCGGTGATCCGCGGCTCGATGGCCTGGAATTGCGCCAACGACAGGTCCGACAGGTCCAGGCCTTGGGTCTCGGCCGCCTTCACGGCCGAGCCTGTCACGTGGTGGGCGTCGCGGAAAGGCATGTTCAGCTCGCGCACCAGCCAGTCGGCCAGATCGGTGGCGGTCGAGAAGCCCGCGCCTGCGGCGGCGGCCATCTTCTCGGTGTTGGGGGTCAGATCGGCGATCATGCCGGCCATGGCCAGCAGGCTCAGTTCCAGCGCGTCGAAGGCCTCGAAGGTCGGGACCTTGTCCTCCTGCATGTCCTTCGAATAGGCCAGCGGCAGGCCCTTCATGACCACCGTCAGGGTGGTCAGGCTGCCCAGGATGCGGCCGACCTTGGCGCGGATCAGCTCGGCCGCGTCGGGGTTCTTCTTCTGCGGCATGATCGAGCTGCCGGTCGTGAAGGCGTCGGTCAGCTTGATGAAGCCGAACATCGGCGTCGTCCACAGCACGATCTCCTCGGCCAGGCGCGACAGGTGCGTGGCGGTGATCGAGGCGGCCGACAGGGCCTCCAGGGCGAAGTCGCGCGACGAGACGCTGTCCAGCGAGTTGGCGGTCGGACGGTCGAAGCCCAGGGTCGCCGCCGTCTGGTGGCGGTCGATCGGGAAGGGGGAGCCGGCCAGGGCGGCCGCGCCCAGCGGGCACTCGTTCATGCGGGCGCGGGCGTCGCGGAAGCGGCTGGCGTCGCGGCCGAACATCTCGACATAGGCCATCAGGTGGTGGCCGAAGGTCACCGGCTGGGCCGGCTGCAGGTGGGTGAAGCCCGGCATCAGGGCGTCGGCATAGGTCTCGGCCTGGGCCAGCAGCGCCTTCTGGAGCTCGACCAGCTGAGCGGCGGAACGGTCGGCTGCGTCACGCACCCACAGGCGGAAATCGACGGCCACCTGGTCGTTGCGCGAGCGGGCGGTGTGCAGCCGGCCGGCCGTCGGGCCGATCAGCTCGCGCAGCCGCGCCTCGATGTTCATGTGGATGTCTTCGTACTCGTCGCGGAACGGGAAGGTCCCGGTAGCCAGTTCGTCCTCGATCTTGGCCAGGCCTTCGAGGATTTCCTCGCCGTCGCTGCTTGCAATGACGCCTTGGGTGATCAACATCCGCGCGTGGGCGCGGCTGCCCGCCAGGTCCTGCGCCCAGAGGCGCTTGTCGAAGCCGATGGAGACGTTGATCGCCTGCATCAGTTCCGCCGGCTTGGCCGAGAACCGTCCGCCCCACATGGCTTGGCCCTGGCCGTTCGCGGCGGGCGTTTTGGAGGCGGTGTCGGTCATATGAGCGAAGTCCAGTCGAACGTGGTGACCAAGCCGAAGCCCGGCCCCCTGAAATGGGCCATCGGCGCCGTCATGCTCGTCGGCGTCGTCGGCGTCCTATACGTCATCGCCCAGGCTTCGTTCAAACCCGCAGAAGCCGCCGACCTCACGGAATTCAAGAAGGCGTCCCTAGCTAAGCTGGATGTGCCCAAGACGCCGCGGGCGCCGCCGGCCACCGTCTTCACCGACATGGCCGGAAAACCCCATACCCTGGCCGACTTCAAGGGCCAGGTGGTGGTGATGAACCTGTGGGCCACCTGGTGCGCGCCCTGCAAGAAGGAGATGCCCACCCTGGCCAAGCTGGCGGGCGCCTACGCCACCCAGCCGGTCAAGGTGCTGCCTATCAGCGTCGATCGCGATAGCGACCTCAACCTGATCCAGGCCGAGATGGCCAAGAACCCGCCGCTCGTCACCTTCCGCGACAAGTCCTACAAGCTGTCGTTTGACCTGGAGCCGCGCGCCGCCGGTTATCCGACCACGGTGATCTACGACAAGAAGGGCCAGGAGCGGGCCCGCATCTCCGGCGAGGCCGACTGGTCCAGCCCCGAGGCCCGCGGCCTGGTCGAAGCCCTGCTGAAAGAGAAATGAGCCCCGAGCTCCTCGAACCGATCGCCGACGCCGCCTGGCCGGCCCGCGATCGCGAGCGCCTGGGCGGCTGGCGGCTGAACGCTGCCGACGGCTTCTCGCTGCGCATCAACGCCTGCTGGCCCCTGGGCGAGCCCGATCGCGATCCGGAAGCCGCCATCGACGCGGTCGAGGCCTTCTACGCCGCGCGTGGCCTGCTGGTGCGCTTCAAGCTGACCGAAGGCGCGACGGCGCCGGCCGACCTGGCCGAACGCCTGGCCCGTCGGGGCTACGAGCCTCACGGCGAAACCCTGGTGGTGACTGGCGCCGTCACCGGCCTCGCCGATCCGGACGTGACCCTGTCGATCGCGCCCGACCCGGCCTTCCAGACGGTGCTGGTCGCCTCGGCCAAGGGAAACCTGGCTGACGCCCGCGAGCGGCTGGAGGGCCTGGCCCGCATCCCGGCCCCGGCGCGATTCGCTCGGCTGGACGTGGACGGTCGCCCCGCCGCCCTCGGCGCCTGCGCGGTCGATGGCGAGGCGGTGGGCATCTTCGGCATGCGCACCGACCCCGACTTCCGCCGCCGAGGCCTGGCTCGCCGGCTTCTCGACTCGTTGCTGGTCGAGGCCGCCACGCTGGGCGCGCGCACCGCCTATCTGCAGGTCGAGGCCGCCAACGCGCCGGCCATCGCCCTCTACGCGGCGCGCGGTTTTTCGACCGCCTACCGCTATCGCTACTGGACCAGGCCCGCCCACGATTGACGAGCGCCCCGGTTTGGGTTGCTGATCCCGTCCGGGGAAGCGGCGCGTGGCCGCCTTGCGTGTTTGGGGGAAGCGTCGTGGATCACGGCAACCAGAAACTGATCAGCTACGGCGTCACGGCGGCGGTCGTGGCCATCGTCTTCGCCCTGCGCTTTCGCGCCATGAGCAAGGAGCGACGACTGAAGCTGGAGTTCATGTGGATCCTGCCGGCGATCATGGTCGCCTCGCTGGTCTTCCTGTTCATGCAGTTCACGCCGCACGGGACCGACTGGCTGTGGCTGGCGGCGATCTTCGCCGTGGGCGCGACGATCGGCTGGTGGCGCGGCAAGCTGATCCCGATCGCCATCGATCCCGACACCCACGAGCTCAACACCAAGCCCTCGCCGGCGGCCCTGCTGTTCCTGCTGGCCATCTTCGCCGTGCGCTTCGCCCTGAAGGCCTTCCTCGAAACCGAGGCCCAGGCCTGGCACATCAACGCCGTGCTGCTGACCGACGGTTTCGTGGTGCTGGGCGTGGGCCTGTTCGCCGTCTCCCGCCTGGAAATGGCCCTGCGGGCCATTGGCCTGCTGCGCGCGGCCCGCGCGACGCGGGCGGCTCAGGCGGCTTAGGGGGCGTCGCCTCTCTACATTGTTGTCCCGGCCGAAGCGCAGCGAGAGCCGGGACCCAGGGGCCGTACGCAAGGCCTTTCAACATCGAAGACGGCCGACCCAGCCGCGGCGCCCAGTCCTCCTGGGTCCCGGGTCTGCGGACCGCTGCGCGGCCCTTCGCCCGGGGTGACGGGGTTTGAAGATTTCGCACTCGTGCGGCTCCCGTTTCGATCGTCGTTCTCTAACTAGTTTACAAAACAAACTAGTTGATCCATCGTGCGGCCAACCTCGCAACTGGGGAGGAAGCCCATGCACGCGCCGCTCAAGGCCCTGGAAAGATCGACCGCCGCCGACGGTCGCAACGCCCCGATCGGCGCCCTGCGCGCCTTCGTCACCCTGCTGGTGATCGCCCACCACACGGCGATGACCTACCACCCCTACGCGCCGGCCCCGAAGGCGTTCGAGGCTCCGCCGATCCTGTGGACGGCCTTCCCGGTCGTCGATCCGCAGAAGGTCGGGGCGTTCGGCATCCTGGCCCTGGTCAACGACATGTTCTTCATGTCGCTGATGTTCTTCATCTCCGGCCTGTTCGTCGCCCAGGGGCTGAAAGCGAAGGGCAGGGGCGGTTTCCTGAAGGGCCGCGCCCTGCGCCTGGGGATACCGTTCGTGATCGGCGCCGCCCTGCTGGCCCCGCTGGCCTACTACCCCGCCTGGCTGCAAGCCGGCGGCGCGCCCTCGGTGTCGGCCTTCGCCGAGGCCTGGACGCGCCTGCCGTTCTGGCCCGCCGGCCCGGCTTGGTTCCTGTGGGTGCTGCTGGCCTTCGGCGCAGTCGTTACGGCGCTACACGCCCTGGTCCCCGGATCGATCGACGCCCTGGGGCGGCTGGCAAAGGGAGCGGAGGCCAGGCCCGGTCGGTTCTTCCTCGCCCTCGTCGCCGTCAGCCTGGCGGCCTACCTGCCGCTGTCGATGACCACGCCGTTCGGCCACTGGACGATGATCGGGCCGTTCACGGTGCAGACCGCCCGCATCGGGCACTACCTCGTCTACTTCCTGGCCGGCGTCGCCGTCGGCGCGGCCGGCGTCGGCCAGGGGCTTACCGATCCCGACGGCAAGCTCGCCAAGCGCTGGTGGGTTTGGCAGCTGGCCCCGATCGCGCCGATCGTCGGCGGGGTGGCCACCCTGATCGTCGCCTTCTCGCCCAATCCGCCGCCCCGGCCGTTCCTCGACCTGTTCGGCGGCCTGATGTTCGCCCTGGGCTGCGCGGCCCTGTCGTTCGCCGCCCTGGCGACCTTCCTGCGCTTTGCCCGCAGAACCGGACCGATCGGCGCCAGCCTGCAGGCCAACGCTTACGGCATGTACCTGCTGCACTACGTCTTCACCTCGTGGCTGGCCTGGATGCTGCTGCCGCAACAGTGGGGCGGCCTGGCCAAGGCCGCGGCGGTGTTCGTCGGGGCGACGGCGCTGAGCTGGCTGCTGACCATGGCTCTGCGCCGCATGCCGCTGTTGGGACGAATCCTGTGACCCTGCATGATGCCGCCGATGGAGCCGGGCCCATGAACGACAAGCTGAAGACGGTGCAGGACGACCTGGCGTTCCTGCGCGGCCTCGCCGAGGGCGGCGCAGAGCGGGCCGGCTTCGGCGTCGCCGGCGGCGCGCTGTACGGTTCGGCCGGCCTGCTCTACGGGATCCAGACCCTGGTCTATTTTGCCCAGGAGAAGGGGCTGGTGCGCCTGGGGGGACTGGGCAACCTGATCCTGGCTTGGCTGCCGACCCTGATCTTCGTGGTGCTGATGACCATCGTCATCGTCGTCGAGCGCAAGCGGCCCAAGGGCGGCGTCGCCAGCCGGGCCGTCAACGCCGCCTTCGCCGGGGCAGGCTTGGCCAACTTGGCGCTGATCATCGTCTTTGCCGTGGCCGCCGCCCGCAATCACGACTTCCGCTACTGGCTGTTCCACCCCGCCGTGGTGTTCGTGATGCAGGGCGCGGTCTGGTATGCGGTCTTCGCCCTGCGCAAGCGCGCCTGGATGCTGGTCGTCTCGCTGGGCTGGCTGGCCTCGGGCGTCGCCCTGGGTCTGCTGGTCGACCGCGCCGACCTCTACCTGCTGATCGCGGGTTTCGGCCTCTTCGCCTTCATGATGGTCCCCGGCTTCTTCATGATGCGCCAGGCCCAGCGCCAGCCCGTCTATTCGGCCGCCTGAGACGATCGTGACGGCAAGGTTCGACATCAGCGGGCTCGACGACGTCATCCACGGTCGCGTGCGGCTGGGCGTCGTCGCCTATTTGGCCAGCGCCGAGGTGGCCGACTTCACCGAGCTGAAAAACCTGCTCGACGTCACCCAGGGCAACCTCTCGATCCACCTGCGCAAGCTGGAGGAGGCCGACTACGTCTCGATCGACAAGAGCTTCGTCGGTCGCAAGCCCCTGACCCGCGTGCGCCTCACCGATACCGGCCGCGCGGCCTTCGCCCGCTACCTGAAGGCCATGGGGCAGCTGGTCGAGCAGGCGGGCGGAAGCTAGAGGCCCATCTCCGCCCGCAGCGCCTGCGGCGTCGCCCCGGCCGCGCGCAGTTCGCGCAGGGTCTGGGCGTTGTCGCGCTTGGCGTAGCGCTTGCCGTCCGACCCCACCAGCAGGCCGTGGTGGCGATAGGTTGGGGTCGGCAGGTCCAGCAGGGCCTGGAGCAGCCGCTGGATGTGGGCCGCCTCGAACAGATCCTGGCCGCGGATCACGTGGGTGATGCCCTGCAAGGCGTCGTCCAGCACCACGGCTAGGTGGTAGGCGACGCCGACGTCCTTGCGGGCCAGGACGATGTCGCCGGCCGTTTCCGGGCAGGCGCGGATCAGACCCGTCTCGACGTCGGGACCCGCGCCCTCCTCGACGAAGCTCAAGTCCTCGAAGCCGCCTAGCGTTCGCGCGGCCGCGTCCAGCGACAGCCGCCAGGCGAAGGCGTCGCCCCGCGCCAGGCGTTCGGCCTCCTCGCGCTCCGGCAGGGGCGCGCCGCGATAGGGGACGGCCGGCTCGTGCGGGGCGCGGCCGATGTCCAGCTCCCGGCGGGTCTTGAAGCAGCGATAGACCAGGCCCCGCTCGCGCAGGGTCTCGATGGCGGCGTGATAGTCGGCCAGGTGCTCGGACTGGCGGCGGAGCGGCTGTTCCCACTCGAGGCCCAGCCAGGCCAGGTCTTCCAGGATCCCGGCTTCGTATTCCGGTCGGCTACGGATGGCGTCGATGTCCTCGATCCGCAGCACGAAGCGGCCGCCCGCAGCCCGCGCGGCGTCAAAGGCGGTCAGGGCCGAGAAGGCATGGCCGCGATGCAGGAAGCCGGTGGGAGAGGGGGCGAAGCGGGTGGCGAAGGGGGGCATCAAGCTCCTCCCTCGCGCAGCGGGGGAGGTGGCGCGCTGCGGACACGCGGCGTGACGGAGGGGGCGAGTTGAAGCGCCGTGCGCGCCGTCGCCCCCTCCACCGCTTCGCGGTCCCCCTCCCCCGCGTGGCGGGGGAGGAGTGGTGATCGCCAGTTCATCCCCGATCGAGCTTGGCGAACATGCCCAGGTGGTCGAACACCGCCTTGAGGAAGGCTTCCTCGCCGCCGAGCAGCGCCTTGAGCTGGGTGAACTGCTTGAAGCCGCTCATTTCGGCCAGGCCGTGGGCGGCGCACCAGGCGGCGATGGTCGCCAGCTCCAGGTCGATCTCCGACACGCCCGATCCCGCCGCGTGGGCGATGGTGTTGCGCACCTGGCAGTAGGCCCCTTCCTCCTTCATCTGGTCGGGAAGGGCGTCCTTGTCGCGCGAGCGGTCGTACATCACCCGATAGAGGGCGGGGTTGTCGCGGGCGAAGCTGACATAGGCCACGCCCAGATTGGTCATCCGCTGGCGGTCGTCGTCGCTGTCCTGGCGGGCCTTCATCAGGGCCGCGTCCAGGGCCACCCAGCCTTCGTGGGCCACGGCCTCGAGCAGCTGGCTCTTGTCCTTGAAGTGGTGGTAGGGCGCGGCCGGGCTGACCCCGGCCTCGCGGGCCACGGCGCGTAGCGACAGGGCCGCCGGACCATCGGTCTCCAGGATCCGCCGGGCGGCGTCGACGAGGGCGCGGCTGAGGTCGCCGTGGTGATAGGGGCGGGCGGCTTCGGGCGTGGCGAGAGTCATCGAAAGCCACTCTATCCCTTACGTAGGGAAAATTCATCCAAACATTGTCAAGATATCTTGACGGCGCTCAGATTGATGTTATCTAAGCGTCGTTCAGATGGATCGGCCATTCAAGAGACCGCCGCTGGACCACGCTGGCCGAGGGGGTCGGCGCGAACCCAACTTCAAGGATGTGTGTCATGACCAACCGTAGCTTCGAAGCCTTCGAAAACCTCTTCGACCGCGTCGCCATCGGCTATTTCCTGGTGGCCGCGCTCGGCGTCGCCGGCGCCGTGCTGGCGATCGCGCTGTAAGGACGAATTGTCCGATGCGGCCGCTCCGGTTCTTCCGGGGGCGGTCGCCGGGGTGCGTCGCCCCGACTTGAAACCGGCGCTCCGCTCGGCCATAGCCGGGCTGGCGGAACGACCCGCGACACCTCGGGTTTCCGTCTGATGATCCTCTTGTCCCAAAGTCCGCGAGACGCCCGATGAGCGTGGCCTTCACCAAGGAAGGCGACGCCGAGGCCTTCGCCGCCGACCTTCCCGATCGTCCGATCTCGACCCAGCCCAATCTCGTCACGGCCGAAGGCCTGGCGATGATCAAGGCCGAGTTCGCCGCCGCCCGCGCCGCCTATGCCGCGGCCCAGGCCGCCGGCGGGGTCGCCGAAGATCGCACCGCCATGGCCCGCGCCACCCGCGACCTGCGCTACTGGTCGGCCCGTCGCGGCACCGCCCAGCCGGTCGAGCGTGACGAGAGCCGCACCAGCGTGCAGTTCGGCGACACGGTCACCTTCGACCGCGAGGACGGCCGCACCCAGACCTTCCGCATCGTCGGCGAGGACGAGGCCGACCCGGCCAAGGGCTCGGTCTCCTACGTCTCGCCGCTGGCCCGCGCCCTGATGGGCAAGAGCGTCGGCGACACGGCCGTGGTGGCCGGCGGCGAGGTCGAGATCGTCGCCATCGCCTAAGGGCTCAGCAAGTTTCGGATTGCCAGGGATGCTCGGCGAGGGCTTCCTCGCCGGCGTGATTTCCGCTTCTGCTCCCACTCCCGACCTGATCGCCGCCGCCCGCGCCCACCTGGCCGCGACCGACCCGCTGTTCGGGCGGTTGGAAGCCGTGACCCCGATCTTCGAATGGCGATTGCGGCCCGGCGGCTTTCCGGGTCTGGCCCGGATGATCGTCGAGCAGCAGATCTCGGTCGCCGCCGCCGCCTCGATCTGGGCGCGGGTGCAGGCCGGACTGCCCGACATGACGCCCGACGCCCTGATGGCCCTTGACGATCCGGCGCTGCAAGGCTTCGGCCTCTCCCGACCCAAGGTGCGCTACCTGCGCGAGATCGCCGGGGCGCACCTGTCCGGCGCCTGCGATTTCGACGCCCTGAAAGCTCTGCCCGACGCCGAGGCCGTCGCCGCCCTGGTCGCCATCAAGGGCGTCGGCCGCTGGACCGCCGAGACCTTCCTGATGTTCTGCGAGGGCCGCATCGACGTCTTCCCCGGCGGTGACGTCGCCTTGCAGGAGGCCATGCGCTGGGCCGACGGCCTGGAGGTGCGTCCCAACGAGAAGGCCGCCTATGTCCGGGCCGAGGCCTGGAAGCCCTATCGGGGCGTCGCCGCCCACCTACTGTGGGCCTGCTACGGCGGCGTGCGGCGCGGCGAGATCAGCCTCGACGGCCGAACGGCTTAGGCGATCGGGCTTCGGCCTGGGCCTTGGCCCGGGCGATCACCGCGGCGAGGGCGGGGTGCACCTGCGGCGACTCCCGCGCGATGAAGGCCAGCAGGGCGCTCTCGGCGGCGTCCAACACGCCGTCGCGCTCCAGCCGCTCGACCAGCCAGGCGGCCTCTTCAGCGTCGATGGTCTCGGCGGCCAGGGCCACGGCCGCCTGCTCGCGGTTGCGGGCTTCCCAGGCGTCATGGATCTCGCGGTCGGGATTCATGATCCTGTTCAGCGCCTCGGCGTTGTCGATCGTGCGCCAGACGCCCGGCGCGCCCTGGAACATCCGCGCAAGAAAGCCCGGCACGTCCGCCGGCTGGGCCAGCCACGCCTCGTGACGCGCGGCCTCCTGCCGCGACGGGGCGCGGTAGTGCGAGACGGTCATGACGCTGGCGGCCACGGCCTTGGCGAACAGCTCGGTCCAGTCCGACGCGTTGCGGGCCCCGACGCTGGCGTCGTTGATGTCGAACAGGATTTCGGCCTCGGCCCGGGTGATGGCGATGTTCTCGTCGCCGGCCTGGGCGTAGAGCACCCGGCGCAGCAGGGCGGCCTCGCCGTCGGTCACCCGGCCGCGCTCCATGCGTCCTTGAGCCAGGGGACCCTGGCCGTGCAGCACGGCTGCCTTGACCTGGGCCAGGGTGAAGGCGACCAGGGCCTCGGGAACCTCGCTGGCGGTCTCCAGCACCCGGATCAGCACTTCCAGCTCGGTCGCCGACTTGACCAGGCCGTCGCGCGACACCGCCGCGATCAGCCAGTCCGCCGCCTCGGCGTCGACATAGCCGGCCGGCCGCGCCTGATGCACCAGATGGTCGACGATGGCCTCGGTCAGCAGATGCCGCCAGGGCGTGCTGGCTTCCTCGACCGCCTCGTCCAGCGCCAGCAGCGCCTGCGCCTCGGCCCGCGACAGCACCATGTCCGGATAGACCAGCCCGCGCAGGGCGACGACGTCGGCTTCGGTCACCCGGCCGGCGGTCTTCAGCGTGGCGATAGTTGTGGCGAGCATGGCGACCTCTGCAATCTTCGGAGGAGGTTGCCGCAGCTTCGTTAGAAGAGGCCTAACTGCGTCTTGGTTCTGTCGCCAATTGGGATCATCCTTTGGATGCGTCCGGGAATGAATGCCGATTCCCTGATTTGCGTAGGAAGGAGGCCCGTCTTCAGTCCGACCGCGTACCAGCCCCATAGGGACCTCGTCGGTTCCATGAGCGGGAGGCCCTGATGCAGGTGCTGACCCGTCCCCCGTCCGGCATGCCGGCCCTGGTGCTCAACGCCGACTATCGGCCCTTGAGCTATTATCCGCTGTCCCTCTGGCCCTGGCAGGAGGTGATCAAGGCGGTGTTCCTCGACCGCGTCGACGTCGTCTCGACCTACGACCACGTGGTCCATTCGCCGTCCTTCGAGATGAAGCTGCCCAGCGTGGTGTCGCTGAAGCAGTACGTGCCGCAGGAGCGGCCGCCGGCCTTCACCCGCTTCAACCTGTTCCTGCGCGACAGCTTCAGCTGCCAGTACTGCGCCTCGCCGGACGACCTGACCTTTGACCACGTGATCCCCCGCTCGCGCGGCGGCCGCACCACCTGGGAGAACATCGTCACCGCCTGCGCGCCCTGCAACCTCGCCAAGGGCGGCCGCACGCCGCGCGAAGCGGGCATGCACCCGTTCCACACCGCGCGCCGGCCCTCGATGCACGAACTCCAGGATCGCGGCCGCAAGTTTCCGCCCGGCCACCTGCACGCCAGCTGGCTCGATTACCTCTACTGGGACATCGAGCTGGAGTCGTAGGGCTCAAGATGCTCCCCCTGAAGGGGGAGCTGTCGCGGAGCGACTGAGGGGGAAGTGAACGCGGCGTTTCAGCAGCCGCTTCCCCCTCCGGCCCTTAGGGCCACCTCCCCCTTCAGGGGGAGGGTCTCTGCGCCAATCCTTATACCGCCCTTATGCCGCCCATACGCCTCCCGAATGGAGCCCTTACGCGGCGCCGTGGTCCTTTCCGTCCGAACCGGAAGGAGGCCCAAGGTGGCTGACATCATATTCCTGGCGCTGGGCGGAGGGCTGTTTGCGGCCTTCGGCCTGTTCGCCATTGCATTGAGGCGCGCATGACCCTGTTCGTGAACGCGCTGTGGGGGGCCGGGGCGATCGTCGTCGCGGCCTACATGGTCACGGCCCTGATGCGGCCGGACCGTTTCTGACGCTCTTCGGATAATCGCAAAATGAACTGGCAAGGCTGGGCGGAAATCGCCCTGACGCTTGGCCTGGCGGTCGGCTTGGGCTGGCCGCTGGGCGTTTACATGTCGCGCGTCTGGAACGGCGAGCGCACCTGGCTCGATCCGCTGCTGGCGCCGGTCGAGCGATTGTTCTACGCCGCCGGCGGGATCGACCCGCGCAAGGGCCAGACCTGGATCGGCTATGCCGGCGCGCTGCTGGCCTTCAACGCCGTCGGCTTCTTCCTCGTCTACGGCGTGTTGCGGCTGCAAGGCGTGCTGCCGCTGAACCCGCAGGGCTTTGGCGGGCTGTCGCCGCACCTGGCGTTCAACACCGCCGTCAGCTTCGTGACCAACACCAACTGGCAGAGCTATGGCGGCGAGACCACCATGTCGACGCTCAGCCAGATGCTGGTGCTGACGGTGCAGAACTTCGTCTCGGCCTCGACCGGCGCGGCCATCGCCGCGGCCCTGGCGCGCGGCTTCCTGGCCAACAAGGGCGACGACGTCGGCAACTTCTGGAGCGACGTCATCCGCACGACGCTGTGGGTGCTGCTGCCGCTGTGCGTGGTCGTGGCCATCGTGCTCGTGGCCCTGGGCGTGCCCCAGACCCTGGCCGCCGGCGTCACCGCCCACACGCTGGAGGGCGGCGAGCAGAAGATCTCGCTGTTCGCCACCGCCAGCCAGCTGGCCGTCAAGCAGTTGGGCATCAACGGCGGCGGCATCTTCAACGTCAACTCCGCCCACCCGTTCGAGAACCCCACCCCGCTGACCAACCTGATCACGGCGGTGTCGATCAACGTGCTGGGCTGGGCCGCCTTCTTCGCCTTCGGCCGCAGCGTCCTGGCTCGCAAGGACGTCCGCGCCCTGGTCGTGGCCGCCATGGTGCTGCTCAGCGCCGGCGCGGTCGGTATCTACGTCACCGAGACCCAGGCCCCTCCGGCCCAGGTCGCGGCTCATGTCGACGCCAGCGTCAACATGGAAGGCAAGGAGGTCCGCTTCGGCGCGCCCTCGACCGCCGCCTGGGCCGCCATGACCACCGGCGCCTCCAACGGCTCGGTCAACGGCATGCACTCCAGCCTGATGCCCCTGGGCGGCGGGATCACCATGTTCCTGATGCAGCTGGGCGAGATCCTGCCGGGCGGCATCGGATCGGGCGTGGCGATCATGGTCGTCATGGCCCTGCTGGCGGTGTTCGTCGCCGGGCTGATGGTGGGCCGCACGCCGGAATATCTGGGCAAGAAGATCGAGGCCCGCGAAATCCAGTTCGCCATGCTGGCCGTGCTGGTGATCCCGCTGTTCATGCTGGGCTTCGCCGCCGTCGCCGCCATCCTGCCCGAAGCCTTGAAGGGCCTGATGCACGCCGGACCGCACGGTTTGTCGGAGATCCTCTACGCCTACGTCTCCGGCACGGCCAACAACGGCTCGGCCTTCGGCGGGCTCACGGCCAACGCGCCCTGGTGGAACGTCACCCTGGGCCTGGCGATGATGTTCGGGCGCTTCGCCCCCATCGTCGCGGTGCTGGCCATCGCCGGCGCCCTGGCGGCCAAGCCCAAGCTCGCCCCCACGGCCGGCGCCATGCCGACCGACGGCGGCCTTTTCGTCGGCCTGCTGATCGGGGTGATCCTGATCCTCGGCGGCCTGCAGTTCTTCCCCGCTCTGGCGCTGGGGCCGATCGTCGAGCACTTCCAGGCGCTCGCCTTCGTCGCTTCCAGCCGCTGATCGAAAGCGACACACATGACCACCTATGAAACCGCTGCGGGCGAGGGCGGCCGGCGCAAGCCGGCCAGCCTGGCCGGCGGCCTCTCCACCCCGATCCTGGCGCGCGCCGCCAAGGACGCCTTCCTCAAACTCGACCCGCGCAAGCTGACCGGCAATCCGGTGATCTTCGCGACCTGGATCGTGGCGCTGCTGTCGACGGTCTCGGCCGTGGCCGCCATCGTCGCCCAGCAGTCGGCCGGCTTCGCCGTGCAGGTCTCGCTGTGGCTCTGGGCCACCGTCCTCTTCGCCAACCTGGCCGAGAGCGTGGCCGAGGGCCGGGGCAAGGCCGCCGCCGACAGCCTGCGCGCCGCCCGCGTCACCACCAAGGCCAAGCTGATCATCGACGACCAGGCCGGCACGGTGATCCCGACCCCCGCCCACAAGCTGGTCCCCGGCGAGATCGTCCTGGTGGAGGCCGGCGACGTCGTCCCCACCGACGGCGAGATCGTCGAAGGCATGGCCAGCGTCAACGAGGCCGCCATCACCGGCGAGAGCGCCCCGGTGATCCGCGAAAGCGGCGGCGACCGCTCGGCCGTCACCGGCGGCACCACGGTCGTCTCCGACTGGATCAAGGTGCGGGTCACGGCCGCCCCCGGCTCGACCTTCCTCGACCGCATGATCGCCATGGTCGAGGGCGCCGACCGCCGCAAGACGCCCAACGAGATCGCCCTGGCCGTGCTGCTGGCGGGCCTGACCCTGATCTTCCTGATCGCGGTGGTCACCCTGCTGGGCCTGGGCAAGTTCTCGGGCGTGGCGCTCGACCCGCTGGTGCTGGGTGCCCTGTTCATCACCCTCATTCCCACAACGATCGGCGGGCTCCTTTCGGCGGTCGGCATCGCCGGCATGGACCGCCTGCTGAAGGTCAACGTCCTGGCCACCTCGGGGCGGGCCGTGGAAGCCGCCGGCGACGTCGACACCCTGCTGCTCGACAAGACCGGCACCATCACCTTCGGCAACCGCATGGCCACCGAGGTGATCGCCGCCCCCGGCGTGCGCCCCGACGCGGCCCTGCGCGCGGCCGTCATGGCCTCGCTGGCCGACGAGACGCCGGAAGGCCGCTCGATCGTCGAACTGGGTCGCCAGCAGGGCCTGGCCCTGGAGGCGCCCGCCGGCGCGACCTCGATCGCCTTCAGCGCCACGACCCGCCAGTCGGGCCTCGACTTCGCCGGCCAGTCCTGGCGCAAGGGCGCGGTCGACGCGGTCTATCGCAGCCTGGCCATCGATCCCGCGCGCATCCCCGGTGAAGTCGCCGCCGCCGTCGACCGTATCGCCCGTTCGGGCGGCACGCCGCTGGCGGTCAGCGAGGACGGCGCCCTGGTCGGCGTCATCCACCTGAAGGACGTGGTCAAGCCCGGCGTGAAGGCCCGCTTCGCGGATCTCCGCCGCATGGGCCTGCGCACGGTGATGATCACCGGCGACAACCCGGTGACCGCCGCGGCCATCGCTTCGGAGGCCGGCGTCGACGACTTCCTCGCCGAGGCCACCCCCGAGGACAAGCTGCGCCTGATCCGCGCCGAGCAGGCCAAGGGACGGCTGGTGGCCATGTGCGGCGACGGTGCCAACGACGCGCCCGCGCTCGCCCAGGCCGATGTCGGGGTGGCCATGCAGACCGGCGCCCAGGCCGCCCGCGAGGCCGGCAACATGGTCGATCTCGACAGCGACCCGACGAAAGTCATCGAGATCGTCGAGGTCGGAAAGCAGATGCTGATCACCCGCGGCGCCCTGACCACCTTCTCGATCGCCAACGACGTGGCCAAGTACTTCGCCATCATCCCGGCGATGTTCGTGATCGCCCTGCCGGCCCTGGGCGGGCTGAACATCATGAAGCTGCACAGCCCGCAGAGCGCCATCCTGTCGGCGGTGATCTTCAACGCCCTGGTGATCGTCGCCCTGATCCCCCTGGCCCTGAAGGGCGTGAAGTACCGCGCCATCGGCGCCGGCAAGCTGCTGTCGCGCAACCTCTTGATCTACGGCCTGGGCGGCCTGCTCGCCCCGTTCGTCGGCATCAAGCTGATCGACATGGTCGTCTCGGCCCTCGGCCTGGCCTAAGCTCTAGTTCTAGGAGACTCACCCCTCATGCTCTCCCATCTTCGTCCGGCCCTCGTCTCGATGGGCCTGTTCACGGTCCTTCTGGGCCTGGCCTATCCGCTGGCGATCACGGGCGCGGCCCAGGCGGCTTTCCCGGCCCAGGCCAACGGCTCGCTGGTCCATGATCGCAATGGCCAGATCGTCGGCTCGGCGCTGATCGGCCAGGTCTTCGTCAAGGCCGAGTATCTGCACGGCCGCCCCTCGGCCGCCGGCGACGGCTACGACGCGTCGGCTTCGAGCGGCTCCAACATGGGCTCGCTGAACGACAAGCTGATCGCGCGCGAGAAGACCGACGCGGACGCCTTGCGGGCCGAGTTTCCCGGCGCGGTCATTCCGGCCGACGCGGTCACGACCTCGGGCTCGGGCCTGGATCCGGACGTCTCGCCGGCCTATGCCCGCCTGCAGGCCCCGCGCATCGCCGCCGCCCGCAACGCCCCGCGCGGCGAGGTGCTGGCCATGATCGACGCCGCCGTGAAGCCGCCGCTGCTCGGCTTCATCGGCCAGCCGCGCGTCAACGTGCTCGAGCTCAACCGCGCCCTGGACGAGCGCTTCCCGATGGTCGGCTAGTCGTTGGCGGGCGACTCCTCTGCATACCCCGAAAGGGGCCGCCCCGACCCCGAGGCGCTTCTGGCGGCCGCCAACAAGGCCCGCCGGGGGCGCCTCAAGGTGTTCCTGGGCATGGCGCCCGGCGTGGGCAAGACCTACGAGATGCTGCGCGCCGCCCGCCGCCGCAAGGCCGAGGGGCAGGACCTGCTGGTCGGCGTCGTCGAGACCCACGGCCGCCGCGAGACCGAGAGCCTGCTGCGCGGGCTCGAGGTGCTGCCCCGCCGCCCGGTCGAGAACTGGGGGCGCAGCTATCTGGAGTTCGACCTCGACGCGGCCCTGGAGCGGCGGCCCAAGCTCCTGCTGGTCGACGAGTACGCCCACTCCAACGCCCCCGGCTCGCGCCATCCCAAGCGCTGGCAGGACGTCGAGGAGATCCTGGCGGCCGGCATCGACGTCTGGACGACGCTGAACGTCCAGCACCTGGAAAGCCTGGTCGACGTCGTCCTGCGCATCACCGGCGCCCGCCAGCGCGAGACCGTGCCCGACAGCGCGCTCGCCCGCGCCGACGACATCGAGCTGATCGACATCACCCCCGACGAGCTGCGCGAGCGGATGGCGGCGGGCAAGGTCTATGTGCCCGAGACCGCGCGCCTGGCCTCGGAGAACTTCTTCAAGGTCGAGAACCTCACCGCCCTGCGCGAACTGGCCTTGCGCCGCGCGGCCCAGACGGTCGATGACCAGCTGGTCGCGGCCATGCGCGAGAAGGGCGTCGAGGGGCCGTGGGCGGCGGGCGAGCGGATCCTCGTCCTGGCCGGCGGCGACGCCATGGCCTCGACCCTGGTGCGCGCCGGCCGGCGACTGTCCGACATGATGATGGACGCGCCCTGGACCCTGGCCCATGTCGAGCGTCCCGACCGTCCGCCGCCGCCCGAGACCTCGGCGGCCCGTACCCGCGAGGCACTGAAGCTGGCCGAGCAGCTGGGCGGCTCGACCGTGGTCCTGACCGGGACCGACGTCGTGGCCACGGTCATGGCCTGGGCGCGGCGCAACAACGTCACCCAGATCGTCATCGGCAAATCCACGGACTCGCGCTGGAAGCAGCTTACCGGCCGCTCCCTGGCCGCGGCCCTGCTGCGCGAGGCGCGGGGTGAGGCGATCCACGTGGTCACCGGCGCGGCCGGGGAGGGGACAGCCGAGCCGCCGGCCGCGCGTCCGCGCCGCTTCGACTGGCCCGCCTACCTGACCGGCGGCGGCTTCGTGGTCGCCGCCAGCCTGGTGGCCTGGGCGCTCGATACGGCCTTCGACCGGGTCGAGCTGGGAATGATCTACCTGGCCGCGGTGCTGGCGGCGGGGGTCATGCACGGCCTGCGTCCGGCCCTGGCGGCGGCGACGGCGGCCTTCCTCGTCTACAACTATTTCTTCCTGGCCCCGCGCTACAGCCTGGCCATCGGCTCGCCGACCGACGTGCTGACCCTGATCGTGTTCTGGGCCGTGGCCCTGGCGACCGGCGGCCTCGCGGGGCGGGTGCGCGATCAGGCCCTGGGCTCGCAGAAGCGGGCGGCCGGGGTCACCACCCTGCTGGCCGCCAGCCGTACCCTGTCGGCCGCCTCGGGCAAGGCCGCCGTGGCCAAGGCCCTGGCCGAGCAGGCGGCGGCCGCGTCCGGCGCGCGGGCCGTGGTCTTCCTGCCGATAGACGGCGAGCTGGCCCCCGCCGCCGGCGCGCCCGATCTCATCGATCTCGGGACCGCCCCCATGGCCGCCGCCCGCTGGGCCTGGGAGAAGGGCGAGCCGGCCGGCGCAGGCACCGGCACCCTGCCGCAGGCCGCCTGGACTTTCTGGCCGCTGGAGGGCCTGGGCGCCCGCGCGGGGGTCGCCGGGATCGAGGCCGGGACCCTGGTCTCCGGCTCCGACGAGGAGCGTCTGCTGCTGGCCCTGCTCGACCAGGGCGCGGTGGCCCTGCAGCGCGCCGACCTCGCCGCCGGGGCCGTCGAGGCCGAGGCCCTGCGCCGCTCCGACCGCTTCCGCAACGCCCTGCTGAACTCCATCAGCCACGACCTGCGCACGCCGCTGACCACGGTGCTGGGCGCGGCCACCACCCTGATCGACTATGGCGACAAGCTGGCCCCGCCGGCCCGCGCCGACCTCGCCGTTGGGATCAAGGAAGAGGCCGAGCGCCTCAACGGCTACGTCGCCAACCTGCTGGACATGACCCGCATCGAGGGCGGAGGCCTGAAGCTGCGCACCGACTGGATCGACGTGCGCGACGTGCTGGCCGCCGCCGCCGACCGCGTGGCCCGCCGCCTCGACGGCCGGGTGCTGGTGCGCGATTTCCCCGAGCATCTCAGCCTCGTCCAGGCCGACCCCAGCCTCTTGGAGCAGGTGGCGGTCAACATCCTGGAGAACGCCATCGCCTATAGCCCGCCGGGGGCGCGCATTGAGGTCGCCGCCTACGAGGACCGCGCCCACGTCGTCATCAGCATCGAGGACGAGGGCCGGGGCATTCCCCCCGCCGACCTGGAGCGGGTGTTCGAGAAGTTCCGCCGCCTGCAGGACCCCAGCGACCGCTCGGCCAACGCCAGCCAGGGCGTGGGCCTGGGTCTGGCCATCGCCAAGGGCTTCGTCGAGGCCATGGGCGGCCGCATCGCCGCCGCCAGCCCGATCCACGACGGCAAGGGCACGCGGATGCTGATCAGCCTGCCCAAGGGCGTCGCCACGCCCCACCATCTGCTATGACGGGATCATGAGCGCGCTTCGACCCCGCATCCTGGTCATCGACGACGAGCCGCAGATCCACCGGTTCCTCGCCCCCGCGCTCGACGCGGCCGGCTACGACCCGCTGCGCGCCGACGGCGGCCAGGAGGGCCTGCGCGGCATCGCCCTGTGGTCGCCCGACGCCGTCGTCCTCGACCTGGGTTTGCCCGACATGGACGGCAAGGAGGTGCTGGAAAAGGCCCGCGCCTTCTATGACGGCCCGATCCTGATCCTGTCGGCCCGCGACCGCGAGATCGAGAAGATCGACGCGCTGGACAAGGGCGCTAACGACTATGTCGAAAAGCCGTTCGGGGTCGGCGAACTCCTGGCCCGGCTGCGCGTGGCCCTGCGCCAGCGGGCGGCCACCCAGGCGCCGGCCGGTCCGATCCGGGCCGGGGCCGTCGAGCTCGATCTCGAAAAGCGCCTGGTCACCCGCGACGGGACGGTGGTGAAGGTCTCGCCGCGCGAATACGAGGTCCTGGCCCGCCTGGCCCTGGGCCGCGGCAAGGTGCTGACCCACAAGGAGCTGCTGACTTCGGTCTGGGGCCCGGCCCACATGCACGACACCCAGTACCTGCGGGTCTTCGTCGGCCAGCTGCGCCAGAAGCTGGAGGCCGACCCGGCCCACCCGAAGATCCTGCTGACCGAGCCGGGCGTCGGGTATCGGTTTATTGGGGACTGAGGCGTTCAGCGCCCCCGCATTTTCTCACCGAGCATCCCCGCGAAGGCGGGGATCCAAGCCGAGTCTGGTGATGAATTAAGGCCGCGCCTCCTCCTGAAAGCCAGCTTGGATCCCCGCCTTCGCGGGGAAGGACGGATTTAGGGGAAATGGGCGTTCCCTCGCCGGCTCGCCTGAGGGTCAAGCCGAAGCCTCCTGAACCCGCCGCAGACCCGCCGCGTCCCGCACCCTAGTCAGCAGGGTGGCGATGTCTATCGGCTTGGCCACGTGGCCGTCCATGCCGGCCGCCAGGCAGGCCTCGATCTCGGTCTTCACCGCATTGGCCGTCAGGGCCAGGATCGGGATGCCAGAGGCGGGGAAGGGCAGGGCGCGGATGCCGCGCGTCGCCGCCAGCCCGTCCATGCCCGGCATGCGCACGTCTATCAGCACCAGGTCGAAGTCGCCGTCGCGCACGGCGTCGATCCCGGCGGCCCCGCCGTCGACGCAGTCCACCGCGTGCCCGGCCGAGCACAGCACGGCCTGGGCCAGGGCGCGGTTCATCTCGGCGTCGTCGACCACCAGGATGCGCAGCGCCTCGTTGGCGGCGATCAACGGCGGCTCGTCCTCGACCTCGACGACGGCGGGCCTGGCCGGGATCTCGAACCAGAAGGTCGAGCCCTTGCCGAGGATGCTGTCGACGCCGATCTCGCCGCCCATCAGCCCGACCAGCCGCTTGCAGATCGCCAGCCCCAATCCCGTGCCGCCATAGCGGCGGTGGATGCTGGAATCGACCTGGGCGAAGGCCTGGAACAGCTGCGCCCTGGCCTCCGGCGCTATGCCCGGGCCGGTGTCGGCGACCGTCATGCGCAGGCGGTCTGCGACCGGCGCGACGGCCAGGACCACGCCGCCCTGCGCGGTGAACTTCACGGCGTTGGTCAGCAGGTTCAGCACCACCTGGCGCAGGCGGGTGGGATCGCCGGCGATCGCCTCGGCCGTCTCCGGCGCGATCTCGACGCGCAGCTCCAGGCCCTTGGCCTGCGCGTCGGCGCGGGCCATGGCCGCGCAGCTCTCGACCAGCCGGGCCGGCTCGACCACCCCGTCCTCCAGCACCAGCTTGCCGGCCTCGACCCGCGACAGGTCGAGGATGTCGTCGACGATGGCGAGCAGGGCCCTGGCCGCGTCGCGCACGAAGCCGCGATAGCGCCCGCGCTGCTCGCCCGACAGGTCGTCGCGCGCCAGCAGTTCGGAAAAGCCGACCACCCCGTTCAGGGGCGTGCGCAGCTCGTGGCTCATGGCCGCCAGGAATTCCGACTTGGCGCGATTGGCGGCCTCGGCCCCGCGCTTGGCCTCGGCCAGTTCGCCGGTCAGCACGGCCAGCTGGCGGTTGCGCCGCTCCACCCGCTCCAGCGCCGCCGTACGCTCCTGCAGCAGCCGGCGCAGGGCGCTGGCGCTGGCCTGCTTGGTGATCGCCGCCCCCAGGGTCTGGCTCATGTGCCGCAGCAGCTCGATCTCTTCGACATGGAAGGCGGCGGGCTCGTCGGCCATGGCCTTCAGCACGCCCACCGCGTGGTCGCCGTCGAACAGCGGCGCGCAGACCATCGACCGCAGCCCGACCCGGCGGCAGGCCTCGCGGTCGACGCGGGAGTCGGCCTCGCTGTCCTCGCAGACCAGGATCGCCGCCTGCTCGACGCACAGGCCCGACAGGCTGCCGGCGCGCGGCAGGCGCAGGCCCAGGTGCCGGGCGTAGTCCTGGCTGACGGCGCGATAGACCATCTCGTCGCCATCGACGAGCTCGACCACGGTGCCGCGCCCGCCCAGCAGCCGATGGACGCTGTCGACGACGATGCGCATGAACTCGTCGACATCGACGTCGCTGCGGGCCAGCAGGGCCTGGATTTCGGCCAGGGCGCGCAGGCCCTCCAGCCGCCGGTTCAGGATGTCGAGACGGGCGGCGCCGGTGTTGGCGGAAGGCGACGTCGACGTGGGACGCATCGCGGGGTTCCAGCTTCGCCTTGAGACTGAGGCCCGGTCGGGGCGCGCACAAGCACCCTCAGGCTGAACCGTCTCGCGTTCGCCCGCTGGTGGCGCCGAGGGCAATTTCACCGCCCGTCCAGCGCCGCGGCCGGGCTGTTCAACCGGTCAATCCGGGAACTGAAATATCCATTCGTCGAACATTGATATTCTCCTCGCGGTTGCACCGAATCCATGTTTAGCTCGGAGTTGCAAAGATATCGGGCGTGGCCTGCGGGGAGGGCGACGAGTGGCGACTTCGTTACTGGGAAGTCTGTTGGGCGGCGCGGCGCGGGTGCTGAGCCGGTTCCAGCCGTGGCACAAATATCCGACCATGCTGGCGGTGCCGACCCTGGCGGGTCTGCGCGTCAACATGCGCGAAGAGAACCTGTTCGACTGCGAGATGGAGCCCCGGATCGCCGCGCCCGAGCCGGCGGCCGGGGCGCTCCCCGGGTCGCTGGACGTGCGCGAGGCTCGCACCGCCGACGGCAGCTACAACGACCTGGCCAAGCCCTGGATGGGCATGACCGGCGCCCGCTTCGGCCGCAATATGCCGATCGAGCGCACCTTCGGCGAGGAAGAGCCGGCCCTGATGACGCCCAATCCCCGGGTGATCAGCAACCGGCTGCTGGCGCGCAAGGAATTCGTGCCGGTCCCGCACCTCAACGCCCTGGCCGGCGCCTGGCTGCAGTTCATGGTCCACGACTGGCTGAGCCACGGCGAGAACGACCCCAACGACAAGTTCTACGTGCCGATCCCCGACGGCGACAGCTGGCCGGGCGGGGTGATGGAGATTCTCAAGACCCTGCGCGACCCCGATCGCTCGGGCGACGTCGGGCGGCCCCAGGCCTACACCAATGTCGAGACCCACTGGTGGGACGGCTCGCAGATCTACGGCTCGTCGCTGGCGCGGCAGGTCCGCATCCGCACCGACCCGACCACCGGCCAGTTCCTGACCGACGGCAAGCTGGGCCTGCAGCCCAACGGCCACCTGCCGCTCGACGAGCGCGCCAAGATCCCGGGCCTGGAGCTGGCCGGGGTCAACGGCAACTGGTGGATCGGCCTGTCGGTGATGCACACCGTCTTCGTGCGCGAGCACAATTCGGTGGTCGACCGGCTGAAGATCGACTTTCCCGAGGCTTCTGGCGAATGGCTGTTCCAGAAGGCCCGGCTGGTGGTCTCGGCCCTGCTGGCCAAGATCCACACCGTTGAATGGACCCCGGCCCTGATGAACAGCCCGGAGGGGCGCCTGGCCATGCGCGCCAACTGGTGGGGCCTGGCCGGGGAGACCTTCCACCGGGCCTTCGGGCGTCGCGGCGAGAGCGAGATCCTGTTCGGGGTGGCCGGCTCGCCGGTCGAGCACCATGCCGCGCCCTACGCCATGACCGAGGAATTCGCGGCCTGCTACCGCATGCACCCGCTGATGCCGGACGACTACTCGTTCCGCAGCCACGTCAACGACAGGGAACTGCTGCAGCGCGACCTGATCGGCGTGGCCCGCGGCCAGGCCTCCAGCGTCTACGAGCACGCCACCTTCGACGACGTCGTCTACTCGCTGGCCACCAGCCACCCCGGGGCGCTGTGCCTGCACAACTATCCCAACACCCTGCGCAACCTGCCGCCCAAGCGCGACAACGACGTGCTGACCGACCTGGCCGCCACCGACATCCTGCGCGACCGCGAGCGCGGCGTGCCGCGCTACTGCGAGTTCCGGCGCCACATGAGCATGCGCGCCCCCAAGACCTTCGCCGAACTGACCGACAACAAGGACTGGCAGAAGGAGCTGGAGGAGATCTACGGCGACGTCGAGAAGGTCGATCTGCTGGTCGGCACGCTTGCCGAAAGCCAGTGCAGCCGCAACGGCACCCCGCCGGGCTTCGGCTTCTCCGACACCGCCTTCCGGATCTTCATCCTGATGGCCACCCGCCGCCTGAAGAGCGACCGTTTCTACGGCGAGGACTTCAACGAGAAGGTCTACACCCCGGCGGGCTTCGCCTGGGTGCGCGACAACGGCCTGCGCCAGGTGATGGAGCGCCACGTCCCGGGCCTGGCGCCTCACTTCGCCGACGCCCGCAGCATGTTCTTCCCCTGGGCCAAGGGGACGGCCGGATGAGCAGCCGGATCCGCATTCCCGGCCTCGTCGACGTCATCCGGCTCGACGAGCCGGCGGCCATCCAGACGATCGTCGCCGACCCGCGCCTGGATCGCGACTTCAAGAAGGAAGGGCCGCTGATCAACCGGCTGCTGGCCGGGCGCATCCGCAGGATCCTGCGGGTCGGTTCGCACCCGCTGCCGGCTGTGGCCCCGCGCGAGGCGCCCGACCGCGCTCGCCTCCAGGCCCTGCTGGAGCAGAAGCTGCAGAACGCCCAGCTGGGCACCGCCGAGCAGCGCGCCATCCTGGCCGCCTATGTGCGCGGCGAGAAGGGCGAGGGCGTGCTCGGCCCCACCGCCCAGGCCGCCGTCGGCGAGCTGTTCGCGCCGGGCTACGCGGCGAGCAAGGACCGCTGGAACGCGGCTCGCACGCTGGACGCCGCGCCACGCTCGTTCAACCCGCTGCAACTCTTGTGGTGGGGCCTGACCGGGGCCGTCGACCGGGCCCGCAAGACGCTGGCGTCTCCGGTCGACAATGATCCGGCCGCCGTCCACGCCACCGGTGTCGCCGTGCACAACCTGGTGCGCGGGCTGAAGATCATGCGCGGTCTCTGGAGGCAGCCTTTTGCCCGCGAAAGCCTGACCGACGAGGCGGTGATCTGCCAATGCGCCGTCGCGCCGGCCACCGTGCTGCGCCAGTGGAAGTCGCCGGCCAGCACCCTGTGGGGCGAGGTCGAGGCCGGGGCCATCACGCTCTTGCAGCTCGATGCGGCCCGCTATCGCAGCCCCAGCCACCAGATCGTGTTCATGACCGACAGCTGGAGCCGCTGCCCCGCCCACCACTGGACCGCCTCGCTGCTCGGCGCGGTCTGGCGCGAGGCCAAGGCTGGCGCCTCTGCTCCGGGAGGCCGGCCATGACCGACGTCCTGCCGCCGCGCGCCGCCGGTCCGATCATCCGCACCCCCGCCGATGCGGCGGCGGCGGGCGACCCGATCTTCCAGCCGCTGCATTTCCGCAACCTGACCGTCAAGAACCGGATCTTCCGCTCCAACATCTCGGGCATCTTCGACAACCAGGACGGCTCGCTGACCCAGACGCGGATCAACTGGGAGAGCAAGTTCGCCAAGGGCGGCGTGGGGGCGATCATCTCGTCCTACGTGCCGGTGCTGATGGAAGGCCGGATCATCGCCGGCTACGCCACCGTCCACCGCGACGAGTTCATCCCGCTGTGGGCCAAGCTGGGCGAGGCGATCCACAGCTTCGACGCCAAGTACATCATGCAGCTCAGCCATTCGGGCCGACAGATGGACCTGCCCGGCGTGCACAACCAGATGCGCCCGAGCCTGACCTCGACCAGCAACCGGGAAACCCTGCACGGCTTCCTGTGCCGGGCCATGACCAAGGGCGACATCGAGCACACCATCGAGGCTTTCGCCGCCGGCGCCTGGCGCGCTCGCGAGGCGGGGCTGGACGGGGTCGAGCTGCACGCCGCCAACGGCTACCTGTTCACCCAGTTCCTGAGCTCGGGGATCAACGACCGCACCGACGAATATGGCGGCGCCCTGCAGAACCGCGCCCGCTTCCTGCTCGACGTGATCAGCGCCATACGCTCGCGGGTGGGGCGCGACTTCCACCTGCAGGTCAAGCTCAGCGCCATCGACCGCAACAACGTCATCCCGTGGGAGAAGAAGGGCAACACCCTGGCCGACACGGTGCAGGTGGCCAAGTGGGTCGAGGCGGCCGGGGCCGACGCCATCCACGTCTCGTCCGGCTCGCTGTTCCCGCACCCGCTGAACCCGCCGGGCGACCTGCCGATCGACATCCTGGCGGTGACCTACGACGCCATGATCAGCTCGGGCGTCTACGGCTTCCGCAACTTCCTGCTGTTCCGCTATCCGCTGCTGCGGCCGATCTTCCACTGGATCTGGTTCCGCATGAAGAAGGGCCATCCGATCGAGGGCGTCAGCCTCGAGGAAGCCCGGGCGATCAAGGCGGCGGTGAACGTGCCGGTGCTGTGCACCGGCGGCTTCCAGACCGCCTCGTTCGTGCGCGACGCCATCTCTGAAGGCGTGGTCGACGGCGTCTCGATCGCCCGCTCGCTGATGGCCAACAAGGATCTGGTCCAGCAGTGGGCGGCCGGCGCCGACCTGCCGGAAAGGCCCTGCACCTACTGCAACAAGTGCCTGGCCAACGCGCCGAAGAACCCGATGGGCTGCTACGAAGAGGCCCGCTTCCCGTCGCGCGAGGCGATGATCGACGAGATCATGAGCGTCTACAAGCCGCGCCCCGACATGCGCATCCCCCTGGCCGGGGAGCTGTAGGATGGCGGCCAAGCAAGCGGTGACGGCGGTCGAGGCCCATCTTGCGGCGACGCGCTGGCAGTTGCGGCTGGGCGTGGCGGTGGTCGCCCTGCTGATCGCATTCGCCGTGGTCGTGCTGGGCGTCGGCCTGTGCGCGGCCCTGCGGCTGTCGGGCTCGGCGACGCCGCGCTACGCCTCCGACGTCGATCACTTCAAGTACGGCTCGATCGGCTCGGAGCCCCAGAGCGGCGTGCCCTACGCCGTCTGGAAGGCCCTGCCGGCGCTGTATCCGGCCCAGTTCGAGGGCCGCAACGACTACACCGCCTTCGGCTTCCTCTACGAGACCGACGCGCAGGGCCATCGCAAGGACCTGCCGATCGGCGTCTCCAAGCGCCAGGTCAACGGCGTCGACGTGGTCTGGCTCAACTGCGCCACCTGCCACACCGGCACCTGGCGGGCCTCGGCCGGTGGTCCCGTGCATGTCGTGCCGGGCATGCCGTCCAACAATCTCGATTTCCACCGCTTCGTATCGGTGCTGCTGGTCGCCGCCGCCGACGAACGGCTGGAGCCGGCCGACCTGTTCGGGCCGATGGAGAAGGCCGGGGCGCATCTGGACTGGTTCGACCGCCTGGTCTGGCAGGCCGCCGTCATGCCGCGCTTCCGCGAGGGCCTGATCCGGGTGCGCGGCCGCCTCGATCCGCTGCTCAAGCGCCAGTCGCCCTGGGGCCCGGGCCGGGTGGACACCTTCAACCCCTACAAGCTGATCCAGTTCGGCACCCCGGCCGCCAGCCTGACCGAGGCCGAGGTGCACGGCGTCTCCGACTTCCCGGCGATCTTCAACCAGCGCCCGCGCGAGGGCATGGAACTGCACTGGGACGGCAACAACACCTCGCTGCAGGAGCGCAACCTGTCGGCCGCCATCGGCGCCGGGGTCACGCCCAAGACGGTCGACCACGCCTCGCTCCGCCGCGTCGCCGGCTGGCTGATGGACCTGCCGGCCCCCGAGAGCCCCAACTATCCCGACCTGGGCGCCGTCGCCCGCGGCAAGCAGACCTACGCCGCCGAATGCGCCGCCTGCCATGGGACGCAGGAGGCTTCCGGCTACGTCTTCAAGGGCGCCAAGCTGGGCAAGGTCACGCCGATCGCCCTGATCGGCACCGACCGCGCGCGACTGGACTCCTACACCAAGGAGTTCCGGGCCCAGCAGTTGGACAAGATGTTCGCCGGCACGCCCTACCAGTTCCGCCATTTCCGCAAGACCGACGGCTACGCCAACCAGCCGCTCGACGGCCTGTGGCTGCGCGGGCCCTATCTGCACAACGGCTCGGTGCCGACCCTGGCCGACCTGCTGAAGCCTCCGGCCGAGCGGCCCAGGGCCTTCCTGCGCGGCCAGGGCCAGGACGTGGTCGATCCGGTCAATGGCGGCTTCCGCGCCACGCCCTGCACGCCCGGCCAGCCGACCCCGCGCGGGACGGCCTGCTACGACACGGCCCTGGCCGGCAACGGCAACGGCGGACACGTCTACGGCGTCGGGCTGACGCCCGACCAGAAGGCCGACCTGCTGGCCTATCTGCTGACTTTCTGAAGGGGGAGCGACCATGAGCGACGGCCTCAGCATCGGCTGGTCGAACGAGCAGGAGAAGCGCGCGCGCGACGTCTATCGCGCCGTGCTCGGCTTCAACATGTTCCTGCACCTGGTGGTCGGCCTGCTGTGCATGTTCGCCCCCAACTTCGTGTCGCAGACGGTCGGCCTGGACGCGCCGAACGTCGCCGGCTGGACGCGCGGCTGGGGCGCGACCCTGATCCTGGTCACCGCCCTCTACGTGCCTGGCCTGCTGGAGCCGGTCCACAAGCGCGCGCCCAACCTGATCGGCATCCTCGGCCGGATCTGGATGGGCACGGTCTGGGTGTTCTGCGGCGGCGGCTTCCTGTGGTTCGCCGTGTTCGACTACGTCTGGGCGGGGATCATCTTCACCTTCTACCTGCGCCTGTTCCGGGCCCACATCCAGACCAAGCCCTGAGGGCGCCATGGCGACCGATCGCTCCCCCGCCGTCCTGATCAAGGCCCAGCCGCTGAAGGCGCAGAGCCTGCGCCTCGCCGGCGGCTTGGGCGCCGCGCCCGTCCGGCTGAAGGCCGAGCCGCTGTTCGAGAACATCGAACCCCAGTCCAGCGGCGACCTGGGCGTCACCGGCGAGGCCGGCGCTGGAGCCGAGTGGCAGAAGCTGACCCTCGAACAGGGCGACGACCGCAGCCTGTGGGACCTGTGCCACGCCCTGGCCAGCCAGGGCGGCACGGGCTTGGGCGCGGCGGGCGACGCCGGCGTCGCCTTCGCCGAGCCCGACCTGGAGCAGCAGTGGACCTATCCGGCCCCGCCGCCGCAGTTCGGCGCGGCCGCCCCGGCCTGCCGGCCCCAGCCGACCCCGCAGCGGCGCAACTTCCCGCATATCGACGGCGACAATCTGTGGTTCCGCAACGGCGCCCATTCGGGCTTCGGCGAGACCCACCAGACCGGGGCCGGCGCCCGCATCGCCCATATCGACACCGGCTACGACCCGACCCACCAGGCCCTGCCCAAGCATCTGCGGCTGGACCTGCAGCGCAACTTCGTCGATCGCGGCCATCCGGGCGACGCCAGCGACCGCTCCGAGGGCCTGTTCGTGCAGGACGGCCATGGCATGGGCACCATCGGCATCCTGGCCAGCGCGCAGTATGGCGGCGCGCCCGGGGCCGAGGTCGTGCCGATCCGCATCGCCGACCGGGTGGTGCTGTTCCGCTCCAGCACCTTCGCCAAGGCCCTGGACTACGTCTACGGCCTGCGCGGCGATCCCCGCACGCGGATCGACGTCATCACCATGAGCATGGGCGGTCTGGCCTCCCAGGCCTGGGCCGAGGCGGTCAACCGGCTGTACGAGGCCGGGGTGTTCATCGTCACCGCCGCCGGCAACAACGAGAACGGCTTTCCCACCCGCAACGTCGTCTATCCGGCCCGCTTCAATCGCGTGGTCGCCGCCTGCGGGGTGATGGCCGATGGCTCGGCCTATGCCGATCTGGGCCCCGGCCGGATGGCCGGCAACTACGGCCCCGACAGCAAGATGGTCGCGGCCCTGTCGGCCTGCACGCCGAACCTCCCCTGGGCGGTGGGCGGCTGCGAGGGGCTGGTCGACTGGAGCGGCCAGGGCACCTCGTGCGCCACGCCCCAGGTCGCCGCCGCCGCCGCCCTGTGGATCGCCGAGAACCGCGCCAAGGTCGACGCCTATCCCGAGGGCTGGATGCGGGTGGAGGCCGTGCGCAAGGCGCTGTTCTCCAGCGCTCGGCCCGGGGCGCGGAGCACCTTCGGCGCCGGCCTGCTGCGCGCCGACAAGGCCCTGGGGATCAAGCCCGCCGCCGCCAACACCCTGCGCAAGTCGCCCGAGGACGACGCCGCCTTCGCCCTGATCCGCCTGGCCGCCGGCCTAGGCGCGGCCGGCCTGCCGCGCTTGAGCCCGGCCGAGCAGCGGATGCTGGAGCTGGAGATCCTGCAGCTGTCGCAGTCGGCCGCGATCGAGGCAATCATGCCCGATCCGGAGGATCCGCCGGAAACCGAGACCGGCCGCCGCAAGCTGCGCGAAGCCCTGGCCGACCAGCCCAATGCGTCGCGTCGCCTGAAGAGCTTCCTGCGCGCCGATCGCACCGTGCAGCCGCCGGCCAAGCCCGCCGCCCCGCCGCCTCCCTCGGCCTCGCGCGGCGACATGGACCAGCTCCACCTGGAGCACGCCAAGGCCCCGACCGTACGCGAGCCGCCGGCCCGCCGCCTGCGCGTCTACGCCTTCGACCCGTCGTTCAGCGCCTCGCAGGACACCGCCGCGATCAATGTCGCCCGGCTGGAAGTGCCCTGGGACGCCAATCTGAAGCCCGGGCCGGTCGGCGAATATCTCGAGGTCATCGACATCGATCCGGTCAGCGACGCGGCCTATGCGCCGGTCGACCTCAACCATCCGCACCTGCTCAGCCAGGACGGCCTGTCGCCCACCCCCGCCGACCCGCGCTTCCACCAGCAGATGGTCTATGCGGTGGCGATGAAGACCATCGGCCACTTCGAGCGGGCCCTGGGACGCACCGCGCAATGGGCCTCGCGCCGCTTGTCCGAAGGCGACAAGCCGACGGAGACCGTCGGCGACGATCCCGGCAAGCCGGCCAAGCGCCGCGACCGCGAGGAATACGTCCAGCGCCTGCGCATCTATCCCCACGCCTTCCGGGGGGCGAACGCCTATTACAGCCCCGACCGCAAGGCGCTGCTGTTCGGCTATTTCCCCGCCGCCGGCGGCGACTGGCGCGACACCCCGGCCGGCCAGATGACCTTCAGCTGCCTGTCGCACGACATCGTCGCCCACGAGACCTCGCACGCCCTGCTCGACGGCCTGCATCCGCGCTATCGGGAATCGACCCACCCCGACGCCATGGCCCTGCACGAGGCCTTCTCCGACATCGTCGCCCTGTTCCAGCACTTCACCCTGCCCGAGGCCCTGGAGCACCAGATCGCCCGCAGCCGTGGCGACCTGGCCGGCGGCGGCCCGCTGGTGCAGCTGGCCGTCGAGTTCGGCCGCGCCAACAGCCGCGAGGGCCAGTTCCAGAAGGCCCTGCGCGAGGCCGTCGACAACCTGTCGCAGGAGAAGCTGACGCAGCTGCAGGGCGTCGCGCCCGAGCTGCCGATGGAGGCCCACGATCGTGGGGCCATGCTGGTGGCCTCGGTGTTCGACGCCTTCCTGACCCTCTACGCCGCCCGCCAGGAAGAGCTGGTCGTGCTGGCCACCGGCGGCAGCGGCGTGCTGTCCGAGGGCCGGCTGCCCCAGCCTCTCGTCAAGGCCCTGGCCCGCGCCGCCAGCAAGCTGGCCGGCCAGCTGCTGACCATCTGCATCCGGGCGCTGGACTACTGCCCGCCGGTCGACGCCACCTTCGGCGACTATCTGCGGGCGATCATCACCGCCGACCGCGACGTGGCGCCCAACGACGTGCGCGGCTATCGCCTGGCCCTGATCGGCGGTTTCGCCAAGCGCGGCATCTTCCCGCAGAACGTGCCGCACCTGTCGCCGGGCAGCCTGGTCTGGGAAGCCCCGCCGCCGGTCATCACCACGGCCGCCAAGCTGCTGCCCAGGCTCGACCTGGGCTGGAACCTGCGCAACAAGCGCCGCCAGTCCTGGGAGCTGTCGCGCCAGAACGCCCGCGAACTGCATGCCTGGCTGTCGGGCCGCCGCTGGGACGGCGGGGCCTGGGTCGCCTTGCCGGCAGACGAGCAGGCCACCGACCTGGAGCTCAAGGCCTTCGGCCTCTATCGCGAGCCGGGGCCGCGAACGATCGACTATGTCGAGAACGGCGAGACCTTCCACGAGGAGGTCGAGATCGGCAAGATCGAGGTCCACTCGGTGCGGCCGGCCCGGCGCACCGGTCCCGACGGCGTCACCGTCAGCGACATCGTCGTCGAGATCACCCAGAAATGGACCGACAGCGGCGGGATCACCCGCCGGGGCGGCTGCACCGTGCTGTTCGACCTGGAAAGCTACCAGGCGCGCTACCTGATCCGGAAGCGGGTGGCCAACCTGGCCCAGGCCTGGGCAGAGACCGCCGCCGCCCCGCCGCCACGCTCTCCCGGCAAGGCTCGCAGCGCCTATTTCGGCGTCATGGGCGCTCGCGAGCCCTTCGCCATGCTTCACGACTGCTGTTGAGAGGGGGAGGGGCGATGACCGAGCACCGCGCCAAGGTCAGGATGTATCGCCACGGACTGGGCGACTGCCTGCTCGTCCGCCTGGCCCGCGACGGCGACCGGGACTTCAACATCCTGATCGACTGCGGCGTCATCCTCGGCACCAGCGACGCCCGCGCCAAGATCAACCGGGTGATGGAGAACGTCGTCGCCGAGACAGGCAACGTCATCGACCTCCTGGTGGTGACCCACGCCCATGGCGACCACGTCTCGGGCTTCCTCCAGGCCGAGCCGATCTTCCGCAAGCTCGAGGTCGGCCAGGTGTGGATGGCCTGGACCGAGGATCCGACCGACAGCTTCGCCAAGTCGCTGCTCGACGGCGGCGGCAAGCGGCGGGCGGTCGACGCCCTTCAGGCCGTCGCCGGCGACATGCAGGCGGCGGGCGACGCGGCGGCCGGCGAGCGCATCGCCGGGCTGATGGACTTCTTCGGGATCGACGACGTGCCGTTCGGGGCGGCGGGCAGCCGGGCCACGACGGAAGACGCCGTGCAGGTGGCCCGCGAACTCGCCCCCGAGGGCAAGCTCGTCTACTGCAAGCCCGGCCAGGATCCCTACCGGCCGCCGGGCGCCAAGGCTCGGATCATGGTCCTGGGGCCGCCGCGCGATCACGACCTGATCCGCAAGTCGACGCCCAGCACCAAGGCCCCCGAGACCTTCGACATGGCCGCCGACGCCCCGCAGGGATCGCCGCCGCCGGGCGTCGAGGGCCGGCCGTTCTCGCCGCTGTTCACCCTGCCGCTGGACGTGGCTCAAACCCTGCCGTTCTTCCAGGATCGCTACTGGAACCAGTCGGGCGAGGCCGGCTGGCGCGGCATCGACGACGTCGCCTCCAGCGCGCTCGACTTCGCCATCAAGCTCGACAACGACACCAACAACACCAGCCTCGTCCTGGCCATCGAGCTCGACGGCGACAGCGTCAGCAGCGACCCGGGTCGCGACGTCCTGCTGTTCGCCGCCGACGCCCAGGTCGGCAACTGGCTGTCATGGAAGGGCGTTAAGTGGACCAAGCCGGAAGGCGAGGCCGACGTCGAGGGCCTGGATCTCGTACGCCGCACCATCGTCTACAAGGTCGGCCACCACGGCAGCCACAACGCCACGCTCAAGGACTATCTGCTGTCGATGGAGCGGCTGCGCATCGCCCTCAATCCCGTCGACGAGGTGATGGCCGGCAAGAAGCGCTGGGATCACATCCCCCTGCCGTCCCTGGAGGCGGCCCTGCGCGAGCAGGCCAAGGAAGGCCTCGTCCGCGCCGACGAAAACGGCGTCACCGGCCCCCGCATCACCGAGGACCCGCTGTTCTACGAGGTGGTGGTTTAGCGGTAATTTCCCTCTCCCGTGGGGAGAGGGAGGGGCCCGCCGCGAAGCGGTGGGAGGGTGAGGGCGTACGCCGCCAAACGGCGTGCCGGCACGCCGTCTACAGTCCCTAACCCCTCATCCGGCGCTTCGCGCCACCTTCTCCCTCAGGAAGAAGGATGCATGGGAAGCGCTCCGCCGCGCTGAACTGAAGAAGGAAGAAAGGGTGGAGGCCCGGCCCGGAATCGAACCGGGGTGCACGGATTTGCAGTCCGCTGCGTCACCACTCCGCCACCGGGCCACCGGGTCGACACAAGGTTGCGTCGGCGAAGAGGCGGATGGCTATCAGACGGCGGGCGTGCTCGCAATGGTCAACTTGCCTCTTCCCCAACCTTCACTTCTGGCGTGGCGGTTTGAGCGCGCGCCCCGCCATCAGCAGGGTTCCGGCATGGTTGGCGTGGGCGGCTTCGGCCAGGGTGCGGGCGGCGTTGCGCACCTCCTCCTGCATGGCGTGGTCGGTGTCGAGCGCTTCGTGGTTGGTGGCGTAGGGCTGCCAGTAGCCGATGTAGCGGTCGAGTTCGGCGTTCACCCCGGCCGGGACCAGGTCCATGAACCTCAGCCAGTCCGACAGGCTGCGACGCACGTTCTCGGCCCCCTCGACGTCGCCGTGGACGATCACCGAGAACACCCGGCCGTCCAGGTGCTTGGGATAGTCCCAGCCGGCCAGCTCGACGGTCTTGGCCTCGTCCGCCGTCTTGCCGTGGGTCAGGGTCGGGTCGGGATTGCCGCCGTCGGCGCAGACCAGCCGGTCCATCATCAGCTTCAGCGGCGAGGAGACCTGGTACCAGTTGACGGGGGTGATGATCATCACCCCGTGGGCCTCGACCCACAGCGGATAGATGGCGTTCATCCAGTCGTCGACCTGGCCCAGCGAATAGTTCGGGTAGCACGAGCACGGCCAGTGGCAGAGCGGGGCGGCGGTCGAGAAGCAGGCCTTGCACGGATGGATCGTCCGGCCGAACTCCGAGGTCAGGCGGGAGAGGTCGAGGATCTCGACGCTGATGTCGTCGGCCTCGAACACGTCCTGGGCCAGTTCCGCCAGCCGGAACGACTTGGACATCTCGCCCGGGCAGGTGTGCTCGCTGCGCGACGAGGCGTTGACGATCAGCACCCGGCAGGGGCCGTCCTTGTCGTCGTGGCGGGCCTGCGCGGCCTCGATGTCGGCCTTGGCCCGCAGCCAGTCGACGGCCAGGTCGTAGTCGGCGTCGTGATAGCCCGGACCGGCCTTGCGGGTATGGGGCGACTTGCGGTGGTTGTCATAGGCGTCCCAGGCGGCGTCGGCGATCCTGGCGAGTTCGGCCTGAAGCGGTTCGAAAGCCGGATCGACATAGCGGGAGAGGAACCGTTGGCGGAACGTCGCCTCGTCCAGCCGGGGGCTGGGCATGCCCTTTCTGGGCTCCACCTTGTGGGGTTGGGGCGTCGGCTCGGTCATGGCGGCTCCTGGCCGGCGCGTTGCGGGGCGCCGGTCGCAAAGCCAACGGAGCCGCTAAGCCCGGAGTTCCTCGCGCCGTTTCGCGTCGGGGCGGGTCAGGTGCAGGCCGGCGATCAGGGCCAGGGTGGCGAGCGCCAGGCCGCCGGCCAGCCAGACGGCCGGGCGCACGTCGCGCTCGCCAACGATCAGGGCGGCCAGCAGCGGGCCGGTCGCGCAGCCCAGCAGGCTGGCGCCAGGGCCGAGCAGGGCCGCGCGCCGGCTGGGGTCGGCCTCGATGGCCAGGGGCGTCAGGAACGGCGAGGCGAACAGCCAGGCGAAGCCGAACAGGCCCGAGGCGGCGATGAAGGCCGGCCCCGACGGCAGGGCGGCGAACACCAAGAGGCAGGCGGCCGCCGCGATCACGCCCACGGCCAGGGAGACGAACCACGAGACCCGTCCCGCCAGGGCCGTCGCCGCAGACCCGCCCGCCACCTGGGCGGCCAGCGAGATCGAGAAGGCCAGGCCCGCCACGCCCGGCGCGTGTCCGGACTGGCGCGACAGCGGCTCGGCATAGATCCATAGGGCCAGGATGAAGGCCTGGAAGCAGAAGATCGCCAGCAGGGCCACCCAGCCGCGCCGGCTGGGCAGACCGCCCTTGTCCGCCTTGGGGGACGCATCATCGGCCTGGGGCAGGGCGCTCCAGGCGCGGGGCGACAGGAAGCCGGCCAGGGCGGCCGAGGCGGCGAGGCCGGCCAGGGCGACGAAGCCGCCGCTGGGTCCGAACCGGTCGACGACGAAGACGCTCAGCGCCGCCACGACGGCCAGCTGGGCCAGGGTCTGGACGGTCAGATAGATCCCCGACCAGCGGTCCGGACGCGGCGAGCGGACGATCATGCCGGTCACCACCCAGATCAGCGCCCCGGCCGGCAGGCCCGCGGCGGCGCGGATCAGCACCAGCGCCACGCCCTCGGCCTGGACGGAAAACAGGTTCAGCGCCGCCAGGAAACAGCCGCAGGCGATCGCCGCCGGCCGCAGCCTCTTGGCGCCGAAGGCCGGGCCGAGCAGGGCCGCCCCGATGCCCATGGCCGCCAGCTCGGCCATGCCGGCCAGGCCGATCTCCATGGCCGAGAGGCGCCCGGCCTTCTCCAGCCCGCCCAGCAACAGCGGCCCGACGCCGGGAAACAGAACGCCCACGACGCCGATCCACAGCACCGACAGCCGCTGCGTCAGGCTCGGCGCCGGACCGATCCAGGTCAGCGGCGGTGAGGCCTCGCCGCTCAATAGCGGGCCCGCAGATAGACGCCATAGGTGCGCGGCGGCCCCATGCTGAAGGCGTCGAAGCCCAGGCCCTCGATGGCGGTGATGTCGAGGATGTTGGTCTCGTCGAACAGGTTCTTGCCCCAGACGCCCAGCTCGTAGCGGCCGCCGTCCAGCTTCCAGCCCAGCTGGCCGTTGACGAAGGTGCTGGCCTCGTCGCTGAGCCGGCCGGTGTTTGCGGTGTCGAAGAACACCTTGGAGCGGTGGGTGAAGTCCAGCTGGCCGGCGAAATCGCCGACCGGCAGCGGGTGCTCGTAGCGCACCGCGCCGTTGACGCTGAGCTTCGGGGCCGAGGGCAGGCGGTTGCCCGAATAGTCGTCGCCCACCGAGACGAAGTCCTTGTACTCGGCGCTGAGCAGCGCCGCGCCCAGGGTCAGGGACAAACCCCGCACCGGCCTAGCCTCGACCTCGGCCTCCGCGCCATAGACCCGGGCGGCCGAGGCGTTGGTGAAGTACTGCACGGTCAGCAGGCCGCGCTGGATCGTCGTATAGACCTGCAAGTCCTTGTAGTCGTAGTAGAAGGCCGCCGCGTTCAGGCGCAGGCGGCGGTCGAGGAACTCGCTCTTGGCCCCCACCTCGTAGGCGTCGACGGTCTCGTCGTCATAGGGCTCCAGATCCTCGATCGAGGCGGTCTGGCCGGTGAAGAAGCCGCCGCTCTTGTAGCCGCGATTATAGGTCGCATAGAGGTTGGCGTCGTCGCTCAGGGCGTAGCGCAGGCCCAGGCGCCCCGACAGCGACTTGAAGCTCTTGTCGCCGTCGTACTCGAACAGCGTCAGCAGGCCGTAATCGACGTCGCTGAGGTAGTGGATGCTCTTGTCGTCGACCGAATAGCGCAGGCCGCCGGTGAAGGTCAGGCGGTCGGTCAGGTCGTGGTCGAACTGCCCGAACACCGCCCAACTGCGCGACTTCAGGGTCAGGGGCCAGCCGAACACGCCGATGCTGCCGGCAGGATCCATGCCGGTCGGATTGTCCGGCGTCGGCTGGCGGGCGTCGGCCAGCACGTCGTAGTGGCTGTCGTTGGCCAGGTCGTCCTTGGCCCAGTAGAGGCCGGCCACCCAGCGGGTCGGCCCCTGGCCGTTCGACTGCAGCCGGAGCTCCTGGCTGGTCGTCTCCTGCAGGGCGACGTAGCGGGCGCTGATCACCTGCAACGGGTTGGCGTCGGTGTCCTCCCAGTCGTCCCGGGCGGCGCGCTGGTAGCTGGTGATCGAATAGAGGGTCATGTCGCCCAGGTCGTAGGACAGGCTGGCCGTCGCGCCGAACAGCTTGACGATGTCCTGGCCCTCGAACCGGTAGTCGCCCTCGTAGAGGTTCTTGCTGGTGTTGGCGTAGCCCAGCACGTTGGTGCACTGGCCCGAGGTGTAGAACCCGGCCTTGCAGAAACCATCGGCGCCGGCCGCCTCGGCCGTCTGGGGCAGGATCGAGCGGTTGTAGGTCCAGATCGAGCCGCCGCGTGACTGGTTCAGGCTCAGCGACAGGTCGGCGGTCAGCTTGTCGTCGGGCTTCCAGCGCAGGGCCGCGCGCAGCGCCCAGCGGTCGGCGTCGTTGCCCTTGTTCCCGGTCAGGCGATTGGTCGTATAGCCATCGTTCTTGTCGTAGAGGCCGCTGATCCGGAACGACAGCGTGTCGCCGACGATCGGCCCGCCGAAGCCGCCCTGGGCGTTGACGGCGTTGAAGCGACCGTACTCGACGGCCAGGTCGCCGCCCGGCGTACCCGACGGCTTCTTCGTCGTGATGTTGATCGCGCCGCCGGTGGTGTTGCGGCCATAGAGCGTGCCCTGCGGCCCGCGCAGCACCTCGACCTGCTCCAGGTCGTAGAAGCCGGCCAGTTGGGCCAGGGGCGAGGCGATATAGACCCCGTCGACATAGACCCCGACGGCGCTGGCCGTGCCGGGGTTGAAGTCGTTGACCCCGATGCCGCGGATGAACATCCGCGGATTGGCGGCGTTGTCGTCGGTCTTGATCTGAAGGCCCGGCGCCAGGCCCGACAGGGCCAGCACGTCGCCGACCCGCTGGTTCTGGAGCTGGGCGCCGGTCATGGCGGTCACCGAGACCGGCACGTCCTGCAGGTTCTCAGCCCGTTTTTGGGCCGTGACGACGATCTCGTCGAGAGCCACGGCGGCATTGTCAGCCGTCTGGGCCCAGGAAGAGCTCGCCGCCGCCATCAAGGCGACGCTGGCGACCCCGGCGAACACTTGCAGCTTGCGCACTACAACCCCCCGCATGTCCGTACGAGGAGGATGCTAGCTATAACTATCGTTTTAGCAAGCGGTGTTCGCCGACTTGGGTTCGGCTATTTGGCGCCTGCCTTGGCCAGGGCGGCGGCGACCTCGGCGCGGGCCATGTCGATGTCGAAGCGGAAGGCGGCCGAGCGGTGCTCGGCGGCGTAGATCACCGCGCCCGCCTGCAAGCCGGCCTCGGTGGCGCTGACCGTGTGCGAGCCGCAGATCCAGCGGCTCTCGGCATAGTCGCGGCCGCGCGCGTAGAGGGCGTCGGCGCGCGAGGGCGCGACCTCGGCCAGGATCATCGCCACGTGCTCGCCATGGGCCGAGTGGCCGGAGGGATAGTCGGGATTGCCGGCCAGGTGCGCCGTCCTGGCCTCGCAGATCGGCGCGGCGTCCTTGCCGATATAGGGCCGCTTGGTCCCCCAGAAGGTCTTGGCGACGCCGACCACCGAGCGGTCGTCGCCGGCCCGGTCAAGCAGGGCGGCCAGGATCGGGGCCTCCTGCGGGGTCAGGCGCACGCCCAGGGCGTCGGCGAAATGGTCTAACATCGAGCCGCTGACATCCGAAGTCGCCAGAGCCCAGCGCGGCGTGTCCTTCAGGGCGCGGCTGGCGTCGAAGATCGCCGCGTCCGAGAGGGCGCGGGGCGAGCCCTGGGCCGGCGGGGCGGCCAGCACCTTGGTCAGGTCCGGGCGCTGGGCCGGAGCCAGATAGCCCGTGGCCGAGGCGCCGGCCGTCAGCTCCAGCGCGCCTTCGCAGCCCTTGGGCGCGCGGACGGGGTTGCAGGCCGCCGCCTCGCCGCCGGGCAGGCGGACGGTGTAGTTCCCCGCCAGGCGCGAGTCGGCCCACAGATAGTCGGTCGAGACATATTGCGCGCCGCTGGTCAGGGCGGCCGTGCGCTGGGTCACGTCGGCGGCGCGGGCGGCCCAGGTGTCGGCGTCGGCGCGGGTGCGGACGATGAAGCCGGCCTTCACGGCGGCGGCGATGCGGTCCTTCTGCGCGACGGGATCGTTGAGCGTCAGGTAGGCGGCGGCCGGCGAGGCCTCGTCGGTGTTGACGAACATCGCCCGGCCTTCCAGCGAGGCGCGCTTGCCGCGATAGAGCGCCACCTTCTCGGGGCCCTCGTCGAGGGCGAAGAACACCTTGCCGCGCGCGGCCTCCAGCGTCGGCCAGCCGCCGGCCAGCACTGCCTCGCGCAGGGTCGGCTTCTTGCCGCGCACCGTGTCGGGATCGATCAGCCGGTCGGGGCCGAACACGCTGCGAATCTCGGCGTCCAGGGCGTCGAACGCCTTGTCGTCGAAGGCCAGGGGCGTGACGCCGCCCGGCACGGTGGCCGCGCCTTCCTTGGCGTTGAGCATGATCAGGATCGGCGCGTGGTCGCGATGGGCGTCCGACCAGGCGCGGACCTGCGACAGGCATTCGACGAAGGTCACGCACGAGCTGCGGAAGTCGATATCGGGCATGTGCAGGGTCTTGAAGCCCGGCTTGGCCAGGGCCTGCGCCACGCGGGGCGGCAGCACCGCGCCCTTGCCCAAAGCCGTCAGCGGCCTGGCGTAGAGGCCGCCGGCAGGATCGTTGACGACGTCGATCTCCAACTGCCGGGCGCCGGCGTCCAGTTGCTCGGCCAGGGGGCGGTGGGCGTAGTCGAGGGCCAGCACCGGCTGGCCGCGGGCGGCGACCATGGCCGCCAGCTCGTCGGCGGGAATGGCCTGCTTGTAGGAATTGTGGGTGCCCACGGCGAGCAGGTCGTTCATCCGCAGCGGCGCGGCCGCTTCCGGCGCCGCCGCCATCGCCACAACCGCCATCAAGCCCAGCATCCGTCACGCTCCGTCATAACAAGCGGCCTCTCTAGCGACGCCGCATGACGGTTCGACGTCAGTGCCACGGCCCCGCCTCGCGACCGGTTGGCAATAATCCGAGGGCGGTCGAGCTTTCGATGTTCGGCTTCATCTGGTTGTTATCAAGACTGCAACACGCTGTCACAATTTCGCCCTAACCGCCGCGCCAGCCGCCGGTGTCCGCTTTGGGACCCCTGGCGATCCAGTTGCAGGGGGTTTTATGTCCACCAACAAGAAGGCGCTGTCGCTCGGCGCCGCCTCGGCCGTCCTGGCCTTCGCCATGATCGCCGCGCCGGCCTACGCCGCCGATCTGTCGGCCGACGCGCCGATCGCCACCGCGCCCGACGCCGACGCGTCCGAGGTCGAGGCCATCGTCGTCCAGGGCTTCCGCAAGTCGCTGGGCGTGGCCCGTCAGGCCAAGCGCGACAGCAGCATCGTCGCCGACGTCATCGTCGCCGAGGACATGGCCAAGTTCCCCGACCTCAACCTCGCCGAGTCGCTGCAGCGCCTGCCGGGCGTGGCCATCAACCGCGAGGCCGGCGAAGGTCGCCGGGTCAGCCTGCGCGGCCTGGGTCCCGACTTCACCCGCGTCCAGCTGAACGGCATGGAAGTGCTGGGCAATGTCGACTCGCCAATGGACAGCCGCGGCCAGACCTCGCGTGACCGCGCCTTCGACTTCAACATCTTCGCCTCGGAGCTGTTCTCGAAGATCGACGTGCGCAAGTCGTTCTCGGCCGAGCAGGACGAGGGCGGCATGGCCGGCACCGTCGGCCTCTACACCGCCAAGCCGTTAGAGTATGGCGGCCGCAAGGCCGCGCTGTCGCTGCAGGGCGGCACCAACAGCGCCACCAAAGACTTCCAGCCGCGCGTGGCCGGCATGCTCAGCCAGAACTGGGACGACAAGTTCGGCGTCCTGGTCTCGGTGGCCTATTCCAAGCGCAAGGTCGAGGAGCAGGGCTACAACACCTATGGCGCGGGCCAGCAGAAGGCCAACGCCGCCAACGTCGTCAATCTCAGCGCCGCCGACGCGCTCAAGGCGACCAATGGCGAACTGATCTTCCAGCGCGGCAACCGCCTGTCGGTCTGGGGCGCCGACAACGAGCGCCTGGGCGTGACGACCGCGCTGCAGTGGCGTCCGATCGAGACGGTGACCCTCACGCTGGACGCCCTGTACGGTAAGTTCTCCAACGACCGCAGCGAGAACCATCTGGCCACCCGCGCCAGCGTCGGCTCGACCATCCTCGGCGCGGCCACGACCCACTCGGGCACGTCGACCGCCGCCCCGGTTTTGCGCTCGATCCAGTACGACCAGTACAGCACCATCCTCTACGCTGACGTCGCCAACACGGTGTTCGCCACCGAGACCCGGCGCCAGGAGACCGAGAACACCTTCAAGCAACTGGTCCTGACCGGCGAATGGGCGGTCACCGACAAGCTGAAGTTCGACGGCCACATCGGCCAGGAGACCTCGGACTACGACATCCCGATCTCGGACAAGTTCTACACCGAGGCGTTCGGCGACCTGATCACCGACTACCGCGGCAAGACGGCCAAGAACACCTATGGCTGGAACACCACCGACCCGAACAACTACCGCGCCCACGAGATCGACTTCTCGGCCACCTATCAGACGACCGAGCTGAAGAACGCCGAGTTCAATGGGGCCTACAAGTTCACCGACGACGTGGTCCTCAAGGGCGGCCTGTCGTTCCGCGGCTTCAAGAACTCGGGCTACACCCAGACCAATGACGACGTGAACAAGACGGCCTGGGAAAAGGGCACGCTCGATGATCGGGTCACCAACTACTACAAGATCTTCAGCCAGCATAAGGACCAGTCCTGGCTGATCGTCGATTGGGACAAGGCCCTGGCCCAGTACAACGTCACCCGCACCCTCAGCGCGCCCAAGTCCATCTACGAGGTCGAGGAAGAGACCAAGGCCGGCTACGTGCAGCTGGACTGGAAGACCGAACTGGCGGGCATGTCGCTGCGCGGCAATGTCGGCGCGCGCGCCTACGACACCGAGCTGACCTCCTCGGGCGTGACGACCCGGCTGACCGGGGGCGTCTCCTACAACGTCCCGGCGACGGTCAGGAAGAGCTACTCCGGCGTCCTGCCGTCCTTCAACGCGGTGCTCGAGGTCTCCGACCAGTTCCAGATCCGCGCCGCCGCCGCCCAGAACATCAACCGCCCGGCCCTGGCCGCCTACGCCATGAACGGCACGATCAGCGTCGACGGCTCGACGGTGACGGTGTCGACCGGCAATCCGGACCTCGACCCCTACACCTCGGACGAGTTCGACCTGTCGGCCGAATGGTACTTCGGCAGCGTCGGCATGCTGACGGCCGGCGTGTTCCACAAGAAGATCGACGGCCTGGTCAGCAGCCAGACCGTCAACAACGTGCCCTATTCGAGCACGGGCCTGGCCGAAGGGCTCTATCCGGGCGTCACCGGCACGACCAGCGTCGCGGCCTATACCCGCCAGGTGAACCTCAACGAGGCGACGCTGACCGGCCTGGAACTGAGCGCCCAGAGCGACTTCTTCTTCCTGCCGGGTCCGTTTAAGAACATGGGCGTGGTCGCCAACCTGACGCTGATCGACTCCGAGACGGTCAACAGGATCAACGGCCTCGACATCAAGGGCGAGATCTACGGGATGTCCGACCTGAACTCGAACATCACGGTCTATTACGAGACCGCCAAGTGGGGCGGCCGGGTGTCGTCGAACTATCGCTCTGACTACACGATCGACAACGGCGGCTTCGAGGCGACGACCTATGTCGACGCGGCGGCCTTCTATCAGCTGTCGCCGCGCGTGCGTCTGACCCTGGACGGCGTGAACCTCACCGACGAGCGCGAGGCCCAGTACAACAGCTTCTGGGTCTACGACACGGTCAAGAAGATCAACGTCACCCAGCCCGGCGCCCAGCGCCTGTGGAACCACACCAAGAGCGGTCGGACCGTCTTCTTCGGCGCCAACATCCAGTTCTGAGGCGCTTGCTCCTCTGACTGAAGAGCGCCCCGGAGCTGCAAGGCTCCGGGGCGTCGTCGTTTCCGGAGAGGCTTGCCGGGCGGCGAGGACTCATTTATATCCGACTGGTCGGTTATAAATGAGGTTGGCCATGGGCCGCAAACGCATCGTCGATCGTGACGCCGTGCTCGACGCCGCCGAGGCCGTCGTGGCCCGGGACGGCGCCGCGCGCCTGACCCTCGACGCCGTGGCCGAGCAGGCCGGCATCGGCAAGGCCACCGTGCTCTACGACTTCAAGACCAAGGCGGCGCTGATCGACGCGGTGGTACAGCGGGCCGTCGATCGCGACAACGCCTTCAATCGCGCCATGACGCAAAGCCTGGGTCCGCGCCAGGACGCGGTGATCCAGGGACGGATCCTGGCGGCCGCCGCGCCGCTGCCGGACGACTTCCGCGCCGTGGCCCTCAATCTCTGCGCCGCCCTGGCCCAGGACGCCGGCCTGCGCGGCCGCATCCAGGAGAACCAGCGGACGGTCATCGCCGACCTGACCGCCAACGCCGCCAGCCCGCGCGGCGCGCTGCTGGCCTATCTGGCGCTGGAGGGGCTTAAGCTGCTCGAGGCGCTCGACTACCACGCCTGGCCGGACGACGAGCGCGCCCGGATCCTGCGCGAGATCAACTGGCTGGCGACGACGGCGCCCGACGGCGATGCGCCGCTGCCGTCGCCGACCGCGACCTGACACCTCTCCACTAGGACCACAGACCATGACTTCCATCGAACCCGCCGCCGGCGGGCGCGCCCCCACGCGCCTGTTTCTCACCGGCGGCAGCGGCTATGTCGGCCGCAACCTGATCCGCCGCTTCGTCGCAGACGGCGTCCAGGTGGTGGCCCTGGCGCGCAGCCCCGAGACGATCGCGACGGTCAGCGGCCTCGGCGCCGAGCCCTTCGCGGGCGACCTGTTCGATCCCGCCCTGGCGCAGGGCATGGCCGGCTGCCAGGCCCTGGTCCACGCCGCCGCCGACACCGACCACGGCGCGGGCGTGCAGGCGCGGCTACGGCGGATCAATGTCGAGGGGACCCGCGCCGTGCTGGCGGCGGCGAGGACGGCGGGCGTGTCGCGCGTGGTGCTGATCAGCACGGAGTCCGTGCTGCTCGACGGCGCTCCCCTGCACGACGCGACCGAGGACCAGCCCTATCCGCGCCATCCGGCGGGCGCCTATTCGCGCACCAAGGGCGAGGCCGAGCGGCTGGCGCTGGCGCAGAGCGAACCCGGCTTCGAGGTCGTGGCCGTGCGGCCGCGTTTCGTCTGGGGGCGCGACGACACCACGGCCCTGCCGCAGCTGGCCGGAGCGGTGCGTTCGGGCGCCTTCGCCTGGATCGACGGCGGCCGCTACGCGACCTCGACCACCCATGTGGCCAATCTCTGCGAGGGCGTGGTCCTGGCCCTGGCCAGGGGGCAGGGCGGCCAGGCCTATTTCGTCACCGACGGCGAGCCGGTCGAGTTCCGCACCTTCGCCACGCAGCTCCTGGCCACCCAGGGCCTGACGCCGCCGGACAAGACGGTTCCGGGCGGCGTGCTGCGGGTGATCGCCACGATCGGCGACGCTCTCGCGGCCCTCAGCGGCGGGCGGATCACGGGTCCGCTCAGCCGTCAGGTGTACGCCACCTCGGCGGTCGAGGTGACGCTGAACATCGCCAAGGCGCGCGCCACGCTCGGCTATGAGCTGGTCGTCACGCGCGCGCAGGGTCTGGTGGAATTAGAAGGAGCCTAGCCGAACAGCGGCACCGGTCCTCGGCCGCCGCCGTTCCACGTCGCCCAGTTGGGGAAGACGTAGGGCAGGTCGGTCGCCGAGACGCCGTACCACTGGGCGATGGCGCCGATATATTCCTCGACGGCGATGCTGGGGATCCAGCGGCCGTCGGTATAGGCGTCTTCGGGCCCGCCCAGGGTGGTGTCCGGATAGCGGCCGTGGACCTTGCGCGAGGCCAGGGCCGAGCCGATCACCAGGTGATTGTTGCCCCAGGCGTGGTCGGTGCCGGCGTTGCCGTTCGGCGTGTAGACGCGGCCGAAGTCCGACATCGTGAAGGCGGTGACGTTGTTGGCCAGGCCCAGCGCCTTCATCGCCTTATAGAAGGCCGCTAAGGCTAGGGCGAGGTCGGCATAGAGGGTCGCGTGGGTCGACAGCTCGCTGGCGTGGGTGTCGTAGCCGCCCTGGCTGACGAAGAAGGTCTGCTTGGCGTGGCCCAGGGTGTTGCGGGCCTCGATCATCCGCGCCGCCCGCAGCAACTGGCGGGAGATGTCGCTGGTCAGGGTCGCGCCCGTGGTCGGGTTCTTGAAGTACTGGTCCACCGTCGACGTCGTCGAGGTGATGATGGTGTTGGCCGTCGCCGCCTGGGCGTAGGCCGACGACATGCCGCGGCTGGTCATGTCGGTCACCGCCCCGAACGCGGTGGCGTCCGAGAAGGTGTTCAGCGCCGATTGGCGGGCGATCACGGCCGCGTCGGTGCTGGCGGCGTTGTAGCCACTGCGCGCGATGCCGCCGGTCGAGGGCAGGATCAGCGGCGACTTGCTGGAGCCGATCAGGGCCAGCTGCGAGCCGGCGATCGAGACCAGCGGCGGCGACTCGGCCGCGTCGGCGCGGTCGAGGATGCGGCCCATGTAGCCGTCGAGGTTCTTCTCGCGGGTCCGCATGCCCTGCCACTGGTTCTGCTGGTCCTCGTGGGACATCAGGTTCAGCGGCCGCAGATCGGGGCGGTTCTGGTACAGGGTCTTGGTCAGAGGCTGGAACAGGGTGCCGCTGTTGAGCACCACGCTCAGCGCGCCTTCGTCCCAGACGTCCTTCAGCGGCGCCATGGCGGCGTGCAGACCGAAGGCCGTGCCGCTCAGGGGCACCAGGCTGTCCTTCTGCAGGGCGATGGCCGCGCGCTGGCTGGCATAGGCCGTGTACCGGTCGTCGGTGGGCACGACCATGTTCCAGGCGTCGTTGCCGCCGAACAGGAAGACCCCGACCATGGCCCGATAGCTCGAGGTGTCGGCGATGGCCGCCGAGATCCCGATCTGGGCGAGGGCGGCGGTAGCGGAGGCGCCGGCGAGGAGCCGGCCGAAATCACGACGGGAGAGGGTCATCAGCGGTCGACCTGGAAGTTGGGGGCGGTGGCGACGATGTAGAGGGCGACCTGCGCGCGCTTGTGCGCCTGGGCGGCGGCGTCGGTGTTCTTGACGGTGGCCATGGCGGCCGACAGCGCGCTGCGCTGGGCCGAGGTCATGGTGCCGTTGAGGAACACCAGGTCCAGACGGTCGAGCAGCTTGCTCTCGTCGGCGGCCAGGGCGTCCCAGTCGGTCCAGGCCGTCTGCAGGCCGGTCGAACCGGAGATGCTCGACTGCACCTGGAACTCGGTGCGGGTCTGCTCGCCGCCCATCGTCCAGTCCCAGGCCAGGTTGTGGCGGGCGATGATGGTTGAGGTGGTCATCAGCTTGCTGACCGGGCTGACCTGGCCCGAGCCCAGCGGCAGCGGGAAGTCGTACGGATAGAAGTTGAACACCGAGGGCGAGCGGAACGGCATCTGGCCCAGGGTGGTGTCGCGATAATAGAAGGCGTAGCCGTCCGACTTCAGGCCCATGCCGCGGGCCAGGCTGGTCAGGAACAGCACCGGCTCCTTGACCTTGCCCGGCGTCGTCGACGAGCCGCGCGCCTCGGTGTCGGTCAGGATCGCCTTGATCACCGCCTTCATGTCGCCGCGCACGCCCGAGCCGTTGTCGGCGAACACGGCGGCGACCCGGCCCACATAGGCCGGCGACGGGTTGGCGGTGACCAGCTGCTGGATCAGGCGCTTGGAGACGAACGGCGCGGTGTTGGCGTGCTTGAACACCGCATCGACCACGGCGTCCACATTGGCCTGCTGGGTGGCGCCGGCCGGAATGGTGGCGCCGAGGAAGGTCTTGGCGCCGGTGTCGAACCGCGTGCTGATGACGATCATCGGCTTGGAGTAGTCGATCTTCGTCCAGTCGCCGCCGGCCTCGAGCTTGGGATAGGTCCAGCCGGTGAGGGCGCGGGCCACGTCCTTGACGTCGGCGTTGCTGTAGGTGGCGATGGTCGCGCCGTCCGACCCGGTCTTGGCCGTGCCGTCCATGTTCAGCATCACGGTGCCGACCGAGAACAGCTGCATCAGCTCGCGGGCGTAGTTCTCGTTGGGCGCCGACTTGCTGCTGTCGACCATGTCCAGGTAGTTGCCCATGAACGGGTTCAGGGTCGCCTGGGCCAGGATGTCGCGATAGTTGCCGAAGGCGTTGGCCAGCAGGATCTGGTTGAAGGTCGCCAGGCCCGCGGTGGTGTGCACCTCGAGGTCGGACGCCACGACGATCTGCGACAGGGCGAAGGCCACGCGCTGGCGCAGTTGGTCGTCCTTGCCCATGGCGTTCGAATAGAACCGCATCGCCACCGGCATGGCGCCGAAGTTGTCCCGGTTGCAGTAGCTGAGATCCGTGCCGGTCAGGTTCTGGTCGGTGCAGTGGGTGCTCTTCACCGGCTTGGCGGCGATGTCGGCATAGGTGCTGTCGCTCAGCGCCAGCTGCTGGTCGATCCAGGCCGAGGCGCTCTTGGCGGCGACGATCTGCTCGATCAGGGCCGGGGTCGGTCCGAAGCTGGCCTGTTTGGCCAGGCGCGAGGCCTCGGCCGCCGTGATCACCGCCGGCGCCACGGGCGTGGTCGGCGTCGGAGTGGGCGTGGTCGGCGTGGTGGGCGAGCCGCTTTCGGACGACGACGAACCGCCGCCGCCACCGCCGCCGCAGGCGGAGAGGATGAGAGCCAGGGCGATCCCGGCGCTCGACGCTAGAAGTCTGGTACGCATGACAAAAGATCCCCGATCACGCCCGCGGGACGGGCGTGCTGAACACAAAGAAAAAGGGTTGGAGGCGGCCGCTATCGGTCGATGAACAGGATCTCCCGGACGGCGCGGACGCCGTCCGGGCGATGGAGCTGGATGAAGACGTCAACGACGCGTTCGACGTGGTCGACCACGTCCTGGCGTCGCAGGTTGGCGCCGGCCTGCAGGGCCATCAGCGCCAGCTGCTCGACCGCGCCGCGCGGATCGTCGGCGTGCACCGTGGTCATCGAGCCGGGATGGCCGCTGGAGACGGCGCGCAGGAAGCTGAAGGCCTCGGCCCCGCGCAGCTCGCCCAGGATGATCCGGTCGGGCCGCAGGCGCAGGCTGGCTTGAAGCAGGTCCTCCGTGCCGACTCGCGCCTGGCCCTGATCGCCCTTGGCGGCCACCAAGCCGACGGCGTTGGGATGCACCAGGCGGATTTCCGGGGCGTCCTCGATCAGGACGAGCCGCTGATCGCGCGGGATTTCCTTCAGCAGGGCGTTGAGGAAGGTGGTCTTGCCGGTGGAGGTGCCGCCGCTGACCACGATGTTCTTGCCCGCGCGGACGGCCGCCGACAGGAAGCCGCGCACGTCGCCGGCGTCGAGCAGGGCCCGCAGAGCCGCGTCCGGACGGACCGGCGGGGTGGTCGCCTGGTCGAAGGCGCCGGCCGACGCGTAGTCGTCGAGCGACAGGTCCGAGACCACGTGCTTGCGGATGGCCATGACGATCCCGCCGCGCGTGGCGGGCGGGGCCACCACCTGCACCCGGGCGCCGTCCGGCAGCACGGCCGACAGCAGGGGGTGCTCGCGGCTGACGCCCTGGTGGGCGAGGGCCGCCACCTGGCGCGCCAGGCGCCAGAGGTTGGTCTCGTCGAGCTCGGGCACGGCGACCTTGGCGACCGCGCCGCCCAGCCGCTCGACCCACAGCTCGCCAGGGCCGTTGACATAGAGGTCGGTCACCGCCGGATCGGCCAACCACGGCGCCAGCGGCGCCAGGTAGGCCTCCAGATAGACCCCCATCGGGGCGTGGTGGGTCATCGGCCCGCCCGCACGCCGGAGAAGTCGAGGTCGCGGGCGACGAAGATCGTCACCGGCGCGCCCTGCGGCGTCTTGATGGTGGGCGAGGTGGTGTTGGCCTTGGCGCTGCTGGCGAGGTTGGCCATGTCCGAGGCCGAGCCGATGTAGATCTGCGAATTGGCCCGGGTGTTGCTGACCGCCGCAACGCCGGCGCTGAGCACCGAGGTCAGGATCGAGCCGCCGAAGCGCGTGAAGAAGTGGCTGTCGACCTTGCCCTCGATCCCGCCGCGACCCAGCGGGTCGGCGGCCGGCGAGCCGATCTGGATCGACACGCCGTCGGGACGGATCACCCGGGTCCAGATCACGAAGACGCGCGAGGCGCCTTGCGACAGGCCCGACTTGTACTGGCCGATCACCCGGCTGCCTCGCGGGATCAGCACGGTCGAGCCGTCGAAGCTCTTGACGTCGCGGGTGACCATGGCGCGGGCCAGGCCCGGCAGGTCGGAATTGATCGCCGTCTCCATGACCGCCGGGATCACCGCGCCCTGCGGCACGATGGCGTCCAGGTCCTGCATGGCCGTGGCGCGAGCCGGCGAGGCCTCGTCCAGGCCGACGCGGTCGGCGAAGCTTTCCTCGGCCGAGAGGGCGGCGGTCTTGATCGGCGCCGGCTTGCCGTCCTTGTCGATGACGGCGGGCTTGGCCGTCGGGCGATCGCCGCCCAGGTCGACGATCAGGGTCGGCGCGCGGCGGCGGGCCGACAGGTCGACGGGCACGGCTTGAGCCGTGGCGACGGGCGCGGGCAGGGCGGCCATAGCCGGGGGCAGCGCGTCGGGCACGCTGTTGTCGACCGTGAACTGCGGCGCCGGGACGGCGGCCGGCAGGGCCGGGGCGGGCGGCGGCGCGGCCAGCCGGGCGACGGCGGCGACAGGCGCGGTCGGACGCGGCTGGGCGTCGGCGCGGTGGGCCGACAGCCAGGCGAAGACGCCCAGGCCCAGCACGCCGAAGCCGGCCAGGATGGCGATGTTCGAGACGCCGGCGCCGCGCGCCACGGTCGGGCGGGCCTGGGCGTCGGCGGCGGCCAGATCGTCGACGACGTCCGGCTGCTGGCGGGGATCGATATCGGTCATCGGGCGATCTCCGCGGAAGGGGCGGTCCAGCCGGCGTTGACGATGGTGGCGCTGGCCTTGTCGCTGCGCAGGACGAAGCGCGGGGCGATGCGGTCGACGGCCAGGTAGCCGTCCTTGACCACGGCGTTGGCCAGGCCCTCGGCCCCGTCGGCGCCGACGACGAAGATGGCCGGCAGGTCGGCCTGCTGCGGCCAGGCGAAATAGGTGGCGCGGCCGTCGTCGAAGATCCGCGACGGGGCCAGGCCGGTCGCGCCCTGGACGCTGTAGGCGCTGTTGTGGGCGATCGGCGCGGCGGGCTTGGCCGGAGGCGGCGGGGCCTCGACAGCGACCGGCGGATAGCGGAAGCGCACGACATAGGCCGCGTCGGCGGTCGAAGCCTTGGCCGGGGCCACCGACAGTTCGAACACGTAGCGGCGGCGATCGGTGACCACGGTCATGTTGGTGGCCGGGGCGCGGTCGACGGGCTTGAGGAACAGCAGGGTGGCGCGCTTGTTCGGCGTCACCTGCCAGCCCAGCGCGTCGCCGATCGAGACGTTCTCGATGCGCTCGTCCGGGCCGAACTCGATCATGGTCTGGAAGCCCATGACGCCGGTCAGGCGCTGCACGCGGTCGGGGTCATAGGCGAAGGTGCGGATGTGCGGGTCTGCCGCCGCATGCACGACCGCCGGAGCGACCGTCTGGGCCAGGGCCGGTGCGGCGACGCCGAGAGCGAGCGACAGGGCGAGAAGCGAGCGCTTCACGGGCGAAACTCCGGTACGGGAAAGCAAGGTCACTGGTCTCTCCGGGCGCCGGCGGCGCTGCGGCGGGGCGAGGCGGGGCGGCGATAGCTGGCGCCGAGCGGCGCGGCGGCCGTGGCGGTGGACGGGGCCGAGGTCGTTGACGGCGTGGCGGCCGAGCGGTCGGACACCACCACCAGGCGGCGGGGGCCGATCGTCGTGGTCGCGGCGGCTGCGGCGGCCTGGTCCTCGCGCCGGGTCATGGCGGCGGCGGCGGCGGCGACATGGGCGGCCCGCGACAGCGGCTCCACCTGCGTGGCCGCCTGGCCGGCGTCGGCGGACGAGGCCGCGCCCTGACCGGCGCGCTGTTCACGCGGCAGCTTCAGGCCGGCGGCCATCACCGACACCGCGATGGCGGCGGCGGTCAGGACCACGGCGAAGACCAGGCTGAGCACCAGCACCGTCACCGCCGGGGCGATGTCGAGCGGGGCGAACTGCTGGGCCGTCTTCAGGGCCGCCAGGGCCTTCAGCGACGGGGTCATCATCGCCAGTTCCAGGGCCAGGCCGATGGTGGCGATCATCGGCAGCAGGGCCAGGGCGACCATGGCCTTGATCCAGCCCTCGACGAGGCCGCGGGTGGTCTCGAACAGCAGCAGGCCGGCGACCAGCGGGGCCAGGGCCAGCAGCACCGACAGCACCACCTTGCAGGCCAGCACCGCGCCGAGGCTGGTGAGCAGCATGGTCAGGCCGCCGATATTGGCCGCGAAGGCGGCGAAGCCCGGCCCGCCCTGCAGGGCGGAGTCGCGCCCGCCGGCCCGGCTGGCGAAGTGTTGGGCCGCGGTCTGAAGGGCGTCGTAGGCGTCTTGCAGGCGCAGATAGGGATCGGCCTTGCCGGCCTCGCCGCCCAGCTTGCCCAGCAGCAGGCCGCCCAGTTCGGCCGGAGCCTTGAAAAGGGCGTCGTAGGCCAGGGTCTCCAGCAGCGCCCAGTTGGTGGCCAGGGCCACGACCGGGGCCATCTTGACCACGGCGATGGTGGCGTCGCCGATCCGCAAGGATCCGCGGCCCAGTACCAGCCGATAGCCCATGAAGGCGACATAGACGGTCATCAGCACCGTCAGCAGGGTCGAGACCGGCGAGCCGGGCGCGGCCAGGGCGGCGTAGCCGGCCTGGGCCAGGCCATGCACCTGGCAGTCGACCGAGCCGATCAGGCCCTGAACCAACGGGGCGTCGGCGGCGGGACAAGCGAGCGGAGTCATGCGGCGTCCCTCACCAGCTTGGCCATCCAGGCCTCGGGCGCGTCGCCGAGCCGTTCGCGCAGGGCGTCCAGCTGGCGCACAGTGCTCTCGCGGCCCGACAGCACCGTCAGCAGCTCGGGCGAGCCGGCCAGGTTCAGGCGGGCGACGACGCTGTCGGTCCCGTGCTTGATCAGGAAGCAGCGGGCGGTGTCGGGCAGGCTGCGAACCAGCTCGAACTCGTGCTCGGTCAGGCCGAAGCCCCCGCAGTAGTCCTTCATCTGAGCCTTGGGGTTGGCCATGAAGATCTGGGTGGCGGCCTGCTCGACGATGGCGCTGGCGATGCGGCTTTCCAGGGCGTCCTGGGCGCTCTGGGTGGCGAAGCCAACCAGGCCGTTGCGCTTGCGCAGGGTCTTTTCCCAGTCCTTGATCCGGGCCACGAACACGTCGTCGTCCAGGGCCTTCCAGCCTTCATCGACGACGATCAGGGTCGGGTGGCCGTCCAGGCGCTGCTCCACGCGGTGGAACAGGTACATCATGGCCGGGGTGCGCAGCGCCGGGTCGTCCAGCAGCTGGGTCATGTCGAAGCCCAGGGTGGCGGCCGACAGATCCAGGCCGTCCTGGGCGTTGTCGAACAGCCAGGCGTGCTCGCCGTTGCCGTGCCACGGCGCCAGGCGCGCGGTCAGGTCGGCGGAGTCCGGACGGCGCGAGCCCTTGAACAGCTCGGCGAAGAACCGCAGGCGGCGCAGCTTGGGCGCCTGGTCGTAATTGGCGTCGACGGCGTCCTTGATGCGGGCCAGGTCGTCGGGCGTCAGGGTCTCCCCGGGACGGCAGACCAGGCGCGCGATCCAGTCGGCGACGAAGCGGCGGTTGGCCGGGGTGTCTTCCAGGGCCAGCGGGTTGAAGCCCGTGGCTTGGCCCGGACGCAGCACCTCGTAGCGGCCGCCGATGGCGCGCAGGAAGATCTCGGCGCCCCGATCCTTGTCGAAGAACACGGTGCGCGGCTTGTACTTCTGGGCCTGGGCCAGCAGGAAGTTCAGCACCACGGTCTTGCCCGAGCCCGACGGGCCGATGATCGTGAAGTTGCCCAGGTCGCCCTTGTGGAAGTTGAAGTGGTAGGGGCCGGCCGAGGTGGTCTCCAGCAGCGTCACCGCCGGACCCCAGTGGTTGCCCAGGGCCTTGCCGACCGGGAAGTTGTGGCCGCTGGCGAAGCCGGCGAAATTGGCGGTCGAGATCATCGCCCGGCGGGCGATATCCTTGAAGTTGCCGGGGAACTGCGCCCAGAAGGCCGGTTCCAGATTGACGTCCTCGCGCACGGCGATGGCGCCCATCTCGGTGAAGGCCGACAGCACTTCGGCGGTCGATTGGTCCAGGCCGTCGAGGCTCTCGCCGCGCACCAGCACCGACAGGTGGTGCTCGCCGAAGGCGGCGCGGCCGCTGACCACGTCGTCCTTGGCGCGGAGCAAATCGGCCTTGAGGCTGACGCCGTCGTCGTCGGCCGCGCGCATGCGGCGCAGGGACAGGTTCATCTTGTCCAGCGTCGGCTGGCGGTCGACGAAGCCGAAGCTCTGGGTGACCACCATCTCGCAAGGCAGGCGCAGCAGGTCGTCCAGCATGCCCGGCGTGGTCTGGGCGGGGTAGTCCTTGACCGAAACGATCGAGGCGAAGCCGCGCGCCAGGGCGCCGGCCCGCGACAGTTCCAGCGTCTCGTGGCCGAAGCTGACGCGGCGATAGGGCAGGTACTCGCCCGCGTCGCCTTCCGGCGCCAGCACCGGGCGCATCTCGCCGTTATAGAGGCAGGACAGGAATTCCAGCGGCTCGGAGCACTTGCCGTTCGCGCCCTCGTACTGGCCCAGCACCCGCGCGCCGTAGGGCGCCAGGGCCGAGACCAGGCTGTCGCGGGCGGCGTCGAGCTCGCGGCGGTCCTGGGTCTTCTGGGTGGCGGACTGGGCCGAGCCCTTGGCCAGGCGCAGGGCCTTGTCGATCAGGCCGCCCTGGCCTTGCAGCGGCCGCCGCACCAGGGTCAGGAACAGGTCGTTGACGTAAAGCTTGCGGCCGGCGAGGCGCTCGCTCCAGTCGGCGTCCACCTGCGCGCTGAAGGCGTCGGCGAACGTGCCTTCGGTGCCCACGCGGGCCTCGCGGCGGACGATATGGTGGTAGACGGCGAAGCGCGAGCTGGCCAGGCCGCGCAGCATCACGTCGCGCACCGCCTTGCGATAGTTCAGCGTCTCGCTGTCGGCGGTCTCGAACGGCAGGCCGGCCAGGTGGATCACCTGGATCAGCAGGCCGTCGCGGGTTTCCAGCGTCCGCTCGTCCAGGTGACGGGCGTAGGGCAGGCGCTTGCCGGCCGACGCTTCCTTTTTCGGATTCACGGTTGGTAGCTGTTGCATCGCCAGGCCCGGAAGTTGGGAACACGGGGGCAGCGGCTGACCTTGGTCAGCCACAGGTCGAAGATGCGCGGCTCGCGCAGGCAGGCCGCGTAGCCGATCGCGTGGACCACCAGGGCCGCCAGCAGGGCCCAGAACGACTTGGTGATCAGGAAGAGCTCGGTCGTGACCACCCCGTTGACGACGAAGTAGCTGTAGGTCACGCCGGCGAACATCTGGGGCCGGGTCAGTGCCCCGAACACCACGTCGCGATCGAGGGGAGCGGCCATCGGGCTTACGCGCCCGAGGCGGTGCGGATGCCGCTGACGATGGTGGTGGCGCCGAACAGGATGAAGCAGCCGACGATGACGGTCGCGCCGTAGCGCCAGTTCATCCGGCCGGTCAGCATCATGAAGCCGACGGCGGCCACGGCCATCACCGCCACGGCGGTGGCGACGTTGCCCATCAGCGTGCCCTGCAGCCACAGCACGCCCGACAGCACGGCCGAAGAGCCTTGCGGGTCGGCTTGCGCGACCTGGGCGTGAGCCTGGCTGGCGGCGGCGGCGAGGACGGTCGCCAGGGCGGCGGCGCGAGCGTTGAGGAACTTACGCATCAGTTCGGGGCTCCGAGGGCGGGAAGGGCGAGGGCCGGCCCGGCCACGGCCATCCGGCCGAGGATCGAGGCGACATAGGCTTGGGTTTCGGCGTAGGGCGGCACGCCGCCGTGCTTGAGGACGGCGCCGGGGCCGGCGTTGTAGGCGGCCAGGGCCAGCTTCACGTCGCCGCCGAAGCGGTTGAGCATCTGGCGCAGGTACATCGCCCCGCCCTTGATGTTCTGGGCCATGTCGGCCGGATCGACGCCCAGGTCGCGGGCCGTGCCCGGCATCAGCTGCATCACGCCCATGGCGCCGCGGCGCGAGCGGGCGGCGGGACGAAAGCGGCTTTCGCGCCAGGCCACGGCCTCGACCAGCTTGGGGTCCAGGGCGTAGTCGGCGGCGGCGGCGTGCAGCTCGCGCCGCACGTCCTCGCTGGCCAGCGTTTCCACCACGGCGGCCTTGGGCGGCGCGATCGTCTCGACGGCGCCGTCGGTGAACACCGCCGGGCCTTCGAAGCGCGTGACCTCGCCTTCGTCACCGATCTCCAGAACCTGGGCGGCGGCCGGGGCGGCGAGCAGACAGCAGATCGCGAGGGCCGCCAAGCTCACGGCCTGGCGGGCGAAATCGAACGTCATCGACGCTCCCGAATGGTTGTGGTTAAAAAATATGCTTAATGAGTATGTATAGGGCGGTGCTGAATCGCGTAATGCGGCAGGACAGCGCATTGAGTTGCTGTTTATCTATGTCGTGAAGTCTACATTTCGGATGTTTTCGCTTAAGCTTGGTCAAGATTTTACGTTCACATTCAAGCTTGAAACTTGACCGGCGAGACGTTTCGGGCGCTGAGCTTCGGCCTGTCATGAGGCCCGGCCGTCACGCGATTGTCGCGCGCCGATGGCATGCGCCGCTCATGCGCTCAACGGCTCCGACCTGCGGTCCACCACTCAACCTGACGTGCGAAGCGCAAGGCGCGGGGTTCGAGGCCCTGACCCGCCGCCTGCGTGCGCCGCTGCTCAGCTACTTCACCCGCCGCACCGGCTCGCGCCTCGACGCCGAGGAACTGGTCCAGGACCTGTTCCTGCGCCTGCTGCGCCGCCGGGGTCTGATGGCGCTGGAAAACGTCGACGGCTACGTCTTCGAGGCGGCCGCCAACCTGCTGCGCGACAAGGCCCGCCGCGACCGGGCGCGGCTCGACGGCGGCCCCGTGGACCTTCAGACGCTGGATCCGGCCGACGACCTGCCCGGCGCCGAACAGGTGGTCGGCGGCCGCCAGAACCTGGCGCGGCTGCGCGCGGCCCTGAAGTCGCTGCCGCCCCGCGCTCGGACCATCGTGATCCTGCGCCGGTTCGAGGACATGACCCACGCCGAGATCGCCGCCCGCCTGCGAATCTCGGTCAGCGCCGTCGAAAAGCACCTGGCCCGGGCCATGATCGTGCTGCGCGACGCCTTGCGGGAGGAGGTCTGATGGCCGGCTCCCCCAAAGCGCCCGACGCCTCGGCCCGCTGGTTCGCCAAGGTCGAGGGCGGCCGGCTGACGGCCGACGAACAGCGCGCCTTCGCCGACTGGCTGGGCGAGGCCGACAACGCCCGGGCCTTCGACGAACTCGAACAGGGCTGGGAAGCGCTGGGCGAGGCCGGCGGCGACCGCGAGCTGCTGCGCATGCGCTCGGCCGCCCTGCGCACGGCCTCCGGTCCCAGCCGCCGGGCGATCTTCGGCATGGCCGGTGGAGCCGCCGCCGCGGCGGCGGCCGGCGGCATCGGCCTGATGATGGCCGGCGCGGCCCAGGCCACGATCCGCACCGGCCTCGGTGAGCGGCTGACGACTTCGCTGCCCGACGGCTCGCGCGTCACCCTGGCGCCGCTGTCGAAGCTGCGGGTCGGCTATGGCGGCTCCAAGCGCGCCGCGCGGCTGGACGAGGGCCAGGCCTATTTCGAGATCCGCCAGGGCAAGCCGTTCAAGCTGATCGCCGGCGAGCAGGTCGCCGAATGCGCCGGCGGCCGCTTCCAGGTCTCGCTGGACGGCGAGCGGGCGCAGATCCTGCTGGAGGAGGGGGCCTTGCAGGTCGCCGCCGAGGCGGGCGGCGCCCGTCCACTGGCGATCCGCGCCGGCCAGCTGCTCTCCGGTCCGGCCCTGGCTCCCGCTGTGACCACCACTACGGACGCCGAGGGCCTGACCGCCTGGCGCAGCGGGCGGCTGGTGTTCGACGACGAGGCGCTCGACGACGTGGTCGCCGCCTTCAACCGCTATTCCCGCGACCAATTGGTGCTGGCCCAGCCGGAGCTGGGTTCGATCCGCATCTCCGGCTCGTTCCGCTACGACGGCGCGCGCGAGTTCGCCCAGGCCATGCAGGCGGCCTTCGGTCTCAGCGTCCGTCAGGTCGGGGCCTCGACCTGGTCGATCGCGGCGGCCTCCACGACCTAGAGACCGCCGTTCGTTGCGTGAAATTTTCACGACGGGATGAGGGTTCGATCACGGCGACGGTTCCTGGAGTCGATCGGTCAGGGGCCGGCGGCTGTTTGGGACCATAGTCATGACGAGCTTCACTTCACGCGCGCTTCGACGCAACCTGCTGGCCTGCGGCGCGGTCGCCGCGCTGGGCCTGGCGTCGGGCCTGGCCTCTCCGGCCCTGGCCCAGACGGGCGGCGTCGCGGCGCTGAGCCTGCAAAGCCAGCCGCTGGAGCTGGCCCTGCCGGCCCTGGCCCGCCAGGCCGACGTCCAGCTGCTCTATGCGCCCGCCCTGGTGCGCGGCAAGCGCGGCGCGGCCGTGGCCGGCGCCCGCACGCCTGCCGAGGCCCTGGGGCGCCTGCTGGCCGGCACGGGCCTGAAGGCCGTCGCCACCGGCGAGCGCACCTTCACCATCACCGCCGCCGCCGAAGAGCGCGCCGAGATCAGCCAGCTGGAAGAGGTGGTCGTCACCGCCCAGAAGCGCTCGGCCGCCATCCAGGACGTGCCGATGGCCGTCGCCGTGGTCGAGGGCGCCGACGCTTCCCGCCGGGGCATCACCAGCGTCACCGACCTGGTCGACGAGGTGGCCGGCCTGTCGGTGAACTACGCCTTCGGCGGCACCAACTACGGCCTGATCAGCATCCGCGGCATCGGCGGGGCCGACGACTACAAGCCCAACGGCAACCCGTCCGTCGCCCTGCATGTCGACGGCGTCTACCAGACCTCCAACGCCTATCTCGGCATGCCGCTGTTCGATCTCGACCGGGTCGAGGTGCTGAAGGGCCCGCAAGGCACGCTCTACGGCCGCAACACCACGGCCGGCGTGATCAACGCCATCACCCGCGGCCCCGGCAAGGAGCTCGAGGGCTCGGCCCGCGTCGAATACGGCAGCTACGACTACACCGAGTTCGAGGCCTCGGCCGGCGGTCCGGTCAGCGACAATCTCGGCGTCCGCATCGCCGTGCTGGCCCAGAACGGCGGCGGGTTCATGACCGGCGCGGGGGCAGGAACCCTGGCCGGTTACCAGCCCTCGGTGCGTGGCGTGGTCCAGACCCAGGTCCCGGCCCTGACCGATCCCGGCCGCCGCGAAGGCTTCGGCGACAAGGACCTGTTCGCCGCCCGCGCCACCATCGACCTCGCCCTGGCCCCCGAGACCGACCTGACCGTCAAGCTGTTCGGCAGCCGCGATCGTGGCGACACCCGCCAGTACGACCGCATCGCCCGCAGCAAGGACGCCACCATCGCCAACGCCGGCGAGAACGCCGACCCCTACGAGTTCTACTCGACCGGCTATCCGACCCAGAGCATCGACATCTACGGCGGCTCGGCCACCCTGGCCCATCGCGTCAAGGAGAACCTCAACTTCACCGCCGTCGGCGGCTGGCAGGGCTCGACGCGGTCGATCCAGGGCAACGGCGACGGCTCGCCCTATCCGGCCTCCTATTTCGACGCCGACGAGAAGCTGAGCCAGGCCTCGCTGGAACTGCGCCTGGCAGACGACACCGGCGGCAAGGTCGACTGGATCGCCGGCGCCTTCTACGTCACCGACGAGGTGCAGTTCGACACCAACTGGATCAGCTACACGGCCCTGACCGTCTACGACAACCTGCACAAGCAGCAGCGGTCCAGCCTGGCCCTGTTCGGCCAGGTCGACTACCGGCCGATCGAGCGCCTGCAGATCTCGGCGGGCCTGCGCTACACGCGCGACGACGCCGACTACAAGGGCAAGAACGTGGACCGCAATCCGTGGGGCATCAGCACCTTCACGACCACCTTCGCCACCACGGCCAACTTCGCCTGGGACGAGACCTTCAACGACGACAACGTCTCGGGCCGCCTGACCGCCAAGTACGACGTCACCGACGACCTCAACGTCTTTGTCTCGGCGGGCACCGGCTATCGCGGCGGCGGCTTCGACGGCACCTCGATCTTCACCGTCGCCGAGACCAAGCCCTTCGCCTCCGAGACCGTGAAGGCCTACGAGGCCGGCCTTCGCTGGACCACCGGCCGCGTGCGCCTGTCGCTCGACGCCTTCCGCTACCGGTTCAGCGAGCTGCAGGCCACCACGCGCCTGGCCAACGACACCAACGGCCGGGCCAATGTCGGCAAGGCCAGCAGCGAGGGCGTCGAGGTCGGCCTCAACGTCCAGGTCCTGCGCAGCGAGCGCCAGAGCCTGCAACTAGACGCCAACGCCACCTGGCTCGACACCGAGGTGCTGTCGTTCAGCTCCAACCGTGTGGCCGACGTGCTGGCGACGGTCGGCGACCCGCTGCCGGGCGCGCCGGACGTCTCGGCCACCCTGGCGCTGAACCACGTGCTGTTCCTGGAGGGCGGCTGGAACCTTCGCAGCCGCCTGGGCGTCACCCACCACGGCGAGGAGAGCAACCGCCTCAACGCCCTGCCGGGCAACACCGCCCAGCCCTACACCCTGGTCAATCTGCGGATGGAGCTGGCGACCCCGTCGAACTGGACGCTCTATGCCTACGGCAAGAACATCACCGACGAGGTCTATTTCCCCGAGCTGAACGGCGCGGCCCGTCTCGTGGGGGCCCCGGCCACCTGGGGCGTCGGCGCGCGGTTCGACTTCTGATGTCGTGAACTAAAGGAGGCCCGCCATGTCCCATCTCACCCGCCGCGGCCTGGTCGCCGCCTCGGCCGCCCTGGCCCTGGCGCGCGCCGACGCCGTGCTTGGGCTGGAGATGGACCGCAAGGCGGGCCTCGATCCCTTCGCGCTCGGCGTCGCCAGCGGCGACCCGAGTCTCGACGGCTTCGTGCTGTGGACCCGACTCAGCGCCGATGGCGCGCCGCTGGATGCGCCCTCTGTGCCGGTGACCTACGAGGTCGCCGAGGACGAGGCCTTCGCCCGCATCGTCCGCAAGGGCCGGCGGGCGGCCTCGCCCTCCCTGGCCCACGCCGTGCACGTCGAGATCGCCGGCCTGCGCCCCGGCCGGCCCTATTGGTACAGGTTCCACGCCCTGGGCGCGGTCAGCCCGGTCGGCCGCACCGCCACCGCCCCGTGCCAGGCCAGCCACGCACGTATCGCGGCGACCTCGTGCCAGCACTTCGAGCTCGGCTGGTTCACCGCCTATCGCGACCTCGTCGCCGCCGCGCCGGACCTCGTCGTCCAGCTGGGCGACTACATCTACGAGAACAGCTACGCCCAGTTTCCCAAGGTCCGCATCTTCGACGGTCCCGAGCCCATGGACCTGGCCGGCTATCGCCGTCGCCACGCGCTCTACAAGTCCGACCCCGACCTGCGCGAGGCCCATCGCCTGCTGCCCTGGGCGGTGACCTGGGACGACCACGAGGTCGAGAACGACTATGCGGATCTCGCCAACCTGAAGGCGCTGGAGGCGCCCGTCTTCGCGCGCCGCCGCCAGGCCGCCTACCAGGCCTATTTCGAGCACATGCCGGTGCGGCCCAGCCTGTGGGCGCCCAGGCTCTATCGCCGCCTGGCCTGGGGCGACCTCGTCAGCCTGCCGATCCTCGACGGCCGCCAGTATCGCTCGACCCAGGCCTGCAACGGCCCGCGCCAGGCCGGCAACCGCCCGCGTCGCGACTGCCTCGAGCTCGAGGCCCCCGACCGCACCATGCTCGGCCCGGGCCAGGAGGCCTGGCTGGCCGACGGCCTCAAACGCGAGACCGCCCGCTGGACCCTGCTGGCCCAGCAGACCCCGATCGCGCCGATCGAAACTCCGGAGGGTGTGATGTCCGACCAGTGGGACGGCTATCCCGCCGCCCGCCGCCGGCTGATCGGCGCCCTGACCCAGCCGGCCGTCCGCAATCCCGTGACCCTGGGCGGCGACATCCACGCCTTCCTGGTCGCCGACCTGCATGCGACGCCCGAACGGCCGGAAACGCCAGTGGTCGCCACCGAGCTGGTCACCACCTGCCTGGCCGCCAGCCACGCGCCGCGCGCCCGCTACGGCGAGGCCCGCTCCCGCAACCCGCAACTGCGGTTCGCCGACATCGAACGGTCCGGCTATCTGCTGCTCGACGCCCGGCCCGACCGGCTGGAGGTCGACCTGCGCGCGGTCTCCGATCAGGCCGATCCAAATGCGACGACGTCCAGCCTCGCCCGCTTCGTCGTCGAGGACCGGCGGCCCGGCGCACAAGGCGCCTGAAAGATCCCGGCGATTGTTTCGGCCCGGTGATGGTGCTGCACAACTCTGACCTTAGGAGCCCTCCTTCGCTCATCCTGGACGAAGAGGCTCCATGGCCGTCGCATCGCTTGTCATTCTGGCCGCCATGGCCGCGCCGGCCGCCGACACAGCGGCGACGCCTACGGACGTTTCCGGCGTCGTGGTCTCGGCCGCCAAGCGTGGCGAGGCCCTTGGCGGCCAGGCGCCGCTGGTGGCCTACGACCCCTTGCAGATCCAGGCCTTCGGGGCCGCCACGGTCGACGAGCTGATCGAGCTGCTGGAGGCCCAGACCACCAGCGCCCGCGGCGGCTCGCCGGTGTTCCTGATCAACGGCCGGCGGATCTCCGGCTTCCAGGAGTTGCGCGGCCTGCCGACCGAGGCCATCGAGCAGTTCCAGATCCTGCCCGAGCAGACGGCCCTGTCCTACGGCTACAGCGCCGACCAGCGGGTGGTGAACATCATCCTGCGCGAGCGCTTCCGCTCGCTGTCGGAGCAGGTCGACGCCGAGCGGCCGGAGGGCGGCGGGCGCACGGTCGGGACCTCGCGGACCAACGCCCTGCGCATCCAGGGCGGCAATCGCTGGTCGCTGGGCCTGGACCTCAAGAACCAGTCGGCTCTCTATGAAGATGAGCGCGACATCGACCGCTCGGAGACCGGCGAGACCACGGCCGGCCGCACGCTGGCGCCCCGTATCCGCCAGGCCCAGCTGCAAGGCGTGATGAAGCGCGACCTGACCGACAAGGTCGGCCTGACGGTCAGCGGCGGCCTCAAGTCGGTGGATGAGGTCAGCCGCCTGGGCGACGGCGCGGACGGCCTGTCCGCCACCCTGCAAAAGCAGACCAAGACCACCACGGCCGATCTCGGCGCCCTGGCCGACGGCTTCCTCGGCGCCTGGGCCTGGACCGGCAGCCTGGCCTATCAGCGGATCGACACCGACTCCGCCACCGATCGCGAGACCTCGGCCGATCCGACCCGCGCCTCTTCCGTGGCCCAGAGCGTCAAGGGCGACCTCGTCACCAACGGCGCGCTTCTGTCGCTGCCAGCCGGTTCGCTGCGGGTCTCGCTGAAGGCCGGCGGCGAGCATTCCAGCCTGGAGAGCCAGAGCATCGACCTCACCAAGCGCGAGGTCTCGCGTGATCAGGGTTCGGTGCAGGCCAGCGTCGACCTGCCGCTGACCGCCGCCGGCGACGGCCTGGGCGACCGGATCGGCGCGGTGTCGGCCAACTTCAACCTCGCCGCCGCCCAGGTGTCGGACTTCGGAACCCTGCGCACCCTGGGCGCGGGCCTCAACTGGACCCCGGTCGAGAAGCTGGTGTTCACCGGCGACTACACCACCAAGACCACGGCCCCGACCCTGTCGCAGCTGAACGATCCCGACGAGACCACGCCTAATGTCGCGGTGTTCGACTATCTGACCGGCAAGACGGTGTCGGTCACCCAGCGCAGCGGCGGCAATGCCGACCTGGAAGCGCCGGAGAACCGCATCCTGCACTTCGGCGTCAATTGGACCCCGACGTCCAAGCACGCTCTGCAGATGAACCTGAACTGGACCCGCACCGAGGTGCTCGACGGGATCACCAGCCTGACTGGCGTCACGGCCGGCCTGGAAGACGCCTTGCCCGAGCGCTTCACCCGCGCCCTCGACGGAACCCTGACCAGCATCGACACCCGCCCGATCAACATCGCGCGCGAGGTCAAGGAAGAGGTCGCCTGGGGCTTCACCTTCTCGCAGGCCTTCGGCAAGCCGATGCAGTTCCCGCCGCGCCAGGGCTTTGGCCCGCCCGGCGGCGGTCCCCCGGATGGCGGGCCTCCGCCAGGCGAGGGAGGCGGTCCGCCTCCGGGCGACGGCGGCGGGCCTCCGCCCGGCATGGGCGGTCCCGGCGGGCCTCCCGGCGGCGGTCCGGGCGGTCGGCGTCCGGCCGCGAACATCCGGCCGGGCCAGGGCATGCTCAACGTCTCCCTGACCCACACCTGGCGGCTGAAGGACGAGGTGACGGTCCGCGACGGCTCGCCGGTGCTCGACCTGTTGGACGGCGACTCGATCTCCGGTTCCGGCGGCGAGCCCGAGCACGAGGTCAAGCTGCAGGTCGGGGCCTCGCGGCGCGGCGTCGGCGGCTTCGTCAACGCCAAGTGGGAATCGGGCACGGTCACGAAAGGCGAGGGGACCACCCCGGACTACCGCTTTGGCGACCTGGCGACCGTGAACCTGCGGCTGTTCGCCGACCTCTCCCAGCGGCGCGAGTGGGTGCAGAAGCAGCCCTGGCTGCGCGGCGTGCGGGTGACCGCCGAGGTCACCAACCTGTTCGACGCCCGCACCCGGGTGACCAGCAGCGACGGCAGCCTGCCGCTGACCTACCAACCCGACTATCTCGACCCGCTGGGCCGCGTGTTCCGCGTCGGCGTGCGGAAGATCATGTTCTGATCCCTCGCCGCGCGGCAATTTTTTAGGCCGTCATCCGGAAAGTCCGCAGGGCTTATCCGGGACCCGCGTTGCGCCGGCCTCTGGGTCCCGGCTCTCCGCGCTGCGCGCTGCGGCCGGGATGACGATGAGTAGAGGCTATCGTTCGCTGTGCGATCGGTCGGTGATCACGCGTGGCGCCCGGCCCGCGCCTGCGGACAATGCCAGCGACTTTCAGCGGGCGATCCTTCGATGAGCGGCTTCAGCTACGGCTTCCACCACGGCGGGATCAGCGTCCCCGACCTCGACGCCGCCATCGAGTGGTACGGTCGCGTTCTCGGCTTTTCGCTGGAGCGCCGCTTCCCGATCCCGACCATCCCGGCCGAGGTGGCGATGATCGCCAACGGCGACCTGCGGATCGAGCTGTTCGAGGTCCCCGGCGCCGCGCCCCTGCCGGACGATCGCCGCATTCCCGACCGCGACGTCCACACCCACGGCGTCAAGCACGTGGCCTTCGTCGCACCGGACGTCGTCGCCCTGACCGAGGAGCTGAAGGCCCGCGGGGCCGACATCGTCTGGCTGAAGGTGATGCCGCACGCCACGGCCTGCTTCATCCGCGACCTGGCCGGCAACCTGATCGAGTTCGTGCAGGGACCCGTCCCGACCGGCGAGTCGGGGCGCCTGTAAGGCCGCGCGAAGGCGCGCTCTGAGCAGAGGTAATATCTCGTCGCGATGTCTGGGACTGGTCGGGACCCAAGCCTTTCAAGGGCTTGGGTCCCGATGGTGCCGCCGGGCAGGATTGAACTGCCGACCTCAGCCTTACCAAGGTAGATATCGAAACTTGCTACCCCTTACGCCGTAAGGGATTGCCGCGCTCCGGAAATCGACCTCCCATCAATCTCCCAACCGGCTCGCTTGACCGCTTTCGCCAAATCGGGGCTGGCGGTATGGACGTAGCGGAGAACCATCGTCGCTGATCGCCAACCGCCCTGGCTCATCAGGAAGGTCAGATCGCGCGTCACGGCGTAGGCCCAAGTCGCCCAGGTGTGGCGAAACAGGTGGCAATGGACCGGGCGGAAGGTCAGCGCGCCGGCGTCTACTTCTGCCTTGGTCAGCCGCTTGCCGGTCGGGCTATGGCGTGCGCAATGGCGCTTGAGCATGAGGTTCACGGCGTCGTACTCGTGCCAGGGCTCGCCGGCCTTGTTGCGGAAAACGAGGGCCTGGGCCTCGTCCAGTCGGTCGGGGAGCATGGTGCGGGCCCGACGCTGCAGGTCAACACCCCGGGGATATTCCTTCTTGGTGTCCCAGAACACGACCCGGTGGCCATCTGGAGAAACGTCGCGCCACTCAAGGCCCAATGCCTCGCTCGCCCGGCAACCGGTGGCGAGATAGAAGGTCACCAGGCGCCCCAGGTGCTCGGGGAGGAAGCCCAGCAGTATCGCGGCCTCCCTCGGCGTGAGGTAGTCGACCCGTTGGCCGGCGCCCTTGGGCTTGGCGAATTTGACCGGGTCGCACAGTTTGGGCGCCGAGAAGTTCATGACGGCGGAGATCGGGGTGTAGACCTGCCGGATCATGGTCGCGGGCGCGGCGCCTGGCTTCATGCGCTTGGCCAAACGGTCGACGAAGTTTTGGTCGATGTCGGAAAGCTTCGTGAGGCCGATCTCAGCCAGCAGCGGCGTCAGGTGGTCGGTCGGCTTGTCCGCCTCCATATAGACCGTGGCCGCCTCGGCGAAGGTCGCTACCGCCTTGTCGCCGTAGACCGAGCGCTTGAAGAGGTCGGCCTCGAGCTGCGCCCGGATTGCTTCGGCTTCGGCTTTGATGCGAGTGCGAGAGCTCTGGTCAACACGTCGCCCTTGGACCGTGCCGCGGATGTGCCAGATGCCGTTCGGCCGGGGGTAGAGATTGAGCGGCATTGCGGGGTCAGGACTTCCTTCAGGGCTTCGTACTGGGTGTGGGTCAGGCGCCGGCGGCGGCCGGCGCGCATGCAGAGGGCGTGCTGGTCGATGACCCGCCGAATAGTGCGCAGGGGAAATCCCAGGCGCGCGGCGGCCTCAACATCGGAGATCGCGTCGGGCTCAGCCATGGCCCGCCTCCGCCGCCAGTTGGTCAGCCGGGCTTACGGACTGGTCAGCGATCAAGGATTCCTTGACTACTGGGCTGGAGCACTTTGCATTTTCTGCAATTTGCCCCCCGACCAAGTTGTTTGCAGATTTTGCAAGAAACCCCTCTGCGCGAACGGCGGCTAGGATCTCAGAAGCAGCGCCCTCGACGCCGACTAGGCCAAGCCCCATGTGAACAGGCCCGATCTTCTGGCCGTTCGGAAGCACCTGCTGCCAGGTGTTCTGCCGCACGTGCTTTTGGATGATGCCGGCGATCTCTTGCTCACTCAGCGCCATTGCTGGGGCCTTTCGATTGGAGACTGATTTCCGGCCTGCTGCCGGAAAGCGCAGATCTGAAGAACTCATCTTCTTTCCTGCGTATGGCATCGGCCATTCGGTTTCGCATCTTTTTCATGATCGCCGGATGGACGTACATAGCATCACCAGCCACGTAGCAGGCTGGGTCTCGTACAAGCCTCATCCGAGTGCGCTTGCCTTGAGCGTGACGACGCTTGGAGCGCGAAACTGACCGGCAATCAGACCAATCCTCGCGAGGAGCAGACAGGGCGTGAACAGTTTCGATTATCTCGCTGGGTCCGCTAAACTTCGGGACTGTTTTCATGGTGCTCATAATTGAGCGCAGCGTGAGAATTTCCTCAGCCATCACTTTGCTCCTCAGCCAGGGCTTGGCGGCCGGCGTCGGTCAACTCGTACCCGGAGCCCTCCTCATGCTCGAACGGGCTGAGCATGCCGCGCTCCACCAAGGCATTGCAGATGCGCAGATCAAACACGTCGTGCGGGATGAACACCACGTCGTGGTTCGAGCCAGAGAACAGTTTCATTATCCGCTGTTGACCGGGTCGGAGATCGGTCATCTTCTCTCTAGCCATTAGCAGGGCCTCCGGTGATGTCGTCGGAACACGGAAGCCCTCGCGCCCAGGCGAAAGCTTCGGATCGGGCCGCTTCCATGGTTGAGGCCTTCAGGGCGAAGGTGTGGTCCCAATCGCCGGTGTCGGCGAAGACTTCCATGGACCCGTCCGGCTCGTAGTGGATTTGGAGGCTGACGCCGCAGCACACCCATTCCTCGACTGGGCAGCCGCACTCCTCGTCGGGATAAGCGGCCTCAAGCCAGGCATCTTCGAAAGCGGCGACGGCCATCTACTCCCCCCCCCTACCAAGGGCGGAGGCCTGGGCGCGGCGCGCGGCGCAGCTCTTACAGACCCAGCCTTCCTCGATCCGCTTCCAGCCTGCCTTTTTGGCGTCGGCGTAGAGGCTGCGAATGACGGCCGCCGCCCCCTTCAGGGTGTCTTCCGCGAGGTCCATCGGACCAGCGTTGACGTCTGACCAGCAGTTCTTGCGGTCGGCTTCGCATCGATCCTCACACCTGAGTTCGATCCAGGTCCCCACGGCTCAGCCCTCCGCTTTCTGTGCGGCGACCGGACGGACGGGGTCGAACGCGCCCTCTTCGATTTCGGCGGCGGCCTCGTACAGGGCGTCGGCGCGCCAGAACGCCTTGTCGCGCTCGCTCTGCGCCGTCGTGGTGACTTTGCTGTCGTGGATCACCATCAGGACGTCAGCCCAACCACGGAAGGTCTCGATCATGCCCTGCCGGTCCATCGTGACCCAGCGCTGTGGGTCTGCGGTGCTGCCGCCGTCTTCCAGAGCCCCCGTAACCGGAGAGGCCGCTTCCTTCAGGCGCGCGAGGTCTTCCAGGGCCGTCAGGATGCACTCGTAGCCGAGCGTCTTGGTCGCGAGGGCGTGCATCTCGCGATAGACTTCCGCCTCCATTTCGATCCGCGAGGGCGTAACCGGAGAGGGGGCGGGCGGGGTGTTGATGGCGCCGGCCCGCAGCGCCGCGATGACGGCCGACTTCTCGGCGATGTAGCCGTTGCTGTCGATACTGGCGCAGCGACGCACGGCCTCCTCTGCTTCGTGCGGGATTTCCAGCACGCCGCGAAGGTGGGACGCGAGGTCGAGCATGGCGGGCCGCGAGGGCGCGTCGTAGCGCTCAAGGCGAACGATCGCCGCCTTCAACAGCGCCGGAATGTCCTTGTCTTTGATGGCCGTGACCGTAGAGGGCTGGGCGGGGGTGGCGTGTGGCTTTTTCCTGAGCGCCTCGTCGATGGTTTTCAGGTCGTCAGAAGCTTTTTGCCGAAGGGCAGAGGCGTCCCGCACGTACTCACGAGCCACGCGCAGGGCCGCTTCAAGCTGCATGCCGATGCTGATCAGCTCGCCCTCGCGATCCTTCAGCAGTTCGTAGCTGACCAAGAGGGGGTCGTCCGTCGCCACCGGCTCGGCCGGCGCTATTGGGGCGCGGCGGTTCCAAGCGGAGACGGCTTGCGATGCCGTGTTGAATTTGTGGCCAGACTTACAGCCAAGGTGCGGGCACACGACCCACGACCGGCCGCCTTCTGGGTATTCATCAGGCAGATGACAGCCGTAGGTGTCCTTGATCAGCTTCGCCGCGCCGCCGCAGAACGGACAGGGCTCCAGGCGCTCGCTGAGGGTGGTGTTCTGGGTCATGTCAGGCCCTTCCGATCGGTTGTTGTTCGAGGTCGCGGTAGCGCCAAAGGCCGTCATCAGAGACGAGGAAGCGCTTCACCTCGTCGGCAATGTCGTTCGGGTCCTCACAGCCCCACTCGAACAACGCGGTTACGAAGTCACCGAGCTCTTCCCAGCGGTCTGGGTTCACCGTCTGAACGGTTTCGATGTCGGCGCTCATGCGGAGGGCTCCGTAGTGGTGAGGGCGCGCCATGCCTCGCAGGTCTGGTTCGCCGTGGTGTTTGCGGCCGGTCCTTTGGAGAGGTCGCCGTCGAGGCGATCACCAGACCAGCAGCCGCCTTGTCGCCAGTCGGCACACGAGCCGCATCGACGCTCTCTAAGCTTTGTGGTGATCGCCCATGTGATCGCGTCGAGCTTGCGACGAGCGGCCGGTGTGAAGAGGTAGATTGACCGGCCAGCCGCGCGCTGAGGGTTGGCGCTCGCGGGATCATCTTCGACGGCCCGGCGGAGGGCCTGAAGGTCTTCCATCGAGTGTTCCGACAGACGCGCCTGGTTCCATCCGAACGTCGCCACTGGATATCGACTACCCATTCTCCCGCTCCCCAGGGGTGGCCAGAAGGGCGCGGATCTCATCGACCTTGTCGCAGTACCAGGCGTTGGCCGGGAGGCGCTGAAGGTAATGCAGCCCGCCGATGTCGATGGCGGTTCGAAGCCCTTCCTCCAGGGCGGCGCACCTCTCCTCTAGGGAGGCGCGGCCTTGGGCGCGGACATAGTCGAGCAGGGCGTTCCAGTCCTCCCCCTCTTCGTCGAGCATGACGGGCTTGCCGAACACAGCTTCGACGGCGGCGGCGTTGGCCGGCGACAGAGGGCGCAGCTCACCGGTGCTGGTGGTTGCTTGCTGGCGGCCTTGGGCGCGGGCGGCGTCCATGAGGTTCGCGACCTCCCACCACTCCAGACAGGCGCACTGGTCGCTGACCTCCAAAGGACGGGAAAAGCGGTTCCTCTTGGCGTTGATCTCAGTTTCGATCATCGCCCATTCTGCGGGTGACAGGGCCATGGTTACGCCTCCGCCTGCGGTTCGAAGTAGACGCCGACGATGTTGTGCTGGCAGAACTCCGCCTCGCAGACGTCACCCTTCCAGACGCGCACATAGGGGATGTTGGCGTGCAGTCCTGACTTCTGGCAGGCCTCGATGCGAGTGACGCCGCGCCGTCCAACCGTGTAGACGGTGGACCCCTCGTCGGAGAGGTAGACGTCGATTTCGCGGATCGGCTGTTGGATCGGATGCTCTTCCATCGACCTAGCCCTCGCCTTGGGCGGTGAGATCAACGGGCGCCCACTTAGCGCCTTCAGCGAGCGCCTCGGTGTCGTCGCTGGCGAAGTCCAGAGCAGCGTGAATGAGGGCCGTCTTGGCGTCAGCATCCTCGGTGTTCATGGCGACGCGGATGAGCGTGCTCGCCTGGGACGCCTGTCCCTTCAGCCGCTCCACCTCTGCCGTTAGGGCGGCGATGGTGGCTGCATCTCGAAGCGCCGCCTCGGTCAGGTTGGCGCACTCGTTCTGAAGATCGCCGATCGCGGCGATTTCGCGGGTCTGCTCTGCATAGGCGTCGAGGAGGTCCCGATAGAGACGTTCCGTCGCTTCTCGGTCCACGGGATACAAGGGGCATCCATCCATATGTTCAGCTTTAAGCTTGCGGATGGCCTCCCCCACTCGCGCGGCTAGGTCAGGGGTGGTGGTCTTGCTCATGTCCATCGAGGCGCTGGAGTTGCGGGCCGCGCTCTCGGGCGCGGAGACGGGCTGGCTCTGGGATGAGCCCTTGTTCTGGTCGCTCATGCGGCAGGCCTTTGCTGGGAGAGGTGGGCGCGGACCGAGTAGGCCGATCGAGCGATCTCGAGCAGCAGGTCGCGGAACGGTGCCGGCGTGGCGTTGCGGATCCGGGTTTTGTCCTTGCCGCCCACCATGGCCATCTGTCCGATGCGGCGGGCCTTGGCGTAGCCGTACCGATCGATCATCCACTGCGGCAGTTGCTGCGCGCCCTGACCCCAGATGAGGGACGGGAACTCTACGCCGGCCGCGTAGAGCCAAGTCGGCTTGCGGGAAAAGTGGCCGTACTGGCCCTGCTCGACGTAGCAGGTCCATCCGTTGAAGCCTTGATGCCAGTCGGCGCGGACCCAACCGCCGCCGCGGGCCGGCTTGTTCAGATCGAACCACTCCGGGTTCCAGGCCTTGCTGTCGGCCGGGTGCTCCAACACCCCCCCCCAGCGACGAACGGCCGCCAGCGCCGCGGCAAAGCAGCCGTCGTCATCGCCGGTCTTGTACTGGTGAGGCTTCCTCGGCGAGCCTTCGCTGTAACGTCCCCACCGCTGACATGGCGGGTGCGCAACAACCGGGTGCGGACCAGCGTAGGTCCGGGCGTCGCGGACGATGTCCCACGGATCGACGTCCGGCAGGCCGACATAGGCGCCATCGGTTTCGACGTAGAGGGCGGCGACGGTGCTCACTTCACCCCTCCATCATTAGCCGCGGCGAACCGACGAACAGCAGGCTCGCCGGCCAGGAAGGCGGCATAGAAGCGGGCGGCGTTGTCGTAGGCGCTCAAAGGAGCCTCCCTAGCGATTGCATGTGTTCTATGGGGTCGCGGCTGCTCTTGCGGACGTTGCAGGTCGCGCAGAGCAGTTGCAGGTTTCGTGGGGCGTGCTCGCCGCCACGGGCGAGGGGCATGATGTGGTCGAGGTGAAAGCCGCGCTTGACGCCTACCCGGCAGATCGCACACCGCCAGGCCTGCATTTCGCCAAGGCGCTTCACGGTGCCTCGCGGAAGTTTGCCGTGCTGGCGCCGTGAGCGCGACTGAACGAACTCACGAACCTTGTCCGGATTGGCCTTTCGGTAGGCGCGCAGAGTGGCGGCCTGGGCGGCTCTCGCTTCAGGTGTTCGCAGCCGTTCCTTTCGAGCTGCCTTTCCGCCTTTCCAGTTCGGCTTGGCTGGGCCTGACACAGCAGTCAGCTTTCCGCTTGCCCAGTCCTCTCGCAGCCTCCGGGCGGCTAGCAGCTTGGTCTCGGGCGCCTGCAAAGCTGCGCGGGCGGCCGTATTGCACTTCTGAGAGCAGAAGCGGCCGCCGCCGTTGTTCAGTTGAACTTGGCGGGGCGCGAAGAGGCCTCCGCAGGTCTCGCAAGGACGAGATCTCGCGCGGACCTGAGCGGCCGCGGCCGCGGCTTTGCATTCCGGGCTGCACCGCACATAGATCCCAAGCTTGCTGGCTGGGAGCCACATTGAGCGGCCGCACCGGATGCAGGGCGAGTGGTGCCGTGCGGCGTCCTCAATAAAGCGGTTGGCGTGCCATTGGCCGGGCATCAGCGTCCCTCCGCAAAGCGTCGGACGATCGGCGCGCCGTCCTGACCTGCGAGGAAGGCCGAATGGAGCGATCGACAGAGATCGGCCACGCCGTCTCCAATGCCGAGGCGATCCCAGAACTTCCGCTGGCCGCCGGTGTCGCAGGAGTTCGGCGCGAGGCGATGATGCCAGGCGCACAGCGCGACGCAGCGGGCGTCAGAGACGCGTGGGCCGAGTCCGCCGATGGACCACCCCTTGGAGGCAATGGCGAGCTTCTGATGCGCGGCCTCGATGTGACGCGCCTCGGCGGGGCCCGGCCCCTCGATCAAGCAGGCGATGCACGGGACGTCCTGGTGAAGCCAGGACATGAAGCCGGCATCGACTTCCCGCGGCTGGCGCTTGCCCGGCGCCTGGCTGGCGACGATGGCCCGGATGTGGTCGCGCGCGGCTTCCTTGCGGGCCAGGCGCTTTTCCCGGTTCTCCCGGCGCTTGATAGCGGCGGCGGCGGTGAGGACTTCACGGTCCTCGGCGGAGCGGGTCAAAACCATTTGTCGCTCCGCTCGCCGAACAGCTTCCGGCGGATCTGGAGGATGCGCTTCTGCTTGGCGCGGCGGCCTCGCTCGGCGGGGTAGCGCGCGTCCATGCGCGCGTTCATATCGGCGTCGGTCTCCATGCTGCTGAGCAGCCAGGACTCCGACTTGCCGAGCGGCTTTCGGTGCGCGCCGAAGGTGACGACCGGTGCGAACATGCTGCTGCGGAAGGCGCCGCACCGGCGGCACCAGCCGGCGCCGTTGGTGTAGGTGTTCCCGGCGCTACGAGCGCGCCCCCACCGGTGGTCGCAGTTGCGGTCCGCTTCCCACTTGGCAAAGGCCTGCCGCTCAGCCGCCTCGATGGTCTCGCCTTCGCCGCGAATGAAAGTGCCGGCCGGGAACGCCTCAAAAAACGGCGTCGAGGGGATGATGCCGTGGCCCCATTGGACCATGCAGTCGTCCGGCCATCCGCACATCGGGTGATAGTCCACGTGCGTGCCGAGCGCGGCTGACAGAGCCGCTTCCGGTGTGCCGGCGATATGGTGCGGAGCGATTTTCATGCCGCGCTCCTATCCGGCTCGTGGAAGGTCACGCCGTGCTGGGCGCCAAAGGCCTCGATCAGGGCCATCAGCTCCCCGAGCTCGTCCTTCGTCATGCGGCTGGTGTGCATCCCGAGGAGCACGAAGCCGCCGTTCAGGCCGGGGACGACGTCCAGGCCGTGGTTGGCGCTGCGCAGGGCGGCGGTGAAGATGTCCTTCCACGCCTCGATGTTGCGCTTGGTGCCCGAGCCGACCGGCCATTCCACCTGACGGGCGACGTCGGTGATCATGGCGTGCAGCCGCGAATTCTGGGGCAGGGTGCGGGTCGCCGGCCGGATCTCCAGCACGGCGCCGTCGGGAGCCTGCTCGATCAGCCGATGGGCCTGTTCTCGGCGGGTCCGGCTCTCCAGAATGATGGTGGGGCCGATCATGCAGCCTCCGAGATCTTGGGCAGGCCGTAGGCGCGCACCTTGGCGACCATCTCCGCCAGCTCTTCGGTGAACTCGACGACGGCACGCTCCAGCTTGACGATGTAGACCTCGTCCCGCTCGGCGCGCTTCACGAACGGCGGAATGCCCCGGCTCCAGACCGTGAGGTCGATCCATTCTCGCTTGGCGACCCAGAGCCCGCCCTGGCACTGGGGCTTATGCTCGTCCAGGAACTCGTCGTTCAGGATGGCGTCGATCGCCATGAAGCCGAGCTTGGTCTTGATCTCCAGGGCGCCGGGCGCGCCGATGAGCGAGTCCGGCGAGTAGCCGGCCACGCCGTTGACGATCAAGCCGACCTGCTGCGGATCCACGTCGTGCTTGAAGGCGTACCACTCGCGGGCTTCGGCTTCCTGCTCGTGTCCGCGCTCGGTGTGGACCGTCGAAAAGCCCTCGGTGGGCTCGCCCGAGATGATCTCGGCCGCCAGCTTGAGCATGTAGGTGCGCCGCTGCTTGCTGGGCGCCGCGCCTCGGCCGGGCGACATGATGTCCTTGAACATGCTGGCGGTCGGAAGCCCACGGCGGGCCTCCAGCCACTCCGGCGTGCCCTGGTCGCAGTCGATGATGCGGAGGGCGGTGATCTCAGCCATGGGCGGCCGCCTTCTCGCGCTCGGCACGGGCGCGGCGGTTCCACAGGGCGATGATCTCGCGGTTCTCGGCGGGCGTGACCAGCTTCTCGACGGCGTCGGCGTGGCGGTCCTTCCAGGCCTTCAACTCGGCGCCGTTGGCGCAGGCGTTGATGTCCGCCACGGCCCGCTGGGCGGCGGCGCCCAGGGCTCGGCCGCCGCTGGCGCCGTTGCCGTCGTCATCGGTCTCGCCGGTGGCGATGTTGAAGATCAGCTTCAGGAGATAGCGCTGGCCGTAGGAATAGGCCGACCCGGCCGCATGGATGCGGGTCATCACCTCGCCGCCCTTGGCGCCCTTGCCGTCGGCGGGCATGTCCACATAGGGGAAGGACTTGTGGCCGCCCTTGTGGCTGACCTTGCAGATCACCCGCACGTCGTCGGGTCGCTCGGCCTTGCCGGTGCTGAAGCTCAGGCTGAAGCCGTGGCGGGTGTAGATCGGCCGAACCGCGCGATCGAGCGCGGGATAGCTGGCGTACCGGCTGCTGGTCTGGCTGTTGGCCTTGTCGGTGACGACCACGCCGATCTCGGCCTGGGCGGCGTTCATCGCCTCGTCAAAATCCTGCTCGGCCTGGTTGGCGGTGATCCGGCCATAGAGCGTGATCAGCTTGTCCAGCTTGTCGACGTCCATGTCCGGGTCTTTGGCCGCCTTGGTGATCACGGCCATCAGCGTGTCGCTGTCGGTCTTGATCACCTGGGCGGACTGCTGGCGGGGCGCGGCGCTCAGGGCGCGCTCTGGCTTGCCGGCCGCCGTAGGGGTGACGTCGAGGAGGTCGGGTTGAGCGGTCATGGCGTCCTCAGAACTGCAGGGTGACGGCGGGGATCGAGCCCGCCACGATGGCTTTGACGATCGCGACAGCGGCGAACTCGTCGACGCCTTCGATCCCCATCAGGGCGACCTTGGCGGCGCCCATGACGGAGGAGCGGTGCTCGCGGTTGGCTTGCCGGGCCGCTTCGACGCGGGCGGCCTCGGCGGCCTCCTCCGCCTTTCGGCGCTCCTCGGCGGCGACACGGTCGCGTTCGGCCTGGGCCTCCTGCTCGACGCGGCGCAGTTCGGCGGCGTGGGCCTCTTCCATGCGGCGGCGCTCGGCGGCGGCGGACTCTTCGGCGGCGACCCGCTGGCGCTCGGCCTCGGCCAGGGCGTCTTGCCGCGCCTGCTCAGCGGCGCGGGCCACGCGCTCGGCCTCGGCCAAGCGGGCCTCTTCGGCGGCGCGCTCGCGGGCGGCGGCCTCTTCGGCTTCGCGCGCCTTGCGCTCCTCTTCCATCCGGGCGGCTTCGGCTTGGGCGAGGCGTTCGGCCTCGGCGGCGCGCATCCGTTCCAGCTCCGCCCGTTCGGCTTCGGCCTGGGTCAGGCGCTCGACAGCGACCGTCAGGTCAGCCGTGGTCTTGCTCCAGGCCTCGCGGGCGGCGTCGGTGAAGTCGCCATAGGCCTCCGCGTCGATCGTGATGGCCTCGACCTCAGCCAGCCGGGCTGAGACGCCGGCGGCGGTGTCGTCGAAGCTGACCTGAGCGGCGGCCTTCAGGCGGGCGAAGAGGTCGGTGGCGGCGGTCTCGCGCGCCTTCTCCGCCTCTTCCCAGTCCGTGAGAGGCTGGCGGACGCGGGCGGCGATCTCCGCCACCTCCTCGACGATGGCGCCGCCGACGTCGTTGATCGCCTTGACCTTGGCCCGGTAGTCCTCGGTCAGGCTTTTGCGGGCCGCGTCGATGGCGGTCTTGGACCGCACGACCTTGGCGGCGGCGGCGCGGATCACGTCGCGGGCCTTGGCCGTGGAGACGTCGGTTCCAGCCTTGGCGCTTTCAGCCTCGACCATGACCTTCCAGGCCGCGTAGGCCTTGGGATCGGTCAGGACGACCGACGGGTTTTCAGCGACCAGGGCGATCATGTCGGTGGTTTCGACGGCATCGGTCACGAGGCGGCTCCTTGCTGAAGCTCAGCCATCCGGGCGGCATAGGCGGCACGGTTGGCGGGAAGGGTTTCGGGGTGGCTCTGGAGGGCGGCGGCGTTCGCCTTGCCCCAGGCGGTGAGGTCGTCGGTGGACCGGGCCAGGCCGACGCAGAGGGAGACGAGGGCTTGCACGAACGCGTCCTCGCTCACGCGGCCGCAGGGACGTCGCCGGTCAGGCGCTGGGCCAGCCGGACGAGGTCGCCGACGGTCTTGACCTGCTCGGCCTGGTCGTCCCCGATCTCGGCGTCGATGAGGTCTTCCACCTCCATCAGCACTTCGATCATGGAGAGGTCGCAGACGCCGGCGTCAGCGAAGATCAGGCCCGGCCCAAGGTCGGACGGGTCGACGTCGAGGTGGCGCGCCACGATGCGGTTGACGATGCAGGCGGTGGAGAGGGCGCCGGTCACGCGTCACCTCGCGCGTCGAGGCCCTCAAGAGCGATGGAGACCAGGATGCCAGCGCCGAAGGTGATCGCCGCGACGGCGTAGTGCCCGACGGCTGTCTGCCCGCCGACGATCCCGAGATAGACGGCGTCGATGTAGTTGAACCGGCGCTTGGCCAGGAAGCGAAGGGCCTTCACGCGGCAATCTCCATCGACGGTCTGTTGGCCATGGCCGGCGCGAGCGCGGCGACGCGCTTGGCCTCGGCCCGCGCTTCGGCGATCAGGCCCCGGATGTGGCGCCGGGCCTTCATGGCCTCGTGCTTGATCGTGGCGAGGTCGCGAAGGGCGTTCTGCAGCTGGGTTTCCGACGTGAACCGCTGGCACGTCCGCTCGACGCGGCCGGCCTGGGCGAGAATGGAAGCGGCGGACTCGTAGAGGTCCGGCGGGATGGCGACGGCCATGGTGGGGCTCCTCTGGTGGTTGGGTCAGGCCGCGCGGGGCGGCGGGTTGTCGGTGAGGCGGCGCTGGCTCTGGGCGGCATCGTCGGCCTGAGTCAGCTGTTCGAGGGCGCCCTGCCAGACCCCGAAGGCGTCGCCCTGCATCGGGACATTCAGCCCCTCGCGGACGATGGCCTTGCGGAGATCTTCGACGACCCAGTCAGGGACCGGACGCATGCGGAAGAGGACCACGCCGCCGCGAGCCGTGAAGAGAGCCGGGATGCTCACGACACGCCCTCCGCGTCCTGGCCAAGGGCCTTGGCGATGGCGGCTTCGAACTTCCGCAGTTCCCCCATCGTCACGTCTATCGGGATGACGGTCTCGTCGGGAACGTTCCCGTTGCCGATCGCCAGCCCCTTCGGCATGAACTCGCGGGCAGCCGCCAGAAGTTCGGGCGCCGCGGCGATCAGGCGGGCGTTAGCGAGGGCCTCCGCCTCAGGCCTGCCGCTGTGCTTGCCGATCCGATGCACGCCGGCGACAACCTCGTTGGAGGCTTTCGGCTTCACACGGATCAAATCGCCTGCGCTGACGCTCCACGGCCCTGGCGTGTGCTGATCCTCCATCACGCCCGCTCCCCGAACACCCGCGCCATGAGCGCGGCGGTGGCGCCGAGGGCCTCCGAGCGGAGGTCAGCAGCGATGCACGGATCGACGTCGGTCTGAACGGTCTCGAAATACTGGCCGCCCACGTAGGCGACACGGAATCCGTTCACGCCGGGCGTTACGGAGAGGGCGAGGGGGCGCAGCTGGGCGCGCAGGCTCTCGCCGACGGTGTTTAGGCGGGTGGCGGCCATGGCTCAGGCCGCCTTCGCGCTGGAGGCCGCGGGGCGATCGAACGCCAGCAGCTCCTGACGGAGACCTTCGACCTCGGCCTTCAGGGCTGCGAGGCGCTCGACATGGACCGGCGCGAGATCGGCCGGCAGCGGGGCGCCCTTGCTGTGCAGGTAGGCGAACCCGGCCGCGAAGGACATCGCCGCCATGGCGTAGTCGCGGTGAGCGTTCGAAGCGGCTGAGAGGCGGATCTCCGCCTTACGCTTCGGCGGGATGGCGATCAGGCTTTGCAGCGCCTGGCGCTGGGCCGGATCGCGCATATCGAACGCGGCCAGGACGGTGAATTCGGCGGGGGTGACCACTGGGTGGCTCCTGTGCGGTGACAGGAGCACATTGTGCGATGATCGCACTTAGGTCAAATGAAAATCGCACATCAAATCGCACTTTGTGCGGTGCTGTTTGGCGGGCCGATCTACCTGGCTCCGTCGCGCGCCCGCGCAGCCTTCGCCGATTCCCTCCGCTCTAGCTCTTCCACCATAAGCTGGGTTTTGCAGCCCAAGACTGCCGCCTCGCCACGGTCCGCGTACTCGCGGCGGCACGACGCTTCGATCCTGGCGACCGGGTCGTCTGGGACCTGGCAAAGCGACATCAGGAGCAAGATAATGCCTAGAACGATGCCGATGCCGATCCACCGGTTTCGGACCGTGTGGTCCTTAACGGAGGCCGGCGGAGCGGCTATGGCGCTGGTCCTGGAAGACGCCGACTCCAGCGCCGCCAGCCGCGCCTTCAGATCGGCTATCTCAGCATCCCGCTCACTCACCGCCCGCGTGACCTCCGACTATAATCCGCCACCACCACGCCCGTCACAGCCGCGCCATCCTGGTCGCTCTCGTCGCTCGAGCGCAGATAGATCGGCTCTTGGAAATCGGGGTGGTCGCTGCGAGGCCACAAGGCAATCCGCCCTCCGGGCTCCACAACGTATTCCTTGAGCGTGATTTCGGTCATGCTGCCGCGACGGCGCTCAACGATGACATGATCGCCGTCGTGCAGGCCCGCTTCGGCCGGGTCAGCTACGACCACAAAGCGGCCCGGCGGATAAAATCTGTTCATGGACGGCCCAAGCACGCGCATGGCTCGAAGCTTGGCCTGCTCGTAGCCCTGGACGTCCAGCGGCAAAAAATCGCTGATGTCGTAGGTCTCTCGGGCCACAGTTTCTCGCCACACTCCAGCTTCGACGTCGCCGACAACCGGGATACGCCTCACCACATCCTTCAGAGCGGGGGCGACAGGAAAGGTCGTAACCGGCGCCAACTGCGGCGTTGTGGCGCCACCCAGGTCCGCGACGAGCTGCGCCAGAACCGGGATCTCGTTGAACTTCACTGATCGAGTGCCTGCGAGCATCTTGGTCGCGGCGGTGCGGTCGCGGCCAATCGCGTTCGCGATCGTGTCGTGAGGCACCTTGAGCCGCTTTAGTTCGGCGACGATTTGCTCGGCTGTCATGCCCGACATAATGCGAAGTTCGCACGGCTTCGACGAGTGCGATTGACGCACGTGCGATGTGCGATTACGGTGCGCAAATCGCACATCGTTCTCGGCATGGAGCGGCCCGTGGCCAGCGTCTTCCAGAAATTCGGCGGAATCCGGCCCATGGCCGCGAAGCTCGGCGACGTCCCGCCGTCCACCGTCAAAAGCTGGCACGCCAAGCGGCAAATCCCCGCCTGGCGCCACGCCAGCATTCTCGCCGCCGCTGCTCAGCATGGGATCGACCTTTCGATCTCTGAGCTGACCACGATCGCACGGGACGTCGAAGACCAGCCGCAGGCCGCCTGAAATGGCCCGCTCACGTTTCCTCCTCGCCCGCTTCGGTGGCGAAGGTCTCCGACAGCAGACCGTAGAACTCGCCCACCAGGGCAAGGTGTTCGGTCTCGTCGGTCACCTGGTCGGTGGCGTCGACTTCCTGGCGCAGGGCCGCGGCCTTGGCGCCGTAAACGATGGCCTGTTCGATCTTCGACTTGGTCATGCCTCACCCACGAGCTTCGCCGCCTCTCCCCGGGCGGTGAACCGGCGCGGCGGGCGGGTTCCCCCCCACCGCCTGCCGCGCCATCCAGTCTCGCAGGTGCGCACGGCTGATCGCCGAATGGAAGTCGGCCAGGGCCAGCGCGCCATCGGCCTCTTCGCGCAGCGCGGCGGCCTTGCCCGCGTGGCTCAGGGCCAGTTCGAAATCACTCAACTCGATATCCCCTCGGTTGTGCGGCGCAACATGCCGCGACGCATCGCCGCACGTCCCCTTGCAAAGATCGGAACTGTGCAATGAGCCGCGCCCTGTCGGTCGAAGAAGTGAAGGCCCTGACGCACCAACTGGTCGCGTCGGTCGGCGGCGTGGTGCCGGCCGGCATCATGCTCGGCGTAAGCCACCAGCGGGTGTCGCAGTATCAGAACGCCAACCACCCCGACGTCATGCCCTTCATGGCGATCCTGACCCTGCAGGCGGCCGCCCAGACCGACATCGTCACCGGCGCCGCCAGCCGGGCGATCAAGGAAGACCCCGAGAGCGACATCCTGTCGGCCATGGTCGAGACCATGAACCGGGCCACCCAGGCCCTGGCCGCGACCCATGAGATGGAGGCCGACGGCCACCGCGACGTCGGCGAGATCCACGAGGTGCGCGCTGCTTTCGCCGCCCTCAAGCAGCAGGTCGATCGCGCCCACGACGTGGCCAACGGCCTGACCCCGACCCGCCACCTGCGCGCCGTCGGCTGACCCCACGCGCCAAGCGCCGGGGCGCAACCCGACCGGCGCCAGGGAGAACCAGAACATGGCCGACGACGCCACCACGAATGCGGACGTCCTGAACCAGCAGGCCCAGGGCCAACTGAAGTCGATCATCGAGCGCGTCGAGCGCCTCGAGGTCGAGAAGGCGGAAATCGCCGAGCAGATCAAAGAGGTCTACGCCGAGGCCAAGGGCAACGGGCTGGATCCGGCCATCCTGAAGAAGGTGGTCGCGCTGCGGCGCAAGGACCGCGCCAAGCGCCAGGAAGAGGACGCGATCCTCGACCTCTACCTCTCGGCCATCGGCGAGATCTGAGCCATGCGCCGCCAGCCCATCACGAACGGCCAGCGCGCCAAGGTCTGGCTGGCGATGTCTCTCTACTGCGTCGCCGTCTGGGCCGTCTTCGCCTGGGTCGTCCAATCCTTCTTCGGAGCCACGCGATGAAGTCGCGAAGCCTCACCTCGCGAGTCCGCGAGTTGTTCTCCATCCGCTGGCTGCGGCCGGTCATGACGGCTCACGAGGCCGGACAGGTCATGGCGCGTAAGGCCGCCGAGGCTCGGCAACGAGCCGACCTGACCCAGGCCGAGCGTCGGGACGCCTTGCACGCCCGCCTTCGTGCCGAGCGCGCCGCCGGCCTCGTCGGCGGAAAGCGCACTGCATGAGCGCTCTCCCGGCCCTTCTGGAGTTGATGATGGCGCCGGCGCCCGTGGCGATCACGCCTGCGCCGCCGGTTCCGCGTCCGCGTCTGGTCGAGGCCACACCGCCGGCGCCGGCCGACCCTGTCGAGCCGGAGCGCAAGGCCCAGGCCGCCATCCTGCCGCCGCGCCACGTCCGCTATCACTGCGAGCCGTTGCCGAACGCCCGGCCCGTGCCCATCGCCGAGGTCCGCGACCACCACTGCCGGTGGATCGTCGAGTTCGACGGCGAGGAGCGGTTCTGCGGCGCCCGCAAGGGCAAGCGCCCCGACGGCGAGCCTTCTCCCTACTGCCCCACGCACCAGCGCAGGGCCTTCCGCACCGGCGTGCTTCTGCCCGCCGCCTTCATCAAATCCGTCATGAGGTGGGCTCGATGACCCCCTTTCAAGCCTCCGTCCTGGCCGCGATCCGCGACCTGACGCGAGACGAGATCTCACCCAGCGTTCGCGACATCGGCGTCCATGTCGGCGCCGGCGTCAGCTCGGTTCACGCCGCCCTGGTTCTGCTGGAGCAGCGCGGCGTCATCAAGCGCGAGGGCCGCCGCTCCATCACCATCCTCAAGGCAGGGCCCACCCGCGACCAGATGGAGCGCTGGACGGACGGCGAGGTCCGCCGCGTCGCCCTGGCGCTCCACGAGATCAGCCGGGAGCGCGGGCTGGGCCGCGTGATGGTGTCGGCGTGAGCGAGCAGGACTCCACCGCCGTCATGGCGCGACGTCACAAGACGCTGGGCGCCACTCCACTTCTCGACCGGGGGGGGGGCGACATGCAGCTAGACCTTCGTCCGTCGGGTCACACGTCGGTCATGGCCAGCCGCGCGCCAGCCGACGACAGCCTCGATTACTTCCCCACGCCGCCTTGGGCCGCCCGAGCCGGCGGCGAGCTGATCGCGCGTCTGGATCCTGGCGACTGGACTGCGCTTGAGCCGGCGGCCGGCGGCGGCCACATGGCTCACGGCCTGCGTCCGTACTTCGCCCAGGTGATCGAGGCCGACATCCACCGGCACGAGGGCGGCGCGCCGCAGTTCGTGGTGGACTTCCTGACCGAGGAAGCGGCGCGCTCGCTGCCGGAGGTCGACTGGATCGTCACCAACCCGCCGTTTGTGCTGGGCGATGCCTTCGTCCGAGCTGCCTACGAGCGCGCCCGGCGTGGCGTCGCCATGCTGCTGCGCCTCGTCTTCCTGGAAGGAAAGGCCCGTCATGGCTTGCTGCATGTCGATTGCCCCCTGACGGTGGTGGCGCCGTTCAGCGAGCGCGTTCCCATGGTCAAGGGCCGCTGGGACCCCGACGCGTCAAGCGCGACTGCTTACGCCTGGTTCATCTGGCGAAAGGGCGCCGAAGGGCCACCGGCCGTCTTTCCGATACCGCCGGGCACTAAAGCACGTCTGACAGACCGTGGTGACGTGGAGCGCTTCAACGGAAAGCCAGGCGCGCCGCTGCTTGACGGAGAGGCCGCATGACCAAGGCTTATCCAACCCCGCCAATCCCGATGGTCGAACTTCCGGTTCCTGGAAGCTTCTCGCTCTGGAAAGGCTCCATCACAGGCGTTGGCCGCATCACAATGCCTATCGTGTTGGAGGCGGTCAGCGGCGCTTACGGCGTCAGCGTCGAAGAGCTGAGGGGGCCAAAGCGGCAACGCCGGATCTCGTTGGCTCGCCAGCACGCCATGTGGCTGATGAACGGGCTTCCTCACCTGTCTCTGCCGATGATCGGCAGGTTTCTCAACCGCGACCACACGACGGTCCTCTTCGGCATCCGGGCGCATGAGCGCCGTGTGGCTGAGCAGGCCGGTTGGATGGAGGCCGCGTGAGCATAACCGACCTCGTCCGTAGGCTCGTGGAAGCGGGAGCGTCGCCAGAGGTGATCGCGATCGCTGTTGAGGCCATGGAGTCGGCGCAAGCTGCTGCGCCGGCCCGCGTTCGCTCGGGATCGGCCGAGCGCATGGCTCGGAAGCGCGCCCGTGACGCCAATGTGACGCCATGTGACGTCACTTGTGACGCGGGTGACGCACAGAGTGACGCTGAGGCCCTTTCCCTCCCTCCTTCCCCCCAGACCCCCCAACCACCCACCCATACCCGTGGTGGTGTGACTCCGTGCGTACGCGAGGCGGACGACTGGCCGGCCGGCGAGAGCGCGACCGACCACGCCGCCCGGCTGGCCACGATGGACCGCAACATCGACGTCAATCGCAAGCCGGGCCTGATCACGTCGATGGGCGAGGTGGCCCGCTGGCGCCAGCAAGGCTGGAGCTGGGAGCTCGACGTCGTCCCGGTGGTGCGAGCCCACGGCCACCGCGCCGAGCCAGATCCCGTGTCGACCTGGAAGTTCTTCACCGAGGCCATCGGCCGCGCCCACGCCGCCCGAACCCGCCCCCCCGAAACCTACCACCCGCAGGTGCGCCATGACCGGCCTCACGCAAACGACAAGTTCCAACGCCATCAGGCAAACCTTGAGCGAGCTGTCGCCGGGGCTGAAATCGCTACTCGCCTTCGAGCCGAGCAATCTGAGGGCGGTTGGTGAGATCGCCAGGACGCCGGCGCTGCTGGCGGAGGTGAGGGCGTCGCTGCCGGCGATCGAGGCTCGGGCCAAGGCGCCCGCCAGCCCGAAGGACGTCGAACGGATCATCGGCGCCAAGTTCGCCACCTATCGCCAGCCCGAACGCAGCGACGGCGAGTGGGCGATGTTCTGGGCCGACTACAAGGCCGTGCTCGAGGATGTGCCGGCCTCAGCGCTGGAAGCGGCCATGGACGCGATCATCCGCGACCCGAAGATCGAGTTCCTGCCCAAGCCCGCCAAGCTGCGAGAGATCGCCATGCTGACGGAGAACCGGGCCGTCCGCGCCTTCGACCGCGCCCGTCAGGCCATAGAGCTTGCCGACCGGCCGCCGGAACAGCCCAAGGTCGGCCTGCCGCCGATCGTCACCGCCAAGCCCCCCAAACCGTCGGAGGAAGACCGCGCCCGGGTAAAGGCCTGGGCGCGAGAGTTCGCGCAGCAGGACGAGGCCCGCAAGGCCGCCGAGAAGGCCCAACGCCGCGCCGACATGCCCGACACCAGCGGCGCGCCTGACCAAACCGGCGTCACGCCAGCCATGCGGGCCCACCTTGCCCAGAAGCAGGATAAGGGGAGGGCGGCATGAAGCAGTCCCACCGCCTCGCCCTGCAGGCCATCGGCGAAGTGCTGAACGACGCCGGCCTCACGTGGAAATCAGGCCATGGCGGAAAGCACCCGTTCGTCGTGGTGAATGGGATCGACGGGGCCAAGCACAGGATCGTCCTGTGCGGCACGCCAAGAACTGACGCCCAGGACCAGGCCAACTACGGCCGGCAGATGGCGCAGCGGCTGCTGGAGTCCATGGGGGTCGGATCACACCGCGGCGCCCGCCGCCGGGAGCGCGCCGCCGCCCCGCGCGACCGTCCTGACCTTCGACCGCCCGGCCCAGGACAAGGGGCCGTACCGAGACCCATGGTCGAGTCTGCGCGGTCAAGTCGATTCCGCTACCGGATCGCGCGACACATCGTAACGCCACGCGAACCGCCGCGAAGCCTGTCCGCTCCCGGGCGATCATCTCGGCCTCAACAACAGAGGCCACCATGCACCCCCACCGACCCCACCCAGCCAAGCAATCGCAGTTCGCCTGCAACCCTCCCCGTGACGACCACCCCAAGCAGAGGCATACCCAACCCTATGACCGGCCTCCCGCGCCCGCTACCGCCGCCCGAGCTGATGCAGAGCATGGACCTTCAGTTCATGCCGAGCCCAGAGCTTGAGGAATGGGCGCGCGCCACCTTCATCGAGCACGGCGCCACGCTCTGGAACGAGGACCACGACCACCTGAACCGGGCCACCCTTGGCTTCGTCTGGACGACGGTCTCCAACTCCAGGGGAGGGAACATGGTCGCCGGCCAGTGCGAGTCCATGCCGCCGATGGCCATGGGGAAGTGGCAACGCGCCCGTGCCGAGCAACAGATCGCCGACTGGTTCGACGGCCTGCCCGACTTCCTGATCACGATCGACGCCAACTACGCCACGATCTGCCAGGACGCCGAGTTCTGCGCCCTGATCGAGCACGAGCTTTACCACGCCGCCCAGGAGCGAGACATCTACGGAGCCCCGAAGTTCACCAGGGACGGACGACCCAAGTTCGGGATCAAGGGTCATGACGTCGAGGAGTTCGTCGGCGTGGTTCGTCGCTATGGCGCAGGCCCGGCGGCCGGCGCGACCCAGGCCCTGGTCGATGCGGCCTCACGTCGCCCTGAAGTCGCCTCGGTGAAAATCGCCCAAGCGTGCGGCACCTGTCGCATGCTGAGGGCGGCCTGAGACTGACCTGATGGCAAAACGCCCAGAACCCACCCTGACCGAAGAGGCCCGCGCCTATGTCGTGGCGTCCCTGGCGTGTTTCGATCCACCTGGCGTCGTGGCCAAGGCTGTCAGGGAGGAATTCGGCCTGCAGATCACGCCCCAGAGCGTGGAAGCCTACGACCCGACCAAGCGCGCCGGCCGAAAGCTGTCGGCGAAGTGGCGGGCCCTGTTCGAGGAGACGCGAAAGACCTTCCTGGAGGACACCTCGCGGATCGGCGCCAGTCACAAGGCCGTCCGGCTAAGGGCGCTTGAACGCATGGCCCAGCGGGCAGAGACCCAGGGCAACGTCGTCGTCGCCGCCCAGCTGTACGAGCAGATCGCCAAGGAGATGGGCAACGCCTACACGAACCGCCGCGAGCTGACGGGCAAGGACGGGAAAGACCTGCCCATGGCGCCGCCGGTGTCCGCGGTCGCGATCTTCGCCCTGCCGAGCAACGGGCGGGACTGATGGCCGCAGCCGTCGCGTGGGCTGAGAAGCAACTCGAGATCGTCCCAGGCCAAACCATCCTTCCCCAGGTCGGGCCGCAAACCGCCTTCCTCGCAACGCCAGCCGACATCGCCATCTACGGCGGCGGCGCCGGCGGCGGGAAGACGTTCGGCCTACTGATGGAGGACTTGCGCCACATCGACAATCCGGGGTTCGGGTCGGTGACGTTCAGGCGCTCCACCGTCCAGATCCGCAACGAGGGCGGACTTTGGGACGAAAGCGCCAAGCTCTACCCGCTGGTGGGGGGTATGCCGAAGGAGCATGTCCTGTCATGGAAGTGGCCCAGCGGCGCCACGTCCAGTTTCGCCCACCTGGAGCACGATAAGACCCGCTTCAACTGGCAGGGGTCGCAAATCCCCCTGATCAAGTTCGACGAGCTGACGCATTTCACGGCGGTGCAGTTCTGGTACATGGTCAGCCGCAACCGCTCCATGTGCGGCGTGCGACCCTACATCCGGGCCACCTGCAACCCTGACGCCGACAGCTGGGTCGCCACGCTGATCGAGTGGTGGATTGACCAGGACACCGGGTATCCGATCCCCGAGCGCTCCGGCGTCCTTCGCTGGTTCGTCCGGGTCGGCGAAGACCTGAAGTGGGCCAACAGCCCGGAGGATCTTGCCATCTACACGATGGTCAACGAGGACGGAGACACTGTTCCGATCCCGGCGAAGTCGCTCACCTTCATCCCGGCCAAGCTGACCGACAACAAGGCGCTGATGGCGGCGGACCCTGCCTACATGGCGTCGCTGCTGGCCCTGCCGCTGGTCGAGCGCGAGCGCCTACTAGGGGGAAACTGGAAGATCCGGCCCGCCGCCGGCCTCTACTTCCAGCGATCGTGGTGCAGGGTGGTCGATGCCGTTCCGGCCGGGACCGTTTTCGGCCGCGGCTACGACCTGGCCGCGACGCCGCGCACCGCCGAAAGCCCGGACCCTGACGAGACCAGCAGCACGAAGATCGGCCGCACGCCGGATGGCCGCTACATCGTGGTCGACAATCACAGCGACGCGCTGAGTCCCGCAGGCGTCGAGCGGCTGATCCTGAACACCGCCTCGCAAGACGGCCTGATGTGCACGATCTCGCTGCCGCAAGATCCCGGCCAGGCCGGCAAGAGCCAGGTCGCGGGCCTGGTCAAAATGCTCAGCGGCTACACCGTGAAGTCGTCCACTGAGACCGGCGACAAGGTGACCCGCTTCTCGCTGTTCTCTTCCCAGGCCGAGCACGGCAACGTCGATGTGCTGCGCGGCCCGTGGAACGAGAAGTGGTTCACCGCCCTGGAGGGGTTCCCGACCGCCAAGCACGACGACGACGCGGACAGCACGTCGCGTGCCTTCGAAATCGTGGCCCTTGGGTCAAGCTACACCTTGGAAAATCTCTGACCCCTCGCCAAGCCCTCCCTCTCACGGCATACCTGACCTAAGCGCCGTCGGATGACGCCGCATGCCCTGAGATGGAAGACGCGCCATGGCCGATCCGGTGTTCGTGGTCTCGAACCTGACCTACACCACGGCCGACGGCCGAGCGCTGGATGTCGTGCCGGTAAGGGTGGTTCCGGGCGCCGTAGCCACGAACGCTGTGGGCCAGCCGGTCGACTCCGTGCCGGTCCAGCTCGCCGGCGGCGATAGCGCCATCCTGCCCACCTCAGCCACCGTCGCGGCGAACGCTCCGATCGGAACCGTTGTTGCGCGCCTCTTCACCTCGGTGTCTGGCGCGGCCCTTAGCGTGGTTTCAGGCCCTTTCACCTTGAACGGGTCCAACGACCTGGTCCTGTCCCAGGCCGCTGGCGCTGCGGGTTCGACCCAGACCGCGCGCATCAAGGCCGAGCGCGCCAGCCCGTTCTACAGCGTGACCCAGGATATCGTGGTGACGGCCGCCAGTGTTCTTCCGACCCTGACCGACCTTCTGCTGTCGGCCACGAGCTTTGCGAACGGAGCGCTCGCGGGCGCGGAACTTGCCGACATCACCGGCAAGACAGCCGGCTCGACGATCACGATCGCGCCGAGCGATACGTCGAACGTCTACGCTGTCAACGGCGCAGGCACGAAGCTCCTGGCCGGCGTGAATTACCCGCAAGCCGCCGCCGGCTCCCTGCCGGTAAGGCTGCGCGAAACCTTGGCCGGCGCGACCAACTCTCCGCACGACACGACGATCGCCGCGACGAAGGCAGCGGGGGGCGACGACGCCCTAACGGCCTGGAGGTCCGCCCTGACCGCCATGCAAGCTGGCACGAAAGACCCGATCGTCATGGCGATCGGCGAAAGCGTCGTTGCGGGTTACGGGGCCCTGTCCACCACGTTCACGGCGAACGATCGGACTGCGTCCTGGCCCACGCGCCTTGCCGAGCGTCTGACGGCCTATGGATACCCGGCGCGTTGGGACGCCATCTGCGGCGACAACAACTGCCTGACCAACTATCCCCAGTACAACAACATGGTCGTCGCGGGCGCGACGTGGTTCAACGAAACGAGCACGAAGACGGCGGGCTGTCGTCCGTTCTTCAACAACGACACGGCGACGTTCACGGCGACCCTGCCTGACTGTGACCGGTGCGACGTGGTCTATCTGACCGCCTCGGCGGCAGGTCAGGTCTCGGCCAGTGTAGACGGCGGCGCGGCGACTGTGATCGACACTGCCGGCGCGAACGGCTTGGCCAAGACGACGCTCAATCTCGGCGCTGTCGGCTCGCACTCGATCGCCCTGACCCGCAACGGCGTCGGCGGCAGCGTCAAGATCCTCGCTCTCATTCCGTACAAGACGACGGCTCGTCAAATCCGCGTCATCAACGCTGGTTGGTCGCAATCGACTGTCGCCGACTGGAATGACCAGACGTCGCCCGCGACCTCGCCGACCGTGAGCACGACCTATCTTCAGCCCGACCTCACGATCATTGGTATCCAGATCAACGACGAGAAGGTCCCGACCTCCGAGGCCGCCTTCAAGGCTGGCTATCAGGCGATGATCAACGCGGGCAAGGCGACCGGCGGCAGTGTCATCCTTTGCATCGAAAACGGCATCGCCATCGGCAGCGCCCCCCAGGCGACACAAGACCTTTACGTCGGTTACATCAACGCCTTGGCCGCCGCCAACGGCAACCTGCCCGTGGTCGATTTCCGCGCGGCGCTAAACCCGATCAAGGGCGCGGGGCCGGTGACGCACGCTGTCGCCGATGCGGCCGGGTTCATGCGCGACACGCTGCACCCCAACAGCTCGGGCTATCACCCGATGGGATCGGCCGTCGCCCTGGCCGCGTTGGCCGGCACGCTCGGCGAGCAGCCGGAAACCGCCGCGCTCGTCGCTCGCATGACCGTCGCCCCCAGCACCGCCCGCCGGGCTCTGATCGACGCCCGCATTCGCTCTCTGAAGGTGGGTTGGTTCAGCGGCGTGAACATCTGGGCCAAGCGCGACGTCGATTATGTCTTCGCCGCCCACGACCGGCAGGCCGCGCGCCTGAACTGGAAGTCCGCGAATTTCAACGCGACGGAAGAAGGCACGCTTACTTGGACGGCGGACAAGAGCTTCCAGGGCGACGGCGTCACCGGCGCTCTGAACACCGGCTTCAACCCGACGACGGCGACCACCCCCGCGTTTGCTCAGAATAGCGCATACGTCGATGAATGGTCGCTGACCGCTGCTCAAGTCGCGGCGGCTTCGGCCGGCTGGTACGATGGCACGGACGGCGTCACCCTGACGCCCCGGTCTGGGTCGGATACCTTCTCGGGCCGGATCAACAACGCGGCGGTGTCTGGCGCGGGTGCGGGCCTCTCTACGGACGGCTCGGGGTTCTTCGCCGCCGGCCGCCTGTCTTCGAGCGGCATTTCCTTCCAGCGGAACAACGCGACGCGAGTGTTTCAGACCTCTACCTCGACCGCGCTCAACAATGCCCCGCTGAAGTTCTTCGCGACCACTGCGGCGAGCTTCTCGGCCATCGAGTTGAGCACGGGCGGCTATGGCGGTTACCTGCCATCCGGTGAGCACAACGACCTGTACTTTGCGAACCGGGACTATCTGCAAGCGATCGGCGTCGCCGTACCATGAGCCGCCTCGCTCGCGCCGCCGCCCTGGCCCTGCTTGTCGCCACTCCGGCCATTGCCGCGCCTGTCGTGGTGGTCGGTCCCGGCAACAGCGCCTCGAAACGGTACACCGGCATGTCCAACAGCTACCGCTGGCTGGACGGCAAGGAGCGCGATCTCAACGGCCTGCGCCTGTCCAAGCTCTATCTGACCGTCACGCGCGGCGTGGTTCGGATCGCCAACGGCCAGAGCGACGTCGTGATCAAGGACTCGACGTTCATCCTCGCCAAGCCGCAGACGGGCGACAGCCTGCCCGTCGCGGTCGAGGTTGTGGATGGGCATGACGTGCTGATCGAGCGCGTGACGGCCCGTAACTGGCGCATGGAGCCGGTCAAGGGCGCGTACCTCAACGGCGACTGCTTCAGCGGCGAGCGGCTGTCCTACAACGTCACCCTGCGGCAGACTTACGCGATCGGTTGCAGCGATGGGGGCTACGACTTCAAAACCACCGGCCTCGTGCTCGATCGCGTGACCGCCGAGGACGTGGGGTTCTGCTTGCGCATCTGGGGGTCGGCCAAGGCCACGACGGTCGCCTGCAAGGCTTGGCGGGAGGGCGCGGTGCAGGTCAAGCCGGGCGCGTCCATCACCATCGACACCCTGAAGATTTTCCCCGCCGCCGGGAAGCCCGTGACCCTCTTCGGTGTGGGCAAGGGGGCGACGCTGATCGTCAAAAAGTGCGAGGGCAAGCTGCCCGCCGGATCGACGGTGCTCTTCTACCAAGAGGGCGCGTCGGCCGCGAACACGACAGTCAAACTCGGCGCGACCTGCCTCTAGCCGTGTCCATGCCGGCCCGGAGTCACGAGGCATCCTAGCCCCTAGTAGGTTCCGCGATCCATCGGCATACCTAAGGGCGAAGCAGCGTCGAGATGACGTCGCGATCCCATGATGGAGCGGTCAGTGACCGAGACCGAGGCGAAGGCCCAGCGCGAATTGGTGCGTGAGGTCACAATGTCGTTCCTGGCGGTCGGGACGATGCTGCTCATCGCCTATTTCGTCTGGGCGGTGCTGAACATCGCCATCCCGGCCAGGAACGAGAACCTCGCCTTCGCGGTGCTGGGGATCATCGGCGGGACGATGGTGGGCGGCATCTTCGGCGCCTACTTCGGGATCCAGCTGGCCCAGAGCCGGCAGTCCAAGTCTCCGGAAGGTGTCACGGTCACCGCGCCGGGCGAGTCCAGCGTCACCGTCGACAGCGCCGCCGACCCCAAGGCCGGCCAATGAGCCCGCCCGCCGGCGCCCGGGCCAACCCCGACGTCAGTGTCCGCCTCGGCACGCTGGAAGGCCGCATGGAAAGCCTGGAGCGCGCCCAGGCCGCCACGGCTGAGGACGCCCGCGAGGCCCGGGACCTGGCCAAGGAAATCATCGTCATCCTGCGAGAGCAGAACGCGCTCGAGCGGGTGTCGGAGGTCAGGTCAGAGGCCCGCAAGCTGGTCGGCGACCTGCGCGAGGACGTGGTCGCGGCCAACACCGGCATGAGGACCGACCTCAAGTCCATCCGAACCGATGTCGACGCCCTGATGAACCTGCGGACCCAGGCCCAAGGCGCGGTCAAGGGCGGCAAGTGGGTGATCGACGCGCTGAAGATCATCGCGGGAGCCGGGGGCGGCGCCATCATCCTCAAGCTGTTGGAGGTCATCAAATGACCGGCCTGACCAAGCCCAAAGCCTTCTTCGACTACCTCCGAGCCAACGACATGCTCGGCCCGGTCCTGACCGCCGACGAAGTCGAGGGCCTCAACGTCATCACCGCGGCGGCAGGCCTCGCCGGCTGGCCCGCGAGCTGGACCGCCTACGCCCTGGCCACGGCTTATCACGAGACGGCCCACACCATGCAGCCGGTGAAGGAGATCGGCGGCCCGGACTACTTCCGCCGCCGCTACGACATCAGCGGTCAGCGCCCCGACATCGCCCGCACGCTCGGCAACACCCAGATCGGCGATGGTGCCAAGTACGCGGGCCGCGGATATGTGCAGGTCACCGGCCGGGCCAATTACGACCGCGCCCGCCGCGAGCTGGGCCAGCCGCTCGTCGACCGCCCCGATCTGGCCATGAACGACGCCATCGCCGCGGCCATCATGGTCAAGGGCATGGCGGAGGGCTGGTTCACGGGTCGCTCGCTCAAAAGCTACCTGACCACCACGACGGCCGGCACGCGGGCGCAGTTCGTCGAAGCGCGCCGGATCATCAACGGCCAGGACCGGGCGGGCGACATCGCCGACTACGCCCTGGCCTTCCAGAAGGCGCTCCAGGCGGGGGGCTGGGCGTGAGCCTGCTGTCCTGGGCCGCTGGCCCCGTCCTGCCGTACCTCGCCGGCGCGGCAGGCGCTGCGATCCTGGTCACGTCCACCTTCGGCGCGGTCCAGACCTGGCGCATCGGCCGGCTGAAGTACGACCTCAACGTCGCTGCCGGCAAGCTCGACGCCCTGCAGGACGCCAAGGACGCCAGCGAGCGGCTGCGGGCCCTGGAAGGGCAGGGCGCGACCGTCTCCTACGACGGCCTCGCCGCCGCCTGCGCCGCCCGCCTGCCGATCTACGTCCAGGCCGGCCGAACCCTCGAAAGGATCACCAATGCGAAGCCGAACCCTGATGGCTCTCGCGGCATGTGCGACGCTCAGTGCGTGCGCGAGCTTGCGGGACAGGCTGGACCTGTCGGTGAAGCCGGAACGCTGCCCCAGTGAGGCGACCGCCGCCGTTCCTGCGACGCCCCGCGTGCCCGATGGCGCGGGGTTTCCGCTGCCCGTCACGCCCGAGGAGCGCGCGGCCGTGGCCCTCTACGGCGCCTGGCTGACGGCGGACGGGGTCGACAACGCCGAGAAGACGCGCCGACTTGTCGCCGTGAAGGCCTGGTGTGACGCGCGCCAGAAGTGACAACGGCGGCCGGGGTCGCCATACCTGACCCTATGGAGCGTCGAGATGACGCCCCGGTCCCATCGTAGGAGCAGGCATGCGCAGCGCGCCGCAATCCACCGGTCGTAAGGGCGGCCTGGCCGTCAGCGACGGCTTCGCGAGCCTGATCAGCGGCATCGGCACGTCTGCCGACAAGAACGTCGCCAACACCTATGCGTTCGACGGCCGGTTCGCCCAGTCCTTCGCGGTGGCGGAGACGGCCTATCGCACCTCCTGGGTGGTGAAGAAGGCCCACGACCTGCCGCCCTTCGACATGACGCGCAAGTGGCGCAACTGGCAGGCCGACGCCGATCAGATCGAAGCGATCGAGGCTGAGGAGAAGCGCCTGGGCCTGAAGGCGCGGGTGCGCTTGGCGCTCTGGTACGCCCGCCTCTACGGCGGCGGCGCCCTGATCCTGGGCGCGCGCGGCGTGGCCAAGGAACCGCTGACCCTGGACTCGATGGGCAAGAACAGCCTGGAGTTCGTCCACGTCGTCAGTCGCCACCAAATCAGCTACGAGCGCATCGACCAGAACCCGATGTCGCCCACGCGCGGCCAGCCGGAAATGTGGACCATGTCCGGCGGCGACGCGGCCATGGTGCAGATCCATCCGACCCGCGTCATTCCGTTCGTCGGCCAGCCCACCACAGGCATGATGAGCGCCCAGGACCAGCTTTGGGGCGACCCGCTGCTGACCTCGATCTGGGACGCCGTCACGAACGCAGACCTTGTTCAGGCGGGGATCGCGGCTCTGGTGCAGGAGGCCAAGACCGACACCCTGAAGGTCCCCAACTTCATGAACCAGATCGGGACCGCCGAGTACGAGGCGCGCTTTCTCCGCCGCGTCGAGCTGGCCAACCAAGCCAAGTCGATGATGCGCACCCGCCTGGTCGACAAGGACGAGGAGTGGGAGACCCAACAGGTCAACTTCGCCGGCCTGCCCGACGTGGAGCGCCAGAAGCTCCAGCTGGTCGCCGCCGCCTGCGACATCCCTGTCACCCGCTTCCTGGGCGAGTCCTCCAAGGGCCTCAACGCCACCGGCCAGGGCGACGAGGACAACTACAACACCATGATCTTCGCCAAGCAGGAGAACGAGCTTCAGCCCGTGCTGGCGCCGATCCTCGACGAACTGCTGATCCGCTCCGCCCTGGGCGCCCGGCCGAAGGAAATTCACTACGCCTGGGCGCCGCTGGCCGACGCCGAGCCTAAGGAAGCCGCCGAAATCGAGAAGCTGGAAGCTGAGACGATCGACATCTACCAGAAGACGGGCCTCGTTCCGGTCACTGCGCTGGCGAAGACCGCTCAGAGCCGCATGGTCGAGAGCGGTCGCTTCCCCAGCCTTGAGGCGGGCCTGGCTGAAGCTGACGACGGGCTCGACATCCCGGCCCTGGAAGAGGGTCAGGACCCGGCCAACGAGGACGACCCGTCGGCCCTGACCCAGACGCCCGCCGGCCAGCGCCGGGCGGCCAATGACGCCGCGCCGCGGACTCTCTACGTCTCGCGCAAGCTGCTCAACGCCGACGAGGTGATCCGCTGGGCCAAGGGCCAGGGCTTCACCACCACCCAGAAGGCGGAGGACATGCACGTCACCGTCTGCTTCAGCCGCCAGGCCGTCGACTGGATGGAGATGGGGACCGACTGGAGCGGCGACGAGAAGGGCTGGCTGCGTGTGCCGGCCGGCGGCCCTCGCCTGATCGAGCGCCTGGGCGAGGGCGGCAAGGCCGTGGTGCTGGCCTTCGTCAACGAGAGCCTGTCCTGGCGTCACGACCGGTTCGTGAAGGCCGGCGCGTCCTGGGACTGGCCCGCCTACCAGCCGCACGTGACCATCACCTGGGACCTGGGCGACCTCGATCTGTCGACGGTCGAGCCATACACCGGCCCGCTGGTCTTCGGCCCGGAGATCTTCGCCGAGGTGAAGGAAGACTGGGCGAAGTCGATCACGGAGTCCTGACGTTGGGCGCGGACCTTGAGGATCGCTTTCGCCCGCCCGCCGAGTTGCGGCCAGCCATCCGGGCGTTCTGCGAGCGGCTCATACCGCCCATTCAGGCGGCCGCGCGGGCTGTTGGCTATGCCGTGGCGGTCCATGGCAGTATGGAGCGCGACCTAGACCTCCTGGCCTTCCCATGGACGGCGGACGCTGCCGACGAGTTGGCTGCTGTCGAGGCCATTCGCCTCGCTGTCGCCGAGGCGTCAGGCGGCCGTTGCCTTCGGAACCAAGAGGTGGGCGAGAAACCGCACGGCCGGCGCTCCTACACCCTGTTACTCTTCAGCGACCAGTGCATCGAGAGCGCGGCGGGCTGTCATCCCTTCATCGACCTCTCGGTCGCGCCGAGGGTGATCCGATGAACTTCGACCTCGCCGCCATGGCCCGCCGCCAGACCAACCGGCGCGGCTCGATCGACCTCCGGATCATCATTCCGACCCAGGCCCTCGAAGACGATCTGGCCCGGATCTACATGAAGGTGGTTCGGGCCTGGGCCGTGGCGGCCCGCGACCGGGTCATGCCGGCCTATCGGCAAGCCCTGGAGCGCCGCGCCGCCCGCGACGGCATGGTGCTCGACGACGCCGCCAGCCTGGGCGACCTGTTCCGCGATCTGGGGCCGGAGTTCGAGCGGCTGGTGCTCAGCCTGACGCCCGAGATGCGGGACTGGGTGCTCCAGGTCGAGCGCTGGCACCGGGACAAGTGGGGCTCGTCCGTCCTGACCGCGACCGGCGTGGACCTCGCCACCATGCTTGGCCCGGCCGACGCTCAACAGGCCCTCGCCGATATCCTGGCGTGGAACGTCTCGCTGATCTCCGACGTCTCAGCCCAGGCCCAGAGCAAGATCGCGGCCGAGGTGTTCGCCGGCTACCAGCGGCGGGCGCCCGCGCGCGAGGTGGCGAAGGACATCCAGGAGATCCTCCAGACCAGCCGTCGCCGCGCACTCTTCATTGCCAGCGACCAGCTGAACAAGCTCTCGTCGGAACTTGACGCCGAGCGCCAGCGCCAGGCGGGCCTGGACGAGTGGAAGTGGCGCGCTTCCGGGAAGCTCCACCCCAGGCTCTGGCACAAGGAACGGGACGGGAACATCTACACCGACAAGACGGCGCCGGAGGATCTGCCGGGGCAGCTTCCGCGGTGCGGCTGTAAACGACAGGCCCACCTCAGTCTGTAATAGTCAAAAACCGCGTGTTTTCGCGGCAATATGCTGCATACCTATCCCATGACAGGTGAGCAGTTGAAGACATGGCGCACGAGGATGCGCCTGCGGGCAGGCGAAGCGGCCGAGGCGCTGGGCGTCTCGCGCGACACCTACCGGCGCATGGAGGGCCGTCTATCGCTTCCGAAACACATTGGTCTGGCCTGTGCGGCTATCTCGCACGGCCTGCCGCCAGCGAAGGGGTGAGGGATGAGCGACCAGACCAAAATCCGCATGATCACGACCAGTGCGGTCGAGTTCGCCTCCAAGAGCCAGTTCCCCGAGGGCTCTAAGTTCATCATCATCGGGCCGTTCGAGAGCCACATCGCAGCGGGCGAGGTCGAACCGAGGCTGGTCGCTGTGCTTCGCGAGCATTGCGAGAAGGCCAAGCCATGACCCAGACCATGCGAGAGCGGCTGATCCGATCCGTCGGTCGCGCAACGGGCTGGGGTATCGGACCCGGCGCCGTGATCCTCACGACCAAACAGGCTGACGACATAGTCGACGGCATCCTGGCAGAGCTGCGGGACGGCGATAAGCCGATGATCCTGGCGGGCTTGGACTCGTTCAAACTAGCGATGGCGGAGGAGCCGCGCCCCGGCATACTGGCCGACGCCTTCACCGCCATGATCGACGCCGTGAGGAAGGGGAAGTGATGAATGGAGCCCGACGCCGCACGGCCGGCCGGTTCACGGCATGGGCCGTCTGCGGCCTAGAACGGGGTGAGCCAGTCACCATCGGCGCTGACGGTGGCGTAGAGCCGCTGCGCGCCGCATTGGCTCAGCCGCAACAGCACCGCTTTTCCGACGGCTACGTGCTGTCAGAGGGCGGTTTGGTCGCTCCGAAAACGACCCCCTAGGCACGACCTCAAACCATCGGCATACCTACCCTCACGGCCTGAGAGATCAGGTCGGTTGGCCGTCGAGATGACGCCCGATCGCTAGAACGAGGACAGGCATGCGGGTAATCGATGCCGTAGCGCTGGACGAGGAGTCCGTTCGCATCACAGCGGACGGCTACCTCGTGGCTGACGCCCGGATCGCCCGCACGGGGATCCAGACCTATCTCGCCTCCGAGCTCGGCCTGGCCGACGCCAAGCCGGGCCAGGTCGTGCGCGTGCTGCGCCCCGCCGACGAGGTGTTCGACAAGGCCTCCATGGCCTCGATCGCCTGGCGCCCGCTGACCAACGACCACCCTAAGGACATGGTCACCTCCAAGACCTGGAAGCGTGACTCCATCGGCCAGCTGGGCGACGCGGTGAAGCGCGAGACCGCTCAGGACGGCGACTATATCCGCGTCCCCCTGACCATGATGGACGGGGACGCCATCAGCCAATACCGCGCCGGCAAGCGCGAACTGTCGGTCGGCTACACCTGCGACGTCGACTGGACGCCCGGCGTCACCGACGCCGGCGAGGCCTACGACGCCCGCCAGACCAACATCCGAGCCAACCACCTCGCCCTGGTCCACCGGGGCCGGGCCGGTTCCGCCTGTCGCATCGGCGACTCCTGGCCTCATCGAGACGATGACGCCCCTCCCGTGAAGGACCACACCCCCATGAAGACGATCATGATCGACGGCGTGCCGGTGGCCGACGTCAGCCCGGCCGCCGAGGCCGTGATCACCACCCTGCAGGGCCGCCTGACCGCCGCGACGACCGCCAAGGACGCCGCCGAGGGCAAGGTGGCCGAACTGAGTACGGTGGCCGCCACCAAGGACGCCGAGATCGCCACCCTGAAGCAGGCCGTGGCCGACGCCAAGGTGACCCCGCAGCAGATGCGCGACGCCGCCAAGGCCTTCGCCAAGACCCTCGCCGACGCGAAGATCCTGGCCCCCGCCCTGACCATCAGCGACGCCATGGACGAGGCGGCGATCCGCAAGGCCGTCGTGTCGTCCAAGCTGGGCGACGCCGCCAAGGACTGGAACGACGCCCAGGTCGAGGTCTCGTTCAAGACCATGGCCTCCGGCATCACCGACGCCCAGCGCCAGTCCACCGGCGGCAACCTGCTGGCTGACGCCATCGGCGCGGGCGCGGGGGCCACCATCAACGACGCGCAGACCGCCGCCGACAAGGCGCGTGCCGCCCGCTTCGCTCGCTTCGCCGACGCCCACACCGGCGCCGCGGCCTAACCCTCAGGAGACGCCGTCATGGCCATCGTCCAAGACATCTTCAATCCGGCGCCCGCTGTCGGCTACCCCGGCATGGTCGCCAACGGCGAGACCAGCAACCGCATCTCGCGCACCGTGGAAGACGCCGCCGGCATCGCCTTCGGCAAGGCCGCCTTCCGGGGCTCGGGCGACCACGGCGTCACCGCCACCCCGGCGGCCGGCACCTTCATGGGCATCGTCATGGCCGACCACGGCCTGGCGGTCGTGCCCGGCGGCCCGGCGGCCGACATCGTCCCGCAGTACCGCGAGGCGGGCCTGCTCAACGAAGGCCAGATCTGGGTCACCGCCGGCTCGAACACCACCGACGGCGCGGCGGTCTACGTGACCTCGGGCTTTGTCTTCACCGCCACCTCGTCGGGCAATACGGCCATCCCGGCCGTCTTCGATGACACCGTCTCGTCGGGCGCCCTGGTGCGTCTGCGCGTGCGCCGCAGCTAAGGGGCCTGACCAAGATGTTCCACTCCCAGATCAACTTCGCCGACGCCCAACAAGCCGTTGGCTTCCTCACGCCGCAACTGCTTCGGATCAACACCGAAGTGGACATGCAGAAGTATCCGAGCTTCGACTACGCTCGCCTGCTGTTCGTCGACACCGACGGCGGCATGTGGTCGCGCGGCTCGATCTTCTACTCGGGCGACATCGCCGGCAAGCCGGAGTGGTTCGCGGGCGGCGCCTTCGACATCCCGTACGCCGACATCTCAACCACTCAGTTCCTGCAAGAGAACCACCTGAAGGCCCTGGGCTATCAGTGGTTCCGCCAGGAACTGGAGCAGGCCGCGCAGATGGGCCGCAACCTCGGCAACGAGAAAGCCGCCGCCTGCCGCAAGGTGGCCGAGGCCAACATCTACGCCATGACGATCCGGGGCGACGCGACCAAGGGCCTGACCGGCATCGTCAACAACCCGAACGTCCCGACGGCCACCGTTCCGGCCGACGGGACGGGAGCGGCGACCGCGTTCTCGACCAAGACGGCCGATCAGATCAACCGCGACATCAACGAGATCCTGAACGCGCCCTACAACGCGTCCGGCGAGACTCAGCGCGCCAATACCCTGCTGCTGCCGACCACGCGCCTGCAGTCCCTGGCCTCGACCCGCATCGGGACCGGGACCGACACGGTGCTGAAGTTCATCCAGGAGAACAACTCCTACACCCTGGAGACCAAGCAGCCGCTGACCATCATCGGCACCCGCGAGCTGGAAACGGCCGGCGGCTCCGGCACGGCGCGCATGATGGCCTACGACAACGAAAAGGACGTGCTGCGGCTCTATCTGCCCGGCCCGCACGAGTTGTTCCCGGCCTGGCAGAAGGGCGCTTTCACCTGGGAGGTCCCGGGCCTCTTCAACTACGGCGGCGTCGAGTTCCGCCGTCCCAAGGGCGCGGCCTACCGCGACGGCATCTAGGAGGCTGCGATGCACAAGCTCAAGAACATCACCGCCGGCCCCAAGGGCGCCCGTCTCGCCGATGGTAGCCTGGTCCACATCGCCCCCGGCACGGTCGAGGAGGATCTGGACATCGCCAAAGAGGAACTGGCCGTTCTGAAGAAGACCGGCTGGTTCCAGATCGACGGCGCGATCAAGGACGAGCCGGAGGCCAAGACGGACGACGCCGAGGCGCTCGCCTACCTGGAGCGCGCCGAAACGGCCGAGGGGGCGCTGACCGCCGCCAATGCCGAGATCGAGGCCCTGAAGGCCAAGCTGGCCGAGGCGGGCAAGGCGGGCGGCAAGGCCTAAGCCTTATCGCCCAGGAACATCAGAAGGGGCCGCCCGCTCAGCGCGGCGGCCCTTTTCTTTCGAAGGTATGATCCATGGCCTACAACGCTCCGACCCTGGAGGACTTCCGAGCCCGCTTCCCCCGGGCGACGGGTGCTGTCGTGTCCGACGCCATGGTGACCCAGGCCCTGGCCAGAGCCGCGCGTCAGGTCGACACGTCGTGGACCGAGGGCGACTTCGCCGAGGGGCAGCTGCTCTATGCCGCCGCTTGGCTGACGAAAGAGGGGTTCTGGCCCGGCGCCGAGGGCGAGGCGGCCGCCGCCGGCGCGTCCGGGTTCAAGGTCATGAAGTCGGGCCAACTGTCGCTCGAGCGCTTCGACAACGGCGCGTCGAGCGGTGGCCAGACGGATCCCGTCCTGGCGACCGGATATGGCCAGGAGTTCGCCACGCTGCGGTTCCAGAACGTCGGCGGGCCGCGCGTCACGGGCGCCGGAACCGTGCCGTACTCGGGAGGCTGGCCGTGGGCCTTCTAGATGGCAGCCTTCAGGCGGTGTTTGGCGCGGCCTTCGCGCCGCTCTACCTGCCCGGCACGCTGCACCGCCAGACCCGAACCGACGCCGACGACGGCGACGTGACGGTGACCTGGGCCGACAGCCCGATCCGCTACCAGCCCGACAAGGTCACGGAGGCGATGAGGTCGGCGGACGGCTACACCGAGCGTGACGCCGCGTTCCTGATCCTGCAGGCGGGCGTTCCCATCTTCAACACCGACGCCGAGCTGACCGCGAAACAGGCTCCGGCCGAGCCTGAACGGCGCTGGGCGGTGAAGTCCTGCGAGAGCGACCCGGCCGGCACGCACTGGGTCGTCCGGGCGAGCCCGACGCAGGCGCCGCCGGAGGCGGGCGAGAGCCCGGACGACGATAGCTAGGATCACCGGCGCCAAGGCCCATGCCGCCCGTCTGAAGCGGATCCAGGGCGAGGAGATGGTGCGCGAGGTCGGCAAGGCGCTCTTCGCGGCCGGCAACATGATCGAGGTGGAGGCGGAGATCTCGATTACCGCAGGGAGCGTGTCGGGCGCTGGGCACATCCCATCCAAGCCCGGCTCCCCCCCTAATAGGGACACGGGGGTGCTTGACGGCAACATCGAGACGACGCTGGTCGAGCCGCTCAAGGTCGAGATCTCCTCCAATGCGCCTTACTCGGCCGCTCTGGAATTCGGCACCTCCAAGATGGCGGCGCGCCCCTACATGCGCCCGGCGGCGCAGAAGAAGAAGGCCGAAGCCGTGGAGTTGGTCCGCAGAGCGGTGAAGAAGGTGGTGGACCAGGCGGGCCAGGGGAACCCGAAAGGGTAGGGCGGCGCTGCTGAGAAAAGCCCGGCCGCGCCGCCCACCTTCACCAGGCCTAGGAACCCTGGCGGCCCCATCGCCGAGGCGGTGAGGTCTTGAATGCTGGCCTTCAACGGCCGCGAGCATCGGCCGAAGCCTCCGCTGCTGAACATCACCAGCATAGCATAGAAAAGCGGCCCCGGATCGCTCCGAGGCCGCCCCATATTCAGGTCGTCGAAAAATCAGGCGGCGAAGGCCATGCCCGAGCAGGGAGCGCCGGACCTCAGGCCGACGCTGGAGAGGCGGTTGGTGCGCGCGGTGGCGAAGCAACGGACCTTGAAGGTCTCGGTGCTCTGTCGATCGGCCTCGCCGATGACGTCCAGGGTGTTCGCGCCGGCTTCGCCGATCTTGGCGGCCGGGGGGAAGGCGATGACGAAGGCCGTGGCCAGCGGCTCGACGATGGCTCGCGCGATCGGCTCGGTGATGGCGACGGCGAAAGCGAGGGAGCGGCGGGCGACGAACAGGAGGCCGGCGATCAGGCCGAAGGCGTAACTTCGCTTCATGGTGTGGTCCTCTGGAAGGAGTGGGACGTCATCTCGACGTTCTGCGAAGACCTAAAGGATGCCGCATCTAGGCCGACCTGCCAACGGCTGGCATACCTACCCATGCACCCCCTCGGAGCGTCGGGAGACGCCCCTTTCCCATAGCTGGAGGACCATTCCATGGTCGCAGGCGTCACCGCGAGCATTTCGCTCGGCATCAAGGCCCAACTGACCGGCACGGCCGACCTGGGCACGCCCCGGGCGCCCGCCAATCTCGACGCGCTTCTGCAGTTCTCGCCGGGCACCGACACCACGGGCAAGGCCGACCTGTTGTTCGCCGACGCGCGCACCCTGGCCGCGTCCGCCACCGAGAACCTCGACCTGGCCGGCGTGCTGACCCAGGGCCTGGGCACGACCTTCACGGCGGCCGAGATCGTCGCCATCGTGGTTCGGGCCGACATCGGCAACGTCAATGACGTGGTGATCGGCGGCGCGGCTTCGAACGCCTTCCTCGGCCCCTTCGGCGACGTGACCGACGTGGTGAAGGTGGCGCCCGGCGACTTCATCGCCCTGACCTGCAAGCGCGGCTGGCCGGTGACGGCTGGGACCGGCGACCTGCTGAAGGTGGCCAACTCCGCCGCCGGCACGCCGGTGACTTACAGCATCCTGATCATCGGCCGTACGGTCGCCGCCTAAGCCGTGGCCCGTGACGCCTCCCTCTGGGTTCGCAAGGCGCTCCAGTCGGCCCAGAAGGCCGACGCGGCGGTCGCCGCCATTGTGGGCGCCCGCGTCTATGGACAAAACCCGCCGGCTGACCCGGTGTGGCCGTTCACCAAGCTCCCGCCACTCACGGTCGTGCCGATGCGGGCGACCGGGCTCGACGGAACGCGCTACTCGATCCGCATCAGCGGGTTCGCCAAGGGTGTCGACGACACCGAGGCGGCGCTGCTGGGCGGGGCCATTTCCGCCTGCCTGGACGGCCGCTCGATCGCCCTGACGGAAGCCCCATGGCCCGCCCGCCTGACCGACATCCGCTGGACCGGAACCGACATCATCCGCGATCCAGCGGAGGCGACGGGCTGGCACGCCATCGTCGCTTTCGAGGGTGTGGTCACGGCCTGACTTCGGCTCTTCCCAACCCCTGACCTCGTCGGCATACCTACCTTGTGCACCAAGGCTCTAGGGCGGAGGGGCCACGTACTTCGGCAGCGTCGAGATGACGCCGCCTATCCTTTCGCAGGAGCCCCGGCCCATGACTGTGCCCTCGATCGTCCGCGGGACCTATGTCTCGATCCTGGTGGAAGACCCCGACAACGCCGGGGCCTTCCTTCCCCTCTGCGGCATCACCACCCGCACCCTGACCGAGCAGGTCAACACGAACGACGCCTTCACGCGCAACTGCGACGACCCCGAGGACATCCCGTTCCGCCGTCTGATCCAGACCGGCAAGCAGTGGGACCTGTCTGGTTCCGGGCAGTACAACCGCGCCCAGGCCGCCCTGATCGGTTCCCTGGTCGGCGTGCGCGCCAACTACCGGTTCCTCATTGGCGAGCCGGCCGACGACGCGGTCTACACCTCGTACTTCGGCGGCCCGGCCATGCTGACCCAACGCCAGATCACCGGCGCCGACGACGACTTCGTCCAGACCGAACTGACCATCGGCTCCGATGGTGAATGGGTCGAGACGGAGGTCTGACGATGGAGCGCGCGGTCGTCCCGCCGTGCGAAATCGAACTCGAATTCGCTGACGGCGCCTACCTCTTCAAGCTGAACGGTCCCCAGCGGGCCGAGCTTCAGCGTCTCTGCGGCGTGAAGGCCAACCATCCCCAATATGGGCCGATCGACGTTCCTACCGGGCTGGGCGCCATCGTCTCGCGCGTGCTCAAGGGCCGCTATCAGAAGCCGGACGGCAATGGCACTTGGGGCCATATTGAGGATGGCGCCTGGCACGACGCCGACCTCGACGAGACGATCCGGCTGGGCCTGATCGGCGGCGGGCGAGGTCTGGTCAATGGCCAAGAGGTGAAGGTCGACGCTTTGCGCGCCCGCCAGCTGATCGACACCTACGTCAAGACCGCCCCCCGATCCCAAGCCTGGAACCTCGCCGCCGCGATCCTCTGGACCTGCTGCCAAGGCTTCGTCCCGCCCAAGGAGGGCGACCCCGCGCCAAAAAAAGAGACGCCGGGGGAGACGACGGCTTCTTCGACTACCCCGGCTACCTAGACATCTGTGGAGAGCTTGGCGTGGACCCGCACACCATCGGATGGGGCGAGTTCAACGCCATGGCCTGGGCCAGGTCCGAGCGGCTGAAGGCCGACGACCCCGACGCCAAGCCCGATCCGCCGTCGTCTGACCGCGTGATGCGCAACTTCGCCAAGATCCCCGCCGCCGCGCTCGGGAGGGCCAACTGATGGCTGTGACCGCCGATCAGGTGAAGGTGATCCTCGACGCCGAGGTCGACGGCTACAACGCTGACATCAAGCAGTCCGTCACCGTGTTCGAAGCCTCCATGACCAAGATGGAGCGCGCGGCCGTGCAGACCGAGAAGCGCGTCGGCGCGGCCATGAGCCGCACGGCCAAGCTCACCTCGAACCAGCTTCAGACCATCCAGTACACCGTTAACGACGTGATCGCCTCGCTCGCGTCGGGATCCAACCCGCTGACGATACTTGCTCAGCAGGGCGGGCAGGTGACGCAGGCGTTCGGCGGTCTGAACGGCACGCTGCGGGCTCTAGCTCCGTTCGCTTTCTCGGCCGGCGGCGCGTTGACGGCAATGGGGGTTGCGCTGGGCGCGGCCATCCTAGCGGCTGAGAAGGCCGACGCTGAGTTTAAGGCGCTGGAAACTTCCGTGGTCGGCCTCGGACGCACGACCGGTCTTTCGGCCCAGGGTCTTCGCGATCTCGCTGCCGCCAGTGCGAACGCAGGCAACGTGACGCGAGCTGCCGCCGAGCAGATGGCGATCGCCTACTCTAACACTGGCGCGATCGGCGGCCAGGTGATCGGTAAGCTGATCACCATCACCGACGACTATGCGCGCGCTACCGGGCAGGACGCCAAGAAGGCGACCGAGGAGCTTGGCAAGGCGTTTGCGGATCCCACTCGTGGCGCCGAGATGCTGCAGGCCAAATTCGGCCTTCTTGACGCTGAAACGCTGCGCCTCATCAGGTCGATGCAAGCGTCAGGCGAGACGGCCCAGGCGCAGGAAATCTTGTTCGAGCGCCTCGGCTTCACGCTGGAGGGCCAAGTCCCGAAGGTTGGTGGCCTTAAGGGGTGGTGGGATCGCCTGACCAAGTCGATCAGCGACGCGGCCGCCGCGGCGCGCGACTACGGCAAGGCGCAGGCTGAAGCCGAGCAGCGACAAATGGCGAGGGCGTTGGGCGGCGTTCCTACTCCGGCCGGAGAGAGCGAGCGCGAGGCGAACCGCGCCGCGATGCGTCGCGGCGGGCTGGCTCGTCGGAACCAACAGGACACGGCTACAGCAGCGGTCATCGACCGTGTCCTCGGGAACGATCAGCGGGCCAAGATCCAGGGCGAAATCGATCTGCTGCAAAAGCGGGTCGCCGCGGGCGGAAAGGACGCCGCTGATGCCTCAAAGGCCATCAAGAAGCTCAAGGAGGACATGCAGTCCATCGGGGCAGGCCCGAAGGCGCCCAAGCCGACCAAAGCGGAAGAGCGCGAGGCCATTGCCCGTGCGGAGGGCCGTGTGGCTGGCCCGGCAGTGTTCGGCAACGACTCGAAGTACGGGACCGGCCTGAACACCGACACGGTGAGCGCTGACGACCTTGAGGCGCTGGAGCGGCTGTTCGTTTCCAAAGGCGGCCTGGAAGAATACATCCGCAACGGCGGCGCCGACTTCAAGGCGGCGGGCGCGGCTTCCGCCGAGGCCTCCGACGAGCTGAAGGCCTATCAGGACACGCTCTACAACGGGACCTACAACTCCATCAAAGGCGGCCTGGAGGCGGCGTTTAACGACGGCGTGCCCGGGGTTGCGGAGTTCCTCGGCAACGAGCTGAAGCGCGCTCTGATCGAGGATGTCTCGGCGCTGCTGACCAACATCGTGCGCGGCCGGGACGCGGGCTATGGGCGCGGTGGCGATGACGGATCGCTGGGTGCGGCGCTCCTGTCGCGCGGCAAAAAGCTGTTCGGCCGCGCCGTGGGCGGCAACATGGTCGCGGGCGTGCCCTATCAAGTCAACGAGGGGCGGCCGGAGGTGTTCGTTCCGCCGGTCTCGGGCCAGATGGTCCCGGCTGCGCGTTTGGCGGGCCGTGGCGGCACTACGGTGCACCAGAGCTTCTACCAGGATTTCAGCGGATCCCTGGTCGCAGAGGACGCTCTGGCCAGCGCCTACCGCTACGCCGACCGCGCCGCCAATAGCGCCCGGGTCGGCGCCACCAGCGACAGCCTTCGCCGTGCCCCTGCGGCCGTCGCCAAGAGCCAGAAGCAGCGCGGATGACCGATCGCCTCCCCCACGCCTTCGCGGCTCCTGACGCGCTCCGCTGGAGCGACACCGGCGGCATCATCACCGGCGGCGCGCCGATCTTCGGCGAAGAGCAGGAGCGCAGCGCCAACGGCGGCGGCGCCTGGGTGGCGTCGTGCTCGGGGATCCGCCTGGAGACCGAGGCTGATCAGCGCACCTGGGAAGCCCTCATCCTAGGCTGGAGCATGGGCGACACCAAGGTTGTCGTGCCGCGCTGCGCCGGCAAGCTGAAGGCCGTCTTCGCCCGGCCGCTGGCGCGAGTGACCCACAGCGACGGCACTCCGTTCAGCGACGGGACGCTCTATGCCGGCGGCCACTTCGGCGCCCTGGCCGCGCCGCTGGCGTTGCGCGACACGACGGCGCAGATCATCCTGCCCGAGGGCGCCGCGCTTCTAGGCGGCGAACCCTTCACGCTGGTCGGAAACGTCTACCAGGAACGGCTCTACGGCGTGCGCCGCGTGCTCGCCGTGGATGTGGAGACCAACACCTACACCGTCCTGTTCGCCAAGCCGGCGCGTGAGGCCTATCCGGCCGGCGCGGAGGTGGATTTCGGCGACCCCCGCTGCTTGATGCGCGCCCGAATGGCCGACGGCACGGCCTGGCCAGAATATGACCCCGCCTGGCACGCCGACGTCTCGATGGTCTTCCGGGAGACCTTCAGGCTATGAGCTTCACCAGCGACGCCGGCTATGTGCCCGACACGGGCAACTTCGCCCTCTTCTGGGTTCTCCAGGTAGGCGCGTCTGACAACTGGGTCCGCGTCTGGTCTGGCGCGGGCGACTTCGCGCTGGATCCTGACGACACCGACACGACCGGCGGCCTCTACAAGGGCCTCGACTTCCCCACCGCAATCCCCGACCTCGACTTGGCCGTCAACGGGCAGGCCTCGAGCGTGGATTTCGGCGTCTCGGGCGTCAGCGCTACGGCGGTGCGCCTGCTGGGCGTGGACCGAGCCCTCGTGAAGGGCTCCTCTGTCTTTCTGGGCGTGATGGATCTGGACGACGATCAACAGCCGGTCGGTGGGGTCGACTGGCTGTTTGAGGGCATCGCCGGCGCGCCGCGCAGTTCGCGGATCTGGCAGGACGGCAAGGCGCTGCGCACCATCGTTCTTCCCGTGGTCACCGACGCCTTTGATCGCAACCAATCGGCCCTGAACTTCTGGTCGCCCCCGGCCCAACGTGTGCGCTCGCCGGGCGATCGGTTCTTCGACCAGACGCCTCAGATGGCCAACTTCATGATCATCAAGTGGCCCGAATGAGCGACATCGCCAAGCGTCTCGCGGTCTATCTCGCCTGGGCGGCGCGTCAGCCCTTCAGCTATGAACGCGGCTGGGACTGCGCCTCTGGCCTGGTGGCGCGCTGGGTCGAGCAGGAGCGGGGCACTGACCCCGCCGCCCCTTGGCGCGGCCGCTACTCCACCGCACTTGGCTGCGCCCGGCTCGTAAGGCGAGAGGGCGGCATGCACGCGATCATGGGTTTTGGCCTGGCCGCCGTCGGTCTGGCCCGCACTGAAACGCCCCAGGTGGGCGACGTGGGGCTGGTCATGCAGGTCACGCCCGCCGGACCTGAACCGGTGGCTGCGATCCGCACCCGTCGACGCTGGGTCATGCTCACCGCGACCGGGCTGCGCGCGTCGATCCGTGCCCGCTGCATCGCTGCCTGGAGCCTGTCATGAGCGAGTCCGCCGGCGACTTTTTCGAAGACCTGGCCGTCGCCGCGATCGAACTCGCCGTGGAGGTCGCTGTCACCGTGGCGATCGACGCGGCGGTGCAATCGCTCACCGGGCGAGATGAGAGCAGCCCGGAGGCCAGCAAGACCAACGTCAAGCAGCCACGCCCGGTGCGGCGGTTCTTGGTCGGCCGCACCCGCGTGTCCGGCGCCTACGCCCTGCGCCGTGCGGGCAAGAATGTCTACCTGCAGGTCTTCGCCTATCCCGAAGGGCCCCTCCAGTCGTTCGGCAAGGCCTGGCTGAACGAGGACGAGGTGACGATCGACGAAGACGGCCGGATCCTGGCCCTGCCGGACGGTCGCTACGAGAGCGGTCGCGCCCGGGTCGCGGAGCGCTTGGGTTACGAGGTGCAGACCGCCTATCCTGACCTGGAGAACGTGGGCTGGACCGAGGAGCACCGCGGCGACGGCGTCCCCAGCAACAAGCTGACCTGTGAGCACGGAAAGCAGGAAGACGCGCGCAAGCAGTTTCCGGCCGGCGCGCTGACCGAGCTGACCCGCGAGGCCTTCGGACTGGCCTACGACTGGCGCAAGGACGACACTGCGGGCGGTTCAGGCGCCCAGCGCAGGTTTGCGGACGACGCCACGGCGGCGGAGAAGGACGCGGCCTACGCCACCTGGGACTTCACCATGAACCCGGTGGTCTGGTTCGTGAACGTCGAGTGGCGCCGGTTCGGTGCGAGGTGGGAAAAGCGCTTTGCTCCTGTGCTCGATCTGCTGACCGCCGCGGCCGACGTCTGCGACGAGCCTGTGCTCCAGCGTGTCGGTTCAAGTCAGGTCCATGGCCAGGCCAACAAAGGGTCGAACAACGTCACGCTTTTTTCGACTGCGGGACTGGCCAACGGCGCCGAGTTCACAGCCGGCGGCCAAGTGCTCACAGTCACCAGCATTTCGGGCAACAAGGTCTATCACACCCCTAATCTCGATGCGGACCTGCCCGACTTCGCACCGGTGCGCTGGATCAACGCCGTGGCCGTCTACGCGCCCCGCTACCAGGTCGGCTTCTGGTGGGAGGCGGGCGTCGCCAAGAAGCAGGTCCGCGAATGGCTGCGCCTGTCCATGGATGGATGGTTCGGAGTGCGCCGAGACGGCGCCTATGTGATCCGCGCCGGCTCATACGAGGAGCCCACGGTCATCTTCGGCGAAGAGGAGGTGATCGACTACAGCCTTGATCACAGCCCCATGCCGGGCGACGAGAGCAACATCTACACCCTGGCCTTCGACGACCCGGTCGCCGGCTATACCCGCACCGACACCGACGCATGGCGCAACGAAGACGCGATCACCTCGGAGGGGGCTGAGAACGCGACTGATCTTGTTCTCAAGGGCGTGCAGCACAACAGCCAGATCCGACGCCTGGCTAAGGCGCAGATGGACCGCGCCTATGCGCCGAAGGTGACGCTGCGCACGCCCCTGTCGTCCCGCCGGGCCCTGGGCGAGCGCTACATCGGAATCCGCATCGAGGAGGAGGAAGACCTGAACGACGCGGTGATGGAGGTGACCGAGCCGCCCCGCATCGAGTTCAGCACCTGCTCCATCGTCTGGACGGGCCGCCTCGCTACGGCGGCACGCTACGCATGGAATGCTGGCACCGAAGAGGGCGACGGGCCGGTTGCGGGGTACACCTCCACGCCCGAGGCTCTGGAGGCGCCCGAGATCACCGACCTGACGCCGTTCTATGCCTCGACCGGCACCGGCGGTGACGGCGTGCGCATGCGCATCGAAGGCGCCGGTCCCGATCGCAGCGACCTGACCTGGTTCTATCGCTGGCGCGCGGTCGACTCGACCAGCTGGACCGAGCGCCAAGGCACCGACACCGACCCGGCCGCCGCGGTCTCCATGGACACCGGCGAGTTCTTGCCGGCCGAGACCGACATCGAATTCCAGATCACCTACCAGACCGGCGGCGGCACGAAGGCGGCGTGGTCGGAAACCGAGACGGTTTCGACGTCCACCGATCAGATCGCGCCGGGCCAGCCGACCGACCTTGCCGCTACTGGCGGATCCGGATCGGCCATGGTCAGCTGGCGCAACCCGTCGAGCCTGAACCTGGATCACCTGGTCCTCTACCGCGGGACCTCTACCTCGTTCGGATCGGCCTCTCCGATCGGGTCGCCGATCGTTGGTGGCGTGGGCGAGGTCATGGGCGTGACCGACACGGTCGCGGCCGGAACCTATCGCTACTGGATCGAGGCCTTCAACGCGAATGGGGACGGCTCTGGTCCGGTTGGGCCGGTGACCGCGACGGTGACCTGATGGTGTTTACGCTCGTCAAGGTGCTAGGCGGCCTGCGGCCCGGTGCTGGCGCCCTGAACCCGATCCTACTGGCCATTGCAACCTCCTACGCCATCGCCTGCAAGGTCGTGGCCTTCCGGTAAGCGACAAAGGTCGGCATACCTACTCCCATGCAGCGTCGGGCGACGCCGCAGCTCAGAGAGAGAGACATCATGGTCGGCAACATCTCCAGTCTCGGAGCCAGCGTGTATCGCGAAGACAACATCGATGGCGTTCCAGCCAGCGGCGACCACGATCCGGTGAAGTCGGAGATCCGCGCCCTGTTCGCCACCATCGATCAGACCGTCAGCTCGGCTCTCGACGGGCTTATTCTGGGCAATGCGGTCTTCTACTCGACCCGCGCGCTGCTCTATGCCGATCTGGCTCATGCCGCCAACACGCTTGGCGTCGTTTACGACGATCCTGACCCGGCCAAGATCGGGGTCTACGTCAAGTCCGGCGGCTCTGGAGCCGGTTCGTGGACCCTGACGGCCTATCCCTTGTCTGGAACGGTTATCCAGGACGCCACCGACGCGGCCACGGCCGCCGCGCGTGAGCAAGCCGCCAAGGCTATCATCACCGCCGGCGAGAAGTTCCAGGTCGCCAACATCCTGCTGGGCCTCTCCAACGGCTCCACCGCCATCCAGGACGGCGAGGGCCGAAACATCGGCTTCACCATCCCCAGCGGCCAGACCGGCGCCAACAGCTCTCTGATCGCCATGATGCCGGTTTCGCCCGCCGACATGGCCCGCCGCGTCGGCAACGTCATCCGCCTCATCACCAAGTACCAAGTCACCGCCGACTTCCTGACGATCAAGACGCCGTCCGCCTTGGGCGTGCGGGTCTTCCGAGCCGACGGCTCCCAGGACATCAACGAAGGTTCGGTCGACCGTACCGCCCAGGTCGGGACGGTGATGACCCGGGAAGACCTCTACACCGTCATCGGCGACGAGGTGGCGATCGGGGTTTCGATCCAGATGCCGAGCGGCGCCGGCGCGGCCGGATCGACCCATAGCATCCAGGTCATCTCGACCACCTTCGCCGATGACGCCTCGCTGCTGGCCAAAGCGACGTCTCCGGCCGATGCGATGCTGGATCAGCGGCTAGCGCCGCTCATCGCGACCATGGGTCCGGTTCTGGACAGCGCCTCGGTCGCATCCAATCCGGCCGGCGGCGCCACCGTGCGCTACGACGAACTTGGTCGCCCTCGGGGCTGGACCATTCCTGCGGGGCAGACCGGCCTTAACAGCTACCTGCAAGTGGTGGTGCCGGTCGATCCGACCGAGGTCGCGGCGCTGGTTGGCCGTACCCTGCGCATTCAGGCCGCCTTCAACACCTCGGCCAACTACAGCCGCGCCATCACGCCGGTGTTTCAGGTCGATCCGCTGAGCGATCCGGCCGAGAACCTGGCCGCTGCGGTTGTGCGCAACACCCAGAACGGCACTCGCCATATCATCGAGTTCTCGGCTGATCTGCCCGACGAGTTGCTCAGCGTTCAACCCTATTTCCAAAGCAACGTCAGCGGCACAGTTGGCGTCGAGGAGTGGGTCGAGCTCGACACCCTGACCTTCCAGATCGTGAGCAGCGCGAGCGACGCCCAGACGCTCACCGAAGAGAATCTGGACATGGCGCTGGGCTATGCCACGCGCAGCGCCCTGGCGTCCGCTCTGTTGCAGATCGTGCACGGCTCGCGTCCCAGCTTCGTCACCGTCGCGCCGAGCGGAGCAAACTACACCAGCCCGAAGGCGGCGGCGGAAGCCGTCATCGGCGAGCGGATCACCAACACGACCGAGATCAGGACGGCGGCCGGCGTCTACACCGACGTTCAGTGGTTCCTACCCGATGACATGGATCTGGTGGGTGTGGACCGCGACCGGGTCTGGCTGAAGGGCGTGCAAGCCTCGGACGCTCCCGACGCCGACATCAAGGGCAACTCCACTATCAACCTGGTCAACCGCAACCGCCTGGCCAACGTCAAGGTGACGGCGCTGAACATGCGCTATCCGGTGCACTCCGACAGTTCCGGCGTGCTCAAGGACCGCTTGATCGAGATCGACAACTGCTGGATCGAGCACTTGGGCGCTCCTGACGCGGTCTGGCCGACGCAGCATGCTTTGGGAGGCGGCCTGTCCAGCGGAGGCACCCTGCGGGCGCGCAACAGCACGTTCCGCTCGCCGACCTCGGCGGTCTACGCGCACAACCAACTGGCCTTCACCCGCACGGCCCGCCTGGAGCTGTACGGCTGCGACCTGCAGACCACCGACGACGTCGGCCACGCCGTGGCGCTCCAGGCTCTTGGCGCTGGTCTGGTCACGGTCGTCGACCTCGACGGCAACCGCTACGGCGGCGACATCTATGTGAGCGGCGCGTCCTGGCTCCCGGAAACGCTGGCCTATCAGCCGTCGTCGCGGATGGAGTTCGCCATTACGGCGCGTGGGCCGGTCGACGCGCCATTCTACTTCACCGACGACGAGGCGCGGGCGCTGAAGATCGAGAGCGCGTCGACTTCCGGCGGATCCTCGATCGCGGTTTCCGGCTCGGCTGTCGCCGCGATCTTCGGTGAGCCGACAACCATGCCCGGCGGCGGCGGGATCAAGGGCTATGCCTACGGCTCCGTCGATGTCTCCGGTATCGCTGTGGGCGCTAATGAGGACGTCATCATCACGAGACTTGGACAGCGCCTCGGCGACTGCTCCAGCGTCTCCAAGACCCTGTCGGTCGTGGTCAATGGCGGCTCGCCGATCGTGGTCACCTTCAGCGCCAACCACACCGCCCAGAGCAACGCGACGGTCCTGGGGATCATCAACGCCGCCCTGGGCGCCAACGCGACCGCCAGCCTCTACAATCTGTCGGCCCGGTATCGTCCGCAGTTCCTCGCCGAGCAGCAGGCGCTGAAGAACACTTCGGCGGTCGGCATTCCGATGGGCTCCATCTGCGCCTATGACCAGAACAACCGGACGATCCGTCTCATGACCTCGACCGACCCGGCCTGGCGTTACGCTGGCGTCGCCTGGGAAGACATCATCCCGGGCGACTACGGGCGCGTCCACATCGCCGGACAAGAGCCGCTGGAGAACCTGATCCGCACCGACGGCGCGTCAACCGCGTTCGGCGACACCTTCAGCATCGACGCCGCCGCGCCGGGCAAGGTGTCCAAGGGCGGGACGATGGGGCTGCTACGCGTGGTTCGCAACGGGGTCGTCAGGGTCGCATAGGCGACGGTTTCGACGGTCGGAAGCTACCGTCGCCGCCCGATATACCTTCTTCGGCTCCAAGGCCGGCGCGGGGCGGCCATCAGCGCTGACGCCGATCCCAGTCCCTAGGCAAGCCGTCCTGGCCGGGCCATCCGGGGAAGTCGGGGCGGGTGGACCAAGCCCGCTTGCCGCACCGAGGGCAGGGGCCCTTGGTATAGCGCGCCACCTCGCGGATCCCGACATTTTCGCCGTCCAGGCCGCGTGCGTTCAGGCGCTCGATGACGATCTCTAGCGGGATCGAGCGGCTGAGCATGCAGTTGTCGCAGTCGAGCAGCACGTCGGCCTTGTGCTGGCGGTAGTGGGCTAGGGGGACGCCTGAGTCGATCATCCCACAAATCTCCCAACCTGGGCAGCGTGTTCGCGGAACGTTTCGCAAACTTCTGACAATTCGGGAAGTCTCGTCGCAGGATTGGCGGGGACCCCAAAGCCTTATCTGGCTTGGGGTCCCCGTGGTGCCGCCGGGCAGGATTGAACTGCCGACCTCAGCCTTACCAAGGATGCGCTCTACCACTGAGCTACGGCGGCGACGAGGAGGGGCGTATAGCCAACGATTTCGGGGATTGCAAAGCCCAAATCGCGTTGACTGAACGTCGCAGGCCATTCACCTGTGGACACATGAGTCAGTCATCGAAGCCAAACCCAAGCCAGGACAAGGAAAAAGCCGAACGCGAGGCGCGTCTGGCCCAGGCCCTGCGAACCAACCTTCGCCGTCGAAAGGCGCCCGCCAGCGCTTCGGCCAAGCCGGAATCGGCTTCGGAATAGGAATCGGCGCGGCCTCTTGCATGCCCCCTTGCAAGCGTTAGAACCGCGACCTCACATGTGACCCGCGCGGCAGACGGCTTTTCCGCGCGTTCGAGGGAATTTCATTGGATCGCATCGCCATCACCGGCGGCGCGCAGCTGAACGGGACCATCCCCGTCAGCGGCGCCAAGAACTCTGCCATCAAGCTGATGGCCGCCAGCCTGCTCACGGATCAGCCGCTGCGGCTGACCAACATGCCGCGCCTGGCCGACACGCGATTCCTCGGCAAGCTGCTGACCCGCCTGGGCGTCAGCGTCACCGAAAGCGACGGTCCCGACGGCCAGGAAACGGTGCTGCACGCGCCGGAGATCACCAGCGGCTTCGCGCCCTATGACCTGGTGCGCCAGATGCGCGCCTCGTTCAACGTGCTGGGCCCGCTGGTCGCCCGCTCGGGCCAGGCCAAGGTCTCGCTGCCCGGCGGCTGCACCATCGGCGCGCGCCCGGTCGACCTGCACCTGCAGGCCATCGAGGCCCTGGGCGCCAAGATCGACCTGCATGAAGGCTACGTCTACGCTCAGGCCCCGCGCGGTCTGAAGGGCGCCGAGATCGTCTTCCCGATCGTCTCGGTCGGCGCCACCGAGCACGCCATGCTGGCCGCCGTGCTGGCCGACGGCGTGACGGTGATCAAGAACGCGGCCTGCGAGCCGGAACTCGTCGACCTGCAAGAGTGCCTGAACGCCATGGGCGCCAAGGTCGAGGGCGCGGGCACCCCCACCGTCACCATCACCGGCGTCGCCCGCCTGAACGGCGCGAGCCACTCGGTCATTCCCGACCGCATCGAGATGGGCACCTACGCCGTCGCCGCCGCCATGGCCGGCGGTGAAGTGCGCCTGACCAAGGCTCGCCCGGAACTGATCGAGAGCCTGTCGGTCAAGCTCGAGGAGGCCGGCGCCACCGTCGTCCGCACCGAGGACGGCGTCATCGTCAAGCGCAACGGCTCGCGCCTCAACGCCGTCGATCTCGAGACCGCGCCGTTCCCTGGCTTCGCCACCGACCTGCAGGCCCAGTTCATGGCCCTGATGACCACGGCGAACGGCGAGAGCCGCATCCGCGAGACCATCTTCGAGAACCGCTTCATGCACGCCCCCGAGCTGATGCGCCTGGGCGCCGACATCTCGGTGCACGGCGGCGAGGCCCGCGTGCGCGGCGTCGCCCAGCTGGAAGGCGCCGAGGTGATGGCCACCGACCTGCGCGCCTCCGTCAGCCTGGTGATCGCCGGCCTGGTGGCCCGCGGCGAGACCGTGGTGTCGCGCATCTACCACCTCGACCGCGGCTTCGAGCGGCTGGAAGAGAAGCTCGGCGCCTGCGGAGCCCAGGTGCGCCGCATCAAGGGCGACGGCGAGCCGGAGCTGTAAGCGATGAGCGCCGCGCCCCTCCGCCTGCTGGCCCACGAGCCGGAAGACCTGCCGGTGATCTCGGCCGCCTTGCAGGACGCCGTCGCCAAGATCGGCGACATACGCTGGGACGCGGCCGCCCGCACCCTGACCCTGGCCTGCAACCGCTTCCGCTGGGAAGTCGGCGGCAAGAAGCAGGGCGGCGAGCGCGTGCGCTCGGCCCTGCAACTGGGCGACGTCGTCGGCGTCCAGGCCCGCAACCTGCGCCGCGACGCCAAGCAGGCGGTGGTCGAGCTGCTGTCGGTCACCTTCGAGCCGGGCGAGGAAGCTCCGGGCGGCGTGATCCTGCTGACCTTCGCCGGCGGCGGCGACCTGCGGGTCACCGTCGACTGCGTCGAAGCGGCCCTGGCCGACGTGTCCGAGCCCTGGGCCACGCCCAGGAAGCCGGGACACGAGGGGTAGGGTTCGGTCCCCTTTCTTCGCCCCCTCTCTCATGGAGAGAGGGAGGGGCCCGCGCCGTAGACGTGGGAGGGTGAGTGGGTAGGCGAAGCCCTTGGACGATCTTGGCGACGATCTTGGCGCTGTTGCAGGCGATGTGCCGGCACGCCGGTTGAGGGTGTAACCACTCACCCTCCCATGCTGCGCATGGGCCCCTCCCTCTCTCTAAGAGAGAGGGAAATGGGACGGCGCCAATGCCACGGGAAAGGCCGTTAACCACCCAACCTCCCTGATTTCCAAACATTTCAAACCGCGTCCAACCTGATACGTTAACTCGCAGTTGAATCGACTTCGAGTGCGTGATGACCAGGATCGGCTCTCAGGGCTACGCCGCCGCCTACGCCTATACCGGAGCGACGAGCAGCCAGACGGGCATCGCCGCCGACCAGGCCAAGGCAGCGGAGGTGGCCAAGACGACCGCGTCCAGCGTCAGCGTCACCCTGTCGGCGCAGGCCCAGGCGGCCCTCGCCACCACCTTGGACGCCCGAAGCCTCGACACCGTCGTCGCCGACGCCCGCAAGAGCCTGGACGCCCTGCTGTCGGCCGCCAAGGCGACCAGCGCCCTGAAGGACGGCAAGGCGACCATCGACGTGTCCGGCCTCGATCGCCGATCCCTCTACGCCGTGGCGTCCAACCAGGGCGGAAGCTTTCCGATCGAGGAGCAGGTGGTCGCCAGCCTCCAGCTGAAGGCCGGCGACGACGCCGCCCTGGCCGCGCCCGCCGCCAGCCTCCGCGTCACCGGCGACTATGCTGGCCTCTACAAGGCCGCCCTGACCCGCCACGAGGCCGCCGGGACCGAGGAGAAGGCGACCCTGGCCTGGCAGAACGAGAAGGCCGCCCTGGTCGAGGGCCTGCGCCAGGCCACCGCCAAGCCCGGAACCGCCCCGACCGGCGTCGCCAACGACCCGATCCCCGCCTGGCTGAAGGAGAACGGCGGCGTCGTCTCCAATCCCCGCTCGCGCGACATCGACGCCCTAGTCTCCGACGTCCGCACCGCCCTGGACCGGCAGTACAGCCTTGCGACCGGGGAGGGCATGGCGACCGACGCAGACGCGGGGACCATCGACTTCACACGTTTCGACGACCGCTCGCTGTCGGCCATCGCCCTGAACAAGGGCGGCCAGTTCTCCGAGCACGAGGCCAAGGCCGCCGCCGACGAGGTCCGCACCCGCAACCGCGACGGCGTCTCCTCGACCTGGAAGTCGGCCCAGCAGTCGGGCGACAGCGCCGCCTTCGGCCGCACCCTGGTGTCGCAATACGTCTCGATGAGCGACGAGGAGCGCGAGGCGGTCGGCTGGACCCCGGCGCTATACGACAAGATGATCTCGCTGCAGACCCTCTCGGCCAAGCTTTCCTCGATGTTCGGCGAGGACGGGACCTTGAAGACCGGCATGAGCTTGCTCGACTATCTGTAGGCCCCGGCATCTGGAATAAGGGGGGCAAACGTTCCGCTTCCACGGATGGCCCATGCCCCGCCTGATCTCGAACACCTCGCGCGCCCTCGTGCTGGCCGCCCTGCTCGGCGCGGCCGCCGTTCCGGCCCTGGCGCAGGCCAAGCCGATGGTCGCCCCGCTGTCGACCCGCTCTGACGCCAAGGACATCCACTCCTACGCCCAGCCCACGATCGCCCGCGTCACCCACGTCGATCTCGACCTGACGGCCGACTTCGCGGGCAAGAAGATGGTCGGCACGGCCGCCCTCGACCTGAAGCTCGCACCCGGCGCGAAAGAGGTTGTGCTCGACAGCAAGGGCCTGGTGATCAAGTCGATCACCAACGCCAAGGGCCAGGCGCTGAAGTGGACCCTCGGCGCGGCCGACCCGCACCTGGGTTCGCCGCTGACCGTGACGCTGGACGGCGCCAAGCGCATCGTCATCGCCTATGAAAGCGCCCCGGGTGGCGCGGCCCTGCAATGGCTGTCGCCCTCGCAGACGGCCGGCAAGGCCAAGCCCTACCTGTTCAGCCAGGGCGAGGCGACCCTCAACCGCACCTGGATCCCCACCCAGGACAGCCCCGGGATCCGCCAGACCTGGACCGCCCGCATCGTCGCGCCCGAAGGCCTGAAGGCGGTGATGAGCGCCGAGATGCTGACCCCCGACGGCGAGCCCGTGGCCGGCGGCGGCCGCGCCTATCGGTTCAAGATGGACAAGCCGGTCGCCCCCTACCTGATCGCCATCGCCATCGGCGACCTGACGTTCCAGCCGCTGGGCAAGCGCACCGGTGTCTACACCGAGCCGTCGGTGATGAAGGCCACCGCCTGGGAGCTGGCCGACGTCGAGAAGATGGTCGAGGCCGCCGAGGCGCTCTACGGCCCCTATCGCTGGGGCCGCTACGACCTGCTGGTGCTGCCGCCGTCCTTCCCGTTCGGCGGCATGGAGAACCCGCGCCTGACCTTCGCCACCCCGACCATCATCGCCGGCGACCGCTCGCTGGTCAGCCTGGTGGCGCACGAGCTGGCCCACTCCTGGTCGGGCAACCTGGTGACAAACGCCACCTGGGCCGACTTCTGGCTCAACGAGGGCTTCACGGTCTATTTCGAGAACCGGATCATGGAGAGCCTGTACGGCAAGGACACGGCCGCCATGCTGGCCGACCTGGGCTGGACCGACCTGCATGAGGCGATCGAGGAAGCGGGCGGCATGACCGGTCCCGACACCCGCCTGCATATCGACCTGACCGGCCGCGATCCCGACGACGGCATGACCGACATCCCCTACGAGAAGGGCGCGGCCTTCCTGCGAACCATCGAGAAGGAGGTCGGCCGGGCGAAGTGGGACGCCTATCTGCGCGGCTATTTCGACCGCCACGCCTTCCAGCCGCAGACCGCGGAGGGCTTCATCGCCGACCTGCGCGCCAACCTGTTCAAGGGCGACAAGGCCCTGGAGGCCAAGATCGACGTCCAGCGCTGGATCTACCAGCCGGGCCTTCCCGAGAACGCCGTCCACATCCAGTCCAAGGCCTTCGAGCCAGTGGACGCCCAGGCCAAGGCGTTCGCGGCCGGCGGTCCCGCGCCCCTCGACGCCTGGAAGGGCTGGGGCACCTCGGAGCGGGTGCGGTTCGTCGGGCAACTGCCGCGCAAGCTGACGCCGGCCCAGCTGGCCTCCGTCGATACGGCGTTCGGTCTTTCGGCCCAGGGCAATAGCGAGATCCGCTTTGCCTGGCTGCAGCTGGCCATCGCCAACCGCTACGAGCCGGCCGTGTCGTCGCTGGAGCTGTTCCTGACCGGCCAGGGCCGCCGCAAGTTCGTCGCCCCGCTGTTCGTGTCGCTGTGGGGCCAGGGCGACTGGGGCCAGCCGATCGCCAAGCGCATCTACGCGCAGTCCCGGCCGCTCTATCACGCCGTCACCCGCGAGACGGTCGACAAGACGGTGAAGTAGGGGCCGCTTGCGCCGCTACAGAATTGTAGGATGAATGCGCTCCGTCCCCTTGCTGGTGGCGGAGCGTTTTCTTGTCGGCATTCCTTAGAGGCCTCGCGGCCGCCCTGGCCTGCGTTCTGCTGGCGACGCCCGCCCTGGCGGCGCCCAAATATCCGCTTTCGACGCGCGGCTCCGACATCGTCGACGCCAGGGGCGCGAAGGTCCGGCTGGTCAGCGTCAACTGGTTCGGCGCGGAGTCGGGCGAGTTCGTGGTCGGCGGGCTCGACAGGCAGCCGCTCGACGCGATTGTGAAGACCATCAAGGCCGGCGGCTTCAACTCGGTGCGCCTGCCGTGGTCGAACGAGCTGGTCGAGCGCAACCCGGTGGTCGAGGACCGCTTCCTGGCCGCCAACCCGACTCTGAAGGGCAAGACCGCCTTGGCCGTGTTCGACGCGGTGGTCGACGCCCTCGGCCGCGAGGGGCTGATGGTGGTGCTCGACAACCATCGCAGCCGCGGCGACTGGTGCTGCGACGAGGCCCATGGCGACGGCCTGTGGTGGACGCCCGCCTATCCCGAAAGCGCCTGGCTGGCCGACTGGAAGACGGTGACGGCCCGCTACAAGGGCCGCCCGTTCGTGGTCGCCGCCGAGCTGCGCAACGAGATCCGCCCCGACCCGTCCCTGGGCCTCAAGCCCGTCTGGGGCGGCGGCGATCCACGCACCGACTGGCGGGCGGCCTCGATGCGCGGCGCGGAGGCTGTGCTGGCCGTCAATCCGAAGCTGCTGATCGTCGTCGGCGGCATCGACTATCAGAGCAACCTGGCCGGGGTGCGCGACCAGCTGGTCACCCTGTCGGTCCCGCGCAAGCTGGTCTACGCGGCCCACGACTACGCCTGGAACCGCAAGCCCGAGGAACTGTCCGACCCGGCCGCCTTCGCGCGGCGGTCGCACGAGCGCTGGGGCTTCGTCCGCGACCCCGGCCAGCCCTGGACCGCGCCGGTCTATATGAGCGAGTGGGGCGGCTGCACCCAGAACGGCCCCGACGGCCAACCCTGCAAGCCCGATCGCATCGCCTTCGTCCAGGCCTTGGCGAAGTATGCGCGGGACACCGGCATCGACTTCGCCTGGTGGCCGCTGAACGGCACGCAGTCGGGCGGGTACAACCGCACGGTCGGGGCGGTGGAGCCCTACGGCCTGCTGGATCCGACCTGGGGCAAGTGGGCCGATCCCAAAGTGGTCGAGGCGTTGACGGGGAAGGCCGTTCGCTGATCCCCACCCCTAACCCGAAAGTCCCCCGCGAAGGCGGGGGTCCAAGCCGAGCTGCCGGAAAGTCCTCGCCCTTCCTGAGAGTCAGCTTGGATCCCCGCCTGCGCGGGGATGCTCGGGTAATAGGGCATGAGGGCGGTTGATCAGGCCGTGGCCGCCTCGCCCTCCGGCTGGATATCCTCCAGCTCCCCCTCCCACTTGGCCACCACCGCGGCGGCCACCGAGTTGCCCACCACGTTGGTCGCCGAGCGCCCCATGTCGAGCAGGTGGTCGACGCCGAGCACCAGGGCGATCCAGGCCTCGGGCAGGCCGAAATAGGTCAGGGTGGCCATGATGACGACCAGCGAGGCGCGCGGCACGCCGGCGATGCCCTTGGAGGTCACCATCAAGAGCAGCAGCATGAAGATCTGCTGCTGGATGGTCAGGTGCACGCCATGGGCCTGCAGGATGAACATGGTGGCGAAGGTGCAGTAGAGCATCGAGCCGTCGAGATTGAACGAATAGCCTAGCGGCAGGACGAACGAGACGATGCGGCGGCGCACCCCCACCTTGGGCAGGGTGTCGAGAATGCGGGGGTAGGCGGCCTCGGAACTGGCGGTCGAGAAGGCCAGCAGGGCCGGCTCGCGGATCACCCCGAACAGGGCGATGGCCCGCTTGCCCAGGATCAGGAACGCCGCGCCAAACAGCAGCACCCACAGGGTGGCCATGGTGGCGTAGAAGCCCAGCACGAACTTGGCGTAGGTGGCCAGCATGCCCAGGCCCTGGGTGGCGATGGTCGAGGCCAGGGCCGCGAAGATCGCCAGCGGGGCCAGCTTCATGACAAAGCCGGTGACCTTCAGCATGATCTGGGCGCACTGCTCGACCAGGTGCAGCACCTGCGGGGCCTTGTCGTCGAGCGCGGCCACGGCGGTGCCGACGAACAGGCTGAACACCACGATCTGCAGGATCTCGTTCTTGGCCATGGCGTCGAAGATCGAGGTCGGGACCAGGTGGGTGATGAAGCCCTTCAGGGTGAAGGCCTCGGTGGTGGCCGCCGGCTTCGAGGAAACCGCCGCCTCCACTAGGTGCAGCCCATGGCCCGGTTGCAGCAGGTGCACCATCAAGAGGCCCAGCAGCAGCGACACGGCCGAGGCGCCGATGAACCAGCCCAGGGTCTTGGCCCCGATCCGGCCGACCGCGGCGGCGTCCTCCATGTGGGCGATGCCGGCCACCAGGGTGGTGAACACCAGCGGGGCGATGATCATCTTGATCAGCCGCAGGAAGATGTCGGTGATCAAGCCGAGGTTCGAGGCCGCCGCCTTGGCGCCCGCCGCGTCGAGGAACTGGTTGCACCCCCAGCCGACGAGCACCCCCAGCACCATCGCGCCGATGATCAGATAGGCGAAGCGTTTGTTCATCGGGCGGGACCTCTACGCAGGCGGCCGGCAAGCCGCCTCTTGCACAGGCGTCCGGAAGCTCGTGAATTTTCAGGAAGAGTGAGTGGCGGCAGCCGTTCAGGCTCGACGCCGCCGCGCGGTCGTCAGGACGCGACGGCCTTCTGCAGGCGCTCGTAGCGGCTCAGCAGCCGCTCCCAGGTGACCCGCTTGATCGGCTCGCCTCGGCGCAGCTTGGTCCAGGTGGTCTCGCTGATGCCGTAGACGTTGTTGAGGTGCTCGCGGGTGATCGCGGGCAGGCGGCTCTTCAAGCGCTCGAAGTGTTCGGCGGGGATCTGGATCACGTCCGGCATAACGGTCCCGTAGCTCTGTTCAGAAGGCCGACATAAGCGGCCCGCATCTATCAAGACGCAGGTGCGCGACGTTTCCTCACGTCTGACGGCAAAATATTTTCTCCTTACCAATCCGTGACTTGGCTTTACGGCAAAATGTCGTCGGGAAGATGTGGGTTCCGCAACAGGCTGCGTCTTGAAGTTCGGAAGCGCGAGGGGCGCGACCGATACGAAGGGGACTTAAGCGATGCGATCCAGCACCTTGCGAGCGATGATGGCCGGCGGCTGCGCCTTGGGCGCGCTGATGATCGGCGCGAACGGCGCCTACGCCCAGGAGGCGACGCCGGAAGAGCCCCAGGCCGTCGAGGCCGTGGTCGTCACCGGCTCGCGCATCGCCCGTCAGGACTATGTGGCCAACAGCCCGATCCAGACGGTCGGCGCGGCGGCCATCGAAGCCACCGGCCAGGTGACGGTCGAAAAGGCCCTGTCGCAGATGCCCCAGTTCACCGGCTCGTTCGGCCAGGGCAACACCGGCAGCACCAGCACGGGCCTTAACGGCGGCCAGTCCTACGCCAGCCTTCGGGGCCTCGGCGCCAAGCGCACCCTGATCCTGCTCGACGGCCGCCGCCTGCAGCCGTCCAACCCCGACGGCTCGGTCGACCTCAACATCATTCCCGAAGCCCTGATCGAGAACGTCGAGGTCATCACCGGCGGCGCCTCCACCGCCTACGGCTCGGACGCCACGGCCGGCGTCGTCAACTTCAAGCTCAAGCGCAGCTTCGAGGGCCTGACCGCCGACACCCAGTACGGCATCTCGGAAAAGGGCGACGCGGAGTCGTTCCGCTTCTCGGTGACCGGCGGCTCGTCCTTCGCCGACGGCAAGGGCCGGGCGGTGCTGTCGTTCGACTACACCAACCGCGACCGCGCCCTGCAGAGCGCCCGCGACTACTACATCTTCCGCACCAGCGCCCCGGGCCTGTCGACCATCCCGCAAGGCACGGTGCTGTTCGGCGCCAACCTGCCGACCCTGGCCGCGGTCAATAGCCTGTTCCAGGGGACCTACGGCACCGCCGCCCTGACCGGCAACAGCGCCGGCCGCTACACCGGCCAGATCGGCTTCAACACCGACCAGACCCTGTTCTCGACCTCGGGCGTGCCGGTCCTGAACTTCCGCGACCCGCAGACCGACAACGCCTACATCGTCAACGCCAACGCCGCCGGCACCTCGCAGCAGGTGAACTTCGGCTACAACGGCAGCTCGATGCAGTCGGACCTCGACCGCTACGCCGTCTTCGCCAAGGTCGACTACAATCTGACCGACAATCTGCGGTTCTTCTCGCAGTTCACCTTCACCGACTACACCTCGGTGGGCGTGTCCAACCCGACCCTGGCCTCGAACGTCTATGGCCTGACCGTACCGGTCACCAACCCGTTCATCCCCAGCGATTTCAAGGCGATCCTGGCCTCGCGTCCGACCCCGAACGCCGCCTTCACCTTCTACAAGGCGCTCGATATCCTGGGTCCGCGCGTCCAGAAGTACAGCTACGACGTCTTCCAGTTCACCAACGGCCTGTCGGGCGACACCGGCTTCCGCGACTGGACCTGGGACGGCTACGTCTCGTTCAGCCGCGCCAAGTTCGATAACGAGCAGACCGGCGGGGCCAGCGCCAGCGCCATCTCGCGCCTGCTCAACAGCCCCACGGGCGGCACCGAATACTGCGCCGGCGGCTGGAATCCCTTCGGCAACCTGACCCCGTCGGCCGAGTGCGCCCGCTACATGTCGCGCCGCACCCTGAACCAGAACAGCCTCGAGCAGCGCATGGTCGAACTGAACGTCTCGGGCACGCTGTTCGACCTGCCGGCCGGCCCGGTGAAGTTCGCCGCCGGCACCGACTACCGCTCGAACGAATACACCTTCAAGCCCGACAGCCAGCTGAACCAGCCTGACGGCACCAGCGACATCCTCGGCTACAGCGTGCTGCGCGACGCCTCGGGCTCGGTCGACACCTACGAGGTCTACGGCGAGCTGCTGGTGCCGATCGTCAAGGACCTGCCCTTCGTCGAGGAGTTCAACCTCGACCTCGGTTACCGCTATTCCGACTACAGCTCGGTGGGCGGGGTGCAGACCTACAAGGCCGACTTCGACTGGAAGATCATCGAGCCGGTGCGCCTGCGCGGCGGCTACAACCGCGCCATCCGCGCCCCCAGCGTCGGCGAGCTCTACGCGCCGGTCTCGACGGGTTCGGTGGCCATCGGCACGGCCTCGTCGACCACCACCAACGGCGACCCCTGCGACGTCCGCTCGTCCTACCGCACCGGCGCCAACGCCGCGGCGGTCCGCACCCTCTGCCTGGCGCAGGGCGTGCCGACGGCGATCATCGACAGCTACCAGCTGGGCACGGCCCAGGTCTTCGCCCTGACCGGCGGCAACCCCGACCTGCAGGAAGAAACCGCCGACACCTACTCGTTCGGCGCCGTGCTGCGCTCGCCGTTCGAGACCCCGCTGCTCAGCCGCCTGACGGCCTCGATCGACTGGTACGACATCAAGGTGAAGGACGCGATCGGCAGCCTGTCGATCGTCAACGCCTTCCAGTTCTGCTTCAACTCGGGCGGCGCCAACCCGAGCTATGATCCCAGCAACTACTACTGCTCGCTGCTGACCCGCAATTCGGCCAGCGGCGTGCCGACCAACCCCGTCCAGCCGCTTCTGAACCTGGGCCAGTTCCAGACCACCGGCGTCGACGTGCAGGTCGACTGGAGCTTCGACTTCGCCGACACTCTGCTCGACAAGGTCCCCGGCTCGCTGTCGGTCAACGTCGCCCTCGGCTACACCGACAAGTTCAAGATCCAGAGCCTGCCCGGCGCGGCCACCTACGACTATGCCGGCACCATCGGCACGGGCGTGGAAAGCACCGCCGGCACCGCCCACCCGAAGTGGAAGGCGGTCACCTCGACCACCTACACCTGGGGTCCGGCGAGCCTGGGCCTGCGCTGGCGCTGGATCGAGGCGATGGACAACTCCGCCAAGGTGGTCACCCCGACCAGCACCTCGCGCGGCGTCGAGGCCTACAACGCCTTCGACCTCAACGGCCGCGTCAAGCTGCCGTGGGACACCGACCTGCGCTTCGGCGTCAACAACCTGTTCGACAAGGCCCCGCCGCAGGTGGGCGACACCGAGGGCAACTACGACGCCCAGAACTACGACGTGCTGGGCCGCGCCTACTATCTGGGCGTCCGCAAGCGGTTCTGACGTCTCGACATCCCGGGCGCGTCGGCCCCCTTTGACGCGCCCGGCCTTCGCCGCCGATCTCCCCCCGGCGGCGGCGAAGCGGGGCGCCGGTCTTTGGCGGGCCGGCGCCCTTTTCTCGTCCTGGCGGCTTGTCATCCGTCCACGGAACAGGCGTGGCGTACGAGCCGCTCGCGCCGATTACTCCCGCAATGGAAGTGCAATACGGACGTAACCGAAAGCGGCCATTCCGCGCCCGATTGCATCAATTCGGGGCCCGGCCATGGATTTCCAGGAACAGACCCACTTCCATAATCGCATCTGCGAAGAGCTCGACACCGCCCTGGCCGCCGGCGCGACCGTCGATGCGGCCGCGGTCCGGGCCGAACGCCAGTGCGCTGCGGGCCAATGGCTGCATGGCGAGGGCCATCGCCGGATGCCGGGCAGCCATCTGCACCTGCACTGCCTGGAGGCGCATCGCGACTTCCACCGCGCCGCCGGCCAGGTCGCCGACATGATCAATCGCGGCGCGACCGCCGACGCCCGCAAGTCCCTGCGCAACGGCGGAACCCTGGCCCTGGCCAAGACCGAACTGGCCTCGGCCCTGCGCAAGATGCGCATCGCCACCGAGGCGACGGCGGGGTAGGGGAGCCTACCCCTCCACCCCCGTCCATCCACCACCCAGCGCCTGCACCAGCGCCACGGCCGCCGCCTGGCGCGACACTCGGGCCGTGGCCAGCTCGCGCCGGGCCGACAGGGCCGAGGCCTGGGCAGTGACGACGTCGGTATAGGCCACCTGGCCGGCGCGATACTGGTTCAGCAGCATCTGCTCGGTCTGGTCGGCGGCGGTCGAGGCGGTCTGCAAGAGGGCGTACTGGCGCTCCAGCACCCGCACCGCAGTGAGCTGGTTCTCGACATCCTGGAAGGCCTCCAGCGCCGTCTGGCGGTAGTCGGCGGCCGCCGCGTCGTAGGAGGCGCGGGCCTGGGCGACCTGGGCCTTGCGGGCCCCGGCGTCGAACAGGGTCTGGGCGGCGGCCAGGCCCAGCGACCAGGTGTTGGTCGAGGCCGCGAACAGGTCGCCCAGCTTGGTCGCGCTGCTCGATCCGTCGCCCGACAGGGTGAAGGTCGGGAAGTAGGCGGCGCGGGCCACGCCGATCTCGGCGTTGGCGGCGGCCACGCGGCGCTCGGCGGCGGCGACGTCGGGACGGCGCTCCAGCAGGGCCGAGGGCAGGCCGACCGGGATCTCCGGCAGCCTGGCGCTCCAGTTCGGGTCGGCGGCGATCGTGAAGCTGCTGGCCGGCTCGCCGACCAAGACGGCCACGGCGTTCTCGTAGGTGGCGCGGGTCTGGGCCAGGCCCTCCAGGGTCGACTGGGCGTTGGCCAGGGTGGTCTGGGCCTGCAGCACGTCCGAACGCGGGGCGATGCCGGCGGCGTAGCGGTTCTGGGTGATGGTCAGGCTGCGCTGGTAGGCCTCGACCGTGGCGGCGACCAGGGCGATCTCGGCGTCGGTCTGGCGCAGGCCCAGATAGTTGGTGGCCAGCTCGCCCTGGGCCGACAGCTCGGCGGCGGCCAGGTCGGCGGCGCTGGCCTGGGCGCTGGCCCCGGCGCTGTTGACGGCGCCCCGGATGCGGCCCCAGACGTCCGGCTCCCAACTGGCGCCGATGCCGGCCTGGTAGCGCTCGCCCTTGCTGGAGCCCGCGCCGCCGCCGCCGGTCTTCGTGCCCGAGCCCGACAGGTCGATCGTCGGAAACAGCGAGGCGCGCTGCTCCTTGACCAGCGCCCGGGCCTGGCGATAGGCGGCCTCGGCCGAGGCGATGGTCTGGTTGTTGACCTTCACCCGCTGGGCCAGGGCGTCCAGCTGCGGATCGCCCAGCAGGGTCCACCAGTCGCCGCGGTCGAGGTGGTCGGACGGGCTGGCGGCCTTCCAGCCGTCCAGCGCCTTCCAGGTCGCGGGCGTGGGCGAGGCCAGCTTGGGCGTCTCATAGGCCGGCGCGGTCGAGCAGGCGGCCACCAGGGCCAGCAGCGGAAGCGAAGTCAGGATGCGGGCGGTCATTGGGCGGGCTCCGGAGCGGAGGGCATGTGGGTCAGGTCGCGCTCGTCCTTGCGCCGCTTGCCGCGCAGGCGGTCCATGTAGACGTAGACGACCGGGGTGGTGATCAGGGTCAGAAGCTGGCTGGCGATCAGGCCGCCGATGATGGTGATGCCCAGCGGCCGGCGCAGTTCCGCGCCTTCGCCAAAGCCGATGGCCAGGGGCAGGGCGCCGAGGGCCGCCGCCAGCGTCGTCATCAGGATCGGGCGGAAGCGCAGCAGGCTTGCTTCGCGCACCGCCTCCATCGCCGTCAGCCCCCGGGCCCGCTGGGCCTCCAGGGCGAAGTCGATGATCAGGATGGCGTTCTTCTTGACGATGCCCAGCAGCAGGAACACCCCGATCAGGGCGATGATCGAGAACTCCATGCCGAACATCAGCAGGGCCAGCACCGCCCCGACGCCGGCCGCCGGCAGGGTCGACAGCACGGTCACCGGGTGGACGTAGCTCTCATAGAGGATGCCCAGCACGATGTAGATCGCCACCAGGGCCGCGGCGATCAGATAGGGCTGCTGCTTCATCTGTTCGTTGTAGCTGCGGGCGCTGCCCTGGAAGCTGCCGCGCACATTGGTCGGCAGGCCGATATCGGCCTCGGCCTGGGTGATGGCCGCCTGGGCCTGGGACAGCGACACCCCGTCGGGCAGGTTGAACGACACGGTGGTCGCCAGCTCGCCGTTCTGGTGGTTGACCGAGGTCGGGGTGGCGTTCTGGGCGACGCTGGCGATGGCGGTCAGCGGCGTCATCGGGGTGGCCGAGGTGTTCAGCGTCGAGCCGGTCGAGGCGTCGCGCAGCGACGGATTGACCGACGCCCCGCTGGTGCTGGCCGTGGTCGTGGTGTCGGTGGTCGAGGTCGGCACATAGAGATCGTTCAGCGCCTCGGGGCCCTGGGCGAACTTCTGGTTCCACTCCAGGATCACGCCGTACTGGTTGACGTCCTCGTAGATGGTCGCGACCTGGCGCTGGCCGAAGGCGTTGTACAGCGCGTTGTCCACGGCCCGGGGCGTGACGCCCATGCGCGAGGCGCTGTCGCGATCGATGGTGACCAGGGTCTCCACCCCGTTCTCCGCCTGGTCGCTGTCGACGTCGGTCATGACGTCGGAATGGTCCTTCATCGCCTCGGCCAGCTTCGGCGCCCATTCCTTGAGGGAGGCGCTGGAGTCGCTGGTCAGGGTGTACTGGTAGGTCGAGTTGCTCGACCGGCCGCCCATCCGCACGTCCTGCACCGGGTTCAGGAACAGCGACAGGCCCGTCACCTTCTGCAACTGCGGCTTCAGGCGGGCGATGACGGCGCTGCCCTTTTCCTTGCGCTCGCCGACGGGCTTGAGATTGACGAACATGAAGCCGCCGCCGGCGCGGTTGCCGCCGGTAAAGCCGACCACGGTGTCGACCGCCGGGTCCTTGCGGATGATGTCGACGACCGCCCGCAGCTTGCCCTGCATGGCCTGGGACGACACGCTCTCGTCGGCCCGCATGCCGGCCTGCAGCTGGCCGCTGTCCTGCTGCGGGAAGAAGCCCTTGGGCACGGCGATGTAGAGCCAGACGGTCATGCCGATCACCGCGACCAGGATCAGCAGCACCAACGGCTTGGCCGCCAGGGCCCAGTCCAGCGAGCGGGCGTAGAGGGCCTGGATGCGGTCGAACATCTTCTCGAAGAAGCGCGCGATGGGGCCTTCGCGATGGCCCTCGGGCGGGGGCTTCAGCAGATAGGCGCACATCATCGGCGTGGTCGTCAGGCTGATGACCAGCGAGATCAGCACCGCCGCCGACAGGGTGACGGCGAACTCGCGAAACAGCCGCCCGACCTGGCCGCCCATGAACAGCAGCGGGATGAACACCGCCACCAGCGAGACGCTGATCGACAGCACCGTGAAGCCGACCTCGCGCGCGCCCAGCACGGCGGCCTTGAAGCGGTCCATGCCCGCCTCGATGTGGCGCTGGGTGTTCTCCAGCACGACGATGGCGTCGTCGACGACGAAGCCGGTCGCCACAGTGATGGCCATCAGGCTGAGGTTGTTCAGCGAGAAGCCCATCAGGTACATCACGCCGAAGGTGCCCAGCAGCGAGACGATGGTCGCCGCCGTCGGGATGAAGGTCGCCCGGGCGCTGCGCAGGAAGGCGCTGACCACCAGCACCACCAGGATGATCGAGATCAGCAGGGTGATCTCGATCTCCTTCAGCGACGAGCGGATCGAGTTGGTGCTGTCGCTGGCCACCTGCACCTTGATGTCGCTGGGCAACTGCTCGCGCAGTTCGGGCAGCGAGGCGCGGACGCTGTCGACGGTCTCGATGATGTTGGCGCCGGGCTGGCGGGTGATCAGCACGATGATCGCCGGCTTGCCGTTGAACAGGCCCAGGGTGCGGGTGTCGGCGACGCTGTCCTTGACCTCGGCCACGTCCGACAGCTTGACGCCGGCGTCGCCGCGCCAGGCCACCAGCAGGCCGGCATAGTCGGCCGCCTTGCGGCCGCCGCTCGAGGTGTAGATCTGGAAGCGCTTGCCGTCGCCCTCGACCGCGCCCTTGGGGCGGTTGGCGTTGGCCGCTTGGATCGAGGCGCGCACGTCCTCCAGGCTGACGCCGTACTTGTTGAGCAGGAACGGATTGACCGAGATCCGCACCGCCGGCAGCGAGCCGCCGCCGATCTCGACGTCGCCGACGCCCTTCACCTGCGAGACCCGCTGGGCGACGATGTTCGACACCGCGTCGTAGATCTGGCCCGGGGTCTTGGTGTCCGAGGTCAGGGCCAGGATGATCACCGGCGCGTCCGACGGGTTCATCTTGCGATAGGTCGGGTTGCTCTTCAGCGTCGCGGGCAGGTCGGCGCGGGCGGCGTTGATGGCGGCCTGCACCTCGCGGGCGGCCCCGTTGATCTTGCGGTTGAGGTCGAACTGGAGGGTCACCCGCGTCGAGCCCGACGAGCTCTGCGAGGTCATCTCGTTGACGCCCGAGATGGTGCCCAGCCGGCGCTCCAGCGGCGTGGCGACGCTGGAGGCCATGGTCGCGGGACTGGCCCCCGACAGGCTGGCCGACACCGAGATGGTCGGATAGTCCACCTGCGGCAGGGGCGAGACCGGCAGCACGAAGAAGGCGAAGATCCCGGCCATGGCCAGGCCGACGGTCAGGAGGACCGTGGCCACCGGCCGGCGGATGAAGGGCGCCGACAGGTTCATGACGGCAGGCCCGGCAGCGGACGCTCGACCCGGCCCTCGTCGGCCTGTCCGTCCTCGCGGCGGCCCCGGGCGCTGGGCGCCAGGCGGTCGAAGGCGAGATAGACGACAGGGGTCGTGAACATGGTCAGCAGCTGGCTGACCAGCAGTCCGCCGAAGATGGCGATGCCCAGCGGACGGCGCAGCTCGGCGCCTTCGCCAAAGCCCAGCATCAGGGGCACGGCGGCGAACAGGGCCGCCAGCGTCGTCATCAGGATCGGGCGGAAGCGCAGGATGGCGGCCTGGAAGATGGCGTCCTGCGGCGACTTGCCTTCGTTGCGCTCGGCCTCGATGGCGAAGTCGATCATCATGATCGCGTTCTTCTTGACGATGCCGATCAGCAGGATGATGCCGATGATCCCGATTACGCCGAGGTCATTGCCCGTCAGCCACAGGGCCAGCAGGGCGCCGACGCCGGCCGAGGGCAGGGTCGACAGGATGGTCAGCGGGTGGATGTAGCTCTCGTAGAGCACGCCCAGCACGATGTAGACGCAGACCACGGCCGCCAGGATCAGCCACAGCTGGTTGGACAGCGAGTTCTCGTAGGCCCCGGCCGCGCCCAGGAAGGTGTGGGTCACCGACGAGGGCATGCCGATGGCCTTCATCGCCGTGCGGATCTCGTCCACCGCATGGCCCAGAGACACGCCCGAGGCGGTGTCGAAGCCGATGGTGGTGGCTGGGAACTGGGCGACGTGGGTCACCTGCAGCGGCGCCTGCTGTTCCTTGATGGTCGAGAAGGCCGCCAGCGGGGCGGGCGAGCCGCCGCCGGTCTTGAGGTTCAGGTTGCCCAGCGAGGTCGGGTCGGTCAGCAGGCCGGGCTTGGCCTCCAGGATCACCCGGTACTGGTTGGTCTCGGTGAAGATGGTCGAGACGATCCGCTGGCCGAACGCGCTGTAGAGGGCGTCGTCGATGTCCGAGGCGGTGATCGAAAGCCGCGCGGCGGTGTCGCGGTCGATGTCGATATAGGCCGCCGACCCCGTGGCCGAGGCGTCGCTGTAGACGTTGCGAACGGCCTTCACTTCGGCGAGCTTGGCCGCCAGCTTGCCGGCCCATTCCTTGACCGTGGCGGTGTCGGCGCCTTCCAGCGACAGGCGGTACTGGGTCGGGCCGCTCTCGGCGTCGATGGTCAGGTCCTGGGTCGGCTGGAGATAGAGGGTCACGCCCGGCACGCCGGCCACGCGCTCGCGCAGCCGCTGCATGATCTTCTCCTGCGAGCCGGAACGGTCGGCCTTCAGGTTGATCTGCATCTGGCCGGTGTGGAGCATGCTGTTGTTGGCGCCGTCGACCCCGATGAACGAGGCGACGTTCTCGACCGCCGGGTCGGCCAGGATCGCCTCGGCCGCCTGCTGCTGCAGGCCGGCCATGCGCTCGTAGGACACCGACTGCTCGACCTCGGTGCGGGCCTGAAGCTGGCCGGTGTCCTGGGTCGGGAACAGGCCCTTGGGGATGACCATGTACAGCAGGCCGGTCAGCACCAGGGTGGCCACGGCGACGACCAGGGTGGCCTTCTGCCGGGCCATGACCCAGGCCAGGGCGACCTCGTAGCGGGCCTCGATCTTCTCGAACAGCTGCTGGCTTTTCTGGCCGATCCCGTTCGGCTTTTCCTCCTCGTCGTGGCTCTTCAGCCAGCGGGCCGACAGCATCGGCGTCAGGGTCAGCGACACCACGGCCGAGATCAGGATGGTGATCGACAGGGTGATGGCGAATTCGCGAAACAGCCGCCCCACCACGTCGCCCATGAACAGCAGCGGGATCAGCACGGCGATCAGCGAGATGGTCAGCGAGATGATCGTGAAGCCGATCTCGCGCGCGCCCTTCAGCGCCGCCTGCATCGGCCGCTCGCCCTTCTCCATGTGGCGGATGATGTTCTCGATCATGACGATGGCGTCGTCGACGACGAAGCCGGTCGCGATGGTCAGGGCCATCAGGGACAGGTTGTTGAGCGAGAAGCCCAGCAGGTACATCACCCCGCACGAGCCGATCAGCGAGATCGGCACCGCCAGGCTGGCGATGATCGTCGCCCGGATCGAGTGCAGGAAGAAGAAGATCACCAGCACGACCATCACCACGGCCAGCACCAGCTCCATCTCCACGTGGTGGACCGAGGCGCGGATGCCGGTGGTGCGGTCGGCCAGCACCTGCACCTTCAGGGTGGCGGGCAGGCCGGCCTGCAGCTCGGGGAGCTTGGCCTTGATGGCGTCGACCGTCTGGATGACGTTGGCGCCGGGCTGGCGCTGCACGTTGACGATGATCGCTGGGGTCTTGCCGGCCCAGGCGCCCAGGCGGGTGTTCTCGGCGCTCTGCACCACGCCCGCCACGTCGCGGATGCGGATCGGGGCCTCGTTCTTGTAGGTGACGACGAGGTTCAGATAGTCGTCGACGCTCAGCAGCTGGTCGTTGGCGTTGATCGTGTAGGTGCGGGTCGGGCCGTCGAAGCTGCCCTTGGCGCTGTTGGCGTTGGCGTTGCTGATCGCGGTCTCGAGGTTCGACAGGGTCAGACCATAGGAGGCCATCGCCTGCGTGTCGGCCTGGATGCGGATGGCCGGCTTCTGGCCGCCGCTGAGCGAGACCAGGCCCACGCCAGAGACCTGGCTGATCTTCTGGGCCAGGCGGGTGTTGACCAGGTTCTGCACCTCGGTCAGCGGCAGGGTGTCCGACGTGATCGCCAGGGTCAGCACCGGCGCGTCGGCCGGATTGACCTTGGCGTAGGTCGGCGGGGCGGGCAGGTCGGCCGGCAGCAGCGAATTGGCCGCGTTCATCGCCGCCTGCACTTCCTGCTCGGCGACGTCGAGGGTCTCGCCCAGGCCGAACTGCAGGGTGATGATGCTGGCCCCGGCCGTGCTGACCGAGCTCATCCGCGTCAGGCCCGACATCTCGCCCAGCTGCTTTTCCAGCGGGGCGGTGACGGTCTGGCTCATCACCTCGGGGCTGGCCCCGGGATAGAGGGTCTGGACCTGGATGGTGGGGTAATCCACCTCCGGCAGGGCCGACAGCGGCAGCAGCTTGAAGCCGACCAGGCCGGCCAGGACGATGGCCGCCATGAACAGGGCCGTGGCGACCGGCCGCTGGATGAAGGGACGCGAGGGGTTCATGGGGCGGCTTCCGGCCTATTCCGGACGCCGACGGCCTTCACCGCCGCCAGAAGGGCCGCCCTTGCCGCGCTCACCCTTGCCGCCCTTGCCGGCGCCCTGACGCTGCACCTGGCCCGGCAGCTGAACCTTGCCGCCTTCGGTCAGGCGGTCGCCGCCCTCGGTGATGACCTTGTCGCCGATGGCGAGGCCTTGGGTCACGGCCACCTGGGTCGTCGTCGCCTGGCCGGTGGTGACCTTGGTCTTGGTGACGGTCTGGTCGCTCTTCAGCTTCCAGACGAACGAGCCGTCCGAGCCCTGGCGCACGGCCGTGGCCGGCACGACGATGGCGTCCTTCAGGGTGTCGAGCTGGATGCGGACATTGACGAACTGGCTGGGGAACAGCTTGCCGCCGGTGTTGGGGAAGCGGGCCTTGCCCTTCACCGTGCCGGTGCCGGTGTCGACTAGGTTGTCGAGGGTCGAGAAGGTCCCCTGGTCCAGGGTGTTGGCGCGGGTGCGGTCGAGCACGGTGACCGGCAGGGTCGCGCCGCCGAACACCCGCTGCGAGATGCGCGGCACGTCGTCCTGCGGCACGGTGAACTCGACGTCGATCGGCGACAGGGTGGTGATCACCGCCACGCCGCTGGAGTCGCCCGAGGCGATGTAGTTGCCGACGTCGACCACGCGCAGGCCGACCCGGCCGCTGACCGGGGCGACGATGCGGGCGAAGCCGACGTTGAGGCGCGCGGTGCCGACGGCGGCGCGGTCGGCCATCACCGTGCCTTCCAGCTGCTTGACGGTGGCGGCCTGGGTATCGACCTCCTGGCGGGCGATGGAGTCCTGCGCCAGCAGGGTCTGGTAGCGCTTCAGGGTGAGCTGGGCGACCGACAGCTGGGCGTCGTCGCGGGTCAGGTTGCCCTGCGCCTCCATCAGGCTCATCTGGAACGGGCGCGGATCGATCTGCACCAGGGTCTGGCCGGCCTGGACCAGCTGGCCTTCGCGGAACAGCACCTGGGTGATGACGCCCGAGACCTGCGGCTTGACCGTGACCGTGGCGGCCGGGGTCACCGTGCCCAGAGCCTCGATGATCACCGGCAGGTCGGCCTTGGCCGCCGTCGCCACCGCAACGGTGCTGGCCGGGCCGCGCCGACCGCCGCCGCCGCCCGGGCCGCCGGGACCACCCGGTCCGCCGCCCATGTCGCCGCCGCCGGTGTCGTTGTGCAGCAGGGTCCAGGCCAGGACGCCCACGCCCGCCAGGGCCGCGATCGCGACGGCGCCGCCGATGATCCGCGACCGGCGGCTGGGCTTGCGGACGGGGAGGGACGGGCGGGGATCGGTCATGGACGGCCTCTGGGCGCGGGCGGGCGGACGGCGGAGACGGGCCGGCGCGTCGTGCGGCGGCCATGGCTGGACTATAGGCGAAGTGTCGGGTCGCCGACCTTGGCGACCCGATGCTCAAGCTAAACTGCTAGAGGCGGCATTTGATCCATTTGCCGTTCGGCCCACGGAAGGCGTCGCGCTTGGCGTCGTACGAGCGGTACTTGGCCTTGCAGGCGCGGACGTGGCGGTCCTGCTTGGACTCCTTGCCCGGCTTGGCGTCGTGACGCTGCTGGGTGGCCGGCGCGGGTTGCGCGCCGTGCTGGTCGTGGCCGCCTTGCGGCTGGGCCAGGACGGGGGAAGAAACGGCGGCGACGCTCAGGGCGAGCGCGGCGAGAACGGCTTTCATGTCGGTCTCCTAACTTAGGGGGACCGCACGGCTAGCAACGCGAAATGGCGGCGATGTTGCCGCTTTGAAACGGCGTCCGTCTAAGGCGCAAAAATGGCCGGAAACTTTCGGTACAGGGGGGCCACGATAGTCCCTCTCTCTTTGAGAGAGGGTGGGGCCCATGGCGAAGCCATGGGAGGGTGAGAGGTTACAGTCTCACCGATTGAAGCACCGTCGTTCAGCCGGCGCTTCTTACACATGGGTGTTCGTCGCACATCTTGCCGCCCGGTCTTGAGGCTTGATGGCGGCATTGGGATAGGCTTGCCGAGGGTGAAACCTCTCACCCTCCCACCGCTACGCGGCGGGCCCCTCCCTCTCTCGAAGAGAGAGGGATTCTAACCCCGGATCAGCGCCTCGCGCTCGGCGTTGGTCAGCGGGCGCCAGCGGCCTTCGGGCAGGTCGCCCAGCACGATCGGGCCGACGCGGTGGCGGAACAGGTCGATGACGTCCAGCTCCACGAGGTCGCACATCCGGCGGATCTGGCGGTTGCGGCCCTCGGTCAGCACGAAGCGCAGGGTCTCCTGGCCCAGGCGGTCGACGACGGCGCGCTTCAGCTTGCGGCCGTCCAGCTCCAGGCCGTGACGCAGCCAGTCGATCTTCTCGCGGGTCAGCTCGCCGCGCACCCGGACGCGGTATTCCTTTTCCAGCGTCGATTCCGGACCGATTACCGCCTTGGCCACCACCCCGTCCTCGGACAGGATCAAAAGGCCGCGCGAGTCCATGTCCAGCCGGCCCACCGGGGCCAGCTTGCTGTCGCGGCCGGGGATGGGGCCGGGCTGGCCGAACTGGGCGCCCCGGGTCAGCAGGCGCACGGCCGGGATCTGCTCGCCCTCGGGCTGGGACGAGACGATGCCGATCGGCTTGTGGATCATCACCGTCATCGCCGCGCCGAGCTGGGCGGTGGCGCCGTCGTTCAGCACCAGGGTCTGGCCGGGCAGGATCTTGCGGCCGGCGTCTTCGACCACCTCGCCGTCGATGGTCACCAGGCCCTGGCCGATCAGGGCCTCGGCCTCCCGGCGCGAGCAGACCCCGCTCTGGGCCAGCCACTTGTTGACGCGCTGAGGCTCGGCCTCGTCGTAGGTGCGGGTCCAGGCCATGGGATCAGTCGGCTTTCGGGGGATAGGCGTGGGTCTGGCCGCGCGGGTCTTCCACCGCGCCGTCGTCCAGATAGGTCGGGCCGATCGGCACCTTGCCGTGGCCGTCGGGGATGTCGAGCACATAGGTCGGCTGGCAGAGCCCTGAGAACCGGCCGCGGATCGCCTTCATCAGCGCCTGGCCTTCCGCGACGGTGGTGCGCAGGTGGCTGGTGCCGGGGGCCAGATCGCCCTGGTGCAGGTAGTAGGGCTTGATCCGGGTCTCCACGAGCGCCCGCATCAGGGCGCCCAGGCTTTCGGGATCGTCGTTGACGCCCTTCAGCAGCACGGTCTGGCCGATCATTGGCACGCCGGCGTCCACCAGCCGCGCGCAGGCCGCTCGGGCGGCGGGCGTCAGCTCGCGGGCGTGGTTGGCGTGCAGGGCGACATAGACCGCCTTGCTCCCGCGCTTCAGGGCCGCCACCAGCTCCGGGGTCACCGCCGCCGGATCGACGGACGGGATGCGGGTGTGGAAGCGCACGACCTTGACGTGCTCGATGGCCTCCAGCCGGTCCATCAGGTCGGCCAGGCGGCGCGGCGACAGCACCAGCGGATCGCCGCCGGTGACGATCACCTCCCAGATCTGCGGGCGGGCGGCGATATAGGCGAAGGCGGCGTCCAGCTGTGCGGGCGACAGGTTGGAAAGGCCTTCTGGCCCGACCATCTCGCGGCGGAAGCAGAACCGGCAATAGACCGCGCAGGTGTGGGTCGGCTTCAGCAGCACGCGGTCGGGGTATCGGTGGACGATCCCCTCGACCGGACTGTGGGCGAAGTCGCCGATCGGATCGGCGCTTTCGGCGGGCAGGGTGGTCAGCTCGGCTTCGGTCGCCACGAACTGGCGGGCGATCGGGTCGAGCGGGTCGGCCTCGTCGATCAGTTGGGCCATGTCGGGCGTGATGGCCACCGCGTACTGGGCGGCCACGCGCTCCAGCGACGGCAGGCGCTCGGCGTCGACGAGTCCGGCCTCGGCCAGGGCGCTGGCGCTGCGAAGGGTCTTGGCGGCGATCATGATCGCCGGGGATATGCGCCGAACGGGCGAGGTTGGCAAATCTGGGGGCTATTGTGGCTCGGCGTCTCCCTCAGTCCCGTCATTCCCGCCCTTGTGGCGGGAACCCCTCTGTCAGCCGCAAGGGCGAGTGGGGCGGCGTGCTCGGCACGCCGCTTGCGCTTCACGTGCGGGTGGAACCAGAGGTTCCCGCCACTTGGCCTGCCCTCGGGCCAGCCTTCGGCTGGTCCCGGGGGGCGGGAATGACAGGAAGAGAAGTGAGATCACCGCGGGCTGTGGATGGGAACGCTGCCGGGCCAGGGCTCGGCGCGGAAGGGCGAGGAGGGCGCGAGGTCGATCGCGCCGAGCAGGGCGAGCACAAGGGCGCCGCCGGCAAGCAGCAGTTTCATCGTCTTGATCCTGTTAGATGCGGTCGTGGGGAAGGCCGGCCGCAGGAAGACGATCTCAAATTCAGGCGTGCTTTACGAACGATGGCTTCTCCGCCAGGTTGTGAGTCCAGCTAACGGGACTGCTCCCCATGCGCCTGCCGCCCTTCGGCTCCCTGGTCGCCCTGGAGGCCGCCTACCGCCACCAGAGCTACAGCCGCGCCGCCGACGAGCTGCACGTCACCCACGGCGCCGTCAGCCAGCAGATCCGCAAGCTGGAGGACGAGCTGGGGGCCACCCTGTTCCAGCGCGAGGGCAACGGCATGGTCCCTACGCTCACCGCCCGGCGCCTCGCCGAGCATGTGGCCGAGGCCCTGTCGACCCTGCGGGCCGGGGTCGAGAGCGCCCGCCAGACCCAGCACGGCCCGCTGGTGGTCAGCGCCACCGCCGCCTTCGCCAGCCGCTGGCTGGTCACGCGCCTGGCCCGCCTGGCGGCCGACACCGGCGAGGCCGACCTGCAGCTGCGCATCGAGGACCGCAAGGCCGACCTGCGCACCGACGGCGTCGATATCGCCCTGCGCTTCGGGCGCGGCCCCTGGCCCGAGCTGGAGTCGATCCCGCTGCTGGGCGAGCGGCTGTTTCCCGTCTGCTCGCCAGGCTTTCTGGAAAAAAACCCGATCAGCGAACCCGCCGACCTCCAGGCCGTGCCGCTGCTGCGCCACACCGGCGTCCACTGGTCGGTCTGGTTCCGGGGCATGGGGCTGGAGCCCCCGCAGATGATCACGGGACTGGCCTTTGACGACACCTCGGTGATGCTCGACGCGGCCGCGCAGGGGATCGGCGTCGCCCTGGCCCGTAAAGGCCTGTCCGAACGCGACCTGCGCGACGGCCGGCTGGTGCGGCCCTTCCCCGGCGAGGTCGAGGTCGAGACCGGCCACCACGTCGTCTGGCGCGCCGACGCGCCCCGGCTGGCGCGGATCCTCAAGGTGCGCGACTGGCTGCTGGCCGAGGTGGGGCGAGAAGTCGGGTAGCTACTGCCCCGGCTTCCAGTCCGCGCCCGGAACGGTGTTGATCATCCACGGGATGCCGAACCTGTCGGTCAGGCCGCCGAAGCCCGGCGACCAGAAGGTGGCCGCGAATGGCATGCCCACCTTGCCGCCCTCGGCCAGGGCGTCGAACACCCGCTTGGCCTCGGCGGCGTCTTCCGAGTGGAAGGTCACGTCGAAGCCGTTCTTGGGCTTGTCGATATTGGGGGCGAACTCGGGCGGCATGTCGGCGCCCATCAGGGCCTGATCGCCGACCTCCAGCCAGCAGTGCATCAGCCAGTCCTTGTACTTGGCGTCGATCGGCATGTCCGGCGGGCCGTCGCCGAACGGCATGGCGGCGGTGACCTTGCCGCCCAGCACCTGGGCGTAGAAGTCGAAGGCCTGGCGGCACTCGCCCTTGAAGCTGAGGCTGGTGACGATCTTCATGGCGGCTCTCCCTTTTTCCGCGGCTGTTTTCCGGACAATAGGACGCGCGGCCGCCGACGGAACCGACATTCCGCCGACAAAAATCGCAAGGCCATCGCTTGGCCTCGGGATCAGCGTACGGTCCGGGCCAGCTTTCGCGCCTGCGGCGTGGCCGTTTCGATCGGCGCGCCGCCGCCCGGGGCCGAGGGCGGGGAGCCTTCCAGCAGGATGATCGTGTCGGCCCGTCCGTCGTCGCGGGCGCAGTAGAGGCCCTCGGCGGCCTCCGTTCGCCAATGGAAGGCCCAGCCCCGTTTGCGGACCTGGCCGACGTCGCACAGGCTCAGCAAGGTCGGCGACTGGCCGCGCTCGAACCGGGCGTCGGCGAAGCCGGCGGCGGCGGCGGCCTCGCGCGCTGCCGCCCGGCGCTGATCCTGAGCATTGGGCGCGCAGGCCTGGACCGCGACGACGAGGCAGGTCAAGGCAAGCCGCTTCATCGCCTCAAACCTCCGCTACCGGAACCCACAGCACCTCGTCGATGCGCCGCGCGCCGGTCGCCAGCAGCACCAGGCGATCGAAGCCCAGGGCCGAGCCCGCCGCGGGCGGCATGTGCTCCAGGGCCGCCAGGAAGTCGTCGTCGATGGGGTAGCGCTCGCCGTAGACCCGCTGCTTCTCGTCCATCTCGGCCACGAACCGCCGGCGCTGCTCGGCCGCGTCGGTCAGTTCGCCGAAGGCGTTGGCCAGCTCCACCCCGCAGGCATAGAGCTCGAAGCGCTCGGCCACGCGTGGATCGGACGGTTTGGGTCGCGCCAGGGCCGCCTCGGCCGTGGGATATTCGCACAGCACAGTGGCCCGGCCGATCCCCAGGTTCGGCTCGACCTTCTCGACGATCACCCGGCTGAAGACGTCGGCCCAGGTGTCGTCGGCCGACACACGGATCCCCGCCGCCGTGGCCGAGGCCGCCAGGGCGTCGCGATCGGTCTGCCCGCCGTCGCCCAGGCTGGCCAGCAGGTCGACGCCGGCATGGCGCGTGAAAGCCTCCGCCACCGTCAGCCGCTCGGGCGCGGCGAAGGGATCGCAGTCCAGGCCGCGGAACGAGAACAGCCTCGTCCCCGCCGTCTCCGCCGCCAGGGCCAGCAGAGCCGCGCAGTCGTCCATCAGGGTCTCGTAGGGCTGCCCGACCCGGTACCATTCCAGCATGGTGAACTCCGGATGGTGCAGCGGCCCGCGCTCGCGGTTACGCCACACCTTGCCCAGGCTGAAGATCCGCTGCTCGCCCGCCGCCAACAGCTTCTTGCAGGCAAATTCCGGCGAGGTATGCAGGTGCAGGGCCGCGCGCTCGCCGGTAAGGCTGATCGCTTCCGTCGAGAAGGCGTGCAGGTGCGCCTCGTTGCCGGGCGAGACCTGAAGGCAGGCCGCGTCGATCTCCAGGAAGTCGCGCTGAGCGAACCAGTCGCGCACCGCCGCGGTGATCCGGTTGCGGGCCAGCAGGAAGGGCCGGCGGTCCTGGTGCTTGCTCGGGCTCCACCAGGGAGAATAAGGGGGGGCTGACACGGGCGGGCTCGCAAAGGGCGAAACGACGGAAGGGCTGGCGATCTAGCCCCGTTCGCTATAGAGGGGCACACGGATTCATCTGCAATACACGCGCGCGCGGTCTCAACGCGCCGTCGCCCGATCTTCGAGGACTCTCACGTGAAGGTAGCCGCCAGTTCGCTCCGCAAGGGCGCCGTCGTCGACATGGAAGGCAAGCTCTATGTCGTCCTGACCGTCGACAACATCCACCCCGGCAAGGGCACCCCGGTGACCCAGCTGAACATGCGCCGCATCAGCGACGGCGTGAAGGTTTCGGAACGCTACCGCACCACCGAGCAGGTCGAGCGCGCCTTCGTCGACCAGCGCAACCACACCTTCCTGTACCAGGACGGCGACGGCTATCACTTCATGAACCCGGAAACCTACGACCAGCTCGTGGCCACCGAGGAAGTGATCGGCGACGCCGCGCCCTACCTGCAGGAGAACATGACGGTCCAGCTGTCGACCCACAACGACGTGCCGATCGCCATCGAACTGCCGCGCACCATGATCCTGGAAGTCGTCGACACCGAACCGTCGGTGAAGGGCCAGACCGCCAGCTCGTCCTACAAGCCGGCCCTGCTCAGCAACGGCGTCAAGACCACCGTCCCGCCGTACATCGCCGTGGGCACCCGCGTGGTCATCCTGACCGAAGACAACAGCTATCAGGAACGCGCCAAGGACTGATCGTCCTTTCGCGATCCGAAGCTTGCAGAACCCCGGCGACCGCGAGGCCGCCGGGGTTTTTGTTTGCGCCGGCGCCTATTCGTCCAGGAACGCCGCCACCCAGAAGAACGGCGCGTTCCAGTTCACCGCCACCTCGTTCTGGGTGAAGGCCCCGACGTCGTCGGTCCAGCAGGTCTGGGGCGCGCACTGGCCCTGCATCTTGCGGGCGACCTCGTCGCCGAAGGCGGTGTTGTTGGGCCCGCCCGAGATCACCCCCGGCGGCGGGGCGGGATACTTGCCCTGGCCGAACCAGAACCGGTGGTGCGGATGCTTCATCGGCCGCGCGCCCCAGCCGGTCACATAGGACTGGTCCAGCGGGTTGCGGCCCAGCACGTAGTCCATGGCGTCGGCCGCGGCCTGGCGATAGGTGGGCTTGCCGGTGAAGTCGTGGGCCAGGCCCAGCACCATGGCCCGATTCATCAGGCCGCCGTTCGACCCCCAGGAATAGCGCGTCCCGTTGTCGGGCAGCCGATAGCCGGACCGGGCGTCCTCGGTCACATACCGGTCGGCGGCGAGCGACAGCCCCTGGCGGGCGGCGTCGCGCACCTCGGCGGGAACCTTGTCCGACAGCGCGAGGCTGATCACTCCCAGCGTCGCGGTGTTGCCCCAGCCCGGCGCCTCGGCGGCCTTGCCCGCGGCCGGCGCGAACGGCGAGGCCCGCACGATTTCGCCGTAGGAGCCTTCGCCGGTGGTCGCCCACAGCTCGGCCGCCGCCCAGAACAGCTCGTCCGACAGCTCCGGATCGCCATAGCCGCCCCCGCCGGTGAACTGGCTGTGGGCGTAGATCTCCGGATTGCGCCGCGCCGCCTCGAAGGCCGATCGGGCCACGCCCAGGCAACGGGCCGAGAAGGCCGGATCGATCGTCTTCCACACCCGCGCGCACTGGGCCGCGACGGCGGCCAGGTTCAGGGTCGCGCCCGTGGTCGGATGGTAGAGGAAGCGCGGGGCCGGATCCTCGTGCGGCGCGGTCGGCAGGCCGGTCCAATAGACGTCGGTCAGCTTCTGGTGCGCCATGCCCGAGGCGTCGATCGGCGTCAGGGCCAGCGGCCCCTTGCCTTGATGGCCGACCGGAAGGGCCATGGTCGTGCCGGCTAGAACCTGCATGGCCAGCAGGAACTCCAGCTCCCATCGCGCCTCGTCCAGCAGGTCGGAGACGCCGTTGCCGGCCTCGGGAATGCGCTGGGTCCCGTCGCCGAAGGCGTCCGGCCGGCCCAGGGCTGTGAGCCGCTCGTGATAGTTCACCAGCGTCCACACGGCGATGCCGCCATTGACCACGTACTTGCCCTGGTCGCCGGCGTCGTACCAACCCTTGCTGGCGTCGAGCGTGTAGTCGCAGCCGGCCCAGGCCTGGCCGCGCTCGTCCTTGCCGTGGAAGCAGGTGGCCTTGTCGGGCGCGTGGCCGGCCGGGCGGGCCAGCTTGGGATCGTCGCCGAACCGGGCCTCGATCGGTATGCCGCTGCGGTTCTGGTAGAAGAAGGCCAGGGCGTCGCGCTTCAGCCGGGCATAGGGATGGGCGGCGACCGCGAACGGCCGGCTGGCCCGCTCGCCGACCCTCAGGCGGTAGCCGTCGCCGACCGGCGCGGCCGAAAAGTCGATCCGGTGCAGGCTCTCGCCCGAGGCGGCGTCCGGGCCGATCACGCGGGTCTGGCCGCTCAGCACGACGCCCCCGACCTTGTCCTCCAGTGTCCAGTCTAGCGGCGTCGCCGAAGCCTCGGGCAGCACCGCCTGCTTGCCGAGGTTCGCCAGCACCCCGACCTGGTTCAGCCGGATCGGCGCCAGGGGCTCGGCGGCCCGGGCGCCGAAGGCGGCGGAGGCGGCGAGGGCGGAGGCGGCCAGCAGGGCGAGGATTGGACGGGATGGCAAGGCTTCCTCCGGGACGCGAATGGACCGGGCGTCTTATCGCGCCCCGCCGACACTCTAGGCGATGTCTGACAGCGTTGTCACGCGCTGCGCCCGTCACCCCTCTGACCGTGAAATCCGCGACCGACGCCCCTGGACACCGGTGTCTTTGCCACTACGACAGGGGTCAACAACGACAAGGGAGCGGCCGGGAAATGATCGATCGTCGGGCGATGATGCTGCTGGCCGCCGCCGGGCTGGCGGCGGGGCCCGCCACCGCGCGCGAGACGGACGCCGACACGGCGCTGAAAGTTCTGCTCGACGGTTTCGCCAAGGGCGGCACGGCGGCCGAGCGGCTGAAGGCGCTGGCGGCGATCGACGCCGCCGCCCTGTCGCCGCATGCCCGGATCGACCACGACGCCGTGCGGATCGCCGCCGAGGGCGAGGCGGCCCTGGTTCGCCGCTTTCCGTTCGGCGCGGGCCTGGCCGGTCCCTATGTCGTCACCACCCGCGCCGGCGCCTGGCTGAAGGCGGCCGAGGCGGTAGGCAAGCCCGAGGCCGAAGCGACCCTGGTCAAGCGCATCGACGCCGAGACCGACCAGATCGAGCATGACGCCGCGCGGGGCGTGATCTTGCCGCATGTCCAGATCGCTCGCCTCGAGACAGCCATTGTCGAGGTCGCCCGCAAGGTCGCCGCGGCGCCGGCGCTCGCCACCTCGCTGACCTGGCAGGCCGAGACCCTGTCCACCCTCAAGCCCCGCGCCGGAAGGGCCGCCGGCGTCCGCTTCAAGGACCGCGAGGCCTATTACGCCATGATGCTGCAGGCCCAGCTTGGCGCGGCGGTCGCGCCGGCCGAGGCCCGGCGCCGGCTGGACGACGTGATCCGCGCTCTGCACGCCCGCGCCGACGTCCTGCTGAAGGCCCAGGGCCTGACGAGCGGCGGGGTGGGCGAGCGCCTGCGCGCTCTCGCCGCCGACGAACGCTGGCTCTACAGCGACGACGACGCCGGCCGCGACCGCGCCGTCGCCGACATGGCGCCGTGGCTGGCCAAGGCCCGCGCCCGCCTGCCGCAAAGCTTCAAGGGCCTGCCCGCCGCCGTCGACGCCGTCTCGGTGCGCCGCATGTCGCCCGCCGACGAGGCCGCCGGCCGCCAAGGCTATCGCGACCTGCCCTCGGCGGACGGCTCAAAGCCCGGCGCCTACTATCTCGACCTCAAGCAGATTCGCCGCCGTCCCAGCTGGAGCCTGCCGGCCGTGGTCCACCACGAGGTGATCCCCGGCCACATGCTGCAGATCCCGCTGGAGGAGGCGTCTGGCGCGCACCCGTACCGCACGCGCGTCGCCTGCCCGGCGGCGATGGAGGGCTGGGCCGTCTATGCCGAGCACCTCTTCTGGGAAACCGGCGCCTTCGACGGCGAGCCACTGGCCGAGATCGGCGGCCTCTACTGGATCCTTTTCCGCGCCGCCCGCGCCCGCATGGATCTCGGCATTCACCTGGAAGGCTGGACCCCGGAGCGGGCCATGGCCTTCCTCGCCGAAACCCAGGGCGACCCGGTGATCTTTGCCCCCTTCACCCAGGAAGTGGAGCGCGCCGCCATCGCGCCGGGAGCCGCGGCGGGGCAGGGGCTCTACTGGCTGGAGCTGGCTCGCCTGCGCCAGGGCTGGCGCGGGACCCTGCGGGAGTTCCATAGCCGGGTGCTGGATCGCGGGACGCTGCCGTTGGCGCTCCTCTGACCCTTCTCCCCTTGCGGGAGAAGGTGGCGGCCGAAGGCCGTCGGATGAGGGGTCTCTCAAACACGAGACGCCCCACCCGGCTTATCCGCTTTTCGCGATGGACAGGCCTATCGACCCCTCATCCGTCGGCTGCGCCGACACCTTCTCCCGCAAGGGGAGAAGGGCGCGCTTCACCCCGCCCCCACATACTTCAGCAGCGTCACCATGTTCTCGATGTAGCTGCCCGTCGAAATCCCGATCTTCGGCTTGTCGGTCACATAGGGCGAGGTGTCCGACGCGTCGCCCACATGCGTCCTGCTGAAATCCCCCGGCGCGGGCGTGGCCGAGCCGTCGCCGATATAGGGGTTGGACGTCGCCTTCAGCTCGGTCGGCCACCAGCCGGCTTCGTTCAGCGCCGCGATCAGGCCGGCGACCTTGTCCGGCGCGCTGGCGGTCGTGTCGCCCTTCAGGGCCCCGACATTGAGGTCCGACACCGACACGTCCTTCAGGGTGAAGTATTTCGGCAGCGCCTGGCGGCCGGCCTTCAGCGGCGAGGCCTTGCTGATCACCTCGGGCGGCGTGGCCTTCAGGGTCTCCAGCCGCTTGCGCAGGGCCGGGATGTTGATCCCCCGGAACGACGAATAGTGCGCCACCGTGTTCTCGGGGTTCTGGTCGACGAAGTAGCGGCCGTTGACGACGTTGCTGCCAGTGCGGTGCACGTAGAGCGGCTTGTTCGTGCCGATATCGACGAAGGTCGGGAAGGCCCGGCCCTTCTGGTGTTCCACGGGCAGGCGCAGGGTCTCCAGCCAGTCCAGCGCCTCGGAGAGGCGCGCCAGGTACTTCGGATCCCCGGTCAGTTCGTAGAAGCCCATGCAGGCGGTGATGTTGGCGGCCGTGGTGTGGGTGGCGAAGGCTTCGGGCTCATAGGTGCGGGCGCCGGCAGGCTTCAGGTCGCTGACCCGGTGCTGCAGGCCCCAGCCCGGCTGGGGCTGCGGCTGCTGGCAGGCCAGGAAGCTGTCCATGGCCTTGTGGATCGCGGGCAGGGCGCGCGGGTCGCCCAGGGCTTGCCAGACCATGATCAGGAACTCGAGGTTCTCGCCGGCCACGTCGTCGTTGAAGGTGATGTAGCCGGTGTAGTCGGGCCGGCCGTGATGGTGGAACTCGTCCTTCAGCGGGAAGCGCTGCGGCCAGCCGCCGACCGGGTACTGGCTGCTGAGGACGAAGGCGATGGCCTTGTCCAGCGCCGGCTTGAAGGCCTTGTCGTGCTTTTCCACATACAGCCGCAGCAGGAACTGGGCGCTCTCGGCCGTGCCGGCGTCGTCGAAGGTGGCGTTGCCGTAATAGTGCTGGAATTCCTCGAGCCGCCAGCCGTTCTTGCCGATGGTGTCGTACCATTTCTTGATCGACTTCTCGCCGGCCAGGTCGCCCAGATAGTTCCAGCCCCCGGCCGGATGCTGGATCTTGATCAGGGCGTCTGCGACCTGCTTGGCGGCCTCGTAATAATAGGCGTCGCCGGTGGCGTGATAGGCGTCGAGGAACAGGTGGCCCATGGTCGCCGTGCCGGGCGGCTGCACCCAGATCATCGTCGGATAGGCCTCCATCTCGCCCCAGCGGCGCGAGAAGTCGGGCAGGTAGCTCCAGACGTAGCCGCCCTGGTAGGCGACCTTGTCGACCATGAAGGTCGTGGCTCGCTTCATGGTCTCCAGCGCCTGGGCCTTGCTCGGCGCCTCGGCGGCCAGGGCCTTGAATGGCGCGAGACCCGCCGAGGCGGCGAAGGCGGCCGCGGTGGTCGCCATCAGGCGGCGGCGGGAAAGCGGGCTGAGCGGCATCGACGCGAACTCCAGGAAAACCAGGCGCGGCGCAGGGACGCAGGCGGCGGGGGCGGAGACGCGAAAAGCCCGCTTCCAGGAAGCGTCGCCTTGGTTTCCTTCCCCGATCGGAACCATGTCCCGAGTCCTTGCCGCCGTTGGCCCGGCGCGTGTTGGACGGCATGATGTCCACCGGTGTCATCAATGGCAAGCACGCTCTGGGCGAGCCGGCCGGAAAAATCCCCTGGCGCGTGTGTGACAGGCCGCCACGTTGTCTCCAGGCGCGATATCCCCGAAATGACGACCATCGGTTTATGAGGCGACGCCGCCGCGCCGGATGGCAGCGGGCGACGCCGTCCTGTTGGGGAACAGGACGACACCCCCGGGTCCCAAGGACCCGGGGGTGTTTTCATTTCCGGCCCCTCGCACCGCCGTGACGCCGGTCGCGTGCAATCGCACTCTAAGCTCCCGTGAGCGCTAACAAAGTTCGCTGAGCTGCGTCGTGCGGTCGCATGGAGAACGGCGTTCATCTCCAGTAAACAATCATCCCATGCCGAGCCAACACGAACACCTCAAAGAAGCCGAACGGCTGGAGCGCCAGGCCGAGATCGCCGACAGCGCCCACGCCCGCGAAGCCCTTCGCCGCATGGCCCAGACCTCGCGCGTCACCGCCGCCATGGTCGGGCTGATGGAGGCCTGCGCCGAGGACGCGCCCAGCATCTCGTTCTGAGGCCGTCTCACATGCGCCTTTGACGAGCGTCGCGGTCTCGCGCAACTCTCGCTGCCGAGCGATGGAGGGGGAATGGCGGACGACCAAGCGGACATGGGCGTGCTGGCCGACGCGGGGGTCTATTTCCACAGCGTGCTGGAAGCCAGCCAGGACTGCATCCGGGTCATCAGCGCCGCCGGCCGCGTCGAATACATGAACGCCCGCGGCCGCGAGCTCTTCGAGATCGACGACTTCGAAGGCCGCAACCGCAACCAGTACTGGCCCGACCTGTGGCCGCCCGAAAGCCGCCCCGCCGTCGAGAGCGCCCTGAACGGGGCCCTGGCCGGCGGCTCGGCCGCCTTCCGCGCCCTGTGCCCGACCGCCAGGGGCAATATCCGCTGGTGGGACACCACCGTCTCGCCGGTGCTCGACGAAGCGGGCCGGGTGGTGCGGGTGCTAGCCGCCTCGCGCGACGTCACCGCCGCCATGCTGGCCGAGCGCCATCGCCAGCTGCTGGTCAACGAGCTCAATCACCGGGTCAAGAACACCCTGGCCATCGTCCAGTCGATCGCCGCCCAGTCGCTGCGCAACGCCGGGGTCGATCCGGCCGTGCGGCGGGCCTTCGAGGGCCGGCTGATGGCCATCGCCGCCACCCACAACGTGCTGACCGACGAGAACTGGGCCGCCGCCAGCCTGCGCCAGATCGTCGAGGGTTCGCTGAAGCCGTATCTCGGCGGCGAGCACGCGGCGACGATCGCCGGCCCCGACCTGATGGTCTCGCCCAAGCCGGCCGTGGTCATGGCCCTGGCCTTCCACGAACTGGCCATCAACGCCCTGAAGTACGGCGCCCTGTCGGTTCCCGGCGGTTCGGTCGAGGTCGGCTGGGCTTCCGAGCCCGGCGCGCGTATCGCCATCACCTGGACCGAGTACGGCGGACCGCCGGTGGTCCGGCCCACCCGGCGCGGCTTCGGCTCGCGGATCATCGAACTGGCCCTGGCCAGCGAGCTCGACGGCCAGGTGGTTCTCGACTACCGCCCCGAGGGCCTGGTCTGCAGGATCCACGCGCCGCTGGCCGCGCTGGACAAGGTCGACTCGTTCATGACGCTGCAGAGCTGAGCCGCGCAACCTTGACCGTGTCCGGACGCTTTCCTGCCGCAAGTGCCTGCCATCCAGGGTTGGGCTGAACAGGAAACGGGGGCCGGGTGGCCGACTTCGATTGGCGAGCTTGGACGGTGAAGGCGCGTCATGTCGCCCTGACCGTAGTCGCTTTCGTCGCCGCGAGAGTTCGGGGCGTCGTCGCCTTCGTCCGTCGCCATCCGCGCTGGATGGCCGCGCTGGGCTTCGTCTTAGTCGTGCTGCTGGCCGCCTTCGTCTGGGTCGGGGTCAGTCTGCCGCTGTCGCGCTCGCTGGAGCCGCTGCCGAGCCCGGCGGTGGTGCTGCTGGACGCGCAGGGCAAGCCCTTCGCCCGCCGAGGGGCCTACAAGGAGGCCCCGGTCGTCGTCGCCGACCTGCCGGCCTACGTGCCCGACGCCTTCATCGCCATCGAGGACCGGCGCTTTCGCCATCACTTCGGCCTCGACCTCTGGGGCATGGGCCGGGCGGCCGCCGTCAACATCAAGGCCGGCGAGGCGCGCGAGGGCGCCAGCACCATCACCCAGCAACTGGCCAAGAACGCCTTCCTCAGCAACGAGCGCACGCTTCGCCGCAAGGCGCAGGAGGCGGTGATCGCGATCTGGCTGGAACTGCGCCTGTCCAAGGACGAGATCCTCGCCCGCTATCTGTCGAGCATCTATTTCGGCGACGGGGTCTATGGCCTGGGCGCGGCCTCGCGGCACTATTTCGGCCGCCCGCCCGAGACGCTCACCCTCGGCCAGGCGGCGATCCTGGCCGGCATGGTCAATGCGCCCAGCCGCCTGGATCCAGTCGACAACCCCAAGGCCGCCGCCGCCCGCGCCAACCTCGTCCTGGCCGACATGGTCGAGACCAAGGCCATCACGCCGCAGCAGGCCGCCGCCGCCCATGGCGCCCGCGCCCGGGCCGTGCGCGCCAGCCTGCCGGTCGGCGGCTATTTCGCCGACTGGGTCTCGCCCCAGATCGCCGACGCCTTCGAGACCGCCCGCTATGGCGAGGTCAAGGTTCCCACCACCCTCGACGGCCGCCTGCAGCGCCGGGCCGAGCAGGCGGTCAACCGGGCGCTGGCCAAGTCCGGCGGCCGGCTGAAGGCGGGGCAGGCGGCCCTGGTCGCCATGCGCCCCGACGGCAAGGTCGTCGCCATGGTCGGCGGCCGTTCCTACGCCGCCAGCCAGTTCAACCGCGCCGTCCAGGCCAAGCGCCAGCCGGGCAGCGCCTTCAAGCTGTTCGTCTACCTGGCCGCCCTGCGCGACGGGGCCCGCACCGACATGCGGGTGGTCGGCGATCCGATCACCATCGGCGGCTGGACCCCGAAGAACTACGAGGGCGGGGCGGGAACCGACCTGACCCTTCGCGACGCCTTTGCCCAGTCCAACAACGTCATCGCCGCGCGGATCTGGCAGACCGCCGGCGGCGAGGCCGTCGTCCAGGCCGCTCGCGACCTGGGGATCACCTCGCCGCTGAAGGCGACCGACGCCAGCCTGTCGCTGGGCACGGCCGAGACGACGCTGCTGGAACTGACCAGCGCCTACGCCGCCGTCGCCTCGGGACATACGCCCGTTGCGCCCTACGGCCGTCCGCGCCCGGCCGGCCAGGCGCCGCCGCCCAGCCAGGCGCTCGATCCCGCCCAGCGCGCGGCCCTCTACGAGCTGCTCGGGGCGGTGGTCGAGGAGGGCACCGGCCGCGCCGCCCGCACCGGCCAGCTGACCTACGGCAAGACCGGCACCACCCAGGACCATCGCGACGCCCTGTTCGTCGGCTTCACCGGCGACCTGGTGGTCGGGGTCTGGGTCGGCAATGACGACCACTCGCCGATGAACGGCGTCACCGGCGGCGGCCTGCCGGCCCAGATCTGGCGCGACTTCGTCGGTTCGGGCCTCAAGGCCGGCCTGATCGCCCGCGACCGCGCCCCGGTTCCCCGAGCGGCCCCGCCGTCCGAGGACGACGAGGTCGGCCGCGATATCGACCGCGCCGTGGACGGCATCCCCCGCTGGCTGAAGCGGCTGTTCGGCGGCTGATAGGTGCTCTGTGTCGCAGAGTCGTGATTGGACGGTTAGGCGCGGCCGTGACCTGCTGCGGCTGATCCACGGAGGACGCCATGCCGCTCCCCAAACCACCCCCGAAAACCAAATGGGCCGCCGCGATGCAGGCCGGCCAGGCCCAACGCGACGCCAAGGCCGCCAAAGCCCGCGAAGCCGCCAAGGCCGCGACGGAAATCATCGTGCATCTGAACCCTCTCCCATAGGGAGAGGGAGGGGCCCAGGCGAGAGCCTGGGAGGGTGAGGGGGTACGCCGCCTGCGGTCCCACCCCCCTCCGTAAAATCCCCGCGAAAGCGGGGACCCAGGCTTTTTCTGCAACCCTCGGCGCCAGACGATAAAACACCTGGGGCCCCGCGTTCGCGGGGGTTTTACGGTTTGAGGACGGCCTTACGCACGCTGCTCACACGGCGAACTCGGAAAAGAGTCCAGCAAAATCAACGCTCTAAACTTTCTCGACCCCAACTTATCCCCACCCACTCAAACCGCCCCCATACTCAAACCCATCCCAGCCATGGGGAGGGCTCTTGGTACCGGCCCAAGTTGCGGCTGTGATCGCATCGAGCGGGGCCGCTTGTTGCGTCATGGGAAGGGCGGGTTTGCAGGATCGCTCAGAAGGCGTGACTGGACCGCCAGCCGTTCCGTGACGCGACAAGCGGGTCGACAGGCCGGGAACGTTCAAACCGGTTCAACAGGATCAGCCGAGGCCGCGCCGGATTACCGCGGGGCTGTCGATCCTGCCCGTCCGAGGGCTAGCCGGGCCAATGGCTGAAATAGCGCCTACGCCCCCGGTCCTTCGAGCCAACGATGTGGCGGAGCGGTCAGACGAAGCCGAAACGCAAACAAACCCTACGGTCTCCGGGCTCCGCCCGACCGCTCCGCGCCTTCCCGACCTAACGCGCATTCGCGCGGGAGAACGCTCACCCATGTCCCTCTCCCCTTGCGGGAGAGGGTGGCCTGCGAAGCAGGTCGGGTGAGGGGTCTCTCAAACCTCGAAGCTGCGAGCAGCGGTCGGGCCGGGTGGAGTGTCTCCTGTCTGAGAAACCCCTCATCCGACGGCCCTCGCCGCCACCTTCTCCCGCAAGGGGAGAAGGAAAGATCAGGTGCAAACCGCCACGCACCGCGCCGCCAGCGCCTGCGTCGCATCCACGAAAGGCACGACAAGATCACCCTGGCCCAGCACCAGCGGAACCTCGGTGCAGCCCGCCACCACGGCCTCGGCGCCCAGCCCCACCAGCCGGTGGGCCAGGGCGGCCATGGTCTCGCGGGCTCCGTCCGACAGGTCGCCGCGCTTGATGCGATAGAGCAGGGCCATGAACTCGACCTGCTCGTGGTCGCCCAGGGTCACGGCCTCCAGCCCCAGGTGCGAGAGCCGGTCGCGATAGATCGACAGCGCCGAGCCGGTGCCCAGCACGCCGATCCGCGTCGCGCCGTGCACCCGGGCGGCCTCGACCGCCGTCTCCGGCAGGTCGATCAGCGGCAGGCCGCTGGAGCGCACCTCATCGGCGAAGGCGTGGGCGGTGTTGCAGGCGATGGCCAGCACCTGCGCGCCCGCGTCCCGCAGCCCCGCCGCCATGGCCGCCAGCACCGGCCCGGCCGCGTCGCCCTCGTGGTTGCGGTCGGGAACCTTGGGATTGATGTCGACCAGCACCCGGATGTGGTCCTGCTCGCGGACCACGGGCGTGGCCGCCTGCAGCTTGGCCAGGAAGTCGAGGGTGGCGGCCGGTCCCATGCCGCCCAGCACGCCGAGGATCTTGCTCATCGTCTTGTTCCTTCAGCCAAGGGTCCCTCAGCCCAGCGCCGGTTCCAGCACCGACTGGTAGCCGAACAGGCCCTGGGCCCCGCCCGTATGCAGGAACACCACCCGCTCGTTCTTGAACCTTCCCTTGCGGGCCTGGTCGATCAGCCCCTTCATGGCCTTGCCCGAATAGACCGGATCCAGCAGCAGCCCCTCGGTGCGCGCCGCCAGCGCCAGGGCGTCGATCACCCCCTGGTCCACCAGGCCATAGCCCTCGCCGACATAGTCGCAGTCGGCCACCACAGCCTCGCGCTTCACCCGTCCCGCCGCGCCGATGGTCTCGGCGGTAGCAACGGCCAGATTGAAGACGTTTTCCTCCTGTTTGACTTTCGGCGCGCGCACGCCGAAGCCCAGAATCGGTATGTCGACCGACAGGGCGGCGAAGCCCGCGACCAGGCCCGCATGAGTGCCGGCGCTGCCGGTGGCGGTGACCAGGCGGTCGATCTTCAGGTCCAGGGCATCGGCCTGCACCACCAACTCGCGGGCGCAGTCGACATAGCCCAGGGCCCCGACCGTGTTGGAGCCGCCGCCGGGGATCACATAGGGCCTGCCGCCGCGCCGACGGACGATCTCGGCGGTCGCCTCCAGCTCTTCGTTCATGTCGGTCCCGCCGGGCACGAAGCGGATCGAGGCGCCCATCAGCTTGTCGAGCAGCACATTGCCGTTGCCGACATAGTCGCTGGCCTTCGAGCCCGTGCGCTCCTCGAGAATGACTTCGGTCGGCAGGCCAAAGCGCACCCCCGCCGCGATGGTCTGGCGCACGTGGTTGGACTGAACAGCGCCCTGCGTCACAAGGGTGTCGGCCCCCAGAGCCAGGGCCTCGCCGAGCAGGAATTCCAGCTTGCGGGTCTTGTTGCCGCCGCCGGCCAGGCCCGTGCAGTCGTCGCGCTTGACCCACAGGTCGATGCCCAGTTCCGCGCCCAGCCGGGGCAGCGGCTCCAGCGGCGTCGGCAGGTGGGCGAAGCGGGCGCGGGGAAAGCGGGCCAGATGCATGCGGGAACTCCGTTCGACCGCTCCGAGATAGGCCGCCGCCCGTCGGCTGGCAAAGCGTTTTCGGGCGTTTTGCCGCGCCGCCCGCTCCCGTCCGGTGCTATGCTGGCCCGGCCGGACGGCCTCGACGTCGACCGGTTCGAAAAGCCCGTCCCCGCACGTCCGCGGCTTGGGTTCTCCCATCCCGCGGGCCTGCCGGAAGGCCGGGTGAACGTTGGGAGAAAACGCATGAACACCCAGACTGCGAAGTCTCGGCCGCCCGCTCGCGGCTGGATCCTGGGCGTCGCCGCCCTGGCCCTGCTGACGCCGCCTGGCGGCGCCGGCGCCTCGACGCTGATCTTCGGCGGCGGCATGGCCCAGGACTGTTCGGAAGCCGTGGTCCGCGGCCGTTCGGACGACACGACGATGCGCCTGTGCACCTCGGCCCTGGAGGTCGAGGCCCTGAAGTCCGGCGACCGGGCCCGCACCCTGGTCAATCGCGGCGTGATCCAGCTGCGCCGCAAGGCCTATGTCGAGGCCCGTGACGACTTCGACGCCGCCGGCCGCATCGATCCCAAGCTGGGCGAGGCCTATGTCAATCGCGGCGCGGCCTTCGTGGCCGAGGAGCGGTTCGTCGAGGGGCTGGCCGAGATCGATCGAGGCCTGGCCCTGGGCGTCGTCTCGCCGGAACGGGCCTTCTACAACCGCGGCCTGGCGCACGAGAACCTGGGCGACCTGCCGGCCGCCTATCGCGACTACCGCCGGGCCTCCGAACTCGATCCCGACTGGGCGGCGCCGAAGGAGGAGCTGGCGCGTTTCTCGATCGAGAGCCCCTGACGGCAGGGGGAACGACGCGGAGGCGTGGAATGACCGGACGATCGATGGGGGCGGCCGCCTTGGCCGTGGCTTTGGCGGGCGCCCCCTGGAGCGGCGCGGCCCTGGCCCAGGTCGATCCGGGGGCTCTGCGCGACCGCAACGCCGCGCGGATGGAGATCGACAGCCTGCGCCAGGACCAGCTGGCCTCGGCCCGGCGGGTCCAGGCGGCTCGCGATCGGGCCGCCGCCGGCGCCGCCGTGCACGGTCTGGCGACGGCGCCCGCCTCGCCGCGTCCGCTCAGGGCCCTGCCCGAGCGCGGCGATCCGGCCGCGGCCCAGTCGCTGCGCCTCGACGAGCTTGACCGCTTGACCGACGCCCGCCTGGCGCGGAGCAATGCCGCCATCCGGGCCATCAAGCCCGCCTCCGAACGCTAAGGGAGCGCTGAACGCATGGAATGGGAAGGCGGCCGGCGCTCCGGCAATATCGAGGACCGGCGCGGTCTGGGTCCGGTCGGCGTGGCCGGCGGCGGCATCGGGGCGGTGGCCCTGGCCGTGGTCGGCTATCTGGTGTTCGGCATCAGTCCCGAGACCACGCTCAGCGTCGTCAACGGCGCCCAGCAACCGGCGGCCCAGCAGCAAGGCGAGCGGGGTTCCACCCAGGACGAAGGCGGCCGCTTCGTCGACGTCATCGAGACCTCGAACGCCGACGTCTGGGGGCCGATCTTCGCCCGCTCGGGCGGCAAGTACGTGCCGCCGTCGGCCGTGGTGCTCTACGACGCCTCGACCGGCACCGGCTGCGGAACCGGCCAGTCGGCCATGGGGCCGTTCTATTGCCCGGCCGACCGCAAGGTCTATCTCGACCTGTCGTTCTGGAACGAGTTGGAAAGCCGCTTCGGCGCCAAGGGCGAGTTCGCTCGCGCCTATGTCATCAGCCACGAGATCGGCCACCACATCCAGAACCAGCTGGGCGCCAACCGCCAGGCCGATCGACTGGGCCGCCAGGGCGCCGAAAGCGGCTCGGTGCGGCTGGAGCTGCAGGCCGACTGCTACGCCGGCGTCTGGGCGCGACATGCGCCCGAGGTCTCCAACATCCAGATCACCCGCGCCGACATCGAGGACGGCCTGGGCGCCGCCGCCGCCGTCGGCGACGACACGATCCAGGAAAAGGCCCAGGGGCGCGTGGTGCCCGACAGCTTCACCCACGGCTCCAGCGCCCAGCGCATGCGCTGGTTCGGCAAGGGCTATGACGCGGGCAAGCCGGCGGCCTGCGACACCTTCTCTGCGGCGACGCTCTAGCGGTTATTCGGCAGGCAGGGCCGCGGGCGCCGCAGCCGGCGCCTGCGGCTGCTCCTTGGGTTCGGGCTTGCGCTTGAGGTTCTCGCCGAGGATTTCGCGGGCCCGCTTCCAGATGTCTTCGGCGAACACCGCGCCGATGAAGCCCATGGCCAGCATGCCGATCGGATTGGTCTGGCCGCCCTCGTTGAACAGCCGCGCGCCGCATTCGCTGAGGAGGAAGATCGTGAAGGCCGCCCCCATGCCGTGGACCAGCACCCGGGCCGGGGCGCCGCTGACCGCCACCCGCTCGCCCACCCGCACCAGCCCGTCGTCGCCCACGACGTAGTTGGCGCGGAAATAGACGATGTTGTTGCTGCCGGCATGGTCCGAGCGCGAGGCGGCGTTGATCCGCAGGGCCAGGGCCTTGAGCGCCAGGATCTCCTGCCGGCGCAACTGCCGTTCGCGCTGGGCCCGCGACGAGACGTCGTCCTCGGCCGGCGGCGGGGCATGGCTGAGGGCTTCGCTGCGGGCGAACAGGGCGTCGACCTGGACGCGGGCTTCCGCATCGACCGGCTGGTCGGGCTCGGCGTTCAGCTCGGGACGGTCGGGCCGGCCCAGCATCCGGATCGCCGCGCCGAACAGGCCAAAGCCGATCAGGCCCAGGATCAGCAGGGTCGAGGCCGGCACGCCGATCAGCCAGCGATACAGCACCCGCTCGATCAGGTTGCCCAGCCGCAGGTTGCGATCGGCCTCGATCGTCGATCCGGCCGCCGTCGCCACCTCGACCGGCGCCTTGCAGGTCTTCTTGATCTCCTCGGTATAGGGCGCGGCGGCGGCGAGGTTGCGCAGGTTCATCCTGCGATCGACGATCGACACGGTCTGCACGCCCGACAGCGCCCCCAGGCATTGGCGCAGCTGCAACCGGCGCGTCGTGACCTGCTCGCGATAGCGCTCGACCAGGATGTCGACATAACCGGGCAGCTGGCTGGGCGGGAACCGGCCGACGGCCTCGTTGTAGTCGCGGACGATCTCCAGCTTGCGCGACACCCGGTACTGCTCGAACCGCTGGCTGAGCTTCTGGTAGTCGTTGACGCCCTGGACGATGATCCGCAGCTGCTCGGCCTGGTCCACCGCCGGGGTCACGGCCAGCGCCGCCGGCGTGGCGGCGGGCTTGGCCTCTCCGCCGACCTCCGGGCCGGGCGCCGCGATCGGCGCCGGCGTAGGCGGCACGGCGTTGGCCGCATTGACCGCCTGGCCCAGCAGCAGGCCGGTATTGACGGGCAGGGGCTCCATGCTCTGGCTCGACATCGCCTTGGCCTCGACGTCGTCGAGCCTTCGGTTCAGTTCGGCCTGGTCGACGGCCGTGGTCTCTTGGGTCAACAGTAGCAGCGAGCCGATGGCCAGGTACGAGGCCGGGATCAGGATGGCGGTGTAGACGACCGCGGCGATCCACTTGGGATAGGCGATGATCGGCTCGCGCGAGCCGTCGGCCGGATACCATTCGGTGCGAGCCTCGGCGATGGCGCGGGCCAGCACCAGGCAGATGCCGAACACGATCAGGAACCAGATCCAGGCGCCGCCGGTCATGGTTCCGGCGGGGGCGGACGACAGGCCGGCCGGGATCAGGTCGGCCGGGGTGCAGCCCCGGTCGCCGCGACTGATGAAGCCGTGCAGCACGCCGGTTATCCGGCCCTTCAGCACGGTCTGGCGGCGCTGTTCCGGCTTCAGCACGCCGCCCGAGCAGGGATCCACGCCGCTGACCGCCTGGGACACCAGGGCCGGCGTCCAGGCCAGGGCCGCCTCGACCACCCGGCCGGTCTTCTGGGCCAGCGAGCCGATGGCCGGCGGCGAGGCGACCGAGGCGATCGCCAGCGACATGGCCACGGCCACGACCGAGGCGCTGGTCAGGGCCTGCTTCTGCGGCGTCACGGCCACGACCAGGCCCCACAGCACGGTGGCCCAGATCAGGGCGGCCAGCGACAGCAGCGCCAGCCAGCCGCCGAAGAAGGCCAGGTCCAGCGGCAGGTCGGGCAGATAGAACAGCAGCAGGCCGATCAGGCTCGCCGGGATCGTCCCGGCCGCCAGCAGGGGCAGGCCCACGGGCACCTTGGACCGCTCGAAGAAGGCCAGAAGTTCGGAACGTTCGCCCATGCGGCTCCCCTCGCCACGGCGCTTGTCGCTGAAGATGTATCCGCCTAATCGTGCAACCTGTAAATGTGAATGCTCGGCTGCAGGCCTGAAGGAGCCGGCGGTTGCGATCCGCTAACCATGCCGATTCATGCGACGTAAGGACGCGGCATGTATTCCGGAGGTTGAGCGAGGCCGGAGCCCATGTCTGCAACCTCAACCTTCGGCAAACGGGCCGTTCCGCCCAAATCCCTGGCGGACGCCTGGGACCTGCCGCCGATCCGATCGTCCGCGCCGCAGGCGGCGGCCGCCGAGCCCGAGGCCGTTCCCGACCGTACCCCGTATCTGAGCGTCGCCCTGCTGACGCTGCTGGCGCTGATCTTCGTGTTCGAGCCCACGCGCGGCCTGCCGATGGGCCAGGGCATGGAGTTGGCCCTCCATAACCTGATGGCCGTGGGCGGCGTCAGCCGGCGACTGGTCGTCGAAGGCGGCGAGTGGTGGCGGATCTTCACCGCGCCCCTGCTGCACGCCAACCTGGCCCACATCGTCGGCAACGCGGTGGTCATGGCCTTCGCGGCGATCACGCTGGAACGGGTGGCCGGCCGCGCCTGGCTGGCGGCGGCCTTCGTCGTCTCGGCGATCGGGGGCTCCATCGGGTCGCTGCTGCTCAACGATCCGCGGACGGTCACGGTCGGCGCTTCGGGAGCGATCATGGGCCTGCTGGCGATGATCCTGGCGATCAGCCTGCACCCCAGCATGCACGAGCACGCCAAGCGCCTGCGCTGGATCACCCTGCGCCTGTTCGTGCCGTCGGTGATCCCGTTCGGGGCGCTGACCGGGTCGAACATCGACTACAACGGCCATCTGGGCGGCGCCGTCGCCGGCGGCGCCATCGGCTTCCTGCTGCTGGCCACCTGGGACGAGGAGGCCGACCACCCCAGCGCCGGCCGCTGGCTCTGGTTTATCGGCGGCGCGGGCCTGGCGCTGGCGGTCACGGCCTTCGCCCTCGTGGCCACCCGCCATGATCGCTACATCGAGCGCGGCCGCCTGCTGGCGCCCGGCGACCTGTTCACGGAAAAGGTCGAGTCCGACCCGCGCGAGATCGCCGCCCTGGTCGCGGCCTATCCGCGGGATCCGCGGACGCGCCTGCTGCTCGCCCGCGCCCACCTGCAGGCTCACCGTCTGGCCGAGGGCGAACGGGAAGTCCGCCTGGCCCTGGCCGAGCGCGAGATTCTGACCGAGGATCTGCCGACGAAGTTCGAACTGCTGCTGCGCTACCACCTCGTCGCCCTGGTCGCCGCCCAGGGGCGTCGCCAGGAGGCCACGGAAGAAGCCCGCCCGCTCTGCGCCCTGAAGGACGTCGATCCCGCCTTGAAGCCGCTGGACAAGCTGGTCCGCAGCGACGGGCTTTGTCCCGCGCTCCCTTGACCTAGGCGTCAACATCCCTAGTGTCCGCCCTGTTCACCGGGGGGTCGCTGTCGCGGCTGAGATTGGGCTTGAGCCCTGACCCGTCGAACCTGATCCGGGTCATGCCGGCGAAGGGAGGGAACGCGGTCTGGAGGCGTCTATTCCAGCCCGTAAACCGACTTAGCTCGACACGTCCGGGTCTCTTCAATGCTTGAGGAGCCCGCAACATGAACGCCCAAACCCCCATCATCCCGGCGACCAGCGACGTCGCCACCGGCCCCATTCCCGGGTCGCGCAAGGTCCATCAGGCCGGCGAGCTGTTCCCGGACATCCGCGTGCCGTTCCGCGAGGTGGCCGTCCACCCGTCGGCCAACGAGCCGCCGGTGACCATCTACGACCCGTCGGGTCCCTATACCGACCCGACCGTGACCATCGACATCGAGAAGGGCCTGCAACGCGCACGCGAAGCCTGGGTCATCGCCCGGGGCGACGTCGAAGTGGTCGCCAACCCGCGCGAGGTCAAGCCCGAGGACAACGGCTTCGCCCAGGGCAAGCACCTGGCCCCGCAGTTCCCCGACAATGGCCGCAAGATCTATCGCGGAACCCAGGGCAAGCTGGTCACCCAGCTGGAATACGCCCGCGCCGGCATCATCACCGCCGAGATGGAATATGTCGCCATCCGCGAGAACCTGCGCCGCGAGCAGAGCCGCCCCTGCGTGCGCGACGGCGAGGACTTCGGGGCCAGCATCCCCGACTTCGTGACGCCGGAGTTCGTGCGCCAGGAAGTGGCTCGGGGCCGCGCCATCATCCCGGCCAACATCAACCACGGCGAGCTTGAGCCGATGGCGATCGGCCGCAACTTCCTGGTCAAGATCAACGCCAACATAGGCAACTCGGCGGTGCTTTCGACCGTCGCCGACGAGGTCGACAAGATGGTCTGGGCCACGCGCTGGGGCGCCGACACGGTCATGGACCTGTCGACGGGCCGCAACATCCACAACATCCGCGACTGGATCATCCGCAACAGCGCCGTCCCCATCGGCACCGTGCCGATCTATCAGGCGCTGGAGAAGGTCAACGGCGTGGCCGAGGACCTGAACTGGGAGGTCTTCCGCGACACCCTGATCGAGCAGGCCGAGCAGGGCGTCGACTACTTCACGATCCACGCCGGCGTGCGGCTTCCCTTCGTGCCGATGACCGCCAAGCGCGTCACCGGCATCGTCAGCCGCGGCGGCTCGATCATGGCCAAGTGGTGCCTGGCCCACCACAAGGAGAACTTCCTCTACGAGCGCTTCGACGAGATCTGCGAGATCATGCGCGCCTACGACGTGTCGTTCTCGCTGGGCGACGGCCTGCGTCCCGGCTCGACCGCCGACGCCAACGACGAGGCCCAGTTCTCGGAACTGCGCACCCTGGGCGAACTGACCAAAGTGGCCTGGAAGCACGGCGTGCAGGTGATGATCGAGGGGCCGGGCCACGTGGCCATGCACAAGATCAAGGCCAACATGGACGAGCAGCTGAAGCACTGCCACGAGGCCCCCTTCTACACCCTCGGTCCGTTGACCACCGACATCGCTCCTGGCTACGACCACATCACCTCGGCGATCGGGGCGGCGATGATCGGCTGGTTCGGCACGGCCATGCTCTGCTACGTCACGCCCAAGGAGCACCTCGGTTTGCCCGACCGCGACGACGTCAAGACCGGCGTCATCACCTACAAGCTGGCCGCCCACGCCGCCGACCTCGCCAAGGGCCATCCCGGCGCGGCCATGTGGGACGACGCCATCAGCCGGGCGCGGTTCGAGTTCCGCTGGGAAGACCAGTTCAACCTCGGCCTCGACCCCGAGACGGCCCGCAAGTTCCACGACGAGACCCTGCCCAAGGAGGCGCACAAGACCGCGCACTTCTGCTCGATGTGCGGTCCCAAGTTCTGCTCGATGAAGATCAGCCAGGAAGTCCGCGACTTCGCCGCCGCCCAGGCCCCGAACGCGGCCGACCTCGGCATGGCGGAGATGAGCGAGAAGTTCAAAGAGCAGGGGAGCGAGATCTACCTGAAGACGGAGTAGGGCGGCTTTCCAACCGCTTCTCTTGAGGTGAAGCTGACGGGGCCCGGTTCTTTAGAGCCGGGCCTTCGTCATGCAGGGGGCCATGCCGTCAGTCGTGATCGCGGGCAGGGAGATGTTGAAACTTCTGGCGGCGCTGACGGAAGAACAACGAGACATAGCGCTCGAGACGACCCTCGCCAGCCTTTCCTACGCTCGCCGCATCGATCACTGGAGAGCCGTCGGCTACCGAGTGGAGCTCGTCTATCTGCGCCTGGCAAACGTCGAGGAGTTGCTAGCCCGCGTCCGTCGTCGGGTGGCGATGGGAGGGCATGATATTCCCGAGCGGGATATTCGGCGTCGTTTTCCAAAGAGCCTCCAATATCTCGACAAAATCTACAAACCGCTCGTCGACAGTTGGCAGGTCTGGCGGAGTGGCGAGGAAGGTTTGGAACTGCTAGATTCAAGCCTGTCATGAGCCAGAGAACCGACATCAAGCTCGTCGAGGAAGCCTTGAAGGAGGCCGCCTGGAAGGCGCGTCACGGTACGCGTGAGGAGCGGGCGGGCAAGTTTTTGGGGCGTCAGGTCGCGGTGGAGAAGGCAGTCGCCGCTCTTCAAAAGAAGGTCGGTTGAGACTGATCGCTGCGACCTCATGAAAGCACTTACCAGCATTGCCTTTCTTACGGGGCTGGCTGTCGGCGCACCGTCCTTGGCTGCAGTGTCTTTCAATCCTGTTTTCGAGAACGCCGTCGTCGCCAAGCCGCTGCAAGGCGTCTGGCGCTCGCGTGGCTATGGCTGGATCGTAAGGTTCGAGGCGGCGGGGCCGGTTCTCTACCATGTCGCTGGCGAGGACTGCTGGCGTGATCCGCGATCGGAGGCCGATCCGGACGGCGTGTTCAAGCTGTGGCGGCAGGCCGGAGGCGGCGTCGTCGAGACCGCCGGCGATCCAGACGGGACGCTCTATCGCTTCGATCGATTGAAGGCCCTGCCGGCCGCCTGCTTGGCCAACGCGCCGTGGACGCCGCAGCGGACCTTGTCCGCGGTCGCCGACACCTTCGCCGCCTACTATCCGCTGTCGGCCGAGCGCGGCCTGGACTGGTCGGTGCGGCGGCGAGAGGCGATCGCCGCGCTGGGCGGCTCGCCGACGGACGCCGATCTGTGGAAGGCGCTGGGCGTCCTGCTGCGCGGGATCGACGACGCCCATGTGGAGCTGGATGGCGTGGTCGACGGACAGCCGCGCAGCCGCCGCTTCGGCGAGGCCAAGGTGCTGCTCCAGGCCCAGGGACGACCCGGCGGCGAGGCCGCCTGGGGGCGGGTCTGGCGGGACGATGTGCTGGCCGCGCCGTTCAAGGCGCGCCGCGTCGCCAATGGCAGGATCTTCTGGGGGCGCGAGGGCGAGGTCGGATACCTTGCCGTCGTCACCATGGGCGGCTTCGATGCCGAGGCGGGCGACGACGACATGGTCGCGCTGGATGCGACGCTCGACGAGGCGATGGCAGCCTTCGCCGACGCCAAGGCGGTGATCGTCGACGTCAGCAACAATCGCGGCGGCTACGACCTAGTCAGCCGCCGGATCGCGGGGCGGTTCGCGGACGCGCGGCATGTCGTCGGGTCCAAGCGGCCGGCCGGCGTCATGGCGGTTCCCCAGCCCCTGACGATCGAGCCCGCGCCAGGGCCGCGCTATCTCGGACCCGTCTGGCTGCTGACCGGCCCGATCACGGTCAGCGCCGGCGAGACCTTCGTGCTGATGATGCGAAGCCTGCCGAACGTCCGTCAGGTCGGGACGCGTACACGCGGCGCGCTGTCGGATCAGCTTCCCAAGCCGCTGCCGAACGGCTGGGCCTTCGCCCTGCCGGCGGAACTTTATCGCGACTCGTCGGGGGCCGAACTGGAGGGCCGAGGGCTGACGCCGCAGATGCCGCTGCCGGTCTCGGCCTCCGATGCGCCCGGCGGTGGGCATGCCGAAACCCTGAACCGCCTGCTGGCGCTGATCCAAGGTCGCTGAACTTTTCCTCGCCCATGTCGGCGTCCCGGACGTTTGATCGTCCTTAGGGAACGACAACACCAGGGAGGATCCCATGACCTATGTCGACGGTTTCGTGCTCGCCGTGCCCAAGGCCAATGTCGAGGCCTACAAGGAGATGGCCACGCTGGCCGGCTCGATCTGGATGGAGCTCGGCGCGCTGTCCTATGTCGAGGCGATCGCCGAGGACACGCCCTATGGCGAGGTCACCTCGTTTCCCCGCGCCGTGCAGCTTAAGGACGACGAGATCACGGTGTTCTCGTGGATCACCTACGACAGCAAGGCCAAGCGCGACGAGGTGATGGCCAAGGTGATGGAGGACGAGCGCCTCAAGCCGTACATGCAGAACATGCCGTTCGACGGAAAGCGGATGATCTTCGGCGGCTTCGAAAGCATCGTGCAGTACTGAGGTCCCGGCCGTGGAACGCCTGCCCGCCGGCCGGCATTCCACGGTCATGCTCGAACTGCTTCTCGACCTTTGCAACATCCTCGGCGGCTTCCTGCTGGCGATCGGCCTGCTGGCCCTGCTGCCGCGCGCCGGCGACGACCTGGGCCGGTTCGCCGGCCGTCTGGCTCCGTTCGGCTGGATCGTCGGGATCGTGGCCCTCGTCTGCGGCGGCTATTTCCTGGTCGTGCACCTGATCTCGGGACCGCGCGTCTTCCACTTCGAGATCGTCGGCCTGGCCGTTGGCGTCCTGCTGCTGTGGGATCGGTTGCGGGCCGGGGCGGTCGCCCGCCGCCTGGGCACCAGCGGCTCGCAGGGTGCGGGACTGGTCTTGGCGATCTTCGGGATTATCGCCATGATCGTCGGGTTGCAGGGACTGTTCACGCCCGATTGACGTGTAAGGACCGCTTAAGGCCTCGGGCGCAGACTCCCTTGCCTATGCGATGCGGTCAGGGAGGCCGTCATGTCGTCCACCGTCACGTCCAGCACCCGGCGTTTCAGCGATCACTTCGAGCCTCAGGACATCGATCCGCAGGAGCAGCGGCGCCTGCGCGGCCATCTCGAGCAGATCGACTACACCGCCTTCGTCTCCAACCGCGAGATCATGGCCCAGGCCCTGGGGCGGCTCGACGCCGGGCATTTCCAGAAGCTGGCCGTGACCACGGCCCAGGCCCGCGCCCGCTGGGCCGCCGCCGCCCTGGCCATCGGCCAGTCGGGCCGTGCGCCCGAGCCTTCGGAAGTCGAGACCCTGGCGAGCCTGCGCAACGCCTATGATGAACTGTCGACGGCCTATGAGGCCCTGCGCCGGATGGTCGAGCGCGGCTACGTCGCCTACGGCCCATCCACGCAGCCCTGACCCTCAAGACGCGCCCTGAACCTGAAGAGGGGTTCGCGTCGGAAGGAGGTTGGGGGGAAGGGCCCCCTTCCGACGCGTCCGCCATGGAGCGTCACAACCCTGCCGGAGGCTGTACGCGGGCGGTTCGGGCAAATCGTCTAGGGGGACGTCGCCCGAGTGAGTCGCCGATCCCTCGGCGTCGAGCTGACCGTGCTCTTTATAGTTGTGTCGGGCAACCCATTTTTTCCACCGACGGTCGAACTTCCGTTGAGGAAGCTTGAGGCGTCGTCAGGGTATCCGATCACCGCGATGCAGCGGGTCGGGCAGGGGATCGCCGGCCTTCACGAACTGCAGCGACACCGAGTTGATGCAGTAGCGCAGCCGGGTCGGCGCCGGGCCGTCGGGGAAGACGTGGCCCTGGTGGCTGTCGCAGCGCGCGCAACGGGTTTCGATGCGCACCATGCCGTAGGAGGTGTCGCGCACCGCCTTGACGTGGTCCTCGTCGAACGGCGCGTAGAAGCTGGGCCAGCCGGTGCCGCTCTCGAACTTGGTCTCGTGCTTGAACAGCGGCAGGCCGCACAGCCGGCAGCCGTAGACGCCCGGGCTCTTCTCGCCCAGCAGGCCGCCGCAGAACGGCGCTTCGGTGCCGTGATGCAGCAGGACGCGCGCCTCCTCGGCGGTGAGGTCGCCTTCCAGGCGCTCGCGCTCGGGCTCGGTGGGCGGGGTCAGGTCGAAACCTGTGGAGGAAAGGGTGGCGGCTTGGGTCATGGATGCCAATCTAGGGTTTCGAACGGTCCGCCGGTAGGGTGGTCCGCATCAAGGGACGGAAAGCTGCTCATGATCACCTCGACCACTCCGCACATAGCCGAGCGCGAGACCGTGGCCACCCTGGGCGTCGTTTCGGGCGAGGCGATTATCGGCGCGCACATCTTCCGCGACCTGTTCGCCGGCATCACCAACATCATCGGCGGCCGGGCCGGCGGCTACGAGAAGGCCCTGCGCGAGGCGCGCGACATCGCCCTGCAGGAAATGATCGACGAGGCCCGCCGCCTGGGCGCCGACGCCGTGGTGGGCGTGGATCTCGACTATGAAGCCCTGGGCGCCGACAATGGCATGCTGATGGTCACGGCGGCCGGCACCGCCGTGAAGCTGCGCTGATGACCGTCGCCGTCGCTTTTCTCCAGCCTGGCTGGGCCGACTGGGAAGCCGGTCCCGTGCTGGCCTCGCTGCGCGAATATTTCAAGGTCCAGATCGAGATCGCCACCCCGACCGGCGATCCGGAGACCTCGATCGGCGGCATCCTGGCCGCCGCCGATTACGGCTTCGAGGACCCGGTGCTGTCCGACGCTGACGTCTTCCTGCTGATCGGCTCGGACGCCTGGCAGACCTATCAGAGCGAGGCGCTGTTTGGCCTGCTGCGCCAGGCCCATGCCGACGGCAAGATCGTCGCCGGTATCTGCGGGGCGACCATCGCCCTGGCCCGGGCCGGACTGCTGGCCGGCAAGGCCCACACCTCGAACGGCAAGGATTGGCTGGCCGAGCAGGCGCCGGGTTATGCGGGCGCCGAGCGCTATGTCGAAAGCCCCCGCGCTGTGGTCGGCGGCAAGATCGTCACCGCGCCCGGCTCGGCCCCGGTCACCTTCGCGGCCGAGGTCACGCGGCTGATCGCGCCGGAGGCCTCCGAGCGGCTGGACGGCTACATCGCCATGTTCGCCAAGGAGTTCGGCGAGGGCTGACCTTTTGTGTCACCCTCGTCCTTCGACAGGCTCAGGATGAGGGTGATTTCCGTGGTCGGTTTGAATGCCTCACCCTGAGCCTGTCGAAGGGCGGGGAATTCACGCCGCCTATTTCACCGCCGCCGCGCCGGCGCGGGCGATGATCCCGTCCTGCTCTGGCGTGGCGCCCGACACGCCGATCGCCCCGACGATCCTGCCGTCGGCGATCAGCAACTCGCCGCCCTCGATGGCCAGGGCGCCGTTGGAGAGGGCGTTGAGGTTGCCGGCCTTGACCGCGTCCTGGAACGCCTTGGTCGGGCGCTTGAAGCCGGCGGCGGTCTCGGCCTTGCGGCGCGCGACGCCCGGCGCGGCGTAGGAGGCGCCGTCCATCTTCCACGACAGCACGGTCTGGCCGTTGGGCTCGACCACGGTGATGACGGCGGCCCAGCCGTTCTTCCGCGCCTCGGCCTCGGCGGCGTTCGCTGCCGCCTTGGCCTCGTTCAGCGTGATGTTGCGCCCGTACTCCAGGGCGTCGGCGGCAAGCGCGGCGGGGGCGGACATCGAGAGCACTCCAAGAACGGCAAGGGCGGCGGCGATGCTGCGGCTCATGGCAGCTTCACCTCGTCATTGAGGGCGGTGATCTGCGGCTGGGCGCTGACGATGCGCAGGCGCAGTTCGGACGGCTTGGCCCCGGCCGGGATCTTCAGGCGGGCCGTGGCGGTCTTGGGCAGCAGGTCCTTCGGCGCGGCCAGGGCGGGCACGGCCGCCGAGGCGAGCAACTTGCCAGCGGCGTCGACCAGCTCCAGCCGCGATGCCGCCGCGTCCTGGGCGCCCAGGCTGTGGACCTTGGCGGTGATCGCCGAGCCCTTGACCGCCACGTCGCCGCGACCGACGCCGAGGTCGGCGCGCCTGGCGGGATCGTCGCCGGCCGTCGCCAGCGCCATGTCGATGATCGTCGTCTGGCCGGGCGGCAGGATGATTGTCACGGCCTTGGTGCGCTCGAAAGCCACCTGGCGGGTCTCGCCGGCGCCGTCGATCGCATCGTCGCCGCTGGTGTCGATCCCTTGCGCCAGGCTCCACTGGCCGGGCGTGACGTTCCAGCCGGTCATGACCGCCGTCACCGGCTTGTCCGACAGGTTGTAGGCCACGACCTTGAAGCCCTTGGCCGTGCCGTCCTTGACCAGGATCGCCACGTCCTCGCCTTTCGCGCCGCCTTCGAAGCGCCAGCTGACCAGGTGGCCAGGGTTCATCTGGCCGCGCTTGTTGGCGATGCCGCCCAGGCGCGAGCGTTGCAACACGTCCGATGGGATCTCCACCCGGTCCGACCACCAGTGGCCGTCGGTGTGCATGTACATGTGCTGGTCGGCCCACTGGATCTCGTCGGCATAGGCCTTTTCGAGCCAGGCCTTGTCGCCGGTCAGGCTCCAGGCGGCGAAGCGCTCGATGGCCGCGCCCTTGGCGGCCGACTTGACGATGGCGTCCTTGTTGGCCTCGCCCAGGCCCAGCATCGACAGGGCGTTGTCGTTGAGGTCGTTCAGCGACTTGACGCCGTTCTTGCCCATCCGCCACTGGATCGGCGCCAGGTACTTGGCGTCACCGGTCCAGCGCCAGGCCTGCCAGAAGATCTGGAACGGGCCGCTCGCGCCGGACCCCTGGAGCACAGTGCCGCCGCGCTCGGCGTCGGTGCGCCAGTTGATCTCATTGGGATAGGAACCGTCGGCCTTGGCGTGGGCCAGGTAGCCGTCCGCCAGGCCCAGCACGATGTCGCGCGCCGTGCGGTCGCCGTTGTAGTCGCCGATCAGGATGGCGGGGTGCACGACGCCGAACGAGTAGGGCTTCTGCCACTCCCACGGGCCTTCGCGGTACGAGATCGCGCCGCTGTACCAGTTGGTGTTGAAGTGGACGTGGCCGGCGGGGTTCCGGTCGATGATGGTCGGCAGGGCCTTCACCGTCGTGAACAGCCGCTCGACGGCCAGCGGGTCGCCGTAGTCGAGATACATCGCCTCGCTGTTGGAGTTGATGCCCTCCTCGTAGGCGTGTAGCTCGTCGGTGACGATGGTCGACAGGCCGTTGGTGAACATGCCGTTGCGATAGACCGCGTCGGTCAACCTGTTCAGCGAGTCGCGCACCTTGTCGGGGTCGACGCCCATCAGGGCCAGACCGGGCCACTGCTGCAGCAGGTCGCTGTCGTCCGACAGCCCGCCGCCGAAGTCGCCGTAGGGAACCTGGCGCTCGTCGATCCACCAGTTGATGAACTTGGCGACCCGCTTGAGATCCTCGGTCTGGCGGAAGGCCCACAGCGGCACGCCCGCCGGCGCCTTGGGCTGCTCGAAGGCCGGCCAGCCCTGGCTGCCATAGGTGATGTCGCCCCAGTATTCGCGGCCTTCCTTGTGGTCGGGATCGACGCGCAGCAGGTCGGAGATGTCGGCGTAGAGGCGGCGATAGAGGCCCTGGCGCTTGGAGGTCGTGTGCTCCTCGACCAGGAAGGCCCAGTTGTCCTTCACCTGGTTGAAGCGGTCGGCGACGTGCTCGGCCTTGGCGTCCTCGCGGGCCTTCAAGACCAGGCGGATCTTGGCGCCGTCCAGGGCCGTGGGGCCGAACTCGGCGCTGTCGGCGGCGATCGTAAGGTACAGGCTGTCGGCCGTGAGAATCCGGTCGCGCAGGTCGAGCCACAGCGTGCGCGCCTCGCCGGCCTTCACCGAAACCGAGACGTCGATCATGTTGCGGCCCGGCCAGATGGGATCCTTGACCTGGATGTTCAGGGGGATCGTCGTTCCCACCGCGCCGGGCAGGGCGGGGATGTCGATAGCGATACCGTCCAGGCCGTCGCGAGCGTTCTCCCAACCATAGGCCCAGTTGCGGGCCAGGGCCTGAGCGGCCGGGGCGTCGCCGAAGCCCGACGGGATCAGCACGTGGACGATCGGCAGACCTTTTGCGGTGAGGTCGGCGGCCGGACGCTTGCGCTGCGGGGCCGCGTCGGGAATGGCTACGACCGTCGCGCGCTCGCTGGCCGGGAAGCGCCCGGCGACATAGGCGTTGAGGTCGGCCAGGTTCAGATAGTCCGGCGCGACGTCGGCGCGGACCGTGTAGGCCATCTTGAAGACGCCGTCGGGCTCCTTGCCGGCGCTGACGTCATAGGTCCAGATCTCCTGGATCGGGGTTTCCTGGTCGGTGTTGGTGAAGGTCAGCACGCCGCCCTTCAGCGGCTGGGCCAGGGTCGTGACCGAACGGGCCAGGCCCTTGGCGCGGACGCCGACCTTCGTGGCTTTGTCGCCGGCCTTCGCCGCCCAGGTCAGGTCGCCATAGGCCGCGCCCTGGATTTCCAGCCGACTGATCGGCTCGTCGGGGAGGGCCAGGGTCAGGGCCTTGCCGCCCTCGACATAGGTGTTCCAGTCGGGAAGCTGGAAATAGTCGTCGCGGCCTTCCAGGCGCGAGCGGTTGTAGACGCCGGGCCAGGTGGTCTCGGGGATGCCGTCGTTGGCCCGCCACATCCATTCCTTGAGGTCCTTGGCGTCGGTGAACTCGACCTTGCGGATGCGGGTGGCCGGATCGGTCAGCAGGGGCGGGGCCTCGCCGGTCCAGCCGTAGCGCAGCTTCCAGGCGGCGTGCGTGGCCGGATCGTCCAGCGTCGGGACCGGCGCGGTCGCGGCCGGGATTTCGTTGCGGGCCAGGGCGGCGACCCCGGCCGCGTCCAGGGCGCGGTCGTAGACGCGGATCTCGTCCAGGTCGCCGCCGCGCAGGAAGTTGTAGCGGCTCTGCACCTGGTGCGGGGCGATCACCCGGCCGGCGACGCCGAACTGGTCGAGGCCGGCGTCATAGACCCGCTTGGCTTCCTTCTTCGCCACGGGCTTGCCGTCGACGAACAGCTGGACGCCGGTCTGCTCGTCCCAGGTGAAGGCCAGGTGCGTCCAGGCGTCGGCGGTCGGGGGCTTGTCCAGCTTGAACGAGACGCGGGTACGGGCCAGGCCGTTGTCGGTGACGAAGGCGTCGAAGCCGTGGCCGTTCCAGTCGATGCGCAGGAAGGCCATGTCCCAGCTGGTGTGGTCGGCATAGCCGACGCGGAAGATCACGAAGGGCGCGACGCCGACCGGATAGCCCGAGCGCCAGAAGAACGAGAGCGTGCCGCGCTGGGCCTGGATGTTGCCGGGCGCGTTCCAGGCCAGGACGCCGTCGTCCTGGGCCGAGAGGGCAGGGCCGGCCTTGCCGGTCGGGATGACGGCGACCTTGTCGGCGAAGTTGGGGATGGCGTCGCCGGCCGCGTAGTCGGCCTTGAGGCCCTTGTCGCCGGAGACGTGGAAGAGCAGGGCGGGTTCAGGCGGCCCTGCGGCTACGGCCGCGCTGGCGGCGGCGATGACCGAAAAGGCGGAGGCTAGAAAAAGCGCCTGCTTCACCACGCGTCACTCCCTAAGTCGTTCTTATTGGAAACCGGTGTCATGGTTCCTGCGACGCTTTTAGCGCGAGCCGTCCGCGTTGCAAACCGGCCTTGGCCTGTTACGCCTAGGGACAAGGCGAAAAGCCGCGCAGGGATGGGCCGATGTTTTCAAAGATCCTGATCGCCAACCGGGGCGAGATCGCGGTGCGGGTGATCAAGACGTGCCGTCGGTTGGGGATCGCCACGGTGGTGGTCTATTCGGACGCCGACGCCGACAGCCTGGCGGTGGAGATGGCCGACGAGGCGGTGCACATCGGCGCCTCGCCGGCCGCGCAGAGCTATCTCGTCGCCGACAAGATCATCGCCGCCTGCAAGCAGACCGGAGCCGAGGCCGTACATCCGGGTTTCGGCTTCCTCTCCGAGAAGGCCGAGTTCGCCCAGCGCTGCGCTGATGAGGGGATCGTGTTCATCGGTCCCAATCCCGGCGCGATCTCGGCGATGGGCGACAAGATCGAAAGCAAGAAGTTCGCCGCCGCGGCTGGGGTGAGTTGCGTGCCCGGCCATATCGGCGAGATCGCCGACGTCGCCGAGGCGCTGACGATCTCGGCGCAGATCGGCTATCCGGTGATGATCAAGGCCAGCGCCGGCGGCGGCGGCAAGGGCATCCGGGTGGCCTGGAACCGGCAGGACGTCGAGGAAGGCTTCCCGGCCGTGCGGGCCGAAGCCGCCGGGGCGTTCGGCGACGACCGCATCTTCATCGAGAAGTTCATCGAGAGCCCCCGCCACATCGAGATCCAGGTGCTGGGCGACAAGCACGGTCACGTCGTCCATCTGTTCGAGCGCGAATGCTCGATCCAGCGGCGAAACCAGAAGGTCATCGAGGAGGCGCCGTCGCCGCTGCTCGATCCTGAAACCCGCGCAGCGATGGGCGCCCAGGCCGTCGCCCTGGCCCAGGCCGTGAACTACGACAGCGCCGGCACCGTCGAGTTCGTGGCCGGCCAGGACAAGAGCTTCTACTTCCTGGAGATGAACACCCGCCTGCAGGTGGAGCATCCGGTCACCGAGCTGATCACGGGCCTGGATCTGGTCGAGCAGATGATCCGCAGCGCGGCCGGCGAGCCGTTGGCGTTCGCGCAGGAGGATCTGTCCATCAACGGCTGGGCCGTCGAGAGCCGGATCTACGCCGAGGATCCCTACCGCAAGTTCCTGCCCAGCATCGGCCGGCTGGTGCGCTATTCGCCGCCCGAGGAAGGCCAGAAGGACGGCTATCTCGTCCGCAACGACGCCGGGGTGCGCGAGGGCGACGAGATCTCGATGTACTACGATCCGATGATCGCCAAGCTGTGCGCCTGGGCTCCCACCCGGACCGAGGCGGTCAAGGGCATGGCCCGGGCGCTGGAGGACTTCCACATCGAGGGGCCCAGCCACAACGTGCCGTTCCTGGCCGCGGTGATGGACCAGGAGCGCTTCATCTCAGGCCAGCTGGCCACCAGCTACATCAAGGACGAATTCCCCGACGGTTTCGCCGGGACCGAGCCGACGCCGGCCCAACTGGACATCCTGGCCGCCACCGGCTGCGCCCTGCAGCGGGTGCTGGCCCGCCGGCTGGGGTCCAGGCGCACCGACTGGACGGTGGTGGTCGGCCACGCCAAGCGGCGGGTGCGGTTCGAGGCCGAGAGCGCCCAGGGCCTGACGGTCAGCCTGCTCGACGAAGGCCGCAGCCTCGCGCTGACCGACATCGTCTGGCGGCCTGGGCTGGCGACCTTCCGCGCCAAGCTGGACGGCGCGGCCTTCACCGCCGAGGTGGCGCCCGCCGCCGAGGGCTTCACCATCCGCCACCGCGCCGCCAAGGCCCGGGTGCTGGTGCTGACCGCCCGCAGCGCCGAGCTGCACGAGAAGCTGCCGGCAAAGGCGCCGGCCGATACGTCCAAGCTGGTGCTGTCGCCGATGCCGGGGCTCGTCGTGTCGATGGACGTCGCGGTCGGCCAGCAGGTTCGCGAGGGCGAGATCGTCTGCGTGCTCGAGGCCATGAAGATGCAGAACATCCTGCGCGCCGAGCGCGACGCCGTCGTCAAGGCCGTCAACGCAAAGGCCGGAGACCCGGTCGCCGCCGACCAGGTGCTGGTGGAGTTCGCGTGAGCTGCGTGCTTAGCTCTGCCTCTAGTGTAGCGGGGGCGATTCCATGAAATTGACGCACAAGCTGTTTGGCGCTTCGGGCCGTATCCGGCGGCGCGACTATTGGCTGCTCAGCATCGCGGCCAATGTCAGCATCGCTCTCATCGACATCCTCCAGACCCTGGCATTGGGCGGTTGGAACGTCGATATGCTCGGGTCTGAGCCGTCGGGCCTGAGCGGCGTGATCTCCATCCTGCTTTACGTTCCGACCGTGTGGATCGGCATCGCCCTGATGCTCAAGCGCTGCCATGATCGCAACAAGGGCGGCGGCTGGGTGGCGTTCTTCATCCTGGTCCCGATCGTCGGCTGGATCTGGAGCTTCGTCGAACTGGGCTTCCTGGACGGCACGCAGGGGCGCAACCGCTTCGGTCCATCGCCCAAGGGTGTCGGCGCCGCCGAAGAGGACCTGGAAAAGGTCTTCGCCTGACCCAGGTCGAAAGGTTTGCGGCGCGGTGGTCAACCTCTGGTTTGTCAATCGCCGCGCCGCGTGCTTAAGCTTCGCCATGGCCAAGAAGCGCACACATTTTCTGATCGAAGGACTGTTCGGGCTCGAGGGCCGCATGCGGCGGTCCGAGTTCTGGCTGATGAGCATCGGCATGGGCGTGTTCAAGTTCCTGCTGACCCTGGTGATTTCGAGCGTCATCGGCGGGGACATGGCGGATTCGCGGACGGTGGCCGTGCGGTTCGTGGTGGACGTGCTGTTCTTTTGGCCGGTCATGGCGTTCGCCGTCCGGCGCGGACATGATCGCAACCGCGCCACCCTCTATTCGATCGTCCTGACCGTGATCATGGCGATCTTCGGCTATGCGATGATCCTGCTGATGGGCCCGATCAGCGCCGCCGGACAGAATCCCGACCCGGGGGCCTTGCTGGCTTTCGCCTCGGTCTGGCTCGTCTACGTCATCCTGGCGATCTACTGGTTCGTCGACTACGGCTGCCTGGACGGCACCAAGGGCCGCAACCGGTTTGGGCCCTCGCCGAAGGGCGTGAAAGGTCCCGACGAGCAGGACGTGGCCAAGGTCTTCGCTTGAAGTTGCTGGCCTGGAAGCTGTTCGGCTTTGGCGGGCGGCTGGCGCGGGGCGACTGGTGGCGGCTGGGCCTGCCGGCCTTCATCGGACTGATCGCGGTCAATCTGCTGGTGACGGTCGGCGCCGGCCCGGGCGAGGCGGCCTACAGTGGTCCGGCCTTTCTGCGCTTGGCGCTTTCGGCGCCGCTGATCTGGGCGCTGTACGCGATCGGCCTCAAACGCTGTCACGATCGCGGCAAGGGGCGTTTCTGGTTGCTGATGTTCGTGCTGGTCCCTGTCTTGGGCTGGGGGTGGAGCGTGATCGAGCTGGGCTTTCTGCGGGGCCAGGCCGGCGCCAACCGCTTCGGGCCTTCGCCGCTCGGTGATGAAAGCCTCGACGACGTTTTCGCCTGACGGTGTGACCCCGTCGCGACTTCCGCATCGCGCCCGCTCCGCCTAGGTTCCGCTCGAAGAGAGTCGCGGAGCCTTGGCGAGCATGAACGGTCGGATCGATTGGGCGGAGCTGTTCCTGTCCTCAACGGGCAGGCTGGCGCGCACGCCGTTCCTGATCGCCTCGGCCGTGCTGGTCGGCGTCGCGGTGCTGTACGAGGCCATAGCCGGCGACGTGCTGCGGCTGCTGACCGGCTGGCTGGTTTATTCGGCCCTGCTGTATTCGGGCGCCTGCGTCCTGTCCAAGCGTCTGCACGACCGGGGACGGTCGGGCTGGTGGGCGGCCCTGGTGCTGGCGGCCATGGTCGCCGTCTGGCCGACCCCGCAGCACTTCCTCGACTTCGCCTTCGCCATCGTCCTGGTCTGGGCGATCGTCGAGCTGGGCGTCATGGGCGGCGAGCAGGGCGCCAACCGCTACGGCCAGCCGCCGCTGAAGGCCCCCGCGATCTAGACCGGCGGCGGCGCGGCCTCCACGGCCCCGAACACCTTCTGGAAGCTGGCCTTCAGGGCCTCGTCGGCCTCGTCGAGGGTGACGGGCAGGCCGAGATCCACGAGGCTGGTGACGCCGTGCTCGGTCTGGCCGCAGGGCACGATGCCGGAGAAGTGGCTCAGGTCCGGCTCGACGTTCAGGCTGATCCCGTGGAAGCTGACCCAGCGGCGCAGCTTGACGCCGATGGCGGCGATCTTGTCCTCGCGCGACCAGCCAGCGCCCTTGCGCTCGACCCAGACGCCGACCCGGCCCTCGCGCATCTCGCCGACGACGTTGAAGACGCCCAGGGCGTCGATGATCCAGGCTTCGAGCGCGGCGACGAAGGCGCGCACGTCGCGGCCGCGCTGGGTCAGGTCGAGCATGACATAGGCCACGCGCTGGCCGGGGCCGTGATAGGTGAACTGGCCGCCGCGGGCGCTATCGAACACCGGGAAGCGTTCGGGCTCCAGAAGGTCGGCGGTCTTGGCCGAAACGCCGGCCGTATAGAGCGGCGGATGCTCCAGAAGCCAGATCAGCTCGCCCGCCGTCCCGTCGGCGATGGCGGCCGCGCGGGCTTCCATGGCGGCAACGGCTGCCGGGTAGGGGACGTAGTCGGTCGAAACCGCCCACCCCGCCGCCCCCCCGTCGGGGCGTGACAGATCGGGAAGACCTTTATCTTCAAGGTTTAACGGGCGATCAAGCATGCGGCCTTAGTCTTGCATGAGCCGAGGCGCGGGCTTTTCCGCCATCGGCAATTTTCAGTTCCAGGGGCCTTAGTTCGTGAGCCAGGTCAACGCCGTCAATGTCGAGATCTCCGTTCTGCTCGGCCGGTCGATCCTGCCGATGCAGCAACTGCTGCGCATGGGCCGCGGCGCGGTGATCCCGCTGGACGCCCGGACCAATGACGAGGTCTGGATCCTGGCCAACAATCACCCGATCGCCCGGGGCGAGATCCAGATCAACGACGATCGCATCGCCATCCAGGTGACCGGCCCGGCCGACGTCTACGATTACATGGCCGGCGGCGCCTAAGGGGCCTGCGACCAAGAAGCCTGTGGGTTGGTTCGACATTCTCGAACTCTCCTCTTCCCAAAGCCGATTCAGTTTGCTACCTGCCGCGCCTCACCACGAGCGGTCGTGGCGGAATTGGTAGACGCGCAGCGTTGAGGTCGCTGTGGGGCAACCCGTGGAAGTTCGAGTCTTCTCGACCGCACCAGGTGAACTTGCGTAGAGCGCGGCAGGCTTCGGTTTCCGAATCGCCTTCCGCGCTCTAACCATTTTTAGGCCAAGGTTTGCGGGCAACCGCCTGCCGAGCTTCGGCTTTCAATCATTCGGATCACGCGCGCGCAGCTTAAGCCTCGCATCAAGTTCAGGAGGTCCCCATGACCCGGGAAACAGCCGACCTGAGCGACGACGCGCGCCACGCCCTGACCATTCCCGAGCCCGAGGTCGTCGAGGACCTCGAGGACCTGGCGCTCGGCGACGATTACGCCCTCAATCCCGACTATGTGGAGATGGTGGTCGACGCGGCCGATCGCGGCGACACCGCGCGCCTGGCCGAGCTGGTCGGGGCGCTGGATCCCGCCGACGTCGCCGACCTGATGGGCTTCCTGTCGGCCGCCTATCGCGAGGAGGTCATCCCGGTCCTCGATCCCCTGGCTCTCGGCGAGATCATCGCCGAGCTGGAGGACAATATCCGCGAAGAGGTGCTGGAGGCGACCCCGTCGGTCACCCTGGCCCGGGCGCTGGAGGAACTGGACACCGACGACGCCGCCGACGTCATCGACGATCTGGATGACACCAAGCGCTTCCAGGTGCTGGCGGCCATGGGCGAGACCGACCGGGCGGCCATCGAGACGACGCTGTCCTATGAGGACGAGACCGCCGGCCGCCTGATGCAGCGCGAGTTCCTGGCCGCGCCGCAGTTCTGGACCGTGGGCCACACGATCGAGCACGTGCGCCAGTCGGGCGACAGCCTGCCGGAGCTGTTCTTCGACGTCTATGTGGTCGACCCGTCGTTCACCCCGGTCGGCGCCCTGCCGATCAGCCTGCTGCTGACCAGCAAGCTGGAGACCCCCCTGGCCGAGATCATGGAACCGGTGACCGAGATCACCGTCGACATGGACCAGGAGGAGGTGGCCTACATCTTCGACAAGTATCACCTGATCAGCGCCCCGGTCGTCGAGGCCGGTGGGCGGCTGGTGGGCCAGATCACCGTCGACGACATCGTCGGCGTCATCCGTGAAGAGGCGCAGGAAGACATTCTGGCGCTGGCCAACGTGTCGGACGTGGGCCGCGACGCCAGCGTCGTGGAGATCGTGCGCTCGCGCCTGCCGTGGCTGCTGCTCAACCTGCTGACCGCGACGATCTCGGTTTCCGGCATTGCGCTCTTCCAGGAAGAGATCTCCAAGCTGGTGGCCCTGGCGGTGCTGATGCCGATCGTCTCGTCGCTGGGCGGCAACGCCGGCACCCAGACGCTGGCGGTGGCCGTGCGAGCGCTGTCGAGCAAGGAGCTGACGGCGGCCAACGCCTCGCGGATCATCACCCGCGAGCTTCTGGTGGGCGTCATGAACGGCCTGACCCTGGCGATCGTCATGGGGGCGGCGGTCTATGTCTTCTATGACAATCCCAAGCTCTCGCTGACCGTGGCCCTGGCCCTGGTCGCCAACATCTTCACCGCCGCCGTCGGCGGCATACTGGCGCCGCTGGCGCTGGAGAAGATGGGCCGGGACCCGGCGGTGTCGTCGTCGATCTTCGTGACCTTCCTGACCGACTTCGCGGGCTTCTTCTCGGTGCTGCTGATCGCGGCGCTGCTGTTCAACTGACGCCAAGCGGGCCAGGGCTCGCGTAAATTTCCTTACCTGAACCTTAAAAAACGGCGCCGGTCTTGCGCGGGACCGGGCGAGGGCATCCGCCCGCGTTTCAAATTGGGTCAGTTCGCGATGAAACCGCGTCATCAGGTCTCCCGCGCCGCCGTCGATCTCATCAAGAGGTTCGAAGGCTATCGGCAGAAAGCCGCCCAGCTGCCCGACGGGCGCTGGACGATCGGCTATGGGCACACCCTGACCGCCCGGGGCGGCGCTACCGTCTCGGAACAGGACGCCGAGGCCCTGCTGCTCTACGACCTGATCACCGTGGCCCATGCGGTGAACGAGAACAGCTATGCGCCGCTGAACCAGAACCAGTTCGACGCCCTGACCTGCTTTGCGTTCAATATCGGGACGGAGAACTTTCTGCGCTCGGGCGTGCTGCGCCGGATCAACGAGGGCTCGCTGCTGCAGGCCGCCTGCGCCATGGAGATGTGGCGCAAGGCCGACTTCGAGGGCGAGCGGATCGTCATCGACGCCCTGGTGCGTCGCCGCGCGGCCGAGAAGACCCTGTTCCTGACCCCGCCCGACGGCCAGTGGGTGCCCGCGCCGAGCCCCGTGCTGCGGCCCAAGGTCGATTACGATGCGACCTGCGCCATCCCTCGCCAGACCCCGGCCGCGGTCTCGACCCGGCTGGAGGGCGACAAGGCCGTCGCCGAGCGCGAGGAGGGCGTCGCCGCGCCCCTGACTCCGGTCGAGCCGGAAGAGGATGCGCCGACCGCCACCGAAGTGGCCGCCGCCGGCGTCAGCGCCCGCCTGGAGAAGATCCTGGCCGACGAGCCGGCCGCCAAGCCCGTCGCCAAGCCGGTGGAGGACCTGGTCGTGCCGGAGCCGCCGCCCGCGGCGCCCGTGATCGCGCCCGTGGCCGCCAGCGAGCCCGCGCCGGTGCTGCATGCGCCCGTCGAGGCCGCGCCGACCCTGGAGCCGTTCCGCCTGACGCCCGAGGAGCCGATCCTGGCCCAGGCCCCGCTGTTCACGCCCGATCCGCCCGTTGCGCCCGCCGCGCCCCAGGCTCCGGTCGAGCCGACCCTGTTCGAGACCGCGCGCGAGCCCTCGCGTTCGCCGTTCAATCTGGGCGGCTTCTCCACCAGCGGCGCCGAGGTCGATCTGCAGACCCTGGACGTGCCGCTGACCCCGCCGGAGCGGCCGGTATTTGGCGGCTCCAGCCTGCTGGTCAGCCTGGGCCTGCTGGGCCTGGCCCTGTTCGGCGGCGGGGTGCTGTGGAACCTGTCGGTGGCCTCCGATCCCGGCCTCACCCCGGTGCGGATGTTCGGCTGGGGCGCCAGCGTCATCGGCGTGATCTGTTTCGCGGTCTCGGCCTATCTGCTGCTGCGCAAGCTGGGCGGCCCGGACATCGATGACGACGGCGAGTAGAGAACGGCGTTTCGAAAAGACCGGGTTCATCCCCGGTTCGTCGTGAAAAAGAGCATGAACGCCCGCCGGTCTCGTTGATCGGCGGGCGTTTGTGCTATGGCTGCGGGCATGACGCTGCAAACCGCACCCTCGATGGACTTCGCCCTGGGCGAGACGGCCGACGCGATTCGCGAGACCACGGCCCGCTTCGCCGCCGACAAGATCGCGCCCCTGGCGGCCCGGATCGACGAGACCAACGCCTTCCCGCGCGAGCTGTGGGTCCCGATGGGCGACCTCGGTTTGCACGGCATCACGGTCGAGGAAGAGTTTGGCGGCCTGGGCCTGGGCTATCTCGAGCACGTGGTGGCGATGGAGGAGATCTCCCGCGCCTCGGCCTCGGTGGGGCTGTCCTACGGCGCGCACTCGAACCTCTGCGTCAACCAGATCCGCCGCTGGGCGACTCCCGAGCAGAAGCAGCGCTATCTGCCGAAACTGATCAGCGGCGAGCATGTCGGCTCCCTGGCGATGAGCGAGGCCGGCGCGGGTTCCGACGTCGTCTCGATGAAGCTGCGGGCGGAAGCTGTCGGCGACCGCTACGTGCTGAACGGGACCAAGTTCTGGATCACCAATGCGCCGCACGCCGACACGCTGGTGGTCTACGCCAAGACGGGCGACGGCAGCCGGGGCATCACCGCCTTCATCGTCGAGAAGGGCATGAAGGGGTTCAGCGTTTCCAAGAAGCTGGACAAGATGGGCATGCGCGGGTCCGACACCGCCGAGCTGGTGTTCGAGGACTGCGAGATCCCCGAGGAGAACGTCATGGGCCCGGTGGGCGGCGGCGTCGGGGTGCTGATGAGCGGCCTCGACTATGAGCGCGCCGTGCTCAGCGCCGGCCCCCTGGGCATCATGCAGGCCTGCCTCGACTACGTTCTGCCGTACGTGCGCGAGCGCAGGCAGTTCGGCCAGGCGATCGGCTCGTTCCAGCTGATGCAGGGCAAGGTCGCCGACATGTACGTGGCCCTCAATTCAGCCCGGGCCTATGTCTACGCCGTGGCTCGCGCCTGCGACGCCGGCAAGACCACCCGCTTCGACGCGGCCGGCGCGATCCTGATGGCCAGCGAGAACGCCGTGAAGGTGTCTCTGGAGGCCATCCAGGCCCTGGGCGGAGCCGGCTACACCAAGGAATGGCCGGTCGAGCGCCTGCTGCGCGACGCCAAGCTCTACGACATCGGCGCGGGCACCAACGAGATCCGCCGGTTCCTGATCGGCCGGGAGCTGGTGGGGGCTTAGGAGGCTTACGCTCTCTCCCGTAAAATCCTCGCGAGAGTGGAGTCTTATCGAGGGGGTCTAGAAGCTCCGGCGAACCGGCTTGGCTCGCCCCGAGGCTTTGGCGGCTCTGGCCTTGGCGCGGCGATCCTTCCTCACGTGTTGGCGATGCACCGCCCAGGCCGCCGACAAATGGCGCTCCTCGATGAAGGGCAGGGCCTCCTGACGGCGAAGCCAGAATTCGGGCGGCAGGGGCGGGAGCTCGACCATGGTCCGCCGGTTGTCCGGACCGATGTTGTTCTCGGCCATCCAGGCCGCCCACATCGCCCGCGCCTCGACGGCGGCGCGTTCGGATTTCTGGCGGGTCGAGGCGTCCAGCAAGACCAGGCGAGGCGGCTTCCTCAGCGGACCGCGCGGCTTTTTCGATTTTGGAGCGGGCAATGGCGTTTCCCTTCGGGATGCGGCGCCGGAATGGCGCGCGCCTACGTCCGCGCGCGGCAAGCCGCGAACGGGGAGGGAGCGGAGCGCCCGGGCGACGCCCGGAGGTGCTGTTGTGTGTACCGTTTCGACGAAGCCGAGGCGCTCCGCGCCGCCGTTTTGACGTCCGCCTCCGGTCGATGGCGTTGTTGGCGCCTTACTGGAAGTCGCTGGCCCCGGTTTCCCGAGGCCGACAGCGGCGGGGAGGCGACCGTTGGGCCGCCCGTAACCCCCGCCTCAGCGGATGGCGGGCGGGCCTGGCCAGCGCCAGGTCCCGGACACGACGGGCTTTCCTCGCCCGCCCCAGTCCCGCTCGACAGCATCCCGGGGCCGCGAAGGTCGCTGGCCGCGCGCCCTCCCCATCGCCTCGAGACCCGGTGATTATGCGGCGGCGGGAGCAGGGGCGGATGGAGGTGGAGCAGGGGTAGGGATTTCAAGGGGTTGGGGGCGGGAGAGGTGTGCGCTGAGCCTTTCCTTCGTCATCCGGGTCCCTGGGTCCCGGATAAGCCCTGCGGGCTTTCCGGGATGCCGGGTTTGGGGGGATCAGGCAGTCGCCGGGCGGGGCGCGGGGTCTTCCCCCGCCCGCCAGCCGGCATAGGCGATGACGCAGCCGGCGATGGCGGCGGCCAGGGCGAAGGGCAGGGGCGGCAGGGCCGCGGCCTGGGTGAACAGGGCCCGCCAGGCCGGCAACGGGCCGACGAACTGGAAGGCCAGGGCGCCGACCAGGGTCAGGCCGGCGGCCTCCAGGAACGGCCGGCCGTGACCCCGGGCGCGGGCCGCGACGACCAGGGCGATGGCGGCGGCGATGGCGTTGGCCAGCTGGAAGCCGATCCCCAGCTTCCAGAAGTCCTGCGGGCCGGCGATGGCCAGGGGCGGCAGGGCTGGGGCCAGGCGGCCCAGGATCGGCGGCAGCAGGAAGATGGTGGTGGCCAGCATGTAGCCGGCGTGCACGGGCGTGGTCCGACGGCGCGCCAGGGCCTGGTGATAGAACCAGGCGAAGCCGGCCACGGTGACGATGTCCAGCCAGGCCAGGCGCGCGGCGTAGAGGTCGTAGAACGGCGAGACGTTGGCGGCGAGGCGGCGGGCCATGCCCAGGAAGATCCCCGAGCCGCCGGCCAGGAACAGCGGGAACAGCGCCAGGCTGGCAAAACCCAGCGCGCGGTGCGTGGGCCGGTTGCCGCCGTGGATCAGGGCGCTCTGGGTCACCAGCAGGGCCAGCCACAGGGTGGCGGTGATCCCGTGGGCGTGGAACTCGATCGAGGCGGTGGTCACCTGGGACAGGTAGGCCGGCCAGAAGGCCAGTCCCGCCAGCGGAAAGATGGCCAGGACGTAGAAGTGCGCATGACGGTACGGCATCGAAAGCCCCCTTCCGAACGTGCGGCGAGGCTATTTGAAAACCAACGTTATTCCAATCGCGTTTGGCTTCGAGGGCGGGCGGCTCGTCAGCCGCTAATGCGGGCGCTTGAGGCGCAGGTCCATGCCCAGCGTCGGGCCGATGCCGCCGGGATGCTCGCCGAACGGATGGGACGCGTGGCGGCGAAGGGCCACGGCTTCGAGCCGCGAGCGCAGGTCGTCGTCGAGGCCGAGGCTGTCTATGAGGTCCTCGTCGTCGTCCTCTGGCAGTGAGGCCGTGAGGACATGGTCCAGCGCGGCGAGGAAGGCGGCGTCCTCCAGCGTTCCCTCGGTCGGAGGGTGGTCGAGATAGCCGAGGACGACTTCAAGCGACTCTTCGAAGGCCGGCATGTCGAACCCTTTCATACGGCGCTCGCATCAGGCTGGATGCGTGTGAAGCGCCTGTTGAAAAGCGTACGAACAGGTCGATGGTTCAGTCGTGTCGCTCAGTGGCAATAAAGTTATGTTTTCGCGCCGATGATTTTGTTCCGTGTATCTGGATAAGTATTTTCAAATATATCGTTTTGGCGGTGAAGCTTTATGAACTTCAAATAATAATTATCGTAATTCGTTGAATATTGTACGCATCGTAGCCACATGGGTTTGTCGGGAAGAGTCCGTCTCATCCCAAGGAAACCCACACAATGCGTATTCAAACTTTGGTCGCGGGCGTCTGCGCCGCGGCGTTGATACCCGCCGTCGCGCTCGCTCAACAGACCTGCGAGCAGCGGCAGGCAAGTCGCGTGGCTGGAACGGTCGCCGGCGCCGGTCTCGGCGCGGTGGCGGGCGCGGCCGTGGCGGGCCGCGACGATCGCGGCAAGGGCGCGGTGATCGGCGGCGTCGCCGGCGCGCTGATCGGCAACCAGGCAGCCAAGGGGAAAACGGGCGGGGCCGACTGCGCTCGCGCCTACGGCTATTACGACGATCAAGGGGCGTGGCACGCCAGCACCACCGTCGCTCGCGGCCAGGCCGTCGGCTATTTCGACCGCGGCGGCGAATGGGTCGCGGGCGCGCCGCGTGGCTACTACGCCGAGGACGGGCGATGGGTGCAGGCGAGCGCCGACGTCGAGACGGCCGGCTACTACGCCGACGGCCTGTGGGCGCCCGCCTCGGCCCAGGGCTATTACGGCCGGGGCGGCCAGTGGGTCGATGCGACGGCCTCGGGCTATTACGACCGCTCCGGGCGCTGGGTCGCGGGCCCCGCGACGGGTCGCTACGACGCCGACGGGCGCTGGATGGCCGGTCAGGCGAGCGGGCGGCGCGACGTCAGCGGCGCCTGGATCGCCGATCCCCAGCTTGGCCACTACGACAAGGGGCGCTGGGTGCGCGGCGAGGCGGTGGGCTATTACGACGCCCGCGGCGCCTGGATCTCGACGGATGGCCGCGCCCGGCGCGTCGATTATCCGGCCGGCCAGTATCCCAATGGTCGGGCGGGGCTCAGCATCGACGACCGCCAGGCCCAGCTGGCCGAGCGTATCAACCGCGGCGCCTATAGCGGCCGGCTGAGCCGGGCCGAGGCGGGCCAGGCGACCCGGACCCTGGCCGCGATCGAGCGCCAGGAGCGGTCGCTGCGCACCCGACAGGGCGCGCTGGGTCCCAAGGGCCGGGCCATCATCACCGCGCGGCTGGATCGGCTGAGCGACAGCATCAGCGGCGACATCCGCGACGACCGCTAGACCAACAGGTTCACCGGCCTGGGCGGCCCGCCACGATGGCGGAGCCGCCCAGGCCGCATCAGACAAAGGCCCCTCATGACGTTCCTGTTCATCACCGCCGCCGCCTGCGTGGCGACGGCGCTCGCCTTGCCCCTGGCGTTCCGGCTATTCGCCGGGCCGCGCCCCGCCGCCGTCCGCGTCAGGGCCAAAAAATAGGGCCGCCCCGGTTTCCCGGAGCGGCCCGTCACGCCGAAACGTGAGTCTGCCTAGTGGTTAGTATTAGTACTTGTACGAGGCGCCGACGAAGAAGCGGCGGCCCGAATAGTTGCTGTTGATCAGGCGGGTGTCGCCGGCCCAGCTGGATTCGTCTTCCTTGGTGAGGTTCTTGCCTTCGACGAACAGCGACAGGCCCTGCGGGCCCGGACGCCAGGTGAACTTGCCGTCGAGATAGCCCGTGGCGTCCTTGAACACCGGCTGGCCGAGGGTGTCGGAGGCGGTGAGCAGGTAGCCCGAGCGGTAGTTGTAGGCGAGGCGGGCGCTGATCGGGCCCTTCTCGTACCACAGGGTGGCGTTGTAGCTGCTCTTGGACAGGCCCGGATAGGGCAGGGCCGAGCCGTCGACGCCGCTGAAGACGCCCACGTCAGAGGCCTTCTGGTAGGTGTAGTTGACGTCGGCGCCGAGGCCCGACAGCAGGCCCGGCAGCCAGGTGAAGGCGGTCTTGGCCGTCAGCTCGACGCCCGAGATCTTGGCGCCGTCGCCGTTCACGTAGGTGTTGTAGAAGTACAGGGTGCCGTCGCCGAACACGTCCTGCTGGCCCAGGTTCGAGCGCGAGGACAGGTAGAACGAGCGGATGTCCTTGTAGAAGAAGCCGGCCGACAGCTGGGTGTCGCTGTCGGGGTACCATTCGAACGACAGGTCGTACTGGTTGGCGCGGTAGGGCTTCAGCGCCGGGTTGCCGGCGTCGCAGCTGTCGGGACCGTCGTCGGAGGTGCCGTCGTTGGTGTAGTTGATGGTGCAGGTCATGCTGGGCATCAGGTAGTTGACCAGCGGGCGGGCCATCAGCTGGGCGAAGCCGAAGCGCGCGCTCAGACGGTTGTCGATCAGCCAGCCCTGGATGTTGAAGCTGGGCAGATAGACCGTGTAGTCCTTGGTCATCGACGTCAGGGTGTTGGCCACCACGGCGGTCGAGGCCACGCCGTTGACCAGGCGGGTCTCGCGGCGGGTGTACTGGCCGGCGGCCGTCGTCTGGGTGTGGACGCGGCGGACGCCGAAGTTGCCGATGATCTCGCGGCCCAGCAGCGGGAAGCCGTAGTCCAGACGGATGTACTGGGCGTCGCTCTTCTCGGTGACGTTGTACGGGATCTGGTTGTACGTCTTACCGTCGTTGCCGGTGGTCGTGTACAGGTTGTCCAGGTTGAAGTGCGACGTATCCAGGTACTGGGAGATCGCGTTGAACGACGGATACTTCCACGAGTTCGGCAGGCCGCCGCCGCCGTAGTAGAAGCTGTCGGGCAGGTCGACCATGGCCTGGGCGAACAGGGCGTTCGAGAAGGCGCGCGACCAGGTCTCGGTCGAGTTCCAGTAGGTGGTCTGGTAGGCGTTGCCCAGGATCGCGGCGGTCTGGTCGGCGGCCTGGGTGTTGACCACGGTGGCGGTCGAGTTGACCGAGTTGGCGTAGATCACAGTGTCGTCGAGGTTGCTGGCCAGGTTGGCGCCGCCGCTGACGATGAAGCCGCCGTAGCCGTAGCCGCCCGTCTCGGCGTTCGAATAGCGGCCGCCGAACTTGACGCTCTTCAGGAAGGGCAGGTCGGCGCGGTATTCGAGGTCGATCTTGTACTGGTCCTCGGTGTTCTTGGAGTCCGACGGACGGTACTGGATCTGCCACTGGTTGACGGCGGCGGCGTCGGCCGGGCTGAAGCCCTGGGCGAAGGTGAAGACCGGAACCGAGTCATTGTTCGGATCGACGGTGACCTTCAGGCCCGGGGTGTTGAACGACACCGAGGCGTTGTTGGTCAGGTTCAGGGTCTTGGTCTTGCCGCGGGCGCCGACGAAATCGATCTTCCAGCGCTCGTTCTGGAAGTTGGCGCCGAAGGTGATGTAGTCGGAATCGTTGGTCTGCTTGAAGTCGCGCGACGAGATGCTGAAGGCGTTGTTGCCGCCGCGGTTGGCCGTCGTCAGGCAGTCGCCGACGACGTATTCGGTGACGTTGTGGTTGGCGTCGACCTTAACGCCCGGGACGTTCTGGGCCGTGGCCGCGGTGACGCGGGCGCAGCTGTTGGCCGAACGGTTCAACGGATCGAGGACGGTCAGGCCCGTGCCGTAGTTGATGTCGTTTAGGACCTGTTCGCGCTTGTTCTTCTGATAGGTGACGAAGGCGCTCAGATTGTCGCTGAACTTGTACTGGGCCGTGAACTCGGCCGAGGTGCGGGTGTCGTCGCGGGTCCAGACGCGGTAGCGCGGCACGCGCGGGCTGTAGTCGTACCACTGGCTTTCGCAGGCGGTGCGGGTCTGGGCGGTGGTCAGCAGCGCGGCGTCGGGCGTGACGGCGGTGGCGCAGCCGGCCTCGGTCTGAATGCCGGCGATGTAGTCGCTGACGGCGCGGCCGTAGGTCTGGCTGTAGTAGTCGAGGGTCTTTTCGGCCGAGTTGTCGAAGTCGCCGAGCAGGGCCCAGGCGTTGTTGTCGACGAAGTCGCCGCGCGTCAGGACGCGGTCGTAGTTGACGTTGCCCATCAGGCCCAGGCGGCCGTCGAACAGCTGGGTGGCGCCGAACACGCTGGTGCGCGGCTTCCAGCCGGGCAGGGTGTCGAGGTTCTGGGCCGAGGCGGTGAACGACAGGGTCGGCTTCTTGAAGTCCAGCGGCTTGCGGGTGGTCACCGAGACCGTGCCGCCGACGCCGCCTTCGGTCATGTCGGCGGTGAAGCCTTTGAAGACGTCGATCGACTTGACCATTTCCGACGGCAGTTCGCGGAAGTCGTTCGAACGACCGCCGCCGCCGTAGACCGACAGGTTGCTGGCGGTCGACAGGGCGCTGACGCCGTTGATCTCGACGCGGTTGAGGTCGGGCTCGACGCCGCGGATGGAGACGCTGTTGCCTTCGCCGAAGTCGCGGGCCAGCTGCACGCCGGTGACGCGGCCCAGCGCCTCGCCGACGTTCTTGTCGGGGAAGGCGCCGATGTCTTCGGCGACGATCGAGTCGGAGACGGTGCCGGCGCGCTTCTTGCGGCTCATGGCCGACTGCAGGCTGGCGCGGGTGCCGACGACGACGATCTCCTCGACGGCGTTCTCGACGTTCGCGTCGGCCGCGGCCTGGGCGGGCTCGGGCGCGGGGGCGGTCTGGGCGAAGGCGGCGCCGCCGCCGACCATCAGCAGGATGGCGGCCATCCCGGTGGTGCGCATGAGCCCGGCTTCGCGCCGGATCTTGCTGTTGACCATCATTAGTATTCCTCCAAGTGCGGGGACGTCGCCGCCCTGTCTTTTCGGGCCGTGCGGCGCCTCAAGGCGCGGCCGACCGTTCTGGTGAAATGGAAGCCGAGGCGGTGGCGCGTCCGATGAAGACCGGCAGTCGAATCGGGGAGCGGGGGCCAGGACCGTGGCGATGCGCGGGATCGAGAACGGGACGTCGCCGTCCGCGGCGCGAGGCGCTCGAGGGGCGAAATCCTGATGGCGAGCACGGGGTAGGGGCTGGCCTAACGACCCCAGGCGGCTGTTCGCCGCAGGGCCGGTGTCTCGATCGTCTGGCGAGCGTGCGCGTCAGCGGGAGCGCGGCGTCGCTTCATTGAGGCGGTCTGTCGCCCTTCGCGGACCTTTGGTCTCTGCTACGAGGCGGATCCATCCATTTCCAAGCTGACGCAAAGAGTCAATGTCGTGGCGACATTTTTGCGCGGCGGCGGGGGCTAGCTGCAATCATGTGACAATTAAAGCACCATGTTCCCATATGGTGGAATGAGCATGCAACAATCGGGATTAGTGCTTGATTTTGGCGCTTACCCTGCCCATCGTGTCGACATTCGGCGCGTCCGCGCGCCCGGCCGACGACAAGATCGGATCGAGAGGAGACGACAGGAGATGGCCACGCGCCCCTTCCGCCCCTCCACTCGCCCGCCCCTGATCGCCGGCTGTTCGGGGTAGGCAGCAGGGAGGGACAAGATTTCCACCGGTCGGATCGACGGCGCATCCAAGGGACTCGTTCACGGTTCCGCGCAGTGACGACACCGGTGTCTTTGAGCGGTCTTTAACTACAGCGATATGGGCGGCGTTACTCGGCGATGTGTTTTTGTGCCGTGGGTCAACGCCATCCGACGGGCGCGTTTCGCAAGGGGTTGCGGGCACGTCCGGGACTTGGTCTCCGCTCCGCAGGGAGCGGGACAATTTATCTACTGGGGGGACTCGCCGAGGCGTGAAGAGCGCTTGGCGGGTCTCGACTTTCGGCCTCGAAGGGCCGCGGCGCGCCCTGTGGGCCGCCTCGCGCGTGGGACGCGCGACCTCAGATTTCCTGAACATCGACCTGACCATCGACAGGCCTGAACGAAAGAAACCCCGGAACATGTCCGGGGCTCCCGATCCGTTCGTCGGCCGGCGCTCATGCGCGACCGAAAGACGGCATTTGTCCGCTAAAGCGCTGGGGTCAGTTCAGACCTTCGATCTTCACGGAGCTTTCCAGCGCATTCGCGATCGACAAATGAGACACTGGGTCACCTCCTTTCGGCTGCGCGTCACACCCTGACGCAGGACTAAGGTTGGGTGCGCGGCGGGTCTTGGCAAGAGGGGCGATGCGACGTCGGCGTCGCGGCCTTGGAGCGGGGGAGCGGCCCCGGGTCGCGCAAAGGGGGGACGATGCGCGACCCGGAGCCGCAGCTCCTGGACCGGCTAGAGGGCGCGCCAGGCCAGGAGGATCGCGGTCCAGAGACCGATGTTGAGCGTCAGCGCCGCCAGGGGTGCACCGTTCACGCGCACGGCCGTGGTCTGGGCACGCGGGCGCTCAGTCTGGGCGGAGAGGGCGGGAGCGATGATGCGGGCCACGGCGACGATTCCTTCCAAAAAAGGGCGCCGACTGCGTGCGCCTCTGTCCTAGTAAAGATAGGAAGTCGCCAGATAGTTTCATATGCGACAAAACGGTCGTAGGGCCCTGGGGCCGTGCGCGAATTGTCGCAGGGAGTTTCGCCATGCCCGCCTGGGATCCGGACGTCTATTCGCGCTACCGCGCCTATCGTGATCGGCCGGCCCTGGACCTGATGCTGAAGATCCCCCGCGACCTGGATCCGCGCGAGATCTGGGACCTGGGCTGTGGGACCGGCGAGCACGCGGCCCTGCTGGCCGCGCGGCATCCCGAAGCGGCGGTCCACGGCCTGGATTCCAGCCCCGAGATGCTGGCGCGGGCCAAGGGGCAGGGGGCGGACGTCGACTGGGTTCTGGGCGACATCGGGCCGTGGTCGCCGGAGGTTCCGCCCGACCTGATCTTCACCAACGCCGCCCTGCAGTGGCTGGACGGGCACGCGGCGCTGTTCCCGCGCCTGCTGGAGAGCCTGGCGCCCGGCGGGGTGCTGGCCTGCCAGATCCCGCAGGTCGAGGACGCCGGCTGGCGGCGCAGCCTGCGCGAGGTGGCCGCCGACGGGCCGTGGGCGGCGCGGCTGGCCGATCTGGACGGCGTGCGCCCGGGCCACGACCCGCGCGCCTATCACGACTGGCTCTCGCCTTTGGCTTCCGACCTGGACGTCTGGACGACCACCTATGTCCACGCCCTGGAGGGCGAGGACCCGATCATCGACTGGACCTCGGGCACGAGCCTGCGGCCGTATCTGGAGCGGCTGGAGGACGGCGAGAAGGGGACGTTCCTGGCGGCTTGGCGCGAGCGGCTGGCGGTGGATTACCCCTGGCGCGCGGACGGAATCACGCTGCCCGTTCACGCGGTTGTTCGTGGTGGCGCGGCGGTAGGGGTATTTGATCCCTCTCTCTGAGAGAGAGGGAGGGGCCCGCGCCGCAAGGCGTGGGAGGGTGAGAGGTTACACTCTGTCCGACTTCGCCCCCTCTTCGTCATCCCGGAAAGCCCGCAGTGCTTATCCGGGACCCAGGGGACTGGATGCGGGAGAAGCGGCGCCGCCCAAGCCTTGGCCGACGCCCGGCGGCGGCCCCTGGGTCCCGGCTCTACCGCCCGCTTTCGCGGGCGTTCGGCCGGGATGACGAGGAAAGCAAAAGGGAATCGAGGTTTGCAGGTTTAGGGTGAAACCTCTCACCCTCCCACCGCTCCGCGGCGGGCCCCTCCCTCTCTCTTAGGGAGAGCGACTGTCTGGATCGTCAAGCGGCGAGCAGTAGGGCTCGAGCGTCTCTGGCCTTGGCGTTGAGACGTACGAGGAGCTTGCGGGCGACGGCGATCCTGACGCTCATCCTGGGCTTGCCGGCCTGGATGAGGCGCTGGTGGAAGGCGGCCAGGTCCGGATCATGCCGGGCCACGACGCCGGCGACGACGACCAGGATCGAGCGCACCTGGGCGCGGCCGCCGCGGACGGATCTCCTGCCCTGGCGCTTTCCGCTGTCGCTGGCGATCGGGGCCAGGCCCGCGAGCTTGGCGACGGCCTTGTTGGACACCGTGCCGATCTCGGGCATCTCGGCCATCAGCCGGGCCACGGTGCGGCCGGCCACGCCCTTGATCTCGCGGAAGGCCGCATCCAGCGCGCGCCATAGCGGGTCCTGGCTCAGCAACTCGGCGATCTGGACTTCCAGCGCCCGCGACTGCCGGGCGATCAGCGCCAGCATCTCGTCGATGATCGCCAGGACCGTCGGCTCCAGGACCAGGCGACGTTGGTTGGCCTGGGCCACCTTCAGCTCGGTGAGCTGGCGCAGCCGCGTCACTAGCGCCCGCAGTCGTTGCTGGGCCGGGCCTTCGGGGGCCTGGGCGGTCAGCCCCTTGGCCCGGGCGTAGTCGGCGATGATCCCCGCGTCGATGCGGTCGGTCTTCTCCAGCACGCCCATCGCCTCGGCGAAGCGCCGCACCGACCGGGCGTTGGCGATCGCGCAGGGCACGCCCGCTTCCCACAGCAGCCCGAACGGCAGCTTCTCGTAGCCGCCGGTCGCCTCCATCACCACCAGCGCCACGCCGTGCTCGACGCAGAACCGGCCCAACGCCGCGATCCCTTCCGGATCACGCCGCACCCTCGCCTCCAGGGTCGTCCCGCCGATCCGGCAGTCCAGCGTCTCCGACGAGACGTCCACTCCACAGATGATGTTCGCCACGGTAACCTGCCTTGTGCATGCGATCGAAGATCAAGCGACTGTTCGGTCGTGCGTGACTGCGGCGGCGGTCCCTTAGCTCTCTCGCGGTTGAGGCCAGAGGGAAGACGGGCGACGCGCGCCGCGTGAAGGGACCGGTGGCCGCCGGTCCCTTCACAGCACCAAGCCATCACGCAATGGCGCTGCGATCCAGATACAAGGGAGGGGCCCGCGCCGCAGGCGTGGGAGGGTGAGAGGTTACACTCTGTCCGAATGACGCGCGATCAGGCGGGCGTTCGCCAGTTGTCGCGGGACTTCACGCGCAGCTGAAGGGATAGAGGTTTGCCGGTTGGCGGTGAAACCTCTCACCCTCCCACCGCTCCGCGGCGGGCCCCTCCCTCTCTCAAAGAGAGAGGGAAAACAGACCTCACCCCATCTCCGCCAGGCTCTTCCTCCGCCGCAGCTCGGCTACGGGGATCTCCAGGCTGTCGAGCACCATGGCGGCCGCCTCGAAGCCCGCCGCCACGGCGGGTTCGAAGGCGCGCCAGTCGCGGATGTCGACGCCTTCGAGCTTGGGGGTGATCAGGACGTCGCTGGCTTCGCGGCTGGCGGCGAGGTCGCGGCCGGTGGAGACGGTGGCGGCGCGCATCAGCAGGGCGACGATCGGCGGGCCCTTGCGCCATTCGCCGGAGACCAGCCAGGTCCATAGCGACGGCGGGCGGTCGATGTCGGCGGCGGTGATGGAGCGGCCGCGGGTGACGTCGACGCCGATGATCGGGCCCAGCTGGAAGGCGCGCATGACGTCGGCCGGGAAGTTCTTCATCACCGCCCCGTCGACCAGCACCTGGTCGCCGTCGGCCACCGGCGGCAGCACGCCCGGCAGCGAGATCGAGGCCCGCAGCGCCCGGTGCAGCGGCCCCGAGCGGTGCAGGTGATAGGCCCCCGAGGTCAGGTTCGACGAGACGCAGAAGAACGGCAGCCACAGGTCGGCGATGTCGATGTCGCCGAAATGCTCGTGCAGCCGCGCCTTGACCTTGTCGCCCCGGGTCATGGCCACCAGCGGGAAGGCGATGTCGTCGAGCGGGCTGGTCTCGACGAAGGCCTTGCGGATGCGGGCCTCCATCTCGCCGTCGTCCCAGCCCATGGCCAGGCCCGCCGCGACGATGGCGCCCATCGAGGCGCCGCCGACGAAGTCGATGGGGATGCCGCGCTCGCGCAGGGCCTGGATGGCGCCGATATGGGCGTAGGCCCGCGCGCCGCCGCCCGACAGGACCAGGCCCACGGACTGGCCGGTGAGCACCCGGGCCAGGCGCTCGACGTCGGCCAGGCGGTTTTCGCGCAGGTGGAACAGGCGGGCCGCGTCGGTGGCCTCCAGCCAGGCCTGCGAGCCCTGCGGCCGCTCGGCGGCGGGCGGCTGGAGCAGGATCAGGTCGATCAGCCGCTGGGCCTGGAGCGGCCGCGAGGCGTAGGCCGGCGGCTCGGGCGGCGGGGCCTGGTCGCCGCGGCCGACGCGGAACAGGCGGTCGACCTGGCGGCCGACCACGTGCTTCCAGGCGGTCTCGTGGGCCTCGGCGACATAGAGCACGAAGTCGTGGGAGCGCTCGACACGGCTGAACCATTCGGTGGGGGCCAGCAGGCTCTCGCCGCCCTCGACGGTGACGGCGTAGCCCAGGGCGGCGATGCAGCGGCCGATGCGCTCGACGACGGGGCGGATGGCGTGGCAGTCGCCGGCGGCGATGAAGCCGTAGACCGAAGGATCGCCGATCGAGGCGTGGGCGCCGGCCTGGCGGGCGCGGCGGATCATCAGCCGCGACAGCTCGATCATCACGGCGGGGTCTTCCTCGACCGCCTCGAAGAAGGCGGCACGGGGCAGGGCCAGGATTTCCGAATCGCGCAGGGCGACCATGTGGGCCGAGTGCGGGGCGCCAGCGATCATCGCCATCTCGCCGGCCGGCTCGCCCGGGCGGATCACGCCGAGGAACTGCGGCTCCTGGCCCTCCTCGCGCCGGAACGCCCCCAGGCGCCCGGTGCGCAGGAAGTAGAGGTGGTCGGAGGCCTCGCCGGGCGCATAGAGTAGGGAGCCGCCCGGCAACGAGAACCAGGCGGCGTCGCCCTCGCGCCGCTCGCGCGAGAACAACCGGGCCAGGGCCGTATCGGCCATGAAGTCTGGAAGGGTGACCACGGACGGGACGCTAAACCGATGCGGTGACCTTGGCTATCGAGGTCGAATATCGCCGCTTTCGGTGTGAAATGGAAAAGGCTATGCCTCGCCTATGCCGAAGCTGAACACGCTTATTGACAAGAACAGCGCTTCGTTCGCGAAAAACGCTGCGCACAACACGGCCCTGGCGGAGGAACTGCGCGAAAGGGTCGCGAGCGCGGCCCTGGGCGGCCCCGAGGGCGCCCGCGAACGCCATGTGGCGCGCGGCAAGCTGCTGCCGCGCGAGCGGGTGGAGCGGCTGCTCGACCCCGGCTCGCCGTTCCTGGAGATCGGCCAGCTGACCGCCTTCGACCTCTACAAGGGCGAGGCGCCGGGCGCGGGGATCATCGCGGGAATCGGCCGGGTGTCGGGCCGCGAGGTGATGATCGTGGCCAACGACGCCACGGTGAAGGGCGGCGCCTATTTCCCGATGACGGTGAAGAAGCATCTGCGCGCCCAGGAGATCGCCGAGCAGAACCGCCTGCCGTGCGTCTACCTCGTCGACAGCGGCGGGGCCAACCTGCCCCACCAGGCCGAGGTGTTTCCCGACCGCGACCACTTCGGCCGCATCTTCTTCAACCAGGCCCGGATGAGCGCCAAGGGCATCGCCCAGATCGCCTGCGTCATGGGCTCGTGCACGGCCGGCGGGGCCTATGTGCCGGCGATGAGCGACGAGACGGTGATCGTGCGCGAGCAGGGCACCATCTTCCTGGCCGGCCCGCCGCTGGTGAAGGCCGCCACCGGCGAGGTGATCAGCGCCGAAGAGCTGGGCGGGGCCGACACTCACGGACGCCGTTCCGGTGTGGTCGACCACGTGGCCGACGACGACGAGCACGCGCTGGAGATCGTTCGCTCGATCGTCTCCAACCTCAACGCCGAGAAGCGTCACGAGGCGGTGGTCACCGACGCCGAGCCGCCGCTCTACGACCCGCAGGAGATCTACGGCGTCGTGCCGACCGACGTGCGCGCCCCCTACGAGGTGCGCGAGATCATCGCCCGCATCGTCGACGGCTCGGTGTTCGACGAGTTCAAGGCGTTGTACGGCACGACCCTGGTCTGCGGCTTCGCCCGGATCTGGGGCCAGCCGGTGGCGATCCTGGCCAATAACGGCGTGCTGTTTTCCGAGAGCGCGCTGAAGGGCGCGCACTTCATCGAGCTGGCCTGCAAGCGGAAGATCCCGCTGGTGTTCCTGCAGAACATCTCGGGCTTCATGGTCGGCGGCAAGTACGAGGCCGGCGGCATCGCCAAGGACGGGGCCAAGCTGGTGACGGCGGTGGCGAGCGCGGAGGTGCCGAAGTTCACGGTGCTGATCGGCGGCAGCTTCGGGGCCGGCAACTACGGCATGTGCGGCCGGGCCTATTCACCCCGGTTCCTGTTCACCTGGCCCAATTCGCGGATCTCGGTGATGGGCGGGGAGCAGGCCGCCAGCGTGCTGGCCACGGTGCATCGTGATGCGGCCACCTGGACCGACGAGGAAGCCGAGGCCTTCAAGGCCCCGATCCGCCAGCGCTACGAGGACGAGGGCAATCCGTACCACGCCACCTCGCGGCTGTGGGACGACGGGATCATTGATCCGGCGCAAACCCGCGACGTGCTGGGCCTGGCCATATCGGCCTCGCTCAACGCGCCGATTCCCGAGACCACCTTCGGCGTCTTCAGGATGTGACGGTTCAAGCGGAACCTCGGCTTTGGGCGTACCATTAGACTTCCCATTAGAAGGAGCGTGCTCATGACCAACCCCATCGCCGACCCGATCGTCGAGGTGCCGGACACCGACGCCATGAGCCCGCTGGTCCATATCGACTCGACGCCCGAGGGGGCGGTGACGGTGTGGATCAATCGGCCGGAAAAGAAGAACGCCTTCGATTCGGCGACCATCGCCGCTCTTGCTCAAGCGTTCGAGACCCTGCACGGGGCCGAGGGCGTGCGGGTGGTGTTCCTGCGCGGCGTGGGCGGGACCTTCTGCGCCGGCGCCGACCTGGAATGGATGGCGGCGGCCGCCGACTGGAGCGAGGACGACAACCGGACCGACGCGCTGGAGCTGGCGCATATGCTGAAGGCGCTGCACGACGTGCCAGCCCTTACCGTGGCCCTGGTCGAGGGCGCGGCCTTCGGCGGCGGGGCGGGGCTGGTGGCGGCCTGCGACCACGCCCTGGCCACGGCCGACGCCAAGTTCGCCTTCTCGGAAGTGAAGCTGGGCCTGACCCCGGCGACCATCAGCCCCTATGTGATCGCCGCCCTGGGGCCGCGCACCTCCAAGCTGCTGTTCGCCACCGGCCGGGTGTTCGACGCCGACGCGGCCTGGAGCTACGGCCTGGTCGACGAGGTGTTCGACGATGTCGAGGGCCTGGTCGCCGCGCAGGACGCCCTGATCGAGGAGGTGACCCCCTGCGCCCCCGGCGCGATCGGCGACGCCAAGGCCCTGGTCAACGACTTCGCCTTCGAGAAGATCGACCGCGGCCTGATCGACGACAGCGCCCGCCGCATCGCCCGCCGGCGCGTGTCGGACGAGGGCCAGGAGGGCTTGAGGGCGTTCCTGGCCAAGCGGAAACCGAGCTGGATCGCTGAGAGCCAATAGCCGAGGCGTCAGCGGGTTCTGTCGCGAGCCTCAATGGCGAGCGACAGGATCAAGCCCGCGACCATGCCGGTCAGCATCCACAGCGAGCTGGTCACCAGCCAGGAGCCGACAAGGGCGTCGAAGCCCTTGATGATCCAGAACAGGGCGAACATGCCATAGTAGCGCATCTTCGCGATATCCTCGCCCAGGATGGCGACCGGCAGCCGGTGGGCGATGGCCAGGGCGAGGATCCCGGCGACGCAGAGCGGAGCCCAGGTCGGCGGCGTCTCGCCGGCCATACGCCACGCGGTTACGCCAAGGGCGATCGCCGCGGCCAACATGGCAAGCGCGCCGACGACGCGTCCGATCTTGCCGATCTCTGTGTGCCAGACTTGGCTCGACAGCGCGCCGCCGCGCAGGTCGACGGCCGCCGCCGCGGCCAGGGCGACGATCACCGGCTGGGTGACGACGTCGATGTCGAACAGCGGCAGAGTCAACGCCCAGGCGAAAGGCACCACCTGCGCCAATAGCCGATGGTGAAGGGGCGCCGGGGGTAAAAGCGGAGCGGCGGTGATGAAGGTCCAGGCCAGGATGGGCGCGGCGAGGCCGGCCACGATCCCCGCGCTCGCCAGCGTATCGGGCAGCAGGGCCGAGGCCAGCAGCAACGCCAGGCTGAGCGGCCACCAGCCGGTCCGCTCCAGAATGCCGGCGCGCCAGGCGCGGTGGTCTTCCCAGGCGGTCTTCAGGCGCAGATAGCCATGGAGATAGGCCATCAGGCCGGCGAGAACCAAGGTCGGCGCGGCCAGGGCGCTGGCGATGACGCCAGGCAGTCCCTTGTCCAGAAAAACCCCGAATACCGGTCCGAGCAGGGCCGCCGAGCCGATGGCCGCGACCATTCCCGCCGAAAGGCGCGGCCGGGCGTAGCGTTCGCGCCATAGGGTCAGGGTCCGGGCGTCGAAATCGGCCGCCAGCGCGCCATCGCCGTCGCCGATCCGGCCAAGCATGTCCTTCATGGCGCGGTCGAAGCCGGGATCGAAGCGCCACAGCAGCGGCGGCTTGGCCGACGGCGGGCCTTGCAGCAGCTCGACCACCTTGCGGGTGTAGTCGTCGAACTTCAGCATCCGGGCGCGGCTTTCCACGAAGTCGTGGCGGGCGACCAGGGCCTCGACGGTCGGGCCGGGCTCGAAGCGCAGGTCGTTGCGTCGCCAGCGGAAGGCGTCGATCGCCGGGGCCAGCAGCGGGTCGGCGCGGGGCAGGCCGTGCAGCAGCAGGTCGGCGATCCGCGCCTCGACGGCGGCGGCGACCGCGATCTCGTCCAGGGCCTCGGCGTTCAGCACCGCGTGGAAGGCGGCCTCGAGCGCGCTGACGGGCGGTCGCTCGGCGGCGCGCAGCAGGCTTTCGAGGCGGTCGAACCGGGCCCGCAGTTCCTCGGCCTCGGGCGTGGCGGCGTCGCACAGGGCGGTTGGGGGCAGGGCGGTTTGAGGCGCGAAGGTCTCGGCCTGGGCGATGCGGCCGGTCCGCAGCAGGGTCTGCAGCGAGGTGGAATCGAGGACCAGGCTCGGAGCGCCGCCGGCCTCCGCGCCGCTTTCGTCTGCGTCTTCGCCTTCGTCGTCCCACATCCAGTCGTGCCGGATACGCTCGAGCGCCTCGTCATGAGCCTCGCGCAGCCGCATGAAACCCTCGGCGTTGTCCTCGGGATTGGTGGCGCGCAGCTTGCGGGCGTAGGCGCGGCGGATCTGGTCGCGATCGCGGGTCGGCGCCAGGCCCAGGACGTCCCAGATGTCGTCGCTCACAGGAAGCTCTCGCCTTCGAGGGCGTCCAGCGCGGTCAGCAGCTGCTGGCGGGCGATCTCGATCTGGCGGGGATCCTGGCCCTCGAGCACGCCCTCGAACTGCGACAGCAGGGCGCCGACATGCTCGCGGGTCTCGCCCAGGAACAGCTCGTAGCAGCGCTGGGCGCGGGCGATGGCGGCGCGGTTGGCGTCGGTGTCACGCGGATGGACCTTCAGCGCGGCCAGGGCGGCGCGGCGCTGTTCCAGGTCGGACGAGCGCTGGTCGTCCTCGTCGACGATCACCAGCTGGCGGCGCTCGTTGGTCTGGGGCACCAGGACGTCGATCTCGATCAGGCCGTTGACGTCGTAGCTGAAGCGGCACTCGACGGCGACCTCGCCGGCCTTGCCGGGTGGCACGGGGATCTCGACCTCGCCCAGGCGGACGTTGTCGGCCACCATGCGGGCCTCGCCCTGGTAGATGCCGAAGATCACCTTGCGCTGGTTGTTCTGCAGGGTGCCGAAGATCTTGGCGCGGCTGGCCGGGACGACGGTGTTGCGCTCGATCACCGGCGAGAAGATGCCGGTGCGCATCGAGCCCATCGGGCCCGGTTCGGCCACGTCGACGCCCAGGGAATAGGGGCAGACGTCGGTCATCACCACGTCCTTGAGCGCGGCGTCGCGGCTCTTGAGGCCCGCCTGGATCGCCGCGCCGGCGACCACGGCCTCGTCGGGGTGGACCGCCGTGGACGGAAAGCGGCCGAACATCCGGGTGACGGTGCGGCGCACCAGCGGCATGCGGGTGGCGCCGCCGACCAGGATGATCTCCTTCAGGTCGTTGGGGCCCAGGCCGCCGTCGCGCAGGGCGCGGCTGACCGGCTCCTTCAGCTTGGCCAGCAGCGGCGCGGCCGCGGCCTCGAAGTCTTCCGTCGTGATCTCGATCGTGTGGGTGCGGTCCTTCCAGGTGACGGCCATCTCGGCGCGCTCGGCCTGGGTGAGGGCGCGGCGGGCCTTTTCGGCGGCGGCCTCCAGGCGGGTGGTCAGGGCCTCGTTCATCGCGTCGGCCCCCAGGGCCTCGCGGTGGGCCGCGCGCAGGCGGTCGACCAGCAGCCGGTTGAAGTCCTCGCCGCCCAGGCGGTTGTCGCCGGTCGAGGCGCGCACCTCGATGACGCCCTCGAAGATCTCCAGCACCGAGACGTCGAAGGTGCCGCCGCCCAGGTCGAACACCAGGAAGCGGGTCTCGTCGGCCAGTTCGTGGATGCCGTAGGCCAGGGCCGCGGCGGTGGGCTCGTTGAGCAGGCGCTCGACCTTCAGGCCGGCCAGTTCGCCCGCCCGGCGGGTGGCCTTGCGCTGCTTGTCGTTGAAATAGGCCGGCACGGTGATGACGGCCTCGGTCACCGGCTCGCCCAGATAGGCCTCGGCGTCGGCCTTGAGGCGCGCCAGGACCAGGGCCGACAGTTCTTCAGGCTGGTAGGACTGCCTGCCCAGCTGGGTGGCGCGGGTCGTGCCCATGTAGCGCTTGAAGGTGGTGGCGGTCAGCTGCGGGTGGGTCGAGCGGCGCTCGCGCGCGGCCAGGCCGACCAGCAGGGCGCCGTCGTCGTCGAGGCCCACGGCCGACGGCGTCAGAACCGCCCCCAGGCTGTTGGGGATGAGCTCCACCTTGCCGTCCCGCCAGACGCCGGCGGCGCTGTTGGTGGTTCCCAGATCGATGCCGATGATCACGCCACGCCCCCGTCACGCCCAATGTACGCAAACTCAAGCTTGGGTTTAGCGTTGTCGGCGGCGGGAACTCAAGGGCGGAGGAGCGCCCGGGGCGCCCGCCTCGCGGCCATTGGGCCTGGGGCTCGCACGCCAGCGCCAAGTCTGGCTTACTGCTCGATCAATGTGCGGTGGAGCGGCTTCGGGGGAAGACGATGGTTTCGCGTGCGGTGCTGGCAGTCCTGGCGGCGAGCGGTCTGGCGCTCTGCGGCTGCATTCCCGAGAAGGTGGCCGGCGAGAACTGGGGCGGCCCGGCGGCCTCGCCATCCGACCAGCAGTTCACCTCGCGCAAGGCCGTGTTCAACCACGTCGAGGGCGCGGCGATCCTGGTCTGCATCCAGGCGCCGGAGGGGCGGATCACTGGCTGCCGGGTCGAGCTGGAGACGCCCGCCGGCTACGGCTTCGCCGACTCGGCCCTGCGGATGGCCGACCAGATGGTCATCCGCTCGCATCAGCTGCCGGTCGGGGAGACCGTGGTCGTGCCGGTCTCGTTCTGCCCCAGCGCCAGGCAGAAGCCGGCCTGCGAGGCGCGCTCGGCCGCGCTGGCCGAGCAGGTGCGCGCGAAGATCGGTTGAGCCTTCCGGTCCCGAAACCCCTTGCCCCCGCCGTAAAAACGCGCATCTAGGCGCCATGCGCCGGTTCGACTTCTCCAGCCCCGACTTCGCCCAGGCCTTCAAGGCCTTCCTCGACGAGCGCCGCGGTTCGCCGGCCGATGTCGACGCCGCGACCGCGGACGTGCTGGAGGCGGTCAAGCATGGCGGTCTCGAGGCCGTGCTCGACTACACCCGCCGCTTCGACAAGGTGGAGCTGACGCCCGAGACCGTGCGCGTCACGGCCGCCGAGATCGAGGCGGGCGCGGCCGAGTGCTCGCCGGAGGTGCGCGAGGCCATCGCCTTCGCCGCCGAACGCATCCGCGTCTATCACAGCCGCCAGCGTCCGGCCGACCAGGCCTGGACCGACGAGGCCGGGGTGGAGCTGGGCTGGCGCTGGACGGCGCTGGAGGCCGTGGGCGTCTACGTGCCCGGCGGCCGGGCGGCCTATCCCTCGACCGTGCTGATGAACGCCGTGCCGGCCCAGGTGGCTGGTGTCGACCGCATCGCCATGGTCACCCCGCCGGGCAAGCTGCAGCCGGCGGTGCTGGCGGCCGCCAAGGAAGCCGGCGTCACCGAGATCTGGCGCATCGGCGGGGCCCAGGCCGTCGCCGCCCTGGCCTATGGCGCGGGACCGATCCAGCCGGTCGACAAGATCGTCGGCCCCGGCAACGCCTATGTCACCGCCGCCAAGCGCCGGCTGTACGGCGTGGTCGGCATCGACGCCCTGGCCGGGCCGTCGGAGATCGTCGTGGTCGCCGACGCCAAGAACGATCCCGACTGGATCGCCGCCGACCTGCTGAGCCAGGCCGAGCACGACCCCGCCGCCCAGTCGATCCTGATCACCGACGACGAGGCCTTCGCCGCCGCCGTCGAAGAGGCCGTGATCGCGCGCCTGAAGACCCTGGCCACCGGCGAGGACGCCGCCGCCTCGTGGCGCGACCACGGCGCGGTGATCATCGCGCCGCTGGACGAGAGCCCGGCCCTGGTCGACGCCATCGCCCCCGAGCACGTCGAGTTCGCCCTCGACGAGCCCGAACGGCTGGCCGACCGCGTGCGCCACGCCGGGGCGATCTTCCTGGGCCGCCTGACGCCGGAAGCGATCGGCGACTACGTGGCCGGCTCCAACCACGTGCTGCCGACCAGCCGTGCGGCGCGCTTCCAGTCGGGCCTGTCGATCTACGACTTCATCAAGCGCACCTCGATCGTGAAGTGCGACGCGGCCTCGTTCGGCATCCTGGGACCGCACACGGCGGCGCTGGCGGAGGCCGAGGGCCTGCCGGCCCACGCCTTGTCGGCGTCTATTCGGCTTCCGGGCCGGTTGCCTTCCAAGAGCTGACGCGCCAACCTCGTGGCCAAGATGTCCGACGACGCCAGCAAGCATTTCCTGAAGACCATCGCCATCGACGAGGATTCGTTGGCAGCCGCCTCGCGCGACCAGGAGCAGGAGCGCCAGGTGGCGATCTTCGACCTGCTGGACGGCAACTACTTCCAGCCCGCCGACGCCGAGGCCGGCCCCTATGACCTGAAGCTGTCGCTGATCGAGAATCGGCTGGCGCTCGACATCACCGGCGGCGGCTACGAGAAGCGCCACCTGCTGTCGCTGTCGCCGTTCCGCGGGGTGATCCGCGACTACTTCATGATCTGCGACAGCTATTACCAGGCGATCCGCAACTCGACGCCGCAGCAGATCGAGGCCTTGGACATGGGCCGGCGCGGCCTGCACAACGAGGGCTCCAACCTGCTGCGCGAGCGGCTGGAGGGCAAGGTCAAGACCGACCTCGACACGGCCCGGCGGCTGTTCACCCTGATCTGCGCGCTGCACTGGCGGGGCTGAGGGTGGTCGAGCTGCCCGATGCGGTGCTGTTCACCTGCAACTACAACCGCGTGCGATCGCCGATGGCCGAGGCGCTGTTCAAGCGCTTCTACGGCACCAGCGCCTATGTCGATTCCTGCGGGTTGAAGTCGGATCCGGCCGGGGAGGGGATCGACCCCTTCGTGGTGGCGGTGATGGACGAGCTGGGCGTAGACGTGGCCAAGCACCGGCCCAAGACCTTCGCCGAACTGGAGGACGACAGCTTCGACGTGGTGGTCTCGCTGACCCCCGAAGCCCAGCACCGGGCCGTGGAGCTGTCGCGCGACCGGGCGGTCGAGATCGAGTACTGGCCGACCCACGACCCCACCCTGGTGACCGAAGGCTCGCGTGAGGCCATGCTGGCCGCCTATCGCGAGGTTCGCGACACGCTTTCGGCCGCGATTCGCGCTCGCTTCGGGACACCATCGACGTTCGGGGGGTGAATGCGCTATAAGCCCCGCCTCGCAGCCGCGGCTCGCGTCACGACTCGTTTTCGGGTCGCGCGGGCCGCGTTGCTATTGAACCCCTTTTGAGAGGCCTGATGGCTAAGGAAGAACTGCTCGAGTTTCCCGGCACGGTCAGCGAATTGCTGCCCAACGCCACCTTCCGCGTGAAACTCGAGAACGATCACGAGATCATCGCCCACACCGCCGGCAAGATGCGCAAGAACCGCATCCGCGTGCTGGCCGGTGACAAGGTGCTCGTGGAAATGACCCCCTACGACCTGACCAAGGGCCGTATCACCTACCGCTTCAAGTAAGCCGGGCGCGCACATGACGGTCGCCCAGCCTCAGCTGGTCCTGGCCAGTGCGAGCCCCCGGCGCTTGGACCTGTTGGCCCAGGTCGGCGTCACGCCCGACCGGGTCGATCCCGCCGACATCGACGAGTCGCCCCTGCGCGACGAGACCCCGCGCCGCCACGCCCTGCGCCTGGCGCAGGAGAAGGCGCGCGCCGTCGCCGCCCGTGCGCCGGGCGACTTCGTGCTGGCCGCCGATACGGTGGTGGCCGTCGGCCGTCGCATCCTGCCCAAGGCCGAGATCGAGGCCGACGTTCGCCACTGCCTGAACCTGCTGACCGGCCGCGCCCACAAGGTGCTGACGGGCGTGGCCCTGATCGGGCCGGACGGCGGGATCAGCTCGCGGGTGGTCGAGACCCGGGTGGTGTTCAAGCGCCTGTCCGCGAGCGAATTCGAATCGTACGTCGCCGGCGGCGAATGGCGCGGCAAGGCCGGCGGCTATGGCGTGCAGGGCGTGGCGGGCGGCTTCATCGTAGACCTGCAGGGCTCCTATCCCAGCGTGGTCGGCCTGCCCCTTTACGAGACCCTCTGCATGCTCGAAGGCCGGGGCTGGACCCGCCGCGAGGCCGCCGCATGAGCGAGCGTCGCGCCTATCTCCACAAGGGCGTCGGCGAGACCGTCGGCGTCGTCACCCTGGACGGCCGGCCCGAGCGCCTGATCGTCCAGTGGCCCAGCGACGACGTGCTGGACGCCGAGGGCGTTCGCGGCGTGGCCCGGGTGAAATCCATCGAGCGGGCCTTCGCCGCCGCCTTCGTGGCCCTGCCGGGCGGCGCCGACGTGCTGCTGCCGCTCAAGCCCGACATGCCCAAGCTGGTGCAGGGCGGGCTCGTGGAAATCGAGATCCGCACCGCCTCGCGCGCCGACAAGGCCGCCGTGGCCCGGTTCATCGCCGAAGCCGACGGTGAGCCGCGCGTGCTGGAGACGGCGCCCAGCGTCGAGGACCAGCTGCGCCACCACGTGAAGGCCGGCTCCCCGACCACGGGCGAGCGGGCGCTGGAGGCGGTCGAGGCCGCCGAGGCCGAGATTCTCGACACCGTCTTCCCGCTGCCCGGCGGCGGCGACATCGCCGTCGAGGCGACGCGAGCCCTGGTCTCGATCGACGTCGACCTGGGCGGCCGCGAGGGCGACGCCAAGCGCGCCGCCCGCCAGGCCAACATGGCCGCCCTGGGCGTGGCGGCCCGCGTCATGCGCCTGAAGGGCCTGGGCGGCCTGGTGGTGTTCGACCTGGTGGGGCGCGGCCATGACGGCCAGGCCCTGACCACGGCCGCCCGCGTGGCCTTCGCGCCCGACAATCCGGGCGTGGCCATCGGGGCGCTCAGCAAATTCGGGGCGCTGGAGATGGCCGTGCCGCGGCGCGCCAAGCCGGTCATGGAGCGGCTGGTCGGTCCCGGCGGGGCCTGGACGCCGGCCTACGCCGCCCGACGCCTGGCGCGGGCCCTGGAGCGGGAAGGGCGGGCCGATCCCGGCGGTCGCCTCGTCGCCCGCTGCGCCCCCGCCGTGCTCGAGGCCTTCGCCGCGCTCGACGCCGGCCTCGCCGACCGCCTTGGCCGGCGCTTCACGGTCACGGCCGTATCCGGCTGGTCCAACGACCGCCTCGAGGTCTCCGCGTCATGAGCAGCCCCTGTCCCATCTGCCGCAAGCCGGCGACCCAGGAGGCCCGTCCATTCTGCTCCAAGCGCTGCGCGGACGTTGATCTGCAGCGCTGGCTGTCGGACCGCTACGTCGTGCCCGGCGGCCAGGATGACGACGAAAACCCACTGTCCACAGACTTTGAAGATTAGTCGAAAAGGGCGCTGGACAAGCCCGCCGGGCTCTCCTATAGACCCGGCTCCTCGCCGCAGGGCGAGGCCGGGGCGGCCTTAACCGCCTCCAAGGTCCAAGGGCCTGGGTAGCTCAGTTGGTAGAGCAGCGGATTGAAAATCCGCGTGTCGCTGGTTCGATTCCGGCCCCAGGCACCACCTTCTTTTTCCTTTAAAATTGATCGTGTTGTCGAGCCTCCGCTTGGAGCTTGAACGGTCCGTCGTCGAGTTCGTTTCAGGGGCTTGTATCCGTACGGATACACCGCGCTTGACGCTTGAGTATCCATGTGGATACATGCGGGCATGATCGAGGTTCGCCAGACCGCTGGGTTCAGCGCGTGGTCGGACGCGCTGCGCGATCCGATCGCCAGGCGACAGGTCGCCGCCCGTGTGGCGCGCCTGGGTTACGGCCATTTCGGCGACGCCAAGGCGGTCGGTGAAGGGGTGAGCGAGCTCAGGATCCACACGGGGCCAGGCTACCGCCTCTACTATGTGCGCCAAGGCGACGTCGTGATCGTGATGCTGGCGGGCGGCGACAAGTCGACCCAGGACCGGGATATCGCGAAGGCCAAGGAACTCGCCCGCGGGCTTCCCCCGCCCGGATGAAGAGGGGAGGGCGGACGCCGCCGCCAACGGAGAGGATGACCATGACCCAGAAGACCGCGCCCACGGAGACGCTTCCTTTCGATCCCGCTCGGCTGCTCGACCGCCCGGAGGACGTCGCGTTCTTCGTGGCGGATGCGATGGAGACCGGCGATGCGGCCTACATCCAGCACGCCCTGGGCGTCGCCGCTCGGGCGCTCGGCATGACCGAGGTTGCGGAGAGGGCGGGCCTGGGCCGTGAAAGCCTCTACAAGGCGCTCAAGGACGGCGCCAATCCCCGCTTCGAGACCGTGCTGAAGGTGATGCAGGCGCTCGGCCTGCAGCTGACGGTGCGCCTGGAAGAGCCCGCGGACGCCGCCTAGCGTTAGGTGCGTCCGATCAGGTCTGACCAATCGCCGGCCTGGGGCGTCAAGCCGACGGATTCTTGTCCGGTCAGGACATCTGAGAGCGCTGCCAGGGATTCTGCGGCGCCTGGTTTGGCGGATGTCTGACCACCTTCCGTGCAGTCGGCGACAGATCGTTGTTTTGTCGGCATGCTGCGCTGCGGCGCCGGTATTCCCTTTGACAGGGAAAAACCGCCTTGAAATGTTGATTTGGCTTTTGTGCAGTGCAGCAATAACCGCTTTCGAGCGCTGACTGTCGTAAATTTATGCCCAAGCCGCCCCCTTGACGGTGCGAAAAGGGGTTGCCAAAGGACCCCTGCCGCAATTCTAACATTGCGGTAAGACCTGAGCCTCGAAAGGGGCTGCGGTCACTCGCGCTTCGAAACGATCCTTCTAGTCGGGCATGAGCTCGGCGAGGGGGGCGTAACGGGTCGAGCGCAGCGAAGCGGGTCCGCCCATCTTCCGAGAGATCGGATGGGAAAGCGGGCTTTTCAAGTTAGGGTGGAGACGCTCTCGCGCGACGACCCTCGGTCCAAACGTGCTAGACCAATCAGGAACTGGCGACAGATGCTCGACATTAAACGGAAGACCCCCCTCATCGCTCTCGTCGGCGCCATGGCGCTGATGGTGAGCGCCCCGGCCTTCGCTCAGGACGCCGCCGCTCCCGCGCCGGCTGCCGCCGAAGCCGCCGCTCCGGCCGCGACCCCGGCCGAAACCCCGGCCCCGGCCGCTGAAGCCGCTCCGGCCGAAGGCGAAAACGCCGGTGAAGCCGCCACCGAAAAGATGAAGTCGCACTCGCTGACCCCGGTCGGCATGTTCCTCGCGGCCGGCATCGTCGTTAAGGTCGTCATGATCGGCCTGCTGCTGGCCTCGGTCTTCTCGTGGGTTCTGCTGATCACCAAGCTCCTCGAGTTCGGCAGCCTGAACAAGCAAACCGACCAGTTCCTGGAAGCCTTCCGCGGCGCTCGCTCGATCGCCGACATCGCCCGCATCGGGTCGTCGGAAGAATTCGAAGGCAACCCGCTGGCCGACATGGCCGCCGCGGCCGCCCAGGAAGTCGAACTGTCGCGTCAAGCTGGCCTGCAAGTCGCCGGCGAGCACCGTGACTCGACCCTGGCTCGCGCCACCTACGCCATCAACGCGGTGCAAGCCTCGCTGGCCAAGCGCCTGTCGGGCGGCATGGTGTTCCTGGCCTCGGTCGGCTCGGGCGGTCCGTTCATCGGTCTGTTCGGTACGGTCTACGGGATCATGACCTCGTTCATCAGCATCGCGAACACCAACACGACCAACCTCGCCGTCGTGGCCCCGGGTATCGCCGAAGCGCTGCTCGCCACCGGTATCGGTCTGTTTGCCGCTATCCCGGCCGTTATCTTCTACAACTACTTCCAAACCCGCATCTCGGCCTTCGGCACTCGCTCGGAAGGTTTCGTTGCTGAACTGATGAACGCTATCTCGCGTCAGCTCGACAAGGGGGCGTAAGACCGATGGCCGCCAAACTTTCGGGTGGCGGCGGCGACAGGTTCAACGTCGAACAGAACAGCGAGATCAACGTTACGCCCTTCGTGGACGTCATGCTGGTTCTCCTGATCATCTTCATGGTGGCGGCCCCGCTGGCCTCCGTGTCGATCGAAGTGAACCTGCCGCCGGCGGTAGCGAAAGCGACCCCCAACCCGCCGAAACCGGTCTACATCTCGATCAAGGCCAATGGTCAGCTCTATATCGGAGACGACCGCACCTCGATCGACACCATGGGTGAAGACCTCACGAAGAGCATCGGCAGACGCGATCCCTCCAAGGAGCGCATCTTCATCCGCGCGGACGAAAAGACTCGCTATGGCTCGTTCATGGAGGTGATGAACACCCTCCAGGACAACGGGTTCTACAGCGTGGCCCTTATCGGCCGGGATGAGAATAGCTGAGGGGTGATGCATGGCTGAACAACAAGCGCCCGAGCATCGCCACTACGACCCGCTCACGTCGGAAGGTCCGCGTCGCAAGAAGGGCCTCGGCACCTTCGGCGTCGCCACGATCATCGTCGTCGGCTTCCACTTGGCCCTGTTTGTCTACCTGGCCGGGCAGAAGTTCGAAGCGGCGCTGAAGGAGTACAGCGACGAAGCCGTGGATGTGGAGCTGCCTCCGCCTCCGCCGCCTCCGCCGCCGCCTCCGCCGCCGCCGCCGCCGCCGCCGACCAACGCTCCGCCTCCGCCTCCGGCGGTGGTGCAGCCGAGGCCGCCGATCGCGCCGCCGCCGGACGTGACGCCGCCGCCGCCGCTCCCGATCCCGCCCGTCAAGGAGCGGGTCGAGCAGACGGCGCCGCCGATCATCTCGTCGGCTCCGCCGGCGCCGGTGACGGCCCCGCCCGCCCGGGCTTCGGTCGTGACGCGTCCCGATTGGGCGCGTAAGCCGAACGCCGACGACATGGCCCGGTACTATCCGGACCGTGCACAGCGGACGGAAACGGGTGGTCGTGCGACGATCCGTTGTACGGTGAACGCCAAGGGTTCGCTCGAGAACTGCTCGGTCGTGTCGGAATCTCCGGCCGACTACGGTTTCGGCGACGCGGCCCTGAAGCTGTCGCGCCTCTTCCGCATGAAGCCGAAGACCCTCGACGGGGCTCCGGTGGACGGCGGCGAGATCACGGTGCCGATCACCTTCCAGGTCCCGCAATAGCGACGGCCTGGGAACGATCCCAAGAAGACGCCTCGGGGCTCGCGCCCCGGGGCGTTTTTCTTTGGGCGCGGCTTGAGGCGGATTTCCGGCGGGGTTGTTGCAGCCGTCGTTTTTCCGGCGCCGTTTTTCTTGGGGGCGGCGGCGTTTCGCCGCTTGATCCCGAAAGCGGCTGCGACTAAGAACACGCCTCTTCGCGGAGCCGCCTTAGCTCAGTTGGTTAGAGCGCTAGATTGTGGATCTAGAGGTCCTCGGTTCGAGCCCGAGAGGTGGTACCACGCGACGATGAAAAGGCCCGGCGGCGACGCCGGGCCTTTTTCGTTTGCCGGCGTGGATGACGCCTGGCTGGGTAGATCCTCTTCCTCCCGTCATTCCCGCCCTTGTGGCGGGAACCCCTGGTTCCGCTTGCACGTGAAGAGGCGGCGGATCGCTGGCGATCCGCTTCAATCCACCTCGCGGCTGACAGAGGGTTTCCCGCCACAAGGGCGGGAATGACGGGAGAGGGGGTGCGGGCTCTACCGCTCCGTCCACCCGCCGCCCAGGGCCTGGTATAGCGCCACGGCGTTCAGCAGGCGCGCCTCGCGGACCTGCGACAGGGCCAGGTCCGTGGCCAGCAGGGCGCGCTGGGCGTCCAGTTCCTCCAGATAGCTGACATAGCCGGCCTGGTAGCGCTTGCGGGCGTGCTCCAGCGTGCGGGCGGCGGCGGCGCGTTGCCGGCGGGCGTGGTCTTCCTGCTCGGCCAGGCGGCCCTGGCCCTCCAGGGCGCTCTCGACCTCGTTGAAGGCGGTGAGCGCCGCCTTGCGGTAAGCGAAGGCGGCCTGGTCGCGGCGGGCGGCGGCGGCGTCGGACGCCCCGCGCAGGCGGCCGCCGTCGAAGATCGGCGCCAGGGCGCTGCCGCCCAGGCTCCAGGTGGTCAGGGGATCGACGTGCAGCACCTTCAGCCCCCCGCCGGCCGCCGACAGGCGCACCTGCGGCAGGAAGGCGGCGCGGGCGGCGTCCAGGCTGGCGTCGGCGGCCACGAGGCTGGCCTCGGCCTGGGCGATGTCGGGGCGGCGGGCCAGCAGGGCGGCGGGCAGGGGCGCGGCCGGCTGGGGGATGGACAGGGCGTCCAGCGATCCGCGTGTGATGGCGCCGGGGGCGTCGCCGACCAGCAGGGCCAGGCCCGCCTCCTGGCGGCGGACGGCCAGTTCGAGGGCCGGGACGCGCTGGGCGGCGGCTTCCAGCTCGCCCTGGGCCTGGCGCAGTTCGAGGTCGGAGGTGACGCCGCGCTCGGCCCGGCGGCGGGCGCGGCCCTCGGCCTCCTGGCGTGAGGCGAGGGTGGCGCGGGCGGTGGCCAGCTGGGCGTCCAGCGAGGCGAGCGACACATAGGCCCGGGCGACGGCGGCGGCGACCGAGAGCCTCGCGGCGTCGCGGGCGTAGCGGCTGGCCTGCAGGCTGGCGCGGGCGGCGGCGTCGCTGGCCCGCACGCGGCCCCAGAGATCGATCTCGTAGGCCGCCTGCAGCTGGCCTTGCGCGGCCAGGGGCTCGGTGGGAACGCCGAAGGCCGACAGCTCGCGCTGCTTCTGCACCCCGCCCGTGGCGTTGATCGACGGCAGCAAGGCGGCGCGGGCCTGGGCGGCCAGGCCTTCGGCCTCGCGCACCCGGGCCTCGGCCGCGCCCAGGTCGGCGTTGCGGACGAGGGCGGCGGCGATGAGGTCGGACAGGCGCGGGTCGCCGAAGGCTTTCCACCAGTCGGCCGAGACGGCGTCCGGCCCGGCCGGCGAATCGGCGCGCCAGACGGGCGGCGGCGACAGGGCGGCCTCGCGCGGCGGCGTCGTCCTGGGGCCGGGCGTGGCGCAGGCCGACAGCAACAGGCCGGCGGCCAGGACGGGAAGGGCGGGCCGCATCAGCGTCGGGTCCCGCCGGCGGTGTCGACCTCGACCTCTACCGACATGCCGGGGCGCAGGCGGGCGAGATCCTGCTGGCCGGGGTCGAGGACGATGCGCACGGGCAGGCGCTGGGCGATCTTGGTGAAGTTGCCGGTGGCGTTCTGGGCCGGGAGGATACTGAACTCCGAGCCGGTGGCCGGCGAGATCTGCTCGATGCGGCCGCGGAAGCGCTGGTCGCCCAAGGCGTCGACGGTGACATAGGCGACCTGGCCGGGGCGCATGCGGCCGGCCTGGCGCTCCTTGAAGTTGGCGATCACCCAGCGCCGGGGCGGCACCAGCGAAACCAGCTGCGTGCCGGCGGTGACGTACTGGCCCTGGCGCACGCCGATCTGGCCCAGCTGGCCGTCGGTCGGGGCGAGGACGAGGGTGTTGTCCATGTCGATCTCCGCCAGGCGCAGGGCGGCGCGGGCGGCGGCGACGGCGGCCTCCAGCCCCTGGCGCGAGACCCCGACCGAGCGGATGTCTTGCTGGGCGATGTCGCGACCGGCGCGGGCCGAGACGACCTGGGCCTCGGCGGCGCGCAGGGCGGCGCGGGCCTGGTCGCGCTCGCGCAGGGACACCGAGCCGTCGGTGGCCAGGTCGGCGACGCGGGCCATGTCGGCGCGGGCCCGTTCCAGCTGGGCTTCCGCCGAGCCGATGTCGGCGTGGCGGCTGGCCAGGGCCGCCTGGCGCGAGGCCTGGGCCTGGGCGGAGTTGGCGAGGTCGGCCTGGCGGGCCGCCAGGGTCGCCTGGGCCTGGTCGAGGCGCTGGGCGTAGATGCGGCGGTCGATCTCGACCAGGGGCTGGCCGGCGCGGACGGTCTGGAAGTCCTGGACCAGCACCTTGACGGCGTAGCCGCTGAGCTGGGGCGCGACGACGGTGACCTGGCCGCGGACGGTGGCGTTGTCGGTGCGCTGCACGGTCCCGGCGAAGGGCGGCAGCTTCCACAGGAACAGGATCAGCAGCACCAGGGCCAGGGTGACCAGGGCCGTCACGACGATGGCGCGCACGCCCGGCGGCGGCGGGCGAGAGGGCGGCGGCGCGGCCGCGGCGGCGCGGTCCTCCGGCTGGGGCGACTTCGGGGGCGGCGGGTCGGCGGCGTCGGTCATGTGGGTTCCGAAGCGGGCTTTGAAGGTGTCGGGGAAGGCGTGGGGGATTGGGCGGCCGTTCGCTTGTTACGCAGCGCCAGGAGCACGAACAGCAGGGCGGCATAGAAGAACTGGGCGACGGCGATGATCCCGATCACCCGGAAGACGTCGTTGAAGGCCAGGATATTGGCCTGCTGGATCAGTTGCTGGGTCAGCAGGGCGACGCCGTCGGCGGCGCGGAAGGCGGCGTCGCCCTGGGTGGCGGCGTAGGCCCCGCCATAGGCCTGCAAGGTGGCGGCGACGGCGGGATCGGACCCGGTCAGGTGCTCGGCCAGATAGACGGCGTGATGCTGGGCGCGGACGGTCTGCAGCGTGCCCAGCAGCGAGGCGCCGAACAGGCCGCCGAGGTTCTGGGCCACCCCGAACATCACCGAGAAGGTGATGATCGAGCCCAGGCCCCGGGTCAGCAGTTGGCCGATGCCGAACATGAAGGCCGGCCCCAGGAACATGGCGGCGGCGAAGGCCAGCAGGGCCTGGCTCAGAAACAGGTCGACGGGTGCAGTCAGCACCGTGGCCCGGGCGTCGAGGAAGGCGCCGACGGCGATCAGCAGAATCGAGCCCAGGAACTGCGGGGCCAGGGTCTTCTGGTTGAGGGTCGCGGCGCTGACCACGACGCCGGCGGCCGTGGCGGCCAGGACGACGCCGTAGAGCCAGCGCTGCTGCTCGGCGGCCAGGCCCAGGGCGTTCATCAGGCCGGCGGCGCCGACGCTCTGCTCGGACAGGATGACCCGCACGAGGGCGACGTTGAGGCAAAAACGCAGGAAGGCGGCGGTGGCCACCCAGCGGGTGTCGATCAGCGGGTGGACGCGGCCGTGCTCGACCAGGGAGGCGACGGCGATCATCACCACGGCGGCCGCCAGACACCAGCCCAGCCACGGGGCCTCGAACCACCAGACGATGCGGCCCAGGCCCAGCACGGCGACGATCAGGCCCAGGCCCCCGCCGAGCAGGCCGAAGGTCAGGGCGTCGGTCCGCTTGAAGACGTGGATGCGCACGCCCTGGGGCAGGCGGAACAGCAGCACGGCGGCCAGGCACGCGGCGGCGAGGCACGCCTCCAGCGCGTAGAGGCCGTGCCAGTAGGCCGCGTCGAGCAGACCGGTGGAGATCACCCGGGCCAGGGGCGAACCCAGCTGCGAGACGCCCACGCCCAGCACCAGCGCCCCCATCCGGAACGAGGCCGGGAAGGCTTGCAGCATGTAGAACATGGCGAGCGCGGTGAGGGCGGCCGCGCCGACGCCGCTGATCGCCCGCAGGGCCAGGGCCATGGGGTAGTTGTCGAGCGCCAGGTGGGCGAAGGCGGCGACCGTGTAGAGGGTCAGGAACACCAGGGCGAACCGGCGGATGCCGAACTGCTGGCGGTACTTCACCAGCAAGAGGTTCATCGAGATGTTGGTCATCACGTAGATTGTGGTCAGCCAGGCGCCCTGGGTGGGGGTGAGGCCCAGCGAGCCCTGGATGGCCGGCAGGTTGACCGAGATCAGCGCCGTGCCCAGCGATCCCGTGATCCCGATCAGCAGCGCCATCAGGCCGTGAATGATGCGGAAGGGCAGGGGAAAGTCCGGCGTCGAGGGCGAGCCGGGCAGCAGCGGCCGCTCGTGCGGCAGCCAATCCGGGGTCTGGCCGATCGTCTCGCCGTGCTGGGGCATCGCGCCTCATGATGCTGACGACGGCACTGTGGGACGCCCCGCGACGGCGGTCAAATATCGTGTGACGGGAGACTCGCCGCAGTTTTGCTGCGGGTCTTGAATGAATTTCCTCAGTCGGCGGCGCATCTTGATGCTTGCGCCGAAATCAAACGCTTGTAAGGGTTCCCTAGGGGTAAAGGGGATTGAAGTCTTGAGTCCGTCTACCGAGATCGCCGCCGGCCACGAGGCTGATGCGGGGGAAACCGAAGCCGTCACCAAGAACCTGGTGTTCACGGCCGCCGAGCGGCTGTTCGCCCTGCACGGCTTCCAGAACGTTTCGGTGCGCGACATCACCGCCGCGGCGGGCGTGAACCTAGCGTCGGTGAACTATCACTTCGGCTCCAAGGACGCCCTGCTGTTCGACATCTTCAAGCGGCGCACGGCCGAGCTCAATCGCGAGCGGGCCAAGATGCTGCACGAGGCCAACGATCGGAACGAGGGCGCGCCGCCGGTGCGCGAGATCCTGGCGGCCCTGCTAACCCCGCCGCTGCGCTGGCTGGCGCCCGACCACGAGCGCCGCATCTCGCTGCAGTTCCTGATCCGGGCCCGCAGCGAGGGCACCGACGAGATCCGCACCGTGCTGAAGACCGACGTCTCGCACCTGCGCCGCTTCTCCGACGCCCTGCTGAAGGCGCGGCCTGATTTGTCGGCCGAAGACGTCTACTGGCGGCTGCACTTCACCCTGGGCATGCTGCACAACAACCGCTTCGCCGAGTTCGACCGGCTGAACGTGCTGTCGGAAGGCCAGACCAGCGAGGCGGACGTGGTGGCCCTGCTGGAGCGGATGCTGAGCTTCGCCGAGGCCGGGTTCGCGGCCTGAAGCCTTTTGTCCCGTCATTCCCGCCCTTGTGGCGGGAAACCCTGTTTCCGCCCGCACGTGCCGCGCAAGCGGATCGCTGGCGATCCGCCCCTACCTCCCTTGCGGCTGACAGAGGGGTTCCCGCCACAAGGGCGGGAATGACGGGCGGACAGGGGGAGAGGGTTTGCGAAACGCGCACCACCACCCATTCCGATCACCTGCACGAATCACTGGTATGTGAGGAACGTTCGTCGTGTCAGCGGGTTAAGGTGGCCCCATGGCTCGGCTCGGCATCACTCACGAGACGCATTACAGCTACGAGCGCCCGGTGGCGTTCGGGCCGCATCGGCTGCTGATTCGGCCGCGCGACAGCCATGCCATCCGCATCGTCGAGGCCTCGCTGGCCACCTCGCTGCCGGGGCAGAGGCGCTGGTCGTACGACGCCAACGGCAATTGCGTCTGCACCTTCCAGCCGGAGGGCAAGGCCAACCACCTGACCATCACCAGCCGCCTGGTCATCGACCGCTTTCCCGCGCCCCTGACCGACTCCGCGGTGGCCGACCCACACACCGTCTCGCCGATCGTCTACGGCCGCGAGGACCGGGCGGTGCTGGACCCGTTCATCCGTCCCGCCACCGAGGACGCCGACCGGGTGATGCTGCGTTGGCTGCGCGAGCAGATGGAGCGGCCCGACGAGCCGGCGCTGGACTTCCTGCTGCGGCTCAATGCGACGATCCACGACCAGTTCGAGTACCAGGCCCGCGCGGCCGAGGGCACCCAGAGCCCGGCCCTGACCGTGGCGCGCGGCGTGGGCACCTGTCGCGACTTCGCCTGGCTGATGGTCGAGGCGTTGCGGCGGCTGGGCTACGCGGCGGTGTTCGCCACCGGCTATCTGTACAGCCCCGGCCATGGCCAGAATCCCGGCGGCGGCAAGATCCGCGGGGCCGGCGCGACCCACGCCTGGTGCGAGGTGTTCCTGCCCGACCTGGGCTGGACCGAGTTCGACCCCACCAACGGCATCGCCGAATCCGAGGACCTGATCCGGGTGGCCGCCACCCGCACGCCGGCCGAGGCTCTGCCGGTCTCGGGCACGGTGATCGGCGATCCGGGACTTTCCGAACTCAGCGTCGTCGTCGACGTGCAGCAGCTGGACGGGCTGTGCGAGGCGGCTTGAGGAAGATCAACGAGACGCGCGGTTAGGGCGCGCAGACTAAGACTTGCAGATGGGAGGCGTCGCCATGATCAAGATGTTCCAGCACCAGAAGCCGATGACCGACTTCGCGTTTTCGAAGTCGGAACCCAAGGCCCAGCACGGCCAGAAGCCGGCCAAGGAATGCGTCGAGCTGAAGGACGAGAAGCGATCGTTCGAGCCGCGTCCGGGGCATTGAGCGAGGCGGTCTCCATCTCTCAGCTGTCATCGCCCGCTTCATGCGGGCAACCCAAGCTGAGTTGGCTCCATACTGACGCGCCGCTTGGGTCGCCCGGACAAGCCGGGCGATGACTTTCAGAAATGGATGTCACCCCCGCCGCAGGATGAACTCCAGGTCCTGCACCCGGCCGACCGGGAAGAAGTATTCGCCGACCTTCTCGAAACCCAGCCGGCCGTAGAGGCGCTGGGCGCCGTAGTTCTCGGACCAGACGCCGATCCACAGCGGGCGCGGGCCGTCCTGTTCGAGCCAGTCCAGGGCTGTGTTCAGCAGCAGCGAACCGGCGCCGCCGCCCTGGTGGGCCTTGAGCACATAGATTCGGTAGAGCTCGCCATGGCCCGGCTGGACGTCGGGGTGGGGCAGGTCGCAGGGGCCGGCCAGGGCGTAGCCGATCGCGTCCCCGTCCTTTTCCAGGATCCAGCAGGCCTTGTCGGGATTGGCGAGGTCGCGCTGCGTGCGCTCCAGGCCGTAGGCATAGGCCAGGAAGGTCTCCAGGTCCTCGGGCGGATAGAGGTGCGCGAAGGTCTCGGTGAAGGTGCGCGCCCCCAGGGCGGACAGGATCGGGGCGTCTTCGGCGACGGCGCGGCGCAGGGTCGTGCTCATGGCGCAGGTGATGCCTCGAAAAAGGCGGGGCGGACAAGCGCCGTCGCGCGTTTTCGAAAAGCGATTGGTCTTATGGCGACCGGCCGACAAACCGCCTAGGTAGGGGCCGCGCTACCGGTCGCCCAAGGGGCCTGGTCGACCGCGTGCTTGCCAAGCGCGCACGGGCGTGTCATGACAACGTTGTCATAGGGTGGACGAAAAGTGACCAAGAAAAAGACCGAGAACGGCGAAACGGGCCGCGAGGTTTTGGTGCTGCTTGGCGGCGCCGGCGATCTGGCCCTGCGCATGCTGCTGCCATCGCTGTATTTCCTGGAAGTCGACCGGCTGCTGCCGCACGACCTGAAGATTTTCGGCGTCGCCCGCGGCGATCACGACGCGGCCAGCTATCGCAAGCTGGTGCGCGAACACCTGGGCAAGCGGGCCAATGTCGAAGAGGCCGCCTGGGAGCGCCTGGCCGCCCGCCTCGACTACCTCTCGGTCGACATCACCAAGGAAGAGGGGGCTCAGGCCCTGGCCGACAAGATCGGCGCGCACGACTCGCTGGTGGTGTTCTTCGCCGTCTCGCCCAGCCTCTATCCACCCGCCTGCCTGGCGCTGCAGGCCGCCGGCCTGACCGGCCCCTCGACGCGCCTGATCCTTGAAAAGCCGATCGGCCGCGATCTCGAGAGCTCGAAGATCACCAACGCCGCCGTCGGCGCCGTGGTCGACGAGAGCCAGATCTTCCGCATCGACCACTATCTGGGCAAGGAGACGGTCCAGAACCTGACGGCCCTGCGGTTCGCCAACGTGCTGTTCGAGCCGCTGTGGGACCACAACTCGATCGACCACGTCCAGATCACCATCGCCGAGACCGAGAAGGTCGGCGACCGCTGGCCCTATTACGACGAGTACGGCGCCCTGCGCGACATGCTGCAGAACCACCTGCTGCAACTGCTGTGCCTGGTGGCGATGGAGGCCCCGTCGGGCTTCGACCCCGACGCCGTGCGCGACGAGAAGGTCAAGGTGCTGCGCAGCTTGCGGCCCTTCGACAAGGAGAACGTGGCGCACGACACCGTCCGCGGCCAGTACGTGGCCGGGGTGGTCGAGGGCACGGCCCGCACGGGCTATCTCGACGAGGTGGGCAAGGGCTCCAAGACCGAGACCTTCGTGGCCATGAAGGTGGCCATCGACAACTGGCGCTGGGCCGGCGTGCCATTCTTCCTGCGCACCGGCAAGAACCTGCCCGACCGCCGCACCCAGATCGTCGTGCAGTTCAAGCCCGTGCCGCACAACATCTTCGGCCAGGTGACCCAGGGCGAGATGCAGGCCAACCGCCTGGTCATCGACCTGCAGCCGGAAGAAGACATCTCGCTGAGCGTGATGACCAAGCGTCCGGGCCTGTCGGAAGAGGGCATGCGGCTGCAGTCGCTGTCGCTGAAGCTGAACATGGCCGCCCCGGGCAGCCGTCGCCGGATCGCCTACGAGAAGCTGCTGCTGGACGCCTTCCGCGGCGACCGCACCCTGTTCGTCCGTCGCGACGAGGTCGAGGCCGCGTGGCGGTTCGTCGACGGCGTGGCCAAGGCCTGGGCCGAGGCCGGCATCGAGCCGGCGCCCTATGCCGCCGGCACCTGGGGTCCGCCCAGCGCCGCCTCGCTGATCGCGCCGCAGGGCCGGGCCTGGAAATCGTGATGGGTGCGCGCAACATGCCCAAGATCGAAGTCTTCCCGACCCGCGACGCCCTGTACGACGCCGCGGCCTCGACCCTGGCCAACGCCCTGACCACCACGGTGGCCAGCCACGGCAAGGCCGGCTTCGCCGCCACCGGCGGCAGCACGCCCGAGCCGGTCTATCAGCGCCTGTCCACCCTGACCCTGCCCTGGGACAAGGTGACGGTGACCCTGACCGACGAGCGCTTCGTGCCCGCCTCGGACCCGAGCAGCAATGAGGGCCTCGTGCGCCGCTCGCTGTTGCAGGGCGAGGCCGCCAAGGCCGGTTTCGCGCCGCTCTATGCCGACCCGGCCTCGCCGGAAGCCGCGGCCGACGCGGCGCAAGCCGGCGTGGCCGAGGCCCTGCCGTTCGGCGTAACCCTGCTGGGCGTCGGCGGCGACGGCCACTTCGCCTCGCTGTTCCCCGGCAACCCGGTTCTGTCCGAGGGTCTGGACCTGGAGACCGAGCGTCTGGTGCTGGCCGTGCCGAAAGGCGAGCCGGCCCCGGACCTTCCTCGGATCAGCCTGACCTTCAAGGCGTTGATTCAAACGTCGCTGATCGTCCTGCTCGTCACGGGCGAGGCCAAGCGCAAGCTGCTGGAAGGCCCGGTCGATCCGAGCCTGCCGGTGGCCAGGATTCTCGATCAGGACCGCGTGCCGGTCCGCATTCTCTGGGCGGAGTAGTCAGATGGCCCTCAATCCCGTCATCGCCGAAATCACCCAGCGCATCGTCGAGCGCAGCCGCCCGACCCGCGAGGCCTATCTGGCCCAGATGGAAGCCGCCGCCCTGGCCCAGCCGGGCCGCGCCAAGCTGTCCTGCGCCAACTGGGCCCACGCCTTCGCCGCCTCGCCGGCCGCCGACAAGGTGCGGGCGCTGGATCCGAACGCGCCGAACCTGGGCATCGTCTCGGCCTATAACGACATGCTGTCGGCCCACCAGCCGCTGGAAGAGTATCCGGCGCTGATCAAGGAGGCCGCCCGCGAGGTCGGCGCCACGGCCCAGTTCGCCGGCGGCGTGCCGGCCATGTGCGACGGCGTCACGCAAGGGCGCCCGGGCATGGAGCTGTCGCTGTTCTCGCGCGACGTCATCGCCATGGCCACGGCCGTCGCCCTGACCCACGACGCGTTCGACGCGGCCATGTATCTGGGCGTCTGCGACAAGATCGTGCCGGGCCTGGTGATCGGGGCCCTGGCCTTCAGCCACCTGCCGGCGGTGTTCGTGCCGGCCGGTCCGATGACGTCCGGTCTTCCGAACTCCGAGAAGGCCCGCATCCGCGCCCTCTACGCCGAGGGCAAGGTCGGCCGCGACGAGCTGCTGGCCGCCGAAAGCGCCAGCTATCACGGCCCGGGCACCTGCACCTTCTACGGCACGGCCAACACCAACCAGATGCTCATGGAGCTGATGGGCCTGCACCTGCCGGGCTCGGCCTTCGTGCATCCCAACACCCCGCTGCGCAGCGCGCTGGTCAAGGAGTCGGCCCGCCGCGTCGCCGCCGTCACCCACAAGGGCAACGACTGGATCCCGGTCGGTCGGGTGATCGACGAGAAGGCCGTGGTCAACGGCGTCGTCGGCCTGATGGCCACCGGCGGCTCGACCAACCTGGCCCTGCACATCGTGGCCATGGCCCGGGCGGCGGGGATCCTGCTGACGCTGGAAGACCTGGACGACATCTCCAAGGCCGTGCCGCTGCTGGCCAAGGTCTATCCGAACGGCTCGGCCGACGTGAACCACTTCCAGGCCGCCGGCGGCATGGCCTTCGTGGTGCGCGAACTGCTGAAGGCCGGCATGGCCCACGAGGACGTGCTGACCATCGCCGGCCCCGGCCTGTCGAACTATCACCAGGAGCCCTACCTGGACGGCGACGAGCTGAAGTGGCGCGAAGGCCCGGAGGTCTCGCTCGACGAGGCCATCCTGCGCCCGGTCGACAACCCCTTCAGCAAGGAAGGCGGCCTCAAGCTGCTGGCCGGCAACCTCGGTCGCGGCGTGATCAAGATCTCGGCCGTGAAGCCCGAGCACCACGTGATCACCGCGCCCGCCGCGGTGTTCCAGGAGCAGGAAGACTTCATCGCCGCCTTCAAGCGCGGCGAGCTTGAGCGCGACGTCGTGGTGGTGGTGCGCTTCCAGGGCCCGTCGGCTAACGGCATGCCCGAGCTGCACAACCTGTCGCCGTCGATTTCGGTGCTGCTGGACCGCGGCTTCAAGGTGGCCCTAGTCACCGACGGCCGCATGTCGGGCGCCTCGGGCAAGACGCCGGCCGCCATCCACGTGACGCCGGAAGCCGCCAAGGGCGGGCCGCTGGCCTACGTCCAGGACGGCGACGTCATCACCATGAACGCCGAGACCGGCGAGCTCTTCATCCATGTGGACGAGGCCGAACTCCTCGCCCGCACGCCTGCACCAGTCCCGGCGTCCAAGCCGGGCTTCGGGCGCGAACTTTTCGGCTGGATGCGACACGGAGTCGGCGCCGCCGACGCCGGCGCCTCCGTGCTGTTTGCATAAAGGGAACGGGAAACCCAATGAACGGCGCCAACGCAAATGGTCTGGGTTTGGTCGGGGACATCGGCGGCACCAACGCCCGCTTCGCCCTGGTCGACTTCGACGGTCCCGATCCCCGGCTGATCGAGCCCACCGCCTATAAGGGCGCGGACTACGACACGGCCGAGGACGCCATCGAGGACTACCTGGCCAAGGTGGGGGTCAAGCACCCCGACCAGGCCGTGGTCGCGGTGGCCGGCCCGATCGAGCATGGCGCCGTTCACTTCACCAACATCGACTGGAAGCTGTCGGAAGACAGCCTGCGTCGCACGGGCGGGTTCCGTAACGCCCGGCTGATCAACGACTTCACGGCCCAGGCCCTGGCCGCGCCGCGCCTATCGCCGAAGGACCTGCGCCAGCTTGGCCCGCTGCCGACCTCGGGCGAAGGGGATCTGGCGATCATCGGCCCGGGCACGGGCTTTGGCGCCGCCGGCATGGTGCGTCGCCATGGCTGCGACACGCCCCTGACCACCGAGGGCGGCCATATCTCGTTCGCGCCGGTCGACGACCTCGAGATCGAGATCCTGCGCGGCCTGCAGGCGATGTACGGCCGCGTGTCGGTCGAGCGCATCCTGGCGGGCCAGGGCATGGAGGACCTGCACGTCCTGCTGGCCAAGATCGAGGGCCGTCCGGTCGAGGAGCTGGCCGCCAAGGCCATCACCGAAGGCGCCGTGGCCGGCCGCGAATGCTGCAAGACCACGGTCGAGCGGTTCTGCGCCATTCTCGGCTCGACGGCGGGGGATCTGGCCCTGGCGCTCGGCGCGCGGGGCGGGGTGTTCATCGCCGGCGGCATCGCGCCCCGGATCGTCGACCTGCTGGAAGCCAGCGCCTTCCGCGCCCGCTTCGAGGCCAAGGGCCGGCTGTCGGACTATGTGAAGGCCATCCCGACCCACGTGATCTTGCATCCCCACACCGCCCTGATCGGCGCGGCGGTGGCGATGACGCCGGACGGGCAGGCTTCGATTTCGTAGGGATTCTGTGCGTGGTCCTCGCCCTTCGACAAGCTCAGGGTGAGGACCATGGCCAGCATTCAGGACGTATAGAAACCTCATCCTGAGCCCGTCGAAGGACGAGGTTTCCGGCACGAGGCGCGCTCCCAAAACCTCCGTTTTCAGCACCCCCGTCCAAAAAGGGGTCGCCTTGACAAGGTTGTCATGGCCTGTTGTCTCGCTTGAAGGCTGAATCACGCCGCGCGAGGCCCCTAGTTGAACGCCAAGGTTACGATCCACGACGTCGCCCGCCTGTCGGGCGTATCGATCAAGACCGTGTCGCGGGTGCTCAACCGCGAGCCCAACGTCAAGGCCGACACTCGTGACCGGGTGCAGGAGGCGGTGGCGTCGCTGAACTACCGGCCCAACATCTCGGCCCGCAGCCTCGCGGGCTCGAAGGCCTATCTGATCGGCGTGTTCTTCGACAACCCCAGCCCCGCCTACGTCACCGACGTGCAGCTGGGCGCCATCGGACGCTGCCGGACGGAAGGCTATCACCTGATCGTCGAGCCGCTCGACTCGGCCGGCGACGTCGAGGAGCAGGTGGCGCCGATGCTGGCCACCCTGCGCATGGACGGGGTGATCCTGACCCCGCCGGTCTGCGACGACGCCCGGGTGCTGGCCGTGCTGGACGCCGAGGGCGTGCCGTATGTGCGGCTTTCGCCCGACAAGGATCTCGACCGCTCGGCCTATGTGCGGATGGACGACGTGGCCGCCGCCTATGAGATGACCGCCCACCTGATCAAGCTGGGCCACAAGGACATCGCCTTCATCAAGGGCCACCCCGACCACGGCGCGGCCCACCTGCGCTATGACGGCTATGCGAAAGCCATGGCCGAGCACGGCCTGGCGGTGCGCGACGACCGCGTGGCCCAGGGCTATTTCTCGTTCCGCTCGGGCTTCGAGGCGGCCGAGGTGCTGCTGGCCGGCGAGGACCGCCCGACCGCCATCTTCGCCTCCAACGACGACATGGCTCTGGGGGTCATGGCCGTGGCCAACCGCCTGCGGCTGAACGTGCCCGAGACCCTGTCGGTGGCCGGTTTCGACGACACGCCCGGCGCCAAGGTGGTGTGGCCGCAACTGACCACGGTGCGCCAGCCGATCCAGGCCATGGCGGCGGCGGCGGCCGACCTGCTGCTGAGCGGCGCGGCGCGCGTCGACGAGGGCTCCTCGCCGCCCTCGCGCCTGCTCGACTTCGATCTGGTGGTGCGGGAGTCGACGGGGCCGGCGGTCTGAAATTTCCAGCTTGAGGCGATAGATCGAGGTCTATTGCGACCCCGTGCCAGGCTTCCCAGTGTTCGATTGTGTCGTTGTCTTGCCCTTTTCGTCGAGCGTCGTAAAGGCTCGGTCGATTATGGAGCCGAGCATCTTTTCGTAAGATCCGTTTTGCAGATACCCGTTCATTTGAGCGTTACATATCTGCCAGGAAAGCTGCCTGACGACGTCCGATACTTCGGATCTTTCCACGGTTTTTGAGAGTAGCTCTGAGTATTCTTCCTTCAAAGCCTGCCCAGATTTGACGGATAGGTCGCTTTTCGCTGATCGAGCCGATATGGCGTCCGCCTGGGTTTCAGCGCAAATAATGTACGCCTTAATTTCTCCGTTGGATCCTAGAACGCGAGCGGCGCGCACTAGTCTTCGATCACCCGAAACGGTCTTGAGCTTATTGGGGCCTTTGTCCGTGTCGAGGTGGTCCGAGGTCACTGGACGGTTGAACACCTGATAGAGGGTGCCAGCGCATCCCGAGGTCATCAGAGCTGATACGCTAAGCACCAAAAGGGGTAACAGTTTCATTTCACCCTCCTCTGAAAGCTAGAGCTTAGGTCGCCCACTGAGTGAGTTATTGAATAATTCAACCATGTGGTGATTTGCGTGCGGCCCAACGATAGGTCGGGTAGACCGCGAACTTTCGGATGACGAGGGTTTGAGTTTCGGAAGGGCGGCCGGCGGCCTAGACCGCCGCGCCCTCGCGCAGCCAGGCGTCGACCTTGGCGTAGAGCACTTCCTTCTGGATCGGCTTGGCGACGTGGTCGACCATGCCGGCCTCGCGGCACAGGGCGATCTGCTGGGGCAGGGCGTCGGCGCTCATGGCGATGATCGGCACGGCGCAGGCCGGACCGGGCAGGGCGCGGATGGCTCGGGTGGCGGTCAGGCCGTCCATGCCCGGCATGTGGATGTCCATCAGCACGATGTCGAAGCCGCCGGCCTTGGCCAGTTCGACCGCCTGCAGGCCGTTCTCGGCGGTGACCACCTCGCAGCCGGCCACGGTCAGGAAGGCGCCGCCGATCTCGCGGTTCATCGGGTGGTCGTCGACCAGCAGGATGCGGGCCGCGGCCGTGCGCTCCAAGCCCGTGTCGGCGGCGGGCGCCGGCGCCTCGCAGGGCTGGGCCGTAAGCTCGATCCAGAAGGTCGAGCCCTGGCCCGCGTGGGCGATCATGCCGATGCGTCCGCCCATCAGCTCGACCAGCGCCTTGCTGATCGCCAGGCCCAGGCCCGCGCCGCCGAAGGCGCGGGTGACCGAGCTGTCGCCCTGGGAGAAGCGCTGGAACAGCCGGTCGCGCAGTTCGGGCGGCACGCCGATGCCGGTATCGCTGACCTCGACCCGCAGGGCGTCGGCTCCGGCGCCGGCCGAGACCGACAGGCGCGCGGTCACGCGGCCGGCCGGTGTGAACTTGACGGCGTTGTTGAGCAGGTTGAGCAGCACCTGGCGCAGGCGGGCGGCGTCCAGGCCGTGATGGCGGCCGGTCTCTCCGGCGACCTCGATATCCAGCGCCAGCCCCTTGGCCTGGGCGTCCTGGGCGACGATCGCGGCGGCGTCGCGCAGCACGGCCTCGGCGCTGGCCGGGGCGATCTGGAGCTCCACCCGGCCGGCCTCGACCCGCGAGAAGTCGAGCACGTCGTTGACCAGGGTCAGCAGGGCGCCGCCGGCGCCGTCGATCAGGCTGACATGGCGGCGGGCCTCGGGGGCGAGGTCGTCGCGGTCGGCCAGCAGGCGCGTGAAGCCCAGCACGCTGTTCAGCGGCGTGCGGATCTCGTGGCTCATGGTGGCCAGGAACTCGGTCTTGGCCTGGCTGGCGGCCTGGGCGCGGGCCTGGGCCTTGCGGGCCAGGCCCTGGCGGCGCACCAGAAGGCGCTTGAGCCGCTGCTGGTTGGCCAGGGCGAGGGCTGCGGTCATGCAGGTGAAGAGCAGGGCGCTGATCAGCAGTTGCAGGGCGTGCATCCGCTCAGACGCCTGGGCGCGGGTCGCGGCCTCGGCGGTGAGGCCCAGCACGTTCAGCGGCGCGGCGATGGCGGCGATGATCACCGTCGCCCAGGCCGCGCCCTTGGGACCCAGCCTGAAGGCGGCCAGCACGCCGACCGGGAAGACCAGGAACGGCAAGGTGTGGCCCGGGCGGCCGAAGGCCAGCCCCGCGCCGACGGCGACGGCCAGGTAGCAGGCGAGCTTCTCCCACGGCGACCGCTCGAAGCCGTGCGGAATGTCGGGATCGAACAGGATCAGGGTGACGGGCAGGCCGACGGTCATGCCCAGCAGGTTGATGAACAGCCAGTTCTTGATCAGCACGTGCAGGGGGACGTGCAGCATCGGCTCGCTGGCGAAGGCGCCGAACACCGCCAGGCCGACGCTGACGGGGAGGGCGAGGCCGACCACGGTGAGGGCGCGCCGCAGGGTCTTCAGCCGGGGCGGGCCGCCATAGACGCGGCCCAGCACCAGGGCGATCAGCACCGCTTCGATGGAATCCAGCGACGTGAACAGGCCGGTCATGGCCGGCGGCGTGCCGCCGATGGTGTCGAGCACCAGATGGCTGATGGCGCTGACGGCGAACAGGATCGCTGCGCGGCCCGGCGTCAGCATCAGCAGGCCGGCGGCCAGCACGCCGTTGCAGGGCCACAGCGAGGCCATGCCGGACGGCCCTCGGGTGAGCAGGTCGCAATAGCCGATCACGACGGCGTAGGTGACGATCAGCGCCAGTAGCAGGCGCGTCTGGCGAGGCTCGCCCTCGAATCGTTTCACTGCACTCAAGACGCTCGTCCTCGACCCACTGAACTCGATCGAAATCGCGAGCAAATTCGCGCAGATGCACGCCTATAAGGTGAAGGGGGGCGCCGGGATCCGCAATTTATGGGCGGACCGCGCAGTCCCTTTTCCCGCCTGGCTTCGCGCATTAAGCGGATAATTCGTACAATTACGGTCAACGAATTTTGTTACGCGATTGACAGCGTTGTCCATTGACAGCGCTGTCGCGTTACTCATAGGTTGCAGTCGCCGGCTCCCAAGAAGGGCCGGAGAACAAGGGAGGATGCGCAAGGCATCCCGAAAAACTTGGCGACTTAACTGCGTCGACCCTGTCGGCGGAGATCGGCTCTCTGCGGCCGTAACCTAGGGGAATGCTCATGATTTCGAAGACTTACGCGACCAGGTCCGCGCTGATGGCGGCGGCTTCCTCGGTCGTCCTGCTGGGCGCCGGCCAGGCTTTCGCCCAGACGCCGGCCTCGGCCGCGGCCGCGCCGGCGGCGGCTCAGGAACCCTCACAGGTTGAGGAGGTGATCGTCACCGGCTTCCGCGCCTCGCTGCAGAGCGCGCTGAACGCCAAGAAGAACTCGAACCTGATCATCGAGTCGGTCACGGCCGAGGACATGGGCAAGTTCCCCGACCAGAACATCGCCGAGTCGCTGCAGCGCCTGCCCGGCGTGCAGATCGACCGCGAGAACGGCCAGGGCACCAAGGTCCGCATCCGCGGCCTCGACCAGAACGTCACGGTGCTGAACAACGACATCTTCGTCTCGGGCCTGGAACTGTTCCGCCTGGGCGAGGGCAAGAGCAAGCAGACCAATTCGCTGGAAGGCATTCCGTCCGAACTGATCGGCGGGGTCGATGTCTACAAGTCGCCCGACGCCTCGCTGCTGGAAGGCGGCCTGGGCGGCGTCGTCAATCTGAAGACCCGCAACGCCCGGTCCCTGCGCGACGACGTGACGATCGCCGGCGACCTGCGCGCCAACAAGGCCGGCGACACCGACTGGAACCCGACCGGCTCGCTGGTGCTGGGCTACAAGTTCAGCGACCGCTTCGCCGTGCTGGGCACGATCTCGTACGACAAGACCGAGATCCACACCGACGTGCTGGGCGGCGAAAACCGCGGCGGCTGGGCCTATAACGACCGCCCGGTGGCCGGCGGCGCGACCCTCGACGTGTGGTCGCCGGAATATCGTTACGCCACCTATCGCGACCAGGAGCGCAAGCGTCTCGGCGCCTCGCTGAACCTCGATTTCGCCCTGACGGACTCGCTGCAGCTGACCGGCGACTGGTTCCACTCGGATCTCAAGATCAAGACCAGCGAAGCCTCGATCAAGTTCCCGTTCGCCAACGAGAACGCCACCTATGCGGCCGGCGCCAGCGTCGACGGCGACGGCGTGCTGCAATCGGGCACGCTGACCGCCAACTCGGCCGAAGGCACCTCGTACTTCCAGAACGCCGAGGCCAAGACCGACAACTTCCAGGTCGCCCTGAACTGGGACAACGGCGGCCGACTGAGCGGCAGCGTGCGCGCGGCCTACTCCACGGCCGACTACACCAGCGAAAGCGCCAACAACGACGTGCGCTACACCCAATACACCGTGCGCAACGGCACCTCGGCGGGCCTGGTGCCCAACGCCACCGCGCCGGCGACCTTCACCTACAGCTACGCCAACGGCGACAATCCGAAGTTCACCCCGGCCAACCCGGCCCAGTTCACCACGCCCTCCAGCGTGTTCGCCAAGTCGCACTGGGTGTTTGGTGAAGACACCCAGATCGACAACACCTCGATCCGCGGCGACCTGAAGTTCCGTCCCGAGTTCGGCGAGAGCGGCAACCTGGTGCTGACCGCCGGCGTCCGTTACGCCGAGCGCAAGATCGACTCCGAGTTCTGGCAGCTGCTGGCCGACTATTCGGGCAAGGGCGAGCTGAACGGTCGCTCCTTCGGTCAGGACTGGACGCCGTACGGCTACTTCCAGGACGGGGCCATCGGCTTCAAGTCGTGCGAACTGCCGGTTGGCACCCCCGGGCGCCCGACCTGCTCGGCGGGCGGCCGCTTCGGCGACTCGCCGGCCCTGATCACGCCCTACCAAACCGCGGCGACCAATCCCGAGCGCTTCGAAACCCTGACGGTGGGCGGCATCAACGCGCTGTTCCAGAAGCGCAGCCAGATGAGCAATCCGACGGCTTGGCTGTCGGGCCTCTATTCCTCGACGCCGTTCAAGAAGTTCGTCGATCCGATCCAGTCGTTCCGGATCAAGGAAAAGACCACCACCGGCTACGGCATGGTCGACCTGGGCGGCCGCGAGGATCGCTATCACGTCAACGCCGGCGTCCGCGTGGTCCGCACCGAGCTGAACATCGACTCCAGCGATACGCCGGCCTCGCCCTGGTACTGGGGCACCGACAGCTGGAACGGCGTCATCGCCAACCCGGACTCGATCAAGACGACGCGCGAATATACCGACGTCCTGCCCAGCGCGAGCGCGGTGTTCGACGTCAACGACAGCGACAAGGTGCGCGTCTCGGCGGCCCGCGTCGTCTCCCGCCAGGACCTGTTCCAGCTGGGCCAGGGCGCGTCCTACAACTACACCCGCAGCACCACCCCGGGGCCGAACGAGAACCGCTTCCTCTATACCAACGGCAGCGGCGGCAACACCGAGCTCGATCCGTATCGCGCTTCGCAGTTCGACATCGCCTATGAGCGCTACATCGGCGCCAGCGGCATCATCTCGGGGGCGTTCTTCTACAAGAGCGTCGACTCGTTCATCCAGGACGAGACCGCGCCGCGCACCGTCGCGGACGGCTCGGTCGAGGGCGCGACCCTGGGCATCTTCACCCAGCCGATCAACGGCGAGGGCGGCACCATCAAGGGTATCGAACTGGCGGCTCAGTACGCCTTCGAAAACGGCTTCGGGTTCAACGCCAACTACACCTACTCCGACTCCGAGACCGACAAGTCGAACGACTACGACAACAACCTGCCGATCCCGGGCGTGGCCAAGAACGCCTTCAACCTGCAGGGCTACTACGAAGGCCACGGCTTCGAGGCCCGCGTCTCCTACGCCTGGCGCGACAAGAGCTACCAGGGCGACTTCGCGTTCGGCTCGGGCGCCGACCGCCACAACCTGGGCACCTGGGAGCGGGCCTATGGCCAGCTCGACGCCCAGATCGGCTATGCGGTGACCCCGGCGATCAAGGTGGTGCTGGAAGGCATCAACCTGACCGAGGAGCCGACCGGCCGTTACCTGCAGTGGGAAAACCTGCCGTTCCGCTACGCCACCGGCGACCGCCGGATCGTGCTGGGCGCCCGGTTCAAGCTGGGCCTGTAAGGGCCAGGCGCCGGCGGCGGGCTGCGAGCCGCCGCCGGCGTTCTTTTCTTCGGGAGCGACCTAGGGGAGGGCGCTGAGATGGATCGCGCGATCGGCTCCATCGCCATATTGGGCGGCGGCACGGCCGGCTGGATGGCCGCCTCGGTCCTGGCCCAGCTGCTGCGCGGCACGGGGACGACGATCACCCTGGTCGAGTCGCCCGAAATTCCGACGGTGGGGGTGGGCGAGGCGACGATCCCGCCGATCATCGACTTTCTTCGCCTGCTCGAGATCGACCAGGCCCAGTTCATGGTCGCCACCGAGGGCACCTTCAAGCTGGGCATTCGCTTCGAGGACTGGACCGTTCCGGGCGAGCGCTACTGGCATCCGTTCGGAACCTTCGGGCCGACCATCGACCGGCGGCCCTTTCACAACATGTGGCACCGGCTGCGGGCGGCGGGCGACGATCCCAAGGTCGAGGCCTACAACCTGTCGGCCGCCCTGGGCGATGCGGGCAAGGCGGCGTTCAACGATCCGCGGGCCGGCGGCCAGGGGCCGACCGGCGGCCTGCGTCACGCCCTGCATTTCGACGCCGGCCTGGTGGCGCGCTTCCTGCGGGCCTGGTCCGAGCGGCGCGGCGTCAAGCGCGTGGAGCGGCGCGTCGAGGGCGCGACCCTGCGCGACGACGGCTTCGTCGAGGCCCTGGTGCTGGACGGCGGCGAGCGGCTGGCGGCCGACTTCTTCATCGACTGCAGCGGCTTTCGCGGCGTGTTGATCGAGGGGGCGCTGAAGACCGGCTACGAGGATTGGAAACGCTGGCTGCCCTGCGACCGGGCGGTGGCGGCGCCGACGCCGCGCGAGGCCAATCCCGCCCCCTTCACCCTGGCCGCGGCGCGGCCGGCCGGCTGGCGCTGGAAGATCCCGCTGCGCCATCGCACCGGCAGCGGCTATGTCTATTCCAGCGCCCATGTCAGCGACGACGAGGCCCTGGCCGACCTGACGCGCGAGGCCGGGCCGCTGCTGGCCGAGCCGCGGGTGCTGAAGTTCACCGGCGGCCGGCGCAAGGCGTTCTGGAACCGCAACGTCGTGGCGCTGGGCTTGGCGTCGGGCTTCCTGGAGCCGCTGGAGTCGACCAGCATCCACTTCGTGACCAGCGGCCTGATGAAGTTGCTCGACCACTTCCCCGACAAGGATTTCGATCCGGCCAACATCGCCGCCTACAACACCGCCCTGATCGCCGACTACGAGGCCGCGCGCGACTTCCTGGTGTTGCACTACCAGCCAACCCGGCGGGACGAGCCGTTCTGGCGGGAGCGGGCGAGCGCTGCGATCCCCGACAGCCTGGCCGCGCGGCTGGAGCTCTATCGCGGCACGGGCCGCATTCCGTTTCGGCCGGGCGAGCTCTTTACCGACCTCTCCTGGTTCTACGTGCTGGAGGGGGTGGGCGTGCGGCCGGCGGCCTATGACCCGCTGGTGGACCACTCGAACCTCGCCGAAACGCGGGCCGGACTGGCCGGTTGGCGGGCCAAGGTCGACGAGGCCGTGCGCGGCGCGGCGACCCATGACGCGGTGCTCGACGCGGTCGCCGCCCAGGCCAGGCCGGCGGCATGAGCGATCGAAATCAACCGCGCCGAAGATCCTCAAAAGAGGATGGACAGCGCTGTCAATTCATGGTGTCTGATTAATGTGACCGCTATCGCAGCGCGCCTTTCGAGGCTGACGGCGAGGGCGAAACGAGAAGAACAAGGGAAGGAAACCACAGGGGCCGACCGGCGCGCGACCGCGCCGGGGCCTGTCAGTTCAACGCGTTCGACTTCATCCCGCTCCAGCGTCGACGCTCCGCGTCGGCGGGGATGACGCCCGACGGCCGCCGGTCCCCCCCGGCCGTCGGGCGGTTGGCTGGAGACCCCTCCTGCAAGGGGTTGCTCCCACTGCGGCGCGGCGGATTCGCCGCGCCGTTCTTTTCCAGATTTCCGTTTAGGGCCTCGCCATGAACCTTCGTCGCCTGCTTCTTCGCGCCTCGCTGCCGACCCTGGCCGCGGGCCTGGCCCTGCCCGTGCTGGCCCAGCCCCTGGTCGCGACCACCCCGCAGACGACGGCCCATCCCGAAGCCTGGCCCAAGGCTCACAGCCCGGCCAGCATCACCGACGCCAAGACCGAGGCCTTCATCACCGAACTGATGAAGAAGATGACGGTTGAGGAAAAGGTCGGCCAGACGATCCAGGGCGACATCGCCTCGATGACCCCGGCCGACCTGGCGACCTATCCGCTGGGCTCCATCCTGGCCGGCGGCAACTCCGCCCCCGACGGCAACGACCGCGCCACGCCCAAGGCCTGGACCGACCTGGTCGACGCCTATCGCAAGGAGTCCCTGGCCAAGCATCCGGGCCGCACGCCGATCCCGCTGCTGTTCGGCATCGACGCCGTGCACGGCCACAACAACATCGTCGGCGCGACGATCTTCCCGCACAATGTGGGCCTGGGCGCCATGCGCGACCCGGTCCTGATCGAGCGCATCGGCCAGGCCACCGGCGAGGAGGTGGCGGTGGTCGGCGGCGACTGGACCTTCGGCCCGACGGTGGCCGTTCCCCGCGACGACCGCTGGGGCCGTAGCTACGAGGGCTATGGCGAGGATCCCGAGATCGTCGCCAGCTATTCGGGTCCGATGACCCTGGGCCTGCAAGGCAAGCTGGTTCCCGGCAAGCCCATCGCGCCGGGCCGCATCGCGGGCAGCGCCAAGCATTTCCTCGCCGACGGCGGCACCCATGACGGCCGCGACCAGGGCGACGCCCTGATCTCCGAGCAGGAACTGGTGGCCGTCCACGCCCAGGGCTATCCGCCCAGCATCGACGCCGGCATCCTGACGGTGATGGCCTCGTTCTCCAGCTGGAACGGCCAGAAGATCACCGGCAACAAGACCCTGATCACCGACGTGCTGAAGGGCCGGCTGGGCTTCGAGGGCTTCGTGGTCAGCGATTGGAACGCCCACGGCCAACTCCAGGGCTGCTCGAACGTCTCGTGCCCGCAGGCGATGAACGCCGGGCTGGATATGTACATGGCCCCCGACAGCTGGAAGGGGCTCTACGACAATACGCTGAAGCAGGTGAAGGCGGGCGAGATCCCGATGGCGCGGCTGGACGACGCCGTGCGGCGGATCCTGCGGGTCAAGGTCAAGGCCGGCCTGTTCGACCGCGTCGCCCCGCAGGTGCAAGGCAAGTTCGACCGTCTCGGCTCGGCCGATCATCGGGCGATCGCCCGTGAGGCCGTGTCCAAGTCGCTGGTGTTGCTGAAGAACGACGGCGTGCTGCCGATCAAGGCCGGCGCGAAGGTGCTTGTGGCCGGCGACGCCGACGACATCGGCAAGGCCTCGGGCGGCTGGACCCTGACCTGGCAGGGCACGGGCAACAAGAACAGCGACTTCCCCAACGGCCAGTCGATCTGGGGCGGCGTGAAAGAGGCCGTCGAGGCGGCCGGCGGCAAGGCGACGCTGGCCAAGGACGGGTCGTTCACCGACAAGCCTGACGTGGCCATCGTGGTGTTCGGCGAGGACCCCTATGCCGAGTTCCAGGGCGACGTTGCCAACCTCGCCTATCAGCCCAACGGCAAGACCGACCTGGCGCTGCTGAAGAAGCTGAAGGCCCAGGGCATCCCGGTGGTGGCCGTGTTCCTGAGCGGCCGGCCGCTGTGGACCAACCCCGAGATCAACGCCTCGGACGCTTTCGTGGCGGCCTGGCTGCCGGGCTCGGAAGGCGGCGGCGTCGCCGACGTGCTGGTGGCCGGCAAGGACGGCAAGTCCAAGCGCGACTTCACCGGCAAGCTGTCGTTCAGCTGGCCCAAGCGCGCCGACCAGGGCCCGCTGAACCGCGGCCAGAGCGGCTACGACCCGCAGTTCGCCTACGGCTACGGCCTGTCCTACGCCAAGCCGGCCAAGGTGGGTGAGCTGTCGGAGAACGCCGGCGACCTGGGAACCGCCGCCAGCGTCGATCGCTATTTCGTGGCCGGTCGTACGCCGGCGCCGTGGATGCTGAGCTTCTCGGGCGCTGGCGCGGTCAAGTCGATCGACGCCGGGGCCCAGGAGAACGGTCGCCAGGCGACCTGGACGGGCGAGGGCGAAGGCCTTCTGGCCGTGCAGGGACCGCCCGTCGACCTGTCGCGCCAGACGACGGGCGACATGGCGATTCTGGTTCGCTGGCGAGTCGACAAGGCGCCGGTTGCGCCGGTTTATCTGACTGTCGGTTGTGGCGAATCCTGCGGTGGACGGCTAGACGTAACGTCAACGTTGTCAGGCTTGAAAATCGGCGAATGGCGCAGCGCCAAGATCAAACTTTCCTGCTTCCAGGCAGCGGGCGCCCAAATGGCGCACGTTTCCTCTCCGTTCGGCCTGAGCACCTCGGGGCCGCTGACCGTTTCTCTGACCGAGATCCAGTTGGCGTCCAACGAGGGCGACGCGTTCTGTCCCAAGTAAAATCCCCCAAAAACAACAAAGGAGCGGCCGCATGATCCGCGCGCGTCGTTCCCGCATCGTCGCCACCATCGGTCCGGCCTCGGCCTCGCCGGAAATGATCGTCAAGCTGGCCAAGGCCGGCGCCGACGTGTTCCGGCTGAACTTCAGCCACGGCGCCCACGAGACCCACGCCGCCGTCTACGCCGCCATTCGCGCGGCGGAGGCGGTGGTTGCGCGTCCCCTGGGCATCCTGGCCGACCTGCAAGGCCCCAAGCTGCGCGTCGGCAAGTTCGCCGACGGCCCCGTGCAGCTAAAGCCCGGCCAGGCCTTCCGGTTCGATTCCGACCCGACCCCCGGTGACGAGACGCGGGTTCATCTTCCCCACCCCGAGATCCTGACGGCGATGAAGCCGGGCGCGACCCTGCTGCTCGACGACGGCAAGCTGCGGATGACCGTGACCGAGGCCGGTCCCGGCTATGCGAACACGACGGTCGTCAACGGCGGCAAGCTGTCGGAGCGCAAGGGCGTGGCGGTGCCGGACGTCATCATCCCGATGTCGCCCCTGACCCCAAAGGACCGCGAGGACCTGGCCTTCGCCCTGCGTCTCGGCGTCGACTGGATCGCCCTGTCGTTCGTGCAGGCGCCCGAAGACATGGCTGAGCTGCGCCGCATCGTCGAAGGACGCGCGGCGGTGCTGGCCAAGATCGAAAAGCCACAGGCGCTGCAGACCTTGGGTCCGATCCTCGACCTCTGCGACGGCGTGATGGTGGCGCGCGGCGACCTCGGCGTCGAAATGGCGCCGGAAGAAGTGCCGGTGGCCCAGAAGGAGATCCTGCGGGCGGCGCGCGAGCGCGGCATCCCGGTGATCGTCGCCACCCAGATGCTGGAGTCGATGACCAACTCGCCGACCCCGACCCGGGCCGAGGCCTCGGACGTGGCCAACGCCGTCTATGAGGGCGCGGACGCGGTGATGCTGTCGGCCGAGAGCGCGGCCGGCGACTATCCCGAAGAGTCGGTGGCGATGATGAACCGCATCATCGAGCGGGTGGAGCGCGATCCGCGCTGGCCCGAGCTGATGCAGGCCGAGCAGCCGCATGTCGACGAAGACGCCGACGTGCTGGTGGTCGCCGCCGCCGGCGCGGCCAAGTCGGGCTCGACCAAGTGCCTGGTGGCCTTCACCACCACGGGCGCGACCGCACGTCGTCTGGCTCGCGAGCGGCCGTTGCAACCGGTGCTGGCCCTGTCGCCGAAGATCGAGGCCGTGCGCCGCATGGCCCTGGTCTGGGGCGTCGAGCCGCGCGTGGCCGCCCAGCCCGACAGCCTGGAGGTCGTCACCACCGACGCCGCCGCCCGGGCCCTGGAGCTGGACCTGGCCAAGCCCGGCGAGCGCATCCTGATCGTCGCCGGTACGCCCTTCGGCGCGCCCGGGGCGGCCAACCTGCTGCGCCTGGCGCACGCGCCGTTCCCGGTGCGGAAGCGCTGATCCTTTCCCTCTCCCCTTGCGGGAGAGGGTGGCCTCCCGGAGGGAGGTCGGGTGAGGGGTCTCTCAAAAGCAAGACGCCGCGACAGCCGATCAGCTGTCGCGGCGTTTTTGGTTGGTGCGACCCCTCATCCGTCGCCTATCGGCGACACCTTCTCCCGCAAGGGGAGAAGGATCAGGATCCAAACGGCTCCGGCAGCAGCCGCTCGTAGCCCTTGCGGACAGAGCCGTAGCATTCGCAGGCGATGGCCTCGAGGCCGGCGCGGTCGAGGATGTCGACGACGCCGCGGCGATAGCGGATCAGGCCCTTGGCCTGGAGGGCGCCGGCCACGGCGGTGACCGTGGTGCGCTGGACGCCCAGCATGTCGGCCAGGAATTCCTGGGTCAGGCTGATGGTGTCGACGTCGATGCGGTCGCGGAAGCCCAGCAGCCAGCGGCAGAACCGCGCTTCCACCCCGTGCAGGGCGTTGCAGGCCACCGACTGGATGGCGTGGCCGAACAGGGCCTCGTTGTGGCGGTCGATCAGGTCGCGCAGGATCGGGCTGCGCTCGACCCCCTCACGCAAGGCCGCGGCGCTGATCCGCGAGGCCCCGCCGGGGGCCTGGACGATGGCGCGCGACAGCGACTGACGCGGGGCGATGGCGGCCATCAGCCCCAGCGCGCCCTCGCGGCCGATGGTGGCGGACTCGATGGCCGCGCCATTGTCCATCAGCGTCATCAGCGAGATGACGCAGTCGTGCGGGAAGTAGACCGTGTCGATCTGATCGCCGGGATCGTACAGCAGCTTCCCCTTCTCCAGGTCCTGATGGGACAGCTGGGCGGCGATGTAGCCGAAGTCCTCGGGGGGAAGGGAAGCGAGCAGACGGTTCTTCAAGGGGTGGAGTGGCCCTGTCATGGCGAATCGAACGCCGGCTTGCGGCAAGGGTTGCAAGCTATAGGCAGGACTGGGGTGCGGCGCTGTCAGGTAGCCGACGCAATGCAGTGGTCGTCCGAGGTAAATCGAACGATGGTTATATAGTGACTGCTGAACGCCCTAGACCTCATAACATATGGCGTATGTCGGGTTCCCGACAAAGAGTGCTGGGGTCGGCCGAATCTACAGCAAATCCAAAGGCGGGCGCGGCGTGGATAGAGTTCGCGCGGTGTCGCCTGAGGCGACCAGGGCGGTCGCGATCGGCGGCGTCGAAGGCCGTCCGCGTTCGCCTACGTAAGCGCTCGCCGTGTGTTCGTTTCGCGTGTCGGCGCGGTGCATACTGCCCGCCTGGCGTGGGGAGGGGCGGCGTGCAGGATCTGACCTATTTTCTGCCGATCTACGGCATCGTGGCCGCGCGGATCTTCCTGATCGGCCTGCTCTATCTGATCCCGTTCTGGGTGGCGGCCGGGCGCGGCCATCCGCACAAGACGCCGATCCTGATCCTCAACCTGTTGCTGGGCTGGACCGTGTTCGGCTGGATCGGCGCATTGATCTGGGCCTTCGTCCGGCCCGCGTCCGAAGCTCGGATCCACGACCTGGCGGCAAGCCCGCCCCGCTGAGGCGGGCTTCCCCGGGACCTCAGAACCCCATCAGCCGGGCGTAGCGGTCGCGGTGGAACGCGGCGGCGCCGAACAGGGCTTCGGCGACGCGGGCGCGCTTCATGTAGAGGCCGGCGTCGTGCTCGTCGGTCATGCCGATGCCGCCGTGCATCTGGACCATCTCGTTGGAGGCCAGGTGCAGCACCTCGCTGGCCTTGGCCTTGGCGAGGGAGGCCAGGGCCCGGGTGTCGGCGCCGGCGTCCAGGGCCTCGAGCGCGGCCTCGACGCAGGAACGGGTGGTCTCCAGGTCGGTGAACCACTTGGCGGCGCGGTGCTGCAGGGCCTGGAAGGTGCCGATCACCTGGCCGAACTGGGTGCGGGTCTTCAGGTAGTCGAGGGTGATCTCGAAGGCGGCGGTGGCCGTGCCCAGCATCTCGGCGGCCAGGCCCGCATAGGCGCGGTCGAGCACGGGTTCGAGGATCGCCCAGCCCTTTCCGACCTCGCCCAGCACCGCGTCGGCCCCGACCTCGACGCCGTCGAACACGATGCGGGCCGCGCCGCGGCTGTCGGCCAGCGCTAAGTGGGTGCGCGTGACGCCCGGCGCGTGGGCGGGCACGAGGAACAGGGTGATGCCGTCGGTGTCGCCGGTCGTCCCGCCGGTGCGGGCCGCGACGATCAGCAGGTCGGCGGCCGCGCCGTCGAGGACGAAGGTCTTGGTTCCGTTCAGGACGAAGCCATTGCCCTTTTCGCCGGCGATTAGGCTGATCCGCGTGGGATTGTGATGGGCGTGCTCGTCGACGGCCAGGGTGGCGACCAGTTCGCCGCTGGCGATTTTCGGCAGCCAGGCGGCCTTCTGGGCGTCGGAGCCGCCGAGCTCCAGGGCGCTGGCGGCGATCAGGGCGGTGGAGAGGAGCGGGGAGGCGGCCAGGGTCTTGCCGGTCTCCTCCAGGATCAGGCCCAGGCCCAGATAGCCGAAGCCCGAGCCGTCATGGGCCTCGGGCACGACCACGCCGGCCCAGCCCATCTGGCCCATCTCGCTCCAGGCGGCCGCATCGAAGCTGGCCTTCGTGCCCTCGTTACGCAGCTTGCGCAGGGCCGAGACCGGCGCGCTTTCCTGGGCCCAACTCCGGGCGGCGTCGCGCAGCATCGTCTGTTCTTCGGTCAGGACGGCCATGTCAGGCGCTCTCCAGGTCATGATGGTGGCGGACGGCCCAGTCGAGGGCCTGTTCGAGACGGTCGTTGCCCCAGAAGAGCTCGCCGTCGGCGGTGACGAAGGAGGGCGAGCCGAACAGGCCGCGCTCGCGGGCCTGGCGGACGTGGTCCTTCAGCTGGTCCTTGATCGGCGCGGACTGGGCGGCGGCCAGGACGTGTTCGGGGCCGGCCCCGACACTGGCGATCAGCGGCGCCAGGATCTCGGGGCTCGATATGTCGAGGTCATCGACGAAATTGGCTTGATAGACGGCGCGGCTGAAGGCCGGCGTCCAGCCGTCCTCCAGGCCGCAGATCGCCACGCGGGCGGCGAGGAGCCCGTTGCGCGGGAACTGGCTGGGATGGTGCAGCGGCAGGCCCTCGCGGTCGCAGACCCGCTGGAGGTCGCGCCACATGTAGTCGCCCTTCACCGGGAAGGTGTTGAACGGGCTGTCGGTCAGGCCCTGCTGCTCGTGGAACAGCGGCCCGACCAGGAACGGCCGCCAGGCCACCGCCACCCCGGCCTGCTCGGCCAGGGCCTCCACCCGCATGGCGGCGGGATAGGAATAGGTGGAGGCGAACTCGTACCAGAACTCGATCAAGGGGCTTCCCCTCTCTCGTCTTCCGCGCCGGCGACGTACCAAGCGAAGCACATCGCATCTCGCGGATCGCGGCCCGTGGTTTTCAAGGCGTCCAAATGTTCGGCGAAGGCTTTCTGGCCCTCGGCGAGGAAGTCATACTCATCCGGCAATTGCCGGAACGCCGAGAGCGCGTCGGCGGCCGCGGCTTCGACCCGCCCATTCCACGACTGTTTCTTCGAGACCGTGCGATAGGTGTCGACCTCCACCCAGTAGCATTCGCAGATGGCCTGGTCGGGCAGGCGAAACTGCAGCTGCCCCCCGATATTCAGAAGGTTCGCCGCGCGCGCCGCCTCTATGACCGCCGGAATGTCGGCCAACGGCCATGCGTATTCCCCGCCGCGAAGCGAGGCGCGGCTCAGAATCTCGTCGGGCAGTTTCTCGGCGCTGATCATGGGGCTGCGTATCGTTCCAATTGACCGGGCGGTGGTCCGGCGTCAGCGACAGCGTCTCACTGGTGATCCAGCAGGCCAAGCACGCGCTTGGCGACGACGTTCAGGTTCACCTCGCTGGTGCCGCCCTCGATCGAGTTGCCCTTGGCGCGGAGCATGGCGCGCAGGGCGGCGATCTCGTCGGGGGCGAAGCCTTCACCTTCCCAGCCCAGGCCTTGCAGGCCAAGGGCCTCGACCAGCAGTTCGGTGCGCTCCTGGTTCATCTTGGCGGCGGCGTATTTGATGATCGAGACGGCGGCGCTGGGGCCAGAGCCAGTCTTGGATTCGGCTTCGGCCCGGCGCACGGTCAGCAGGAAGGCGTGGGCGTCCATCTTGTGGGCGGCGAGGCGGGCGCGCAGGTCGCCGTCGGCGATGCGGCCCTCGGCGTCGACGCCGACATGGGTCTTGGCCGCATCGACCGGGTCGAGACCGCCGCCGCCGCCGAAACCCGAGGCCGAGATGTTCTGGCGCTCGTACTGGAGCAGGCGCTTGGCGATGTCCCAGCCGCCATTGACCTTGCCGACCAGCTGCTCCTTGGGGACCTTCACATTGTCGAAGAAGGTCTCGCAGAAGGGGGAGGAGCCGCTGATCAGCTTGATCGGCCGGGCCTCGACGCCGGGCGAGGTCATGTCGAACAGCACGAACGAGATGCCCTCGTGCTTCTTGGAGGTGTCGGTGCGCACCAGGCAGAAGATCCAGTCGGCCTGATCGGCGTAGCTGGTCCAGACCTTCTGGCCGTTGATCAGCCAGTGGTCGCCCTTGTCCTCGCACTTGGTCTGCAGCGAGGCGAGGTCGGAGCCGGCGCCGGGTTCGCTATAGCCCTGGCACCAGCGGGTCTCGCCGCGGACGATGCCGGGCAGGAAGCGCTGCTTCTGCTCCTCGGTGGCGTATTCCAGCAGCACGGGACCCAGCATCCAGACGCCGAAGCTCATCAGGGCGGGGCGGGCCTTGATGCGACGCAGCTCCTGCTCGAGCACCTTGTTCTCGGCCTTGGAGAGGCCGCCGCCGCCGTACTGCCTGGGCCACATCGGGGCGGTCCAGCCCTTGTCGGCCATGCGGTCGAGCCAGAGCTTGGCGTCGGGGTTCTTCCACTGCGCCTTGGCGCCGCCCCAGGGGGCTTCCTTCTCGTCGGCCATCGGCGTGCGCATCGAGGGCGGGCAGTTGGCTTCCAGCCAGGCGCGCGTCTCGGCGCGGAAGGTGTCGAGTTCGGTGGCGCCGAAGTCGGCCATGGCTGCACTCCCTGTCAGGCGGCGAGCGCTGGCGGCCCGCTTCAGGCGGCAGACTACGCGAGGCGACGCCGGGAGCAAGTCGATTCAAACGGTCGTTCGCATCGCGATGCGCGACGGGAGGGCTCCCGGCGCGTTATAGAGACGCCGATGACGTTTCCCGGCCGGGATTCGCCGATCAGGGGTCTTGATGTCCGCGCCCGAATTGAGACCTGCCTTTCTGGCGGTGGCCCCGAGCCTCTCGGCGATCCTCGCCGCCTCGGCCGGCGTGCTGCTGCTGGCTTCTGGCGCGACCCCGTCGGAGCCCACCCGCTTCGCCATTCTGCTGGCCTTCGCGCCGTCGGCGCTGATCGAGATCAGCCACTTCTTCTCGTCGATCCTCGGTCTCGTTTTGGTGCTGTTGGCCTTCGGCCTGCGCTCGCGGCTGGACGCGGCCTGGTGGGCGACCCTGGTGATGCTGGCCGCCGGCGCCGTGCTGGCCATCTTCAAGGGCCTGAACTGGGAAGAGACGGCGACGCTGAGCGTCTTCTTCCTGGCCATCGTGCCGTTCCACGAGGCCTTCCCGCGCAAGGCGGCCCTGTCGCGGATGGAGATCACCCCCGGCTGGCTGCTGTCGGCGGCCGCGGCCATCGGCGGGGCGGCCTTCCTGGGTTGGTGGATGTTCCACCACACCGAATATGCCGACCGCTCGTGGATGCGGATCATGGGCGACCAGGACGCCGCCCGGGCCATCCGCTCGTCGATCGCCGCGGCGGTGGTGCTGATGGGCATCGGCCTGTGGCGGCTGATCGCCACCCCGGCCACGCCGCCGGTCGTCGACGACACCGATCCCGACTTCGACCGCGTGCGGGCGATCCTGGCCAAGGCCGAGGCGTCCGAGCCGTCGTCGAGCCTGGCCCTGCTGGGCGACAAGCGCTTCCTGTTCTCGGCCTCGGGCGAGAGCTTCCTGATGTTCGGCGTGCGCCGCCGCTCGTGGATCGCCATGGGACCGCCCGTGGGTCGCCACGACGAGCGGATGGAGCTGTTCTGGCGCTTCCGCGAGCTGGCCGACGCCCATGCGGCGCGGGCCGGCTTCTACGCCCTGGGTCCCGAGGACCTGCCCGACACCGTCGATCTGGGCCTGGCGATCCAGAAGACCGGCGAGAGCGCCGCGGTGCCGCTGGAGAGCTTCTCGCTCGCCGGCCGCCGTCGCGAGGTGCTGCGCCGCAACTGGCGCAAGGCCGGCGAGGGCGGGGCCAGCTTCGAAGTGCTGCCGGCCGGCGCGTCCATGACGGTGATGGCCGAGCTGCGGGTGATCTCCGACGCCTGGCTGGGCCACCACTCCGGCGGCGAGAAGAGCTTCTCGATGGGCGGGTTCGATCCGCGCTACGTGGCCGAGTTCCCGGTCGCCCTGGTGCGCTCGGAAGGCCGCATCGTCGCCTTCGCCACCCTGTGGACCACGCCGCACAAGGCCGCGTTCTCGATGGACCTGATGCGCTACTCCGACGAGGCGCCCAAGAACATCATGGACTACCTGTTCGTCGAGCTCCTGCAATGGGGCAAGGCGGAGGGCTATACGGCGTTCGAGTTCGGCATGGCCCCGCTGGCGGGCCTGGACGACCGGCCGCTGGCCCCGATCATGTCGCGCGTGGGCCGCCTGCTCTACGAGCGCGGCGAGGGAATCTACAATTTCCAGGGCGTTCGGCGCTACAAGGACAAGTACGACCCCATGTGGCAACCGCGCTACATTGCGGCGCCTCGTCGCTGGGCGATCCCTTTTTTGCTGGCCGATATCGGCCTGCTGTCGTCGGGCGGGGTCTCGGGCCTGGCCAAACGGCCGCGACCTAATAGCGCGGGTCGCCCGTCTTAAGGCCCAGCAGATTGAGCGCGTGAGCGGCCAAAAGCAGGGTCGCCACCGCCGTCACCATCATCATCGGGCGCCACGGCGCCATGCGCGGACCCTTTGCTGGATTGGAAGGGCGCGCGCCCAGCCAGCCGAACAGCACGGTCAGGGCGATCGTGGTCGCGCCGGCGATCAGGGTCGGGATCATTTCCATCAGGCGCAAATGACCTGCGACAATCGGCCTGGCAATAGGTTAACGTGCATTAACACACGGGAACCAAATCATCTGTACATACCTTGGTAACTGTGTCTGTTAACCATCCACAAGAACGCTACATCTAGCGTTTTTGGTCGCGTTTACACGCTAGGAATCGGTGACTAGCGTGGGTCCCCAGGTGCGGGGAGAACGATTCGCATGACTGCCGCTGCTCCGTGGAGCGTAAAGGGAATTGACCCGAAAGCACGGGAGGTCGCCAAAGACCTCGCGCGTCGCTCGGGCATGACCCTTGGCGAGTGGCTGAACCGGATGATCATCGAGGGCGACGCCCCCGGTTTTGAAGCCGCCAGCAACGACTCCTTTAACGATACCGGCCGTTCGAACGGCCGCCCCGTTTACCTTGAAAACGACCGCGTCGAGGCGCCGGCGCGTATAGAAGCGCCCGAGCATCCCGCCGACGAGGTGGGGCGCATGACGATCGCGCTCGACCGCCTGACCCAGCGCATCGAGGCCGCCGAGGCCCGTTCGGCCAACGCCATCAGCGGCATCGACCAGTCGGTGCGCGGCGCCCTGCAACGCCTGTCGAGCTCCGAGCGCGAGCAGATCGCCGTCGCCGCCCGCTTCGAGGGCCTGGCCGACGAGATCAAGACCGAGCAGACCCGCAACGCCGAACGCCTGCGCCGCATCGAGAACGAGGCCGCCGGTCCGCGCTCGGCCGAGGCCCTGCGCGCGCTGGAAAGCGCCGTCGGCCGCGTCGCCAACCACCTCTATGAAGGCGAGGGCCGCACCCGCGAGACCCTGGCCGCCCTGGAAGCCAAGGTCGCCGCCAAAGAGGCCGCGCCGGCCCATGCCGCCGGTGTGGCCGAAGAGGTCGTGGCTCGCCTGCAAGAACGCCTGGAGGCCGCCGAGGCTCGCACCGCCGAAGCGCTGCAGGCGCTGGGCGGGTCGTTCTCGGCCCTGGACAACCGTCTGTCGGCCGTCGAAGGCGAGGGCGGCAGCGCCCAGAAGCGTCTCGAGGAACTGGCCGGCGGCCTCTCGGCCAAGATGGAAGCCGCGCGCGCCGAGATGGCCGCCAAGCTGCGCGAGACAGCCGACGGCCGCTTCGACCGCATGGAGCGCAAGCTGGGCGAGATGACCGCCCACATCCAGGCCGCCGAGCATCGCTCGGCCCAGGCGATCGAGCGCATGGGCCGCGAGGTCGTCGGCCTGGCCGACGCCTTCAACCGCCGCATCCAGACCTCCGAAGCCCGCCAGGCCAACGCCATCGAGCAGGTCGGCGGCGAAGTGGCCCGCATCGCCTCGAGCGTCGAGCACAAGCTCAATCGCGCCGACAGCATCCAGGGCCAGGCCCTGGAGAAGCTGGGCGTCGAGATCGCCCGCATCACCGAGAAGCTGGCCGAGCGCATCAGCGCCTCGGAGCGCCGCAACGCCCAGGCCATCGACGACGTCGGCGAACAGGTCGTGCGCGTCACCGACCGCCTGAACCAGCGCGCCGAGCGCAGCTCGCAGGAACTGATCGACCGCATCCGCCAGTCCGAGGAGCGCACCGCGCGCATGCTCGACGAGGCCCGCGAGAAGATCGACACCCGCCTTGCCGACGCCCAGCGTCGCCTCGTCGAGACCCCGGCCGCCCCGGCCCGTCGCTCGGCCGAACCGTCGCCCTTCGACGACGACCGCTTCTCGTTCGGCGGCGAGGCCGTCAGCGAGGACGTGTTCGAGCAGCCGACCTTCCCGCAGCCGAGCTTCCCGCCGGCCGCCGCGCCGATCGCCCACGCGGCCCTGGCTCCGGCCACGACCTATGTGGCCCCGGCCGCTCCCTCGAACGTCTTCGAGGCCGAGTTCCCGGTCGACGAACCGGAAGCCCCGAGCTTCGCCGCCGAGGACTTCGAGGCCGCCGACGGCTTCGGCGCCGCGCCGTCGGCCCAGGAGTCGGCCTTCGAAGATCGGTCGTTCGATGCGCCAGCGTTCGAAACCCAGTCCTTCGAGGCTCCGGCCTTCGAAGCCCAATCCTTCGAGACTGACGAGTTCGATCCCGAGCCGCAGGCCCCGGCCGCGCCGAACCGTCCGCTGTCGACCCGTGAAGTCATCGAGCAGGCCCGCGCCGCCGCCCGCGCCGCGGCCGCCGGCGCCGACGCCAAGACGAAGGCCAAGGCCGACAAGGCGCCCGCCAAGTCGCTGTTCGCAGGCTTCGGCAAGGCCCTGCCCAAGAAGGCCAAGCGCGGCGCGTCCTCGACCCTGGTGACCATGCTGCTGGTCTCGGCCGGCGCCGCGGCGCTGGGCGTGGGCGCGGCGGGCTTCTCCATGCTGCCCAAGGACGGCGAAGGTGCTGTCAACGACCGCGTGGCCAAGGCCATCGCCGGCCGCGCCTCCGACGTCGAGATCAAGACCGCCGAGGTCGATACCACTCCGAGCCAGCCGCGCGTGGCCATCGCCGTCGCCAGCCCGACCGTCCAGCCGGCGGCCCGGGCCGTCGCGGCGACCACGGTCGCGCCCACCGCCGCCGATCCGGAAAGCGCCGCTGCCGCCGATGGCGAGGCCCTGTTCGCCGACGCCGTCCGTCGCCTGGAAGCCAAGGATCGCGCCGGCATCGCGCCGCTGCGCAAGGCCGCCAACCTGGGCCTGCCCAAGGCCCAGTTCCTGCTGGCCAAGATGTACGAGATGGGCGAGGGCGGCCAGAAGAAGGACCTCACCGAGGCCCGTCGCTGGTACGAGCGCGCCGCCCAGTCGGGCGACGCCAGCGCCATGCACAATGTCGGCCTGTTCGCCTCGCGCGGCCAGGGCGGCCCGGAAAACTGGACCACGGCCGCCACCTGGTTCCGCAAGGCGGCCGAGGCCGGCCTGGTCGACAGCCAGTTCAACCTGGCCCAGCTCTACGCCAAGGGCCGCGGCGTCGCGCAGAACCCGGCCGAGGCCTATCGCTGGTACCTGATCGCCGCCCGCTCGGGCGACGCCGACGCCCGCGCCCGGGCCACCGCCCTGCGCGGCCAGCTGACCCCGGAAAGCCAGCGCATCGCCGAACGCTCGGCCGAATCCTTCCGCTCGCGCCTGGCCGCCGCGCCGCGCGTGACGCAGACGGCGGCGGTCCCGCCGGCGGCCGGCATGGTCACCGCCCAACGCGCCCTGTCGCGCCTCGGCTACTATCAGGGCCCCCAGGACGGGGCTGCTTCGCCGGCCCTGCGGATGGCCATCCAGGCCTATCAGCGCGACCAGAACCTGGCCGCCTCGGGCGCCCTGGACGGCGACACCCTCGACCGACTGTCGGCCTTCGCGCGATAAGTCGAGCGACATCAAGCGCTTGAGAACGCCCTCGGGACCCGGTCCCGGGGGCGTTTTCGCATGCAGATCGCGCGTGGACGTCGGCGCGCGCCTCGGTAATAGTCATCGTTTCGACGCAAACGCCCGGCGGGCGAAACAATTGGACGCCGGGCTTGAGCTATCGTTGCTGTGAGTATGCGGTCGGCCGGGACGCTGACGACCGTGGACGGGGCGGGGGGAAGGTTCTCGGACCTTCCGAAGGAGTGCAGACTTGATGACGGACCACGTGAGCGAACGCGTGCCTGTTCCGCGCACCGTATGGGTGTTCGGCCTGGCGACTCTGGTTCCCTTCGTCATCGCCTCGGGCCTGTTCTGCTATGGCCCCGCCGGCCAGCGCGCGCCGGCCCTGGTGGCCCTGCTGGCCTATTCGACCGCCATGCTGTCCTATCTGGGCGGCGTGCGCTGCGGGCTCGAGATCGGCCACGTCCAGCCGCGTTGGGCGACCCTGGCGCTGTCGTGGCTGCCGCCGCTGGCCGGTGTGGCGTTGATGCTCGGGGCCGAGCGCTTCGGCGCGGCCTGGCAGCTTTCCGGCTTCCTGTTCGTGTTCCTGCTGCAATGGCTGTGGGACGTCACCAGCCATGAGGGCCCTGCCTGGCGGCCCCGCCTGCGCACCCTGCTGACCACCGGCGCGGCCCTGTCGCTGGCCTTTGCGCTTGAGCAGGCGCTGGCGCTGTAGGGGGCGTTCGATGATCGCCAGTCTCGAACTTGAGGCTATCGCACCAGATGGTCGACGCTTTCCGCTCACAATCGGCGTGGGAACGCCTTATCTCGACGACGAGCTAATGACTTGGCGCTGCCCAGTCGAAGTGCGGCCGCTCCATCAGAAATTGATCGACCAGACGGGAAGCGACTCTCTGCAGGCGCTTTGCTTGGCGATGCGTCTATCGAAAACGCTTCTCGAGGACTTCGTCGCCAGGGGTGGAAAGCTTCTGATGGATGGCGAGGTCTTTCGCTTCGAGCCCTATTTCGGGGCCTGGATGGAGACTGGGGCGTCGGCCCCGCCGAAAGTTTAGCTACCGCGTCGCCACCGCCTTCGGATCGCCGCCGGCCAGCGGATCGCTGAGGCAGGACGAGGCGACGGCGTGGTTCAGCTTGGCCTTCTTCTTTTCCAGTCGCTGGGTCAGGGCCGTGCCGGCCGCCGCGCCCGCCAAGGGGGCCACGACATTGCCGCCGACCCCGACCACGGCGCGGACGATGCGGTGATCGTTGTACTGCTCGGCCTCGGCGCGGGCCTTCTGGCATTCGGGGCTGCCATAGGCCGGCTGGGTCTTGTCGAGCTTGGCGATGGTGTCCTTCGGGGCCGGCGCGGTGGCGCAGGCCGACAGCAGCAGGACGGCGAGGCTCGGGATCGGCGGGCGCATGGGGCGGAGGTCTCCCGTGTGGATGTCTCCGGGCAAACGCCGCCTGCGGGGCGAGCGATCCTAAGGCGGCGCTTGGCGTTCAGTCCGGCAGCAGCGAGCGCGGCCCCACCGCGTGCACCCGCTTGCCGCCCAGGGCGCCGGCCAGGGGCGGGGCGGCGAACAGGTTGGAGAAGGCCTGGTCGAGAATGTTGAGACCCCCGGTATAGGCCCCGAAGGCCGGCAGGATCAGCCGCTGGCCATCGGTGACGAAGCAGCGCTTGCGCACGCTGCCGCGACCACTGGTGACGCGGGCGGCCGGATGCAGGTGGCCGGCCACCTCGCCGGGCTGGACGCCGGGCTCGGGCTCGTGGCGCAGAGTGAGGCCGCCGATCGAGAGCTCGTCGATGACCTGGCCGGGGAGGGCGCGCGGGCCGTCGGCGTCGTGGTTGCCCACCGCCCAGATCAGGTCACGGCCGACGGCCAGCGCCCGCAGGCGGTCGGCGTCATCAGCGGCCAGGCGCTCCTCGGCCGCGCCGTCGTGGAAGCTGTCGCCCAGGAAGATCAGGGTGGCCGGCGTCAGGGCCGCGACCTCGGCCTCGAGGCGGGTCAGGGTCTCGCGGGTGTCGTAGGGCGGCAGCATCTGGCCGAACCGCGCGGCGTAGGACGAGCCCTTCTCGAAGTGCAGGTCGGCGACCACCAGGGCGCGCTCGGCCTCCAGCCACAGGGCGCCGGAGCCGCGCAGCAGCACCAGCCGCTCGGACACCATGACCGTCAGGCCGCCGCAGTCGCTGAGCTGGAACCTCGTCATCAGGAAAGCGCCTCCGCGATCAGGTCTTCCTCCGCCTCGGCCAGGATCATGTCGCTGGCCGCGTCGCCGGGCGCGCGCTCGCGGCCGATCTCCAGCATGATCGGCACGGCGAAGGGCGAAACCTTGTCCAGCGCCGCATGGCGGATGCGGCCCTTGATGCGGGCCAGTAGATCCCCCAGCCGCGCCACGTCCAGCTGACCGGTCGCCGCATCGGCGCGGGCGCAGCGCAGCAGCAGGTGGTCGGGCTGGTGCTTGCGTAGAACGTCGTAGATCAGGTCGGTCGAGAAGGTGACCTGGCGGCCCGACTTCTCCTCGCCGGGATAGCGCCGCTCGATCAGCCCGCCGATCAGGGCGCAGGCCTTGAAGGCGCGCTTCATCAGGAAGCTTTCGTTCAGCCAGTCCTCCAGGTCGTCGCCCAGCATGTCCTGGTCGAACAGGTCGGCCAGATCCAGTTCGTCCATCGGCCGCAGCGACCAGACGTTCAGCGCATAGTCGTTGCAGACGAAGCCCAGCGGCCCGACGCCCAGTCGGTCGAGCCGGCGGGTCAGCAGCATGGCCAGGGTGGTGTGGGCCAGGCGCCCCTCGAACGGATACAAGACCATGTGGAAGCGCTTCCCGCGCGGGAAGGTCTCCAGCAGCATCTCGTCCTCGTCCGGGATCAGCGAGCGGGCCTTCTGGTAGGCCATCCACTCCTGGACGTCGGGTGGTAGGGCCAGCCATTCGGCCTCGTCGTGCATCATCTTGCGCACGCGCGACGCCAGATAGGTCGAGAGCGGGAACTTCGACCCGCCCCAGCTGGGCATCTTGGGGTCCTTGTCGGGGGCGGGGGTCACGAAGGCGTCGGCGCCCACGAGGCTGTTGAAGCGCCAGACCTGTCCGGCGAAAACGAAGGTGTCGCCGGGCGCCAACTGCTCGAAATAGCCTTCCTCGGCCTCGCCGATCTTGCGTCCGCCCATCGGCCTGCGGCCGCCGCCGATGCGCACGTTGACCACGGCGGGCGAGACGATCGCGCCGACGTTCATCCGGTGGCGCTGGATCACCTGGGCGTTGCGGGCTTTCCAGAGGCCGTCCGCGTCCTCCACGATCCGACGGAAGCGGTCGTAGGTCTTCAGCGCGTAACCGCCGGTGGAGACGAAATCGACGACGGTCTCGAAGTCTTCCCACGACAGGTCGGCATAGGGGCCGGCGGTGCGAACCTCGTCATAGAGGTCGAGCAGCTTGAAGGGCTCGGAGCAGGCGCAGCCCATGACATGCTGGGCCAGGACGTCGAGGGCGCCGATGCGGGCCGGTTCGCCGTCGAGGTGGTTCTCCAGGATGGCGTCGGCGGCCGCGCGGCACTCCAGCATCTCGAAGCGGCTGGCGGGCACGAACAGGGCGCGGCTGGGCTCGTCGAGGCGATGGTTGGCGCGGCCGATCCGCTGGACCATCCGCGAGGCCCCCTTGGGCGCGGCCAGCTGGATGACCAGATCGACGTCGCCCCAGTCGATGCCCATGTCCAGGGTCGAGGTGCAGACCACGGCTCGCAGCTCGCCCCGCGCCATGGCGGCCTCGACCTTGCGCCGCTGCTCGGCCGACAGGCTGCCGTGGTGCAGGGCGATCGGCAGGCCCTCGTCGTTGAGCTTCCATAGTTCCTGGAAGGCGAACTCGGCCTGGAAGCGCGTGTTGACGAAGATCAGGGCCGTGCGGCTGGCGGCGATGATCGTATAGACCTCGGCCATGGCGTGCTGGGCGGTGTGGCCGGCCCACGGCACGCGGCCGTCGGAGACCAGGACTTCCACCACCGGCTGGGCGCCGCCGGAGCCGAGGACGAGGTCGACCGACGAGCCTGCAAGGGAAGGAACCTCCCCCCGTGGGGGAGGTGTCGGCGAAGCCGACGGAGGGGGGAGTATTTCCGGCGTTGCTGAAGCTGAAACCGCCCCCCCACCGGCGCTAGGCGCCGCCTCCCCCACAGGGGGAGGTTCGTTTTGGATCGGGCCTCGTCCCAACCACTTCCGCACTAGGTCCGGATCATCCACCGTCGCCGACAGCCCCACCCGGCGCAGGCGCGGTGCGAAGACCTGAAGGCGCGCCATGGCCAGGGCCAGGAGGTCGCCGCGCTTGGAGGGCCACATGGCGTGGGCCTCGTCGATGATCACGCAGGAGAGGTCGGCGAAGTATTCGCGCGCGCCTTCCCAGGCGCAGAACAGCGCGAGCTGTTCGGGGGTGGTCAGCAGGATGTCGGGCGGACGGATCCGCTGGCGGGCCTTGCGGCTTTCGCCGGTGTCGCCGGTGCGGCTTTCGGCGACGATCGACAGGCCCATCTCGCGGATCGGCGTCATCAGGTTGCGCTCGACGTCGACGGCCAGGGCCTTGAGCGGCGAGATGTAGAGGGTGTGGATGCCGGCCGGCGCATTGCGCGGCGGGCGCTCGTAGAGCTCGATCAGGCTGGGCAGGAAGCCCGCCAGGGTCTTGCCGCCGCCGGTCGGGGCGATCAGCAGGGCGTCGCGCCCGGCCTTGGCCTTTGCGATCATCGACAGCTGGTGGGCGCGCGGGGCCCAGCCGCGGGCGGCGAACCACTCTGAAAAGCGCGGGGGAAGCAGGTCGGCCGGAACCATCGAGGGGGCTATAGCATGTTCCTGTTCTGTTTCTGCCGGGAAATCGACTTAGCGGGAGAACGGCGTGCGAAGTTTGCCCTGGCCGGCGGGGCTCCCTAGGGTCAGGCCGCAAGTTTCCGGAGTTCGTCCATGTCCCGCCGCGCCGCCCTCCTGCTGACCGCCGCTCTCGCGCTGCCGAGCCTGGCCCATGCCCAGAAGGTCGACACCGGCCCGATCGATCCCGCGCGGCTGTCGGAAATCACCCGCGTGCTGTCCAGCGACGCGTTTCTCGGCCGCGCGCCGGGCGGTCCGGCCGAGCAGAAGACCACCGACTACATCGCCGCCCAGTTCAAGGCGCTCGGCCTGGAGCCGGCTGGCGACGCGGGCAGCTACACACAGAAGGTGCCGCTGGTGCACACCCGCATCGACGGGCCCGTCAGCATGAGCTTCGCCACTGCCGCAGGCCCGGTGAGCGTGGCCCAGGGCGACCAGGCCCAGGTCATGACGCTGCTGCCGGTCGATCAGGTGGCGATCAAGGACGCGCCGCTGGTTTTCGTCGGCTACGGCGTCAGCGCCCCCGAGCGCGGCTGGGACGACTTCAAGGGTGCGGACCTGAAGGGCAAGGTCGCCGTCTTCCTGATCAGCGACCCCGACCTCGAAGCGGCTGAGGGCGAGCCCGCCTACGGCAAGTTCGGCGGCAAGGCGGCCACCTACTACGCCCGCTGGACCTACAAGTACGAGGAGGCCGTGCGGCGCGGCGCGGTCGGGGCGCTGATCGTCCACGAGACCCTGGGCGCGGGCTATGGCTGGAGCACGGTCAAGGCCTCGAACGGCGAGGGCTACGACATCGTCCGTCCGAACCCGGCCAAGGAGAAGCTGCAACTGCAGGGCTGGATCCAGCGCGACGTGGCGGTGGATCTGTTCAAGCGCTCGGGCCTGGATTTCGAGGTGCTGAAGCGTTCGGCGCGCGATCCCGGCTTCAAGCCGGTGGCCCTGAAGGGCGCGAGCTTCTCGGCCGCCTACAAGGTCGCCCACGAGCCGATGGTCAGCCACAACGTCGTGGCCAAGCTGCCGGGCACGACCCACGCCGATGAGAGCCTGATGTACGCCGCCCACTGGGACGCCTATGGCGTCGGGGCGCCCGATCCGCAGGGCAAGACGACCCGGGCCGGGGCGGCCGACGACGCCATCGGCGTGGCCGGCGTCATCGAGGTGGCGCGGGCCTTCAAGCAGGGTCCGGCGCCGCAGCGCTCGATCCTGTTCGCCGCCTGGACGGGCGAGGAGCGGGGCCTGCTGGGCTCGGAGTACTACGCGGTGAAGGCGGGTGACGCGGCGCTCGGCAAGATGGCGGCCAACTATACGCTCGACGTGCTGCAAACCGCCGGCCCGGCCAAGGACATCGTGCTGGTCGGGGCGGGGCAGAACCAGCTGGAGGACGGCCTGGCCAAGGCCGCCGCCGCGCAGGGGCGCACGGTGACGCCGGACGCCAAGCCCGAGCGGGCGCTGTTCTATCGTGCCGACCACTTCTCGCTGGCCAAGCGCGGGGTGCCGGTGCTGCTGGTCATGGGCCTGGGCGGCGGGGCCGACCTGCTGAACGGCGGCCGAGCGGCCGGCGACGCCTGGGTCGCCGACTACACCGCCCGCTGCTACCACCAGCCCTGCGACGCCTGGAGCCCCGACTGGGACCTGCGCGGCGCGGCCCAGGACGTGGCCCTGGTCTACGAGGCCGGCAAGGCGATCGCCAATTCGCGGGTCTGGCCGGACTGGAACGCCGGGTCGGAGTTCAAGCCGGTGCGCGCGGCGAGCGCGGCGGAGCGGAAGTAGGATCCAAAATCCGAACAATCCCGCGAAAGCGGGGACACAGGCTTTTCTGCCACCCGCCGCGCTCGACGATAAAACACCTGGGTCCCCGCTTTCGCGGGGATTTTACGGGGGCGGGCGTGTGCGCGCTGAGTTCCCCGTTCGTTTCCTCGCCGCGAAGTGTTAATTACCCCTCGTGAGCGCCCTTCCTGCGAGTCTTGATCTGGCCCCGGCCCTGGTGGTGCTGCCGGGCCCGCGCGCCGGCGTGGCCGACGGGAGCACGCGACCGGGCGAGCTGGGCGGGCGGGTGATCCGGCCGCCGGACGCGCGCGACCTGTTCGAGCACGGGCCGGTGCTGGTGGCCCACGCGGCCATGACCGCCAAGCGCCTGAACCTGCACGCGCCCTATCGCAGCCCGGCCATCTTCGACGTGCTGGAGCTTTACGCCTTCACCCGGCCGGCGACCTTCTGCGCGCCCTCGTCGGTGGGCCTGGCCATGGCCTTGGGCCTGCCGGAGCCGAAGGGCGCGGCGGCCCAGGCCCAGACCCTGCGCGAGGCCGCCGATGTCCTGCTGCGCGAGCTGGCCCTGACCCCGCGTCCGTCGCGGGAGGAAGCCCTGGCCGTGGCCGAGACCCTGGCCCGGGCCGGCTGGGCCTGGGGACCGGCGGTGGTCGGCGCCCTGCGCTCGGTTCCGGTCGGCAACCAGTTCCGCAGCTCCGGCCTCGACGTCTGGGCGCGGCTGGTGGAGTGGGAGGACCAAGCCCCGGTCGGCGAGCCGCTGTCGCGTCCGATCGATCCCGAGGCTGCGTCGGAGCGCCTGAAGTCGCTACTGGCCCGCGCTGGTCTCGACGAACTGCGCGAGGCCCAGGACACCTATGCCCGCGAGACGTCGTACGCCTTCCAGCCGCGCGATCGCGAAGGCGAGCCGCGGATGATGTTGGCCGAGGCCGGCACCGGGGTCGGCAAGACGCTGGGCTATCTGGCGCCCGCCAGCGTCTGGGCCGAGGCCAACGGGCCGTCGGTGTGGATCAGCACCTATACCCGCGCCCTGCAGCGGCAGATCGAGCGCGAGAGCGCCGCCATCTATCCCGACCCGCTGGTGCGCGCCCGCAAGGCGGTGGTGCGCAAGGGGCGGGAGAACTACCTGTGCCTGCTGAACCTGCAGGAGCAGGCCAATAGCGCCCAGCTGGGCAATGGCGATCTGGTCGGCCTGGCCCTGGCCGCGCGCTGGGCGCGGGTCAGCCGCGACGGCGACATGACCGGCGGCGACTATCCGGCTTGGCTGCCGACCCTGTTTTCCGTGCCGCCGTCCGCTCAAGCCAGCGCCGCCAATCTGGTCGATCGCCGGGGCGAGTGCATCCACGCCGGCTGCCAGCACTATCGCGTCTGCTTCATCGAAAAGGCCGTGCGGGCCTCCAAGCGCGCCGACCTTGTGATCGCCAACCACGCCCTGGTCATGACCCAGGCGGCCTTCGACGGCGCGCGCACGGCGCGGGGCCTGAAGGGCGACAACGAGACCACGGCGGTCAAGCGGGTGGTGTTCGACGAGGGCCACCACCTGTTCGACGCCGCCGACAGCGCCTTCTCCGCCGCGCTTTCCGGCGCCGAGGCCGCCGAGCTGCGCCGCTGGATCCGCGGACCCGAGGGGCGCGGACGACGGGGCCGGGGGCTGGAAGCCCGGCTGCTCGACATCCTGGGCGACAAGGAAAGCGCCCGCCAGGCCCTGAGCGCGGTGATCCAGGCCGCCACCGCCCTGCCGGGCGAAGGCTGGTCGGGGCGGATCGCGCCGCCGGACGGCCAGGTCAATCCGATCGGGCCGATCGAGAACTACCTCGTCGCCGTCATCGAACAGCTGCGGGCGCGGTCCAGCGAACGCGGCGGGCCGGAGCTTGGCCTGCAATGCGCCGCCCGTCCGGCCGTCGACCTGGTGCGCGAGCGGGCCGGCGAGGCCGCCCGGGCCCTGGCCGGCGTCGAGGCGCCGCTGCTGGCCCTGGCCCGCCAGCTGGAAGATGTGCTCGACGAGGACGCCGAGCACCTTGGTCCGTCCGAGCGCGCTCGTATCGAGGGCGCGCTGCGGGGCCTGGACCGCCGGGCCCGCATGACCCTCCCGGCCTGGCGCTCGATCCTCAAGGCCATCGACGAGGACGCCGAGGACGATCCCGACTTCGTCGACTGGTTCGAGGCGACGTTCCTCTACGGCCGCGTCGTTGATGCGGCCTGCCGCCGCCACTGGGTGGACCCGACCGAGCCGTTGCGCGCGGCGGTGCTGAGCCCCGCCCACGGGGTGCTAGTGACCAGCGCCACCCTGGTCGATCCGGCGCTGGAGGATCCCTTCGCCCTGGCCGAGATGCGCACCGGCGCGGCCCGCCTGCCGCAGCCGCCCAAGGTGCTGCGCTTGGTCTCGCCCTTCGATTACGAGAAGAACGCCCGCGCCTTCGTCGTCACCGACGTCAACAAGGAGGACGCGCGCCAGGTCTCGGCCGCCATGCGCGAGCTGTTCCTGGCGGCCAATGGCGGGGCCTTGGGCCTGTTCACCGCCATCCGCCGGCTGAAGGCCGTGCACGAGCGCATCGCCGCGCCGCTGGCCGACAAGGGCCTGCCGCTCTACGCCCAGCATGTCGACCCGCTGGAGGCCGGGGCGCTGGTCGACATCTTCCGGGCCGAGGAGGACGCCTGCCTGCTGGGCACCGACGCCATTCGGGATGGCGTGGACGTGCCGGGCCGGTCCCTGCGCCTGCTGGTCTTCGACCGGGTGCCGTGGCCGCGGCCGGACATCCTGCACAAGGCGCGGCGCACCAAGTTCGGCGGCAAGGGCTATGACGACTCGATCGCCCGGGCCCGCATCAGCCAGGCCTTCGGCCGCCTGATCCGCCGGGCCGACGACCGCGGCGTGTTCGTGATGCTCGACGCGGCCGCGCCCACCCGGCTCTTTTCAAGCTTGCCCGAAGGGGTGACGATAGAGCGACTCACGCTCGTCGAAGTCATTGAAGCGACGGCCGCATTTCTGTCCGAAGCACGAGATTAAAGCAGCGTGTTCATCCTCCGTGGGGGGAGGATCCAGGAGGACGAGTTGAGGTTTCGGTTTGGGGCGACGGCCCTGGTGCTCGCCGGCGTGATGGCCGGCTCGGCTTCGGCGCAGGAATTCGTGCGCGGCGACTGCATGGGCGTGGTCCAGCCGACCAAGAGCCTGCGTTTCGAGAACGACGAGCACGCCCGCTGGTACAAGCGCTTCTGGACCGGCAACTGCCAGGACCTGTCGCTGTGCTTCCCCGGCTCGCCCAACTGGAACGACATCGTCACCAAGCTGGTCATCAAGGGCGGCGCGTCGGAGAAGCCGGCCCTGCTGCCCAAGGCCTGCAAGCTGGGCCAGATGATCGGCATGGAATGGGCGCGCGACCGCCGCATCAAGCGGATCAGCACCCAGGACCTGAAGCGCTTTTCCAACATCCTCGACGACGCCGGCGACCCGCTGAAGGGCGTCGAGGCCGTGGAACTCAAGGCGCGGGCGCTGCTGTCGCAGCCCAAGGGCTGAGGCCCGCGTCTTCTTCCTCTGGAAGTCATCGCCCGGCTTGTCCGGGCGACCCAAGCAGACTCAACAGGAAGTCTCGGGCCAGCTCGGCTTGGGTCGCCCGCATAAAGCGGGCGATGACTTCTTTTGGAGAGGTGGTTTTGGAGGAAGCGGCACCCGCCCTCGAACCGTCGTATTGACGACTCTCGACCGTCGAATTTGTGCAATCGAGCGGGTATAGAGATCGCGTGGGGAGACAACGCAGCGACGGGAGCGATCCTTATGGCCGTGACCACCATCGACCTCGCCATCGACGATCAGGCCGCGCCCAGCGAGGTTCGGTCCTCCCGCGCCTTGGTGCAGGCGGTCCGCTGGCGAAGCGGGCTCAGCCAGAGTGAATTTTCCCGCGCCTTCGCCATTCCCCTGCCGACGCTGAGCGAGCTGGAGCACGGCGAGGCTCGTCCCGACGCGGCCATGCTGGCCTATCTGCGGGTCATCGATCACGCGCCCGATGTGGTGCGCGAGGCGCTGACGCGGGCGGGGGTTTAGGGCTCCGCGTTTCCCAAACTCCCGTCATTCCCGCCCTTGTGGCGGGAACCCCTCTGTCAGCCGCAAGTGCAGAAGAGGCGGATCGCTGGCGATCCGCTGGCGCTTCACATGCGAGCGGAAACAGGGTTTCCCGCCACAAGGCGGGAATGACGGGATTAAAGGTGAGCGTGCGAGAAGAGGGGCCGCCCCCCTCACTTCCCGCGCTTCTGCGAGAACAGCCACGCCCGCCAGTCGGCGTTGTGCATCATGTCCGGCGGCACCACGTGGGCCATGCCCTTGTAGGAGACGAAACGCACCGCGCCGCCGGCGTCGGCCAGGGCGCCGGCCCAGGCCAGATCCGGGGCGTAGGGGTTCTCGCGGTCCTTGTCGCCGTGGACGATCAGCACCGGGGTCGGGGCGACCTTGGCGGCCTGGCTGCGCTCGGGCGGCACGCCGGAGAAGGCGGCCACGGCGGCGAACCTGCCTGGCGACACGGCGGCGGCGTTCATCGCCGCCGAGCCGCCCATCGAGAAGCCGACCAGATAGATGCGGTCGGGGTCGATCGGCAGGCGCGTGGCCAGGTCGTCGATCAGGGCCAGGATGGCCGGCAGGCTGGCGCCGGGGCGCGAGGCCAGCAGGCGGTCGGCGCCCTTGGCGTAGTCGGCGGTGCGGGTCGGCGCCTGGGGCACGAGCACGAAGGCGGGGAAGGCCTTGGCCGTCTCGGGCCGGGCCCAGTCGCGGGCGAAGGCGCCCATCTGGGCCCGGTTGTCGCCGCCCACCGCGCCCGAGCCGTGCAGCACGATCACCAGCGGCAGTCGCTCCTTGGTGTTCGGCGACAGCAGGCGGTAGGGCAGACGCACACCGTCCGGGGCGGTGAAGCTGGCGGCGGCGAAGGCCTCGACCGGCGGCAGGTCGACCGGCGGCGGCAGGGGCGTGGCCGCATAGCTGCGCATCTCGACCGCCAGGCTCGGCGCGGCCGGGCGTGGACCCGGCGTCGCGGCGCAGGCGCCGAGCAGAAGGCAAGCGAGCAGGGCGAACGGCTTTTGCATGCCGTTTGCATAAACTGCTTCGCGAAGAATGTCTGGTAGGCGACAGCCAAGCCATTCGTGCGAGGCGCGGCAACCCTCGCCATGGTCGGCGGGTTTAACTCCCGACGCCCCTTCGGGCGAAGAACGGGAGAAACCGGTCATGATCGGTCACAAGCATTCTCAGGAAGACGGTCGCCACTTCACGCACGGCACGGCGGCCAGCACCGCCGACGCCGCCTCGGAAGCCAAGCTGAAGCCCGAGGACCGCCATATCGAGGCCCCGCACGCCAAGCTGGCCGAGAAGCCGCTGGTTGAAGGCGAGAAGCATGACCAGCTGGCCGAGAAGGTCGACTGCTCGGAAAGCCGTCAGGAAGCCCTGCTCGACGAGGGCCTGGAAGAGAGCTTCCCGGGCAGCGACCCCGTCAGCGTAAAGCGCATCACCTGATCAGGAGAACGCTCATGCCCCGCGCGGGAAGTGCGCGGAGGCGCGGGCCGCGAAGCCGCCGCGCGGCGCGCTGCGCTCGGTCGCCATGGCGCTGATCGTGGTCGGCTTGGCGGCGGCCGCGTCGCGACGACGGCGGCGACGGCGCTGATCCTGGGCCGCCATCTCGGCGAAGGTCATCTTGCCACGCTCGCGGGCGTCGCGGCGGACGGCCTCGATGTGGCTGGCCAGGAAGACCACGCCCACGCCGATGGCGTCGGCCGCCAGGTCGCCGAAGCTGGCGCTGCGATGGGTGAACAGCTGAGCGATCTCGATGCTGGCGCCCAGCATCACCGCTGCGATCGCCAGGTCGGTGCGGCGCATGCGCGGGAACGACAGGAACGACAGCGACGTCAGCGCCCCGAAGGCGATGGCGTGGGCCGTCTTGTCGCTGAGGCCGATGACCTCTTCCAGGTGCTGGAACGGGCCGAGCATCAGGGTCACGGCGGTCGCCGCGCCGAGGAAGAGCACGGTCTTGGCGATGGTCACGACGTGGTTTGGGGTCAGCATGGACTCAAGCTCGCTGTGGAGCCTCGATTCCTAAGGCCCTATGCCGAGCAAACGGTGAAGGAAGAGGGTCAACGGAAGATGACCAGGGTGCTCGGCGGCTTCAGCGGCCAGGCGCAGGTCCCAGGTCTTCCCAGACCGTCAGCCGATCCACCAGCACCAGGCCGGGCGACACGCCGAAATGGCCGTAGCCCTCCAGCGGCAGTCGATCCATGTCCCGGGCGTTGCGGCCGACGAAGGTCAGGCGATAGGCGCGCGCCGTAGGACGTTTCCGCACGAAGCCGGCGGGAAGCTCGGTCTGCGCGTCGAGGGTCAGCCAAGTGGTGTGCTTCCGGCCGGCGATGTCGGAGAGGCTGGTCGCGCCTTCATAGAAAGACGAGCCCTCGAACTGGTCGATCCAGACGCCGGAGATCGTGCGAGCCGGGGCGAAGTCGACGCAGGCCCGGTCGCCGAGATAGCGGACGAAGACGTGTCCATTCGTCTGCTCCCGGACGAAGCAGTGACTTTCAGGCGGGGAGGGCGGCGGAGGCGGCGAAGACGCCTGCAGGAACATGGCCGCGACCAGGACCAGCATGCGCCCGTCTCCTAGAGTTTCTCGCTGAGCTTGATGGCCGCCTTGCAGCCGGCCTGGATCACCGCGCTGAGCAGGGGATAGGCGGTCGCCTCGTGGGCGCCTTCCTCGATGGCCAGGTCGCGGTGCATCAGCTCGTCGTCGCGGAACTTCGAAAGCTCGGCGGCCAGGGCCGGATCGCGGTCCTTCAGCTCCTCGATCTGGCCGGCATAGTGCTTCTCGATCACCGACTCGACGGCCTCGGTGCAGGCGTGGGCGGCCTTGTCGCCGATCAGGGCGGTGCCGGCCCCCAGGGTGAAGGCCGCCAGCCGCCACAGGGGCGACATCAGGGTGGGGCGCACTTTGCGCTCGGACAGCAGCTCGTCGAAGCGCGACAGGTGGACCTGCTCATGGCCCTCCATCTCCTTCAGCTGCTCGGCCATGCGCTCGCGGCCGCGGGCGTGCTTCATTACGGCCTGCTGGCCGCGATAGATGTGGACGGCGGCCAGTTCGCCGGCCTGGTCGACGCGCAGGATCTCGGCCAGGCGGGCGGCCTGGGCGCCGCGGCCGGGACGGGGCGGGACGGCTTTCTGCTGAGCGGCGCTCATTGCACGGCTTCCTTGCTGCGCAGGGCGGAGAAGGCCGAGACGACGGCCAGGCCCAGCGAGACCAGGGCGTTCCACCCGGCCATCGACAGGCCCAGGAACACCCAGGCGGCCTTATCGCACATCGGCGCGGCGATCTTGGCGCCCTTCAGCATGGCCACCAGGTCGTCGGAGGTGGCCAAGCCCCCGCCGGTGCAGGTGCTGGGACCGGGCCACCACTTCCATTCGACCCCGGCGTGGAAGGCCGCCAGGCCCGCGCCGTAGAGGAAGATCACCGCCAGCAGCCACAGAGTCGGACGGCGTAGACGGGTCCACAGGCCGGTGCGCTGCAGGATCGTGGCGATCAGGCCGACGGTTCCGGCGACCCAATAGACCTCGCGCTGCTTCAGGCAGAGGTGGCAGGGCGCCAGGCCCCCGAAGCTCTCGAAGGCGTGGGCCGCGCCCAGCATGGTCGCGCTGGCGGCCAGGGCCAGGGCCGGCCAATGCCGGGCGATCCAGTCCAGCGGCGGTCGCTTGGGAACCAGCGGGCCGGCCTGGATCGTCGGGGTGTCGGTGGTCATACGGCGCACGCGCCTCCGCTGCTTCCTCCCAGGAAATGGCTCGCGGCGAGACCGATGACAAGGAGCAGGATCAAACCGCCGGCCACCATCGCCAGGCGCCGCTCGATGATCGGCAGCAGGGTGGGGCCGAAGGTCTTGATCACGAAGGCGACCAGAAAGAAGCGCGCGGCGCGGGTGACGACCGAGGCGAAGATGAACATCGGGAAGCTGAACTGGGCCAGGCCCGAGGCGATGGTCACCAGCTTGTAGGGGATGGGGGTCAGGCCCTTGGCCAGGATCACCCACACCCCGTACTTGTCGTACCAGCACTTGAACTCGACCAGGCCGCCGGCGTGGCCGGTGGCGGCCATCATCCACTGGCCGACCGGGGTCAGGAAATAGCCGATGGCGTAGCCGAGAATGCCGCCCAGCACCGAGGCCAGGGTGCAGATAAAGGCGTAGCGCCAGGCGCGGTCGGGCCGGGCCAGCACCATCGGGGCCAGCATGACGTCGGGCGGAACGGGGAAGAACGAGCTTTCCGCGAAGGAGACGGCGAACAGGCTGGTCGGGGCGTGGCGCGAGGCGGCCATGCCCATGACCCAGTCGTAAAGGCGACGCAGCATGCGGACTCCGTTTGCGGATGCGCCCGTTGCTAGCAGGGGCCGGCGCGCTTGTCGCGAGCGATGCGAGCGCGAGGCGAGGTTCTTTTCGCTGCGATGCGAAGACGGGCGTTTCACGGCCCTCCGGGCAGTAAAACGCCCCGCCCTCCAAGCGCCGGGCCGACTTGGCGCGAGGAGGACGGGGCTACGCGGTCGCCGCAACATTACGACCGCGTATCTCGGGACCCGGGGCGGCGCGAACGCGCCCCAGGCTATGGAAAGGCCTAGAACTTCAGCGACAGCGAGACGCTGTAGTTGCGGCCGGGGGCGGAGGAGCCGTCGACCACCACCGCGGGAACCGTAGAGGTGGGTGAAGCCGACTGGCCGCGGACGTCGCTCCACCACCAGTACTTTTCGTCGGTCAGGTTGAAGACGCCGCCCCGCAGGGTGATGGCGTCGGTGAGGTTGTAGTAGGCCGTGGCGTCGACGACGGTGAACTCGGGCGGCACGAAGCAGCCGCCGGTGCAGGTGACTCCCGCGCGGCCCACGGTCTTCTTGTTGGCGTGTATCGTGCTGAGCTGACCGCCGAAGCGACCGGCGGGGTCGCGATAGGCCAGGCCGGCCGTGAACTTCGCCGGGTCGATGGTCGGCAGCGGGGTGTTGACGCCGTTGGTCGTCGAGGCGCCGCGGGCGTAGGAGGCCGCGCCCATCAGGGCGAAGCCGCCGCCGAGATAGACCTCGCCTCGCGCTTCGGCGCCGCTGATCTCGGCCTCGGCCAAGTTGACGAACTGGTAGATCGCCGGGTTCGCGGCGGTGAAGGCGCCGCCGACCTGGATCTGCTCGATGAAGTTCTTGTACTTGCCGGTGAAGCCCGTGACGCTGACTGTCCAGGTCGGCTGCACCAGGCGGATGCCGGCCTCGAACGAGCGGCTGGTTTCCGGCTTCAGGTCGGGGTTCGAGATCGACTTGTAGTTGGCGATGATATTGGCGAAGCCGGTGTTGACCTGCGAGGGGGCCGGCGCCTTGAAGCCGCTGGCGGCGTTGGCGAAGACGCTGATCAGGTCGGTGGCCTGCCACACGGCCGACAGCTTCGGCGAGAAGCGCGAGTCGCTCTGGCCCTGCGGCACGTTGGCGGTGAACAGCGGGTCGTTCTTCGGGTCGAGCTTGTAATAGTCGTACCGTAGGGCCGGGTAGAAAGTGACCGGGCCGACGGCGAACTCGTCCTGCACGTAGCCGCCCACCAGGGTGTAGTCGGTGTTGGGGAAGGCGCGGGCCGGGAAGGTCTCGCCCGCCGGCGGAACCGTGCCGTTGCGCAGGCCTTCCTGGCGGGTCAGCGAGGCGTCGCCGCCCCAGACGAAGCTGTGGTCGATGCCGGCGAAGCTGGCCTTGCTGGTCAGCTCGACCGCGCCGCCGAACACCTCGTTGTCGAACTTGGCGTCGCGGGTGCGGTCGGCGGCGGTGTAGCGGTCCTCGGCCGAGAACTGGCGGGTGGTGCTGTTCTGGTAATAGAGGTTGGTGCGGGCGGTGGCGATCAGGCCCTGGCCGCCGGTGAAGACGTGGCCGAGGCTGACGCGGTCGCGACGCAGCTTGTCGAACGCGGTCAGGCCGATGACGGCGGTGGAGGCCGGGGAGGCGCCGGCGGCCACATAGGTGGGCCCCGACAGGACGTTCCAGTCGACGTCGCGGTCGAGGTGGTCGACCGTCAGCGAGAACTTGTTGCGGTCGTCCAGGTTGAAGACCAGCTTGGCGAGCACCGCGTTGGAGCTGTTGTCTTCGGGGTTGGCAACCGTGCGGGTGACGTTGCGCGAGGCGTTGGTCCCTTGCGTCTCGGTCTCGTGGCCGTCGCGGCGGGTGTAGGCCAACAGGCCTTCGAAGCGGCCGGTCGCACCGGCGACCAGGGCGCTTTCGCTCCAGCTCTCGTCGGCCGAGCCGTAGCCGACGCGGGCGCGGCCGGCGAAGCTCTTGCCCTTCAGGATGTCGGACGGATCCTTGGTGAAGAAGTTGACCGAACCGGCCAGGCCGTCGCTGCCGTAGAGCGCCGAGGCCGGACCACGGACGATCTCGACCGACTTCAGCACGTCCAGGTCGACATAGTCGCCACGGCCGGCCGACTGGGCGCCGAAGGCATAGCCGTCGGGAACGCGCACGCCGTCGACCAGCACCAGCACGCGATTGCCTTCCAGACCGCGGATGTTGAAGCCGGCGTTGCCGTCGCGGCCCGTCGAGGCGCCGGCGGCGGTGAAGCGGGCCGGCGCGCTGCGCACCGAAACGCCGGGCTCGAAGCGGACGAGGTCCTTGATGTCGGCGACCAGGGCGTCTTCCATCTCGCGCTCGGTGATCACGCTGACGGTGGCGGGCACGGCCAGCACGGATTTCTCCGAGCGGGTGGCGGTGATCGTGACCTTGTCGACCTCGGCGGCGGCCGCATCGGGAGCCTCGGGCGTGTCGGCGGCGTGGGCGGCCGCCGAGCAGAGCAGGGCGGCGGCGGATGCGGCGGCGAAGAACAGCGTGTTGCGCGACAAGAAAGGAACCCCCAGTTTCGGCCTCTGATGCGAATTATTCGCATTCGTTGCCGGGGGTGCTAAAACCGTCTGGCGACCTGGTCAAGCTATTTGCGATTGATTCTAAGATTCATCCGCAATAGAGCCCTCTCCAACACACCGATCGTCCTGGAAGGGGGATTCCGATGAAGACCATGCTCGCTTCGGCGGCGCTGCTGGCGGGCCTGGGCCTGGCCGGCCTGGCGCACGCCCACTCGCCCTACATGCTGCCCAGCACCTTCGACGTCTCCGACCGCAAGGTGGTAACCGTCCAGGGCTCGTTCACCGAAAGCTTCTTCATCCCCGAGGTGGCGATGAAGTCCGACAGCTACGCGGTGATCGGTCCCGACGGCGCGCGCAAGCCGCTGACGGCGACCTATCTGCGCGAGCTGGCCCTGGTCGAGGTTCCGGTCGAGGCGGCCGGCACCTATCGCGTCACCACCGGCCAGCGCGCCGGCCGCGTCGGCAAGGCCGCCCTGATCAAGGGCGAGTGGGAGTTCATGGAACCCGGCAAGGCCCCGGCCGGCGTGCAGGTCGTGGACATGCAGAGCATCACCACCGCCGACGTCTATGTGACCCGCGGCGCGCCGAGCACCGGCGCCCTGGCCCCGGTCGGCAAGGGTCTGGAGTTCCAGGCGATCACCCACCCCAGCGACATCACCACCGGCCAGCCGGCCAAGTTCGTGGTGCTGTACGACGGCAAGCCGGTGGCTGATCAGGAGGTCACCCTGAGCGCCGGCGGCGACCGCTACGCCGACGTCAAGTTCGCCCCGGTCACCGTCAAGAGCGACGCCCAGGGCCGCTTCCAGATCAAGCCGGACCACTCGGGCGTCTACCAGATCCAGGCCCGCTACCGCGTGGCCCCGGCGGCCGAGGGCCAGCCCGGCCAGAGCCACACCTACTCCCTGACCTTCGAATCCCTGCGCTGAGAACCGACATGATCCGCAAGAGCCTCATCCTGGCCGCCGCCCTGGCCGCCGTTTCCGCCCCGGCCTTCGCCGCCTCGCACGCCCGCGACACCTTCATCAAGGAACAGGACGTCAACGGCGACGGCGTTGTCTCCAAGGAAGAGTTCGTCATCACCCGCGACCAGCTGTTCAAGGCCATCGACGCCGACAAGAACGGCTCGCTGTCGAAGGAAGAATATGTGGGCGAGTTCAAGGCTCGCCTCGAAAAGCGCCTCGCCGCCTCGACCGACCCGGCCGAGAAGAAGGAAGAGGAGCGCGTTCGCCAGATGCGCCAAGCCGACGTGCGCTTCGGCGTGCTCGACAGCGACAAGAGCGGCGCCATCACCGCCGCCGAGTTCGCCTATTCGGGCTGGCGGATGTTCGTGACCCACGACACCAACAAGGATGGGACCGTCTCGGCGGCCGACCCGGTCCCCGCCGACACCAACTGAGCCTTGGATATCGACTGAAATCGGCGGCCTGGAGCGCGCGCGGTCCCAGCGACCGCCGCGCTTGGCTTGAGGGCTGAGGCCGCCGCCGCCCCCGGCTCCGTTCATCCCCTTGAGGAGCCGGGGGCGATACTTCACCTCGCCGGGACGAAATCCTCGATCGCCCGCACGAAGGCCTCCGGCCGTTCGAGATAGAGGAAATGACCGCTGCCCGGGATCACGACGCGTTTGGCGTCGGGCAGGGCGGCTTCCAGGGCTTTTGCCTGGTCTTGCACGTCGTCGATATCGACCTCGCCGACCAGGATCAGGGTCGGGACCTTGATCTCCGCCAGCCGCGGCTTGGCGTCGACGGCGAAGCGCTCCTTCTGGTTGGCGCCGATGTTGCCCGGATGGGCCTTCAACTGATCGACCACCCATTTGCGCTGAGCGTCGGCGTCCTTGGTCAGGATGTAGGGATCGCGCGCCGCACCCTCGATGTCGCCAATCTTGAACAGCGCCATCAGCTTCAGCCCCCGGGCGATGAAGCCGGCCGACGGCTTGAACCCCGCCACGAAGGGGCCGACCAGCACCAGCCGCGCGACACCGTCCGGATGGGCCAGGGCGTAGTCCACCGCCAGGCCGCTGCCCGCCGAGGATCCCACCAGCACCGGCCGCTCGATCTTCAGGGCGGTGATCACCGCCTCCAGGTCCTTGATCGTCTGGTAGGGCGCGGCGGCGGGCGTCGAGGCGCCGAAGCCGCGCCGGTCGTAGCGTACGACCTTGTAGCGCTGGCAAAGAGCCGGCCAGGCGGCGTCGAAGGCGGCCTTGTGCAGTATGCCGTCGTGCAGCAGCACCAGGGTCGTCTGGCCCTGGCCGCAGGTCTCGTAGGCGAGCTTGGCGTCGCCGATTTGGATGAAGGCCTCGGCGGGCGGCTCGGCCCTGGCTGGTGCGGCGAGCAGCAGGCATGCGGCCGCGATCGCCCAGGCGGGCGTTGAGGGAAGGCGCATCTTTCGTCTCCTGTGTGGGGAAGGGCGGTTAGCCCGCGTCGCGGATTTCTTGAGGCCCGTCTTGGGTCCCGCCTTGGGTTCCGTCGTCGGGCAGGTATTCGAGGATGTCGCCGGGCTGGCAGTCGAGATAGCGGCAGATGGCGTCCAGCGTCGAAAGGCGCAGGCCCTTCACCTTACCCGACTTCAGCAGCGACAGGTTGGCGTCGGTGATGCCGACGGCGCGGGCCAGGGTGTTGGAGCGCACCTTGCGGCGGGCCAGCATGACGTCGAGGCGCAGCAGGATCGGCATCAGATGAACGCGTCCCGGTCTTCCTCGATCTCGCGGCCGACCTGCATCACCTGGGCGATGACGAAGACCAGCAGGCCCAGGATCAGGCCCTGGATGCTCGAGAGGTGGAACCAGTTCCTGTCGATCTCCCAGCCCGTCGCCGACAGGAAGAGGTGGCACAGGAACGGCGAGACCGCGTAGGCGCACAGCCAGGCGCCGATGCGGCCGATGTGGCGGGCGTTGGCCGCGCCGAACACCTCGCCGCCGGCATAGAGCAGGAACAGGGCCCGCAGGTGGGCCAGGATCGCCAGCACCGGCGCGATGCGCGCGGCGCCGACCAGGGCGTAGGCGATGCGGTGCGGGATCGACAGCGAGGCGAAGGCGACCGAGTCGGGCGGCCCCTTGCCGATCCAGGCGGCCGTCGGGCCGATGCGGAAATTGTCGCCTGGATAGGCCAGCACCGCCAGGATCAGGGTCCCGGCGATCAGGCCGGTGAGCGCCAGCAGGGCGGTCAGCAGCCAGGCCAGGGCGCGGCTGCCCAGCCGCAGCCGACGGTGGCTGGCCGAGGGCGGCGGCGGTTCGACCGGCGGCGGTCGCAGGGATACGACGGTGGACATGGACCTCCCCTCGACATCTGGTCGATCATCGTTCTTACAGAAAATAATTTCTGTCAATCGATATGGCGAAGCGGTCTGCGCGGAACGTCCGGGCGGCCCAGGCCATTGATGCGGGAGACGGTGCGCGAGGGTCTACATGCGACGGCAGACCGAGGTGGTGATGATCCTGGCGCTGGGCCTGTCGCCCCTGGCCGGCTGCCTTCCCGCCGGTGGCGGGGCGTCACAGAAAGCCGCGTGGCAAGCCGACGGCCTGCCGACCCGCGACACCCTGCTCGGCCGCGTGGTTCCCCAGCGCTTCCTCGGCCCCAAGGCCGCTTGGTCCGCCGCTGGGCCAGGCCTCTGGACGGCCACGGCCGGGGAGGGGCTGGTGCTGACCGCCCGCGACGCCCCGACCGGGGCCGCCGCCGGCTATACCCTGTCGGCGGCCGAGCGGCCGGCCTCGATCGACAAGGGCTCGCCGATCCGAAACTTCGTGGTCGCCGCTCTCCCGCCGCACCTGGCTTCGGAAGCCGAAGCCGCCGCCCACAGGCTGCAGATCTTCTCCGACGCCTCCGAACCGGCCCAGGCGGCCGTCGGCGGGCTGGTGTTCAGCTACACGCCGGCCGGGGCGGGGTATCGGGTGGACGTGGCGGCTTCGCGCTAGACCCCCTCAGTCGCTCCGCGACAGCTCCCCCAGAGGGCAGGGCTATTGCATATGGATCCAACCTCTCGATGGATCCGGTTGGATAGAAAAAACCTCTTGTTGAAGGCGGAACAAAGCCAGTCCAAAACTGGCTTTTCCCACCGCCGAAGGCGAAAGCTGGGGTGCTCCGCTACTCATATCAGCCGTTTTCAATCTGCCTTGCCGCAAACTGAAATAGTCGTTTTTCCATATGCGATAGCCCTGCCCCAGAGGGGGAGCATCTTGAGAACGCCGCGCCAACCAGATCCTCCCCCCGCTGGGGGAGGTGGCCCGGAGGGGGGCGGTGAAGCGGCCGACGCTTTCCCTCCGGCCCCGGGGCTTCTATATGCGGACGCTTCCTGTTTCTCCCGGAAAGACGTCCCGTCCCATGGCCCGCATCCTGATCACCTCGGCCCTGCCGTACATCAACGGCATCAAGCACCTGGGTAACCTCGCGGGCTCGATGCTGCCGGCCGACGTCTATGCGCGCTTCCAGCGGGCCCGGGGCCACGAGACCCTCTATATCTGCGCCACCGACGAACACGGCACCCCGGCTGAGCTGGCCGCCGCCGCCGCCGACCAGGACGTCGCCACCTATTGCGAAGAGCAGCACGTGCTGCAGCACGATGTCGGCCGCGCCTTCGGCCTGTCGTGGGACCATTTCGGCCGCTCGTCCTCGCCGCAGAACCATCGTCTGACCCAGCACTTCGCCGAGGTGCTGGAGGCCCAGGGCCTGATCGAGGAGCGGGTAGACCAGATGGTCTACTCGATCGACGACCGTCGCTTCCTGCCCGACCGTTACATCGAAGGCACCTGCCCGCACTGCGGCTTCGAAAAGGCCCGCGGCGACCAGTGCGACAACTGTGGCAACCTGCTGGACCCGACCGACCTGAAGGATCCGTACTCGGTGATCTCGGGCTCGCGGAACCTGGAGGTGCGCGACACCAAGCACCTCTATCTGCTCCAAACCAAGATGGCCGAGCGCATCCGCGCCTGGGTCGACAGCCATCCCGATTGGCCGACCCTGGCCAAGTCGATCGCCTACAAGCACCTGGACGAAGGCCTGATCGATCGCGGCATCACCCGCGATCTCGCCTGGGGCGTGCCGGTGACCAAGGACGGCCTGCCGCGCCCGGGCATGGAGGAGAAGGTCTTCTACGTCTGGTTCGACGCCCCGATCGAATATATCGCCGCGACCCAGGAATGGGCCGAGGCGGGCGAGGGCCGCGACTGGCGCTCGTGGTGGCGCACCGACGCCGGGGCCGACGACGTCCGCTACGTCCAGTTCATGGGCAAGGACAACGTGGCGTTCCACACCGTCAGCTTCCCGGCCACCATCCTCGGCTCCGAAGAGCCGTGGAAGAGCGTCGACATGCTCAAGGCCTTCAATTGGCTGAACTGGTACGGCGGCAAGTTCTCGACGTCGAATAAGCGCGGCGTGTTCATGGACGCCGCGCTCGACATCCTGCCGCCCGACCTCTGGCGCTGGTACCTGACCTCGAACTCGCCGGAAGGCAGCGACACGGCCTTCACCTGGGAGCAGTTCGCCAGCGCCGTGAACCGCGACCTGGCCGACGTGCTGGGCAACTTCGTCAACCGCATCCTGAAGTTCAACGAGAGCAAGTTCGACGGCCTCGTGCCGGATGGCGGGCAGATCGGTCCGCTGGAGGAGAAGCTCTACGCCGACGTCGCCGCGCGCCTGGCCGACCTGTCCGAGCAGATGGACGCCATCGAGATCCGCAAGAGCGCCCAGGCGCTGCGGGCCCTGTGGGTGGTCGGCAACGAGTACTTGCAGGAAGCCGCCCCGTGGACGGCGATCAAGACCGACCGTGATCGGGCCGCCGTCATCGTCCGCACGGCCCTGAACCTGGCCGCGCTCTACGCCCGCATCTCCGCGCCGTTCATCCCGTTCGCCGCCGAGAAGATCGGCGAGGCCTTCGCGCAGCCCTGGCCGCCGGCCTGGCCGACGTCGGACGTGGCGGCCGAGCTCTCGACCGTGCCCGCCGGCCAGGCGGTGCGCGCGCCCGAGGTGCTGTTCAAGAAGATCGACGAGGACATGATCGCCGAATGGGCCGCGCGGTTTGGGGGCGCTGAATGAGCTGATCCCTCTCCCCTTGCGGGAGAGGGTGGCCTCCGAAGGAGGTCGGGTGAGGGGCCTCTCAAAAGCAAGACGCCGCGACAGCCGAACCGCCGTCGCGGCGTTTTCCGTTCGTGCGACCCCTCATCCGTCGGCCTTCGCCGACACCTTCTCCCACAAGGGGAGAAGGATTTTCTTCCCCTTCGCCCAACGCCGATCTACGGACGGGCCATGCCGCCCGTCGCCCGCCTCAGCCTGTTCTACGTGGCCATCTATCTGGGCACGGGCGTCAGCCTGCCCTACATCGCCACCTTCCTGCGGGCGCGGGGCCTGTCTGGGGCCGAGATCGGGGCGGTGCTGGCCGCGCCGCTACTGCTGAAGCCCTTCACCGGACCGGTGCTGGCCGTATGGGCCGACGGGTTCAAGCTTCGCCGCTCGCCAATGATCCTGCTGGCGATCGCCGCCGCCGTCGCCTACATCGCCATGCTCGTCGCGCCGGGATTCTGGGGTCTCTTGGTCTGCTGGCTGCTGGGCGCCACCTTACTCTCGACCATCTCGCCGCTGATCGACGTGGTCACCCTGCGCCGGGCGCGGCTGGAGGGGTTCAACTACGGCCTGCCGCGCGGATCGGGATCCAGCGCCTTCATCGCCGCCAACCTCGTCATGGGCGTGGTGCTGACCCTGGTCGGGGCCGACGTCATCGTCGTCTGGATCACCGTGGCGGCGCTGCTGGCGGCCGCCGCCGCCTTCGTGCTGGTGCCGCCCGAGCGCGTCCACGAGGACGGCGAGGCGCCGGCCAAGCGCGACCGCTGGAAGGGCCTGGGCGCGCTGCTGACCGACCGGGTGTTCGTGCTGGCGGTGGTCACCGCCGGCCTGATCCAGGGCGCGCACGGCTTCTACTACAGCTTCTCGACCCTGCTCTGGCGGCGCCAGGAGATCCCCGAGCCGGTCATCGGCGTGCTGTGGGGCGTCGGCGTCGCGGCCGAGGTCGGGTTCATGTGGTTTCTGGAGCCGTGGCGACGCCGCGTCGGCCCCGGCAAGCTGCTGGCCATGGGGGCGGGGGCGGCGGTGATCCGCTGGACGGCCTATGCCTTCGCCCCGCCGCTGTGGGCGCTGTTCCCGCTGCAGGCCCTGCACGCCTTCACCTTCGCCGCCAGCTTCCTGGCCTCGCTGCAGCTGATCGAGCGCCTGACCCCGCCGCGCAGCGCCTCGGCCGCCCAGGCCCTGAATTCGGCGGTGTCGCAGGGCTTCACCCTGGGAGCCGCGACCCTGGCCTCGGGGCCGCTGTTCGACGCCCTGGGCGTGAAGGGCTACTGGGCGATGGCGGCGTTGGGAGCAGCGGGCCTGGCCGGCGCCCTGGTGCTCGGCCGCAGCGCGCGGGTGAAGGCGGCGGCTTGAACCCGCCGGGCGACGTCGCGCGTTCTGGCCTCGACGCCGGACGTCCGAGGAGGAACCAATGCCGCAGGACAGCGACTTCGCCGCGTTTCTGGAAGAGCGCCGCCGGGTGGCGCAGGCCTATGTCAACGGTGACGGGGGACCGCTGACCGAGATCGCCGCCCGCGCCGAGCCGGCCAGCTTCTTTCCACCGAACGGCGGCCGGGAGGAGGGGGCCGGCCACGTCATCGCGGTCAACGCCCGCGGTGCGAGGAGTTTCGCCGGCGGCGGCGAAACCAGCCTGGAGATTTTGCACAGCGAGGCCGACGGCGATCTCGCCTACTGGACCGGCCTTCAGCACGCCACGGTGCGGATGGAAGGCAAGTCCGAGGCGGTCGAGATGCACCTGCGCATCACCGAGATCTTCCGCCGGGAGGGCGGCGACTGGAAGATGATCCATCGCCACGCCGACCCGCTGGCCGACCCCAAGCCGCCGGGCGCCTAGGGCCTTCCGACCTCAGATATCGTAAGAGATCTCTTCGCCTTCCAGCCACGCCACGATCTGCTCGGCCGCGGCGACCGGGTCGACCTTCGTCGTGTCGATGACCAGTTCGGCCGCCTCAGGGGCTTCGTACGGGCTGTCGATGCCGGTGAAGTTCTTCAGCTGGCCCGAGCGGGCCTTCTTGTAGAGGCCCTTGACGTCGCGGCTCTCGGCCACGGCCAGGGGAGTGTCGACGAAGACTTCCACGAACTCGCCGTCGTTGAGGATCTCGCGCGCCAGCTGGCGTTCGGCCCGGAACGGCGAGATGAAGGCGGTCAGCACGATCAGGCCGGCGTCGACCATCAGCTTGGCGACCTCGGCCACCCGGCGGATGTTCTCGACGCGGTCTTCCTCGGTGAAGCCGAGGTCCTTGTTGAGGCCGTGGCGGACGTTGTCGCCGTCCAGCAGGTAGGTGTGGCGGCCCAGGGCGTGCAGGCGCTTTTCCACCAGGTTGGCGATGGTCGACTTGCCCGCGCCCGACAGGCCGGTCAGCCAGACCACCCGGCCGCGCTGGCTCTTCAGGGCCGCGCGCGAGGCCTTGCTGACGTCGGTGTGCTGCCAGTGGATGTTGTCGGCCCGGCGCAGGGCGAAGTTCAGCAGGCCCGCGCCGACGGTGCGGTTGCTGATCCGGTCGATCAGGATGAAGCCGCCGAGATCCCGGTTTTCGGCATAGGCCTCGAACGGGATGGCCTGGTCGAGCGAGATGTTGACGTGGGCGATCTCGTTGAGCTCCAGCCGCTTGGCGGCCGTGTGCTCCAGAGTGTTGACGTTCACCCGGTGCTTGATCTCGGTGACGCTGGCGCCCACGAGACGCGCGCCGATCTTCAGCAGGTAGGAGCGGCCCGGCGGCAGGGGCTCGTCGTCCATCCACACCAGGGTGGCCTCGAACTGGCCGGCGACGGCCGAGGGACTGTCGGCCGCGACCAGCACGTCGCCGCGGCTGACGTCGACTTCATCGGCCAGGGTGATGGTCACCGACTGGCCGGCGACGGCCTGGTCGAGGTCGCCCGGCAGGGTGACGATGCGCGACACCCGGCTCTCGCGGCCAGACGGCAGCACCTTGACCCGGTCGCCCGGCCTGACGACGCCCGAGGCCAGCTGGCCCGAGAAGCCGCGGAAGTCCAGGTTCGGACGGTTGACCCATTGCACCGGCATCCGGAACGGCTGGGCCTGCAGGCTGTCCTCGACCTCGATGCTCTCCAGCCAGTCCATCAGGATCGGGCCGTCGTACCAGGGCGTGTGCTCGCCGCGCGAGGCCACGTTGTCGCCGCCCAGGCCCGAGATCGGGATCGGGGTGAAGACCGACAGGCCGATCTTCTCGGCGAAGGCGCGGTAGTCGGCGACGATGGCGTCGAACACCGTCTGGTCCCAGCCGACCAGGTCCATCTTGTTCACCGCCAGCACCACATTGCGGATGCCGAGCAGGGACACGAGGTAGCTGTGACGACGGGTCTGGGTCAGCACGCCCTTGCGCGCGTCGATCAGGATCACCGCCGCGTCGGCGGTCGAGGCGCCGGTGACCATGTTGCGGGTGTACTGCTCGTGGCCGGGGGTGTCGGCGACGATGAACTTGCGCTTGTCGGTCGAGAAGAACCGGTAGGCGACGTCGATGGTGATGCCTTGCTCGCGCTCGGCGGCCAGGCCGTCGACCAGCAGGGCGAAGTCGATCGCCCCGCCTTGCGTGCCGACGCGCTTGGAGTCGGCCTCAAGGGCGGCCATCTGGTCCTCGAAGATCATCTTGCTGTCGTAGAGCAGCCGGCCGATCAGGGTGGACTTGCCGTCGTCGACGCTGCCGCAGGTGATGAAGCGCAGCAGCGACTTGTTCTGGTGGGCCTCGAGATAGGCCTCGATGTCCTCGGCGATGAGAGCGGACTGGTGCGCCATCAGAAATAGCCCTCCTGCTTCTTCTTCTCCATCGAAGCGGACTGGTCGTGGTCGATGACCCGGCCCTGGCGCTCGCTGGTGGTGGTCAGGAGCATTTCCTGGATGATCTCGGGCAGGGTCGAGGCGGTGCTCTCGACGGCGCCGGTCAGCGGGTAGCAGCCGAGGGTGCGGAAGCGGACGCTCTTGATCTGCGGCTCTTCACCTTCGCGCAGGCGGAAGCGCTCGTCGTCGACCATGATCAGGGCGCCGTCGCGCTCGACCACCGGCCGCGGGGCCGAGAAGTAGAGCGGCACGATCGGGATGTTCTCCAGGTGGATGTATTGCCAGACGTCCAGCTCGGTCCAGTTGGAGATCGGGAAGACGCGCAGGCTCTCACCCGGGTGCTTGCGGGTGTTGTAGAGCTTCCACAGCTCGGGGCGCTGGTTCTTGGGGTCCCAGCGCTGCTCGGCCGAGCGGAAGCTGAACACGCGTTCCTTGGCCCGGCTCTTCTCCTCGTCGCGGCGGGCGCCGCCGAAGGCCGCGTCGAAGCCGTACTTGGCCAGGGCCTGCTTGAGGCCTTCGGTCTTCCAGAGGTCGGTGTGCAGGGCGCTGCCGTGGTCGAACGGATTGATGCCGCGCGCCTCGGCCTCGGGGTTCTTGTGGACGAGAAGGTCGAAGCCCAGCTGCTCGGCGACCTTGTCGCGCAGCGCGTACATCGCCTTGAACTTCCAGGTCGTGTCGACGTGCAGCAGCGGGAAGGGCGGCTTGGACGGATAGAAGGCCTTGGCGGCCAGGTGCAGCATGACCGCGCTGTCCTTACCGATCGAATAGAGCATGACCGGGTTTTCGCACTCGGCCGCGACCTCGCGCATGATGTGGATGCTCTCGGCTTCCAGGCGCTGCAGGTGGGTGAGGCGGGCGGGCGAGATCACGGGCATGGACGGCTCGAAAGCGACGGCGGACGCCTGGGATGCTAACTGGGTAGGGGCCAAGACGGTCGTCCGCAAACAGAAAGACTTCGCCTCGCGCCGACGGCGGGAGACGAAGAACCGGGGGAGCCTGCGACCTAGGTCCCCAGGCCCGTTGGAGCAAGGCGCAGAAATCTAGGGTCGCTATCAGCAAGTGTGGGCAGCAAGTGTGGGCGTTGTGCGGGCCTCGCATTGCGTGAACATGACCAAAAGTTCATTCGGGCTTGGCCATGGGTTGCGGCATAACGACGATATCGGACCGATGGGTGAACCGATGTCATTTCTGACTGAAATCTTCGCGGCGATCGTGCTGTGGCTCTCGGCCATGGCCCTCTGCCAATTTGGCGTGGTGATCGAGGAAAAGCTCGTAAAGCCGAAGGCCGAGCGCACCGTCGCGCGCTCGCCGCGGGCGGCCGCGCGCATCGACACGCCGCCGCAGATCGTCTGCCCCGAACGCGACGCCCGCCTCGTCCGCGCCTGATCCTTCCGGCCTAGGATCGCCTCCCGAACCTCGCTCCAAGCCCGCCCGGTGGTCGCAAGACACGGTCTGCTTTGGGGAAAACCGTTGCAAGCGGCTATGCGCAGGCGTCTTTCGCGGCTAGGTTTATTCGCCTGCGCGAAGAAGGGGCTTGCGCGCTGCATCGCTGTGAGAGGCCCCCTTGTCGTTCGCCTTGGGAACAGTGGCTGCGTATGAAGCCTAAGAAGCGCCGACCGCTCGACTTTTCCACCCTGCCGGTGGAGACGCCCCGCGAGGATGCGGCGCCCCCCTCTGGTCTGCCCGAACTCGAACTGGATTCGCGCGTCCCGGAGCCGGATCCCGACGCGCCGGTCACCGAGCCCGACAACGATCTCGACATCGCCGACCTGCCGGAGGCCGGGTTCCTGGCCGCTCCGCCGCGCGGCGCGCGACCGCCGTCCTACCAGCGCCCCGAGCCGCAGCCCGAGGTCGAGCCGGCGCCCGAGCCCCTGACCTCGGCCATCGCGCCCGAAGCCGAACCCGAGATCCAGCCGGAGCCCGAGGCGTCGGTCGAGCCCTCGCCCGATCCGTTCGAGCCGGTGCTGCGCGAGGATCGCAGCACGGCCCGTCGCTCGTTCTTCCGCACGACGCCCAAGCCCGAGCCTCAGCCTGAACCCGAGCCCGTGGCCGAGGTCGCGCCCGAGCCGGAGCCCGAGCCGCTGCCCGAGTTCGCGCCCGAACCGCCGCGCAGCCGCTGGAAGGCCGAGCGCGAGCGCTCGCCGGCCGACGACCTGTCGCCGCTGCCGACCTTCCTGACCGCGCCCGCCGCCGCCCAGCCGCCCGCGCCGCGCGCCGAACCCGAACCGCCCGCCAAGCCCGAGCCTGCCAAGCAGTCGGTCGCGCACCAGACCGCGGCCCAGACTCCCGCCCAACCCGCCGGGCGTCCGATCCACGCCCTGGCGGAGACCACCGAGCGCAAGCCCATGCCGGGCGGCCTCTACTGGAGCCTGTCGGTCTGCGTCGCCGCCCTGTGGGCCGTGGCCCCGGTGATGTTCGCCCTCGGCTACGGACCGGCCATGCCGATGACGATCACCCTGGCGGTGTTCGCCGCCCTCGCCGCCGGCCCAGCCGCCTTCATCCTGCTGGCCGCCTACATGCTGCGCCAGGCCCTGGCCATGTCGGCCGAGCTGCGCCGCACGCGCCAGCTGACCGACCAACTGCTGACCCCGGCCACCCTGGCCGCCGCCGGCGCCACCGGCGTGGTCGACGCCCTCAGCGTCCAGATCGACGCGGCCACGGCCGCCGCCGACGCCGCCCGCGAGCGCATCGTCACCCTGCGCCAGGCCCTGGCCGAAGAAACCGCCCGCCTAGTCGAGGCCGCCGATTCGTCCAGCCGCATGGCCAGGCAACTGGCCGAGGGCTTGGGCCACGAGCGCAGCGCCATGCAGGCGCTGTCGAGCACGCTGGACGCCCAGTCGACCTCGGTGGTCGACGCCATCGGCAGCCAGGCTCGGATGGTTGCCGAGGCCTCGGATCTGGCCGAAACCCAGTTGCGCGAAGCCGAAGCGGCCCTGGCCGCCCGCGCCGCCGACCTGGCCGCCGCCGCCGCCGAAGCCTCGGACGCCGCCCGCGTCGGAGCCGAGGACCTGTCGCGCCAGATCGCCCGGCTGGAGACCGCCGGCCAAGGCGTCGGGGACCAGATCGGCAGCGTCGAGCGCAGCTTGGCCTCGCAGCGCGCCGCCCTGGTGGCCGCCGCCCAGGCCCTGCGTTCGGACCAGGAGGACTTCTCTTCCGAGACCGAGACCCGCACCGCCCAGCTCACCGAGTTCGTGGCCTATACCCGTGTCGGCGCTTCGGAGTTGGGCGACATCGCCGCCATGGGCGCCGAGGTGCTGCGCGGCCTGATCGTCTCGTCGGGCGACCAACTGCGCGAGATGGCCGAGGCCGCCCGCGCCGAGCGCGAGGCCCTGGCCGCCGAAACGCAACAAGCCCTGGCCCGCCTGGAAGCCGCCGCCGCCGATCGTCGCGGCGATCTCGAGGGCGAGCTGACCCGGGCCATGAACGCCATCACCGACGCCGCCCAGCGGGCCGGGGAGGGCGTCGAACTGCGCGTCGAGACCGCTCGCGGCCGCGTCGACCAGCTGAACGAGATCGCCTTCGCCGCCGGCCAGAAGGCCGACGCGGTGTTCGAATCGCGGATGGACGAGGCCCGCGACCTGATTGAGAACTCGGCCCAGGTGGTCGAGCAGGCCGGGGCCCGCACCGCCCAGAAGCTGGCCGAGAGCGTCGAGACCGCCCGTGTCTCCATCGCCGAGATGGAGCGCCTGCTGGCCGAAGCCGGCCAGCGCAGCGCCGCCATGCCGGGCGAGGCCCTGGCCCGCGCCGCCGAGGTGCGCGCCCAGATCGAGAAGGGCATCGATGATTTGCGCGCCGCCGCCCGCAAGACCGCCGAGGAGACGGCGGCCATCGACCAGGCCTTCCAGGAGCGCGTGCGTCGCAACTACGAGATGCTGGCCGAGGCGGTCAGCACGATGAACGCCGCGGCCGCCGCCGCGCCGCCGAGCTTCGCCGCCCCGCCGCAGAACCGGGGCGCGGCGGGCCTGGTGCGTCAGCCGCAACCCGCGCCGCAGCCGGCTCCCCAGCCCGCGCCGCAAGCTCCGCCGCCGCAGCAGCGCCAGGCCCCGCCGCCGGTGCAACCGCAGCCGCCGCGCGCCCAGACCCCGCCGCCCGCGCCCTACACGCCGCCCTATCCGGGGGAGGACTTCGCGCCGCTGGAGCCGCCGCCGCGCCAGCGCCTGAAGCTGACGCCCACGGCCACCGACGACGAGTTCCGCACCATGTTCGACGCGGCCGGCGGTCGCGGCCCCGCGCCGCCTCCGCCCGAGCCGGCCGACGACGAAGGCGGCTGGAGCTGGAAGAACCTGCTGAGCGACGCCCAGACCAGCTCGCCCGGCGACGCGGCGCTTGGGGAAAAGCTGGCCGGCGAGATCCTGGCCATGGGCATCGACCCGTCGGCCCTGCTGCCGCGCGGCCGCATCGACGAGATCGCCGCCGCCATCCAGACCCACGACGAGGGCGGGGCCCGCGAGGTGGTCAAGAAGCTGGCCCCGGCCGCCATTCGCCGCCTGGTCCGCCGGCTGTTCTCGGACGCGCCGCTGAAGGCCAACGCCGAACGCTTCGTGCGCCGCTACGCCGGCATGATCAACGAGGCCGCCCAGCAGGACCGCGAGGGCTTCCTGGTGGCCGCTCTGCTGGCCTCGGAAGCCGGCCGCGCCTATCTGCTGCTCGACGCGGCGGCCAGCGACCTGGCCTGATCTCGTGCTGAAGCGGGCCTTCGACGCGGTCGCCAGCGGCGCCGGCCTTCTCGTGCTGGCCCTGCCGTTGATGATCGTGGCGATCCTGGTGCGCGCCACCTCGCCCGGGCCGGCGCTCTACTGGTCGCAGCGGGTGGGGCGGGGCAACCGCCTGTTCCCGATGCCCAAGTTCCGCACCATGCGGATCGACACGCCCGAGGTCGCCACCCACCTGCTGGACGATCCCCGTCGCTGGCTGACGCCGGTGGGGCCGCTGCTGCGCAAGACCAGCCTCGACGAGCTGCCGCAGCTGTGGAGCGTGCTCGTGGGCCACATGAGCCTGGTCGGCCCGCGCCCGGCCCTGTTCAACCAGGACGACCTCGTCGCCGCCCGCACCGCCGCCGGCGTCGACGCCCTGCGCCCGGGGGTGACCGGCTGGGCCCAGATCAACGGCCGCGACGAGCTTTCCATCGAGGGCAAGGTGGCGCTGGACGCCGAGTACCTGGCCAAGGCCTCGTTCCTGTTCGACCTGAAGATCCTGATCGGCACCGTCGCGCCGGTGCTGCTGGGCAAGGGCGTGCGGGGCTAGGCTTAGCGGAACGGCGTCCGTGCACGGAGCGTTGGCTTGTGCCAACCGTTTCGGAGGACATACCGATGAAGCACATCGCACCGATCGCCCTTTCGCTCACCCTGATCGCCAGCGGGGCCATGGCCCAGGCCATCGCCCGCGACGAGGCCCTGGCCGCAAAGGGCGCCTTCACCGTCGGCCAGATCGAGGACGCCGACGTCATCGACTCGGCCAACAAGAAGGCCGGTGAGGTCGAGCATGTGATCCTCGACGCGGCCGGCAAGCCGACCGCCGTGATCATCGAGATCGACCGCGTGGGCCCCGACAAGAAGGTCTCGGTCGCCCTGGCCGACATCTCGGTGGCGCCCGAGGCGGGCGATCCGAACGACTACCTGGTGCGTACCAAGCTGACCAAGGACCAGTTGACAAACCTGCCGGAATGGAAGCCGTAGACTCTACCTCTTCCCGTCATTCCCGCCCCTGTGGCGGGAACCCCTCTGTCAGCTGCAGGTGCGGATGGGGCGGCGTGCTCAGCACGCCGCTTGCGTCACATGTCGGCGGAACCAAGGCTTCCCGCCACAGGGGCGGGAATGACGGGAGTTTTTAAGCGAGGGCGAGGGCGAGGGCGAGGGCGAAGGCGAAGGACTAGGCTGGCTTTAGCCCAGTTCCCCGTACGCCTTCTCCACCGCCGCCACGAAGCGCGCGTCCTCCGCCAAGTCGGCCGGGAACACCGCCTCGATCGCCAGAAGCGCAACGACGTCGCCCTTCGCGTCGCCCGGCAGGGCCTGGATCACGGCCAGCAGTTGCCCGGCCAGCGGGTCGGTGACGGCGACGCCCTCGGCGGCGCGGGCCTTGAGGAACTGGAACCAGGCGGCGATCGGCACGGCCAGGCGGTCGACCGGCCGGCCGGCCTCCAGCGCGTCCTTGACTGTGCCGAGAATGCGGAACGGCAGCTTCTGCGAGCCGTCCCAGGCGATCTGGCTCAGCAGGTGGCGGATCTCGGGATTGCGGAAGCGGTCGAGGATCGCCTCGGCATAGGCGGTCAGGTCCAGGCCGCGCGGCGCGGTCAGGGTCGGGATGATGTCCTGGACCATCAGGTCGCGGGCCAGGGCCTCCAGGGCCGGGTCGCCGACCGCCTGGAACACCGTCTCGTGGCCCTTCAGCAGGCCGGCATAGGCCAGGGTGGAGTGCACGCCGTTCAGCAGACGCAGCTTGGCCCGCTCGAAGCCGCGCACGTCGTCGGTCAGGGTGACGCCGACGCTGGCGAGGTCCGGAGCGCCGTCTCCAAGCACGTCCTCGACCACCCACTGGGTGAAGGCCTCGCGCTGGATCGGCCAGGCGTCGTGCAGGCCGGTGGCCGCCTCGACCCGGGTGCGCAGGGCGTCGTCGGTGGCGGGGGTGATGCTGTCGACCATCGTGCGCGGGAAGGCGGCCTCGGCCTCGATCCAGGCGGCCAGGGCCGGATCGACGGCCTGGGCGAAGGCGATGGTGGCGGCCTTCAGCCGCCAGCCGTTGTCGGCGAGGTTGTCGCAGGCCACCACGGCATAGGGCGGCAGGCCGGCGGCGAAGCGGCGGCGCAGACCCTCGACGATGTAGCCGACGGCGCTGACCGGCTGGCGGGGCGAGGCCAGGTCATGGACAATGTCCGGATGGCCCGTGTCGAGCTTGCCTTCGCCGGTCAGGGTGTAGCCCTTCTCGGTGACGGTCAGGGTGACGAGACGGGTCTGGGGCGACGCCAGGCGGGCGAAGACCGCTTCGGGGTCCTCGGGAGCGACCAAAACTTCGAGGATCGAGCCGATGACGCGGAAACTGGTCTCGCGGTCCAGCTGGGCCAGGGTGTAGAGGCCGTCCTGCGGCGCGAGGGCGTCGCGCACGCCGGGGCTTTTCAGCGACACCGCGCAGATCCCCCAGCGCGGATCGGTCTCCAGCAGTCGGTCGAAATAGAAGGCCTGGTGGGCGCGGTGGAAGGCGCCGGGGCCGAAGTGGACGACGCCGATCTGCACCTTGTCGCGATCATAGCCGGGCGCGGCCGTACCCGGCGCGGCGGCCGGGACGCTGGACGCGCGCAGGCGCAGGGACGAGGGGGCGGCGGTGTCGGTGGTCACGGAAGGCGCCTCGATAATGCTGCGGCGGATCTGCGGCCCGCCCGGACGCCTAGATGAGGCGCCAAGACACCGGTGGCAATGGCGCTTTGCATGGCACCTTGCCTTGATGCTTCCGTAGCGGCGGCGTCGCATGCGGAAACCGGCGCGGCGTTACAATTTTCACATAAAACCGAAGCGTGCATGACCATCCTGCGCCACCGTAGGGGAAGAGCATGCGTCTATTTCTGATTATGGCGGCCGCCTTGGCCGCGTGGAGCTGCGAGCGCGCGCCGAACGACGCGCCGGCCGCCCAGCGGGCGGTGGTCGCCCGGGCCTGCGTCGACGGCAAGCTGACCAGGTTCGGCCTCAAGTACGACCGCATCGGCTGCGCCTGCGCGGCCAACGTCCTGCAGGCCCAGCTGTCGCCCGCCGCCATGACCGCGCTTGAGAACTACGCCCGGGGCCGCCAGGACGGCTACGCCGGCGCCCTGCCGACCCTTCCCGCGGAAGAACGAGTTCTCTTCAACACGACCAGGATCCACGACGGGTCACCGCTGGCAAAGGTGGCCGCAGATTGCCGCTAGATTCTCGGCGAGTTCCTTCCTCAGGCCGCCGAGGTTCTGGCGCCGCCTTGGGCGAGCGAAGTTTCGGAACGTCGGCGCAGACGGTCGCGCAAATTCAGCAGGGGCTTTTCAAGAACAAACCAGCTGATGCTGGCCACGATGAAGGTGAGCGCCGTTTCGATTGCACCGGCCACAGGCCGTGGAAGATCAAACCCGTAGTCGGCCAGCTCAATCATCGGATGGAAAATGTAGACGCCGTAGCTGATCATTCCGAAGTAAGCCACGGGCGGCAGACTGAGGATCCGCACCAGAAGCGATTTCTGGTCGGCCACGATCCCTGGAAGCGCGAGGGCGATCAGGAGGCCGCTGCTCCAGAAGATGACCGTTCCGGTCAGGCTTCCCCTGCCCACCACATACGCCGCCACGGGCGCGATCAGGTAGAGCAGCAGCGCGAAAGGCGCCGCACGGGCGAGCAGCCGGTTCGGCTTGATCGCCACCGCCGCCCAACCTCCGAGCGCCATCAGGCCGAAATTGGTGAAAGATCCCACGTAGTTGGCGCGATTGGGAAAGCCCAGGGCGATGTGCGCGGAGCCGACTGTGACGGCCAGCACGATAACCGCCAGGCAGATCGTCTTGAAGTGACGGTGCGGCGTCAGCAGGAACACGGGCGCCGCCCACAGATAGAACTGCTCCTCGATCGCCACGCTCCAGAGGTGTCCGAAGTGATGCGGATAGGCCTTCCAGACATAAGCCTGAAACCAGTTGGAGGTGTAGGTCAGGGTCCCGACAAGTTCCGAGGGCGACATCTGACGCCAGGCGCCGACGAGACCCAGGATGATGCATGCCGTGACCACCAAGTAGTAGAGTGGCCAGATCCGGAACAAGCGGTTCTCGTAGAAGTGGCGGAATTCTCGTCGCCAGGAAGCTGCGCCGGTCTCCAGCGCCTGGCGACGGCCATGGAGAATGCCGATTATAAGGAAGCCGCTGAGCACGAAGAAAAGGTGCACGCCATAGCCGCCCAACCCCAGCTTGTCGCCTTGGCTGGTCTTGTGGGTGAGTATGACCAGCAACACCGCGATGGCGCGCAGTCCGTCAAAACCCAGGATGCGTGCCTTCATCGGTTGCTTTCAGTTAGAGAAGTTAGGACGTTGCGTGCGCTCAAAAGGGCGCGCCAGCCCCGGGGTTGCAAGGGCGCATCATTGTGGAGTTTTGCCGGACAATTATGTCGATTTCGGTGTGCGCTGCAACAAAACAGCGCGCCGCCTCTATTTTCGACTGGCCCCTGATGCCAATGCGATGCTCTGGCTACGACTACGGAGCGGTAGGGCGTCTGCGGAGACTCGAAGTTTGCTGAATCACTTGCCACATGTGGTCATCTACGCGCTTGCGCGGAATCCGACCTTCAACGCGGATCTCGATCGTTGGGCTGTAAGAGCCAAGATCGAACTGAAGACGCTTGGAGATCGCTTGCGGTTCTTCCTGCGGTCCATGCGTGAACCCGAATTTCGCAGCCTGTTCTACTACCGATTTCCCAAGGCCAAGCTCCTGCGCTTCCTGGCGCCGGGTTCGCCGGCTTTTTACTTCTACTGCGCGTCGACCGGGCCAGGCCTCTACATCCAACACGGATTTTCGACGATCGTAGTCGCGCGCCGGATCGGCGCAAACTTCCATGTCAACCAGATGGTCACCATCGGCGTGAACGGCACCGCCTACGGCCCGACCATAGGTGACAACGTCACTATCCGAGTTGGGGCCATCGTGGTGGGCGAGATCGAAATCGGCGACCATGCGACGATCGGCGCTGGGGCGGTGATAACCAAGGATGTACCGCCCAACTGCGTAGTGGTGGGCAATCCCGCCGTCATCATCAATCGGGACGGCGTGAAGGTGAACGAGCGTCTCTGACGCTCGCCGCCTATAGCGTCACGCCCGACTTCCAGATGGCGATTTCGCGCTCGCCGTTGCGCTCGGCCTTGGTCTCCTGGCCCGAGGCCGTGGCCACCACCAGGTCGAGCAGGGAGTCGGCCGCCTGGTCCATGGTCTGGCCGTCCAGCACGACACCGGCGTCGAAGTCGATCCACGATGGCTTGCGGGCGGCCAGGGCGCTGTTGGAGGCGATCTTCAAGGTCGGGGCGGGAAAGCCCAGGGGCGTGCCGCGGCCGGTGGTGAACAGGATCACCGTGGCGCCGGCCGCCGTCAGGGCGGTGGACGACACCGCGTCGTTACCGGGCGCCTCGAGCAGGGTCAGGCCGTGCGGGCCGACCCGCTGGCCGTAGCGCAGCACCGAGGCCAAGGGCGCGCGGCCGCCCTTCTGCACAGCGCCCAGGGATTTCTCCTCCAGGGTGGTGATGCCGCCGGCGATGTTGCCGGGCGAGGGGTTCTCGTAGATGGGTTGGTTGTTGTCGATGAAGTAGCGCTTGAAGTCGTCGATCACCGCGACGGCCTCGTCGAAGATCTCGCGGCTGGCCGCCCGCTGCAGCAGCACGTTCTCGGCCCCGAACACCTCGGGGATCTCGGTCAGCACCGGCGTGCCGCCGGCGGCCGCCACCTTGTCGGCGATGCGGCCGACCAGGGGATTGGCGGTGACGCCCGAGAAGCCGTCCGACCCGCCGCATTTGAGGCCGACCACCAGTTCGGAGATCGGAACGGGTTCGCGGCGGTCCTGCTCGGCGATGGCGACCAGGGCCTCAATGGCGTCCAGGCCCTCTTCGTACTCATCCTCGACGAACTGGGTGGTGAAGGAGCGCAGGCGCTCGGGATCCAGGTCCGGGGCGCTGTCGAGCAGGGCCTTGAGCTGATTGTTCTCGCAACCCAGGCCCAGGATCAGCACGCCGCCGGCGTTGGGATGGGCGGCCAGGCCCGCGATCAGCTGGCGGGTGTGGGACAGGTCGTCGCCCAGCTGCGAGCAGCCGAACGGGTGGGGGAAGGCGAAGACGCCGTCGACGCGGCCGGCGAAGCGGGCGTTAGCCTTCTCGGCGATGCGGCGGGCGGTGTTGGCCACGCAGCCGACGGTGCACAGCACCCAGATCTCGTTGCGGGTGCCGACTCGGCCGTTCTTGCGGCGATAGCCAAGGAAGTTGCGGTCGCCGACCACCTCGGTGTTGTCGGTCGCGGCCGGGGCGTAGGCGTAGCCTTCGACGCCCTTCAGCCGGGTCTCGACATTGTGGACGTGCACGTGGTCGCCGACGGCGATGTCGAGCGTCGCCCGGCCGATCGGCCAGCCGTACTTCAGGACGTCCTCGCCTTTAGCGGCGGCGCGGACGGCGATCTTGTGGCCCTTGGGGATGTCGCTCCGGACCCGGATCGGCACGCCGTGCAGGTCGATGCTCTCGCCGGCCGTCAGCGGGCGCAGGGCGGTGGCGACGTGGTCGCGCGGGTCGACGCCGTGGATCGATTCGCCGGGGAGGGAGGCTGTTTCGCTCATCTGGGTCTTTGTCTTTGCGACTTTTTGTGCTGCCATCCGGTCCTAAGGGAGTGGAAACCGGTGTCAAGAGCTTCGCCAGCGCGCTTTTTGCCGCTTGATTGGCGACGCTTCCGGCGCTGGAGTATGACAAAAAACGAAAACCACTGCATGGAAGCGCCGTGACCTCGTCAAAGACGCCCAACAAGTCCGCCGACGACACGGATGCGAACGCTGCTCTGGAAAGCGGTCGTCGCCGCGCCACCATCAACGACATCGCCCGCCTGGCCGGGGTCTCCAAGAAGACCGTCTCGCGGGTCATCAACCAGTCGCCGTTCGTGCGCGAGGAAACCCGCCAGCGGATCGAGGCGGTGATCGCCGAGTGGGGCTATGCCCCCGATCCCCAGGCCCGGGGCCTGGCCTTCCGCCGCTCGTTCCTGATCGGCATGATCTACGACAACCCCAACCCCCAGTACGTCGTCAACATGCAGCTGGGCCTGCTGGACGGCATGCGCGGTTCGGGCTTCGAGCTGGTGGTGCACCCCTGCGACCGCTCCAGCCCGACCTTCCTGCAGGACGTGCGGATGTTCATCGAGAGGCAGAAGCTGTTCGGGGTGATCCTGCCGCCGTCGGTGTCGGAAGACGAGCGCGTCGCCGACCTGCTGCGCGACATCGGCTGCGAATATATCCGCATCGCCTCGGTCCCGCTGGACGAGGAAGAGCACATGATCGTCGGCCACGACCGGCTGGGCGCCCAGGCCATGGGCGAGCACCTGGTCGGCCTGGGCCACCAGCGGATCGGCTTCATCACCGGCCTGCCTAGCTTCCGCTCGTCGCACGAGCGCAAGGGGGGCTTCGAGGACGCCCTGGCGGCGGCGGGGCTGAAGCTCGACGCCGACTATGTTGTGCAGGGCGCCTACACCTTCGAATCGGGCCTGGCAGCCGGCGAGGCGCTGCTGGCCAAGACGCCCCGGCCCACCGCCATCTTCGCCGGCAACGACGAAATGGCCGCCGGCGTGCTGCAGGCCGCCCGCCGCGCCGGCCTGACCGTGCCGGAAGACCTGACCGTGGTCGGCTTCGACGACTTCCAGATCGCCCAGGCCGTCTGGCCGCCGCTGACCACCGTGCACATCCCGACGCGCCAGGTCGGCCGCATGGCCACCGAGAAGCTGATCGCCCGTGAGGGCCACGAGCCCGGTGATCCAGCCAGCATCATCCCCCATCTTGTGGTGCGGGAGTCTTCCGCCGCTCCCAAACCTGTGTAGGGTGCGCGCCGCGCCCTGCACCTTGCACCAAGCTTTGACACCGGTTACCAAACGCCTCGAAGCGACCCTTTAGGGTTCGAGGCGAAGGGACGAGGAGACACGCCATGGCCCGGCCCCTGATCTTGCACGACGATCGCCTGTTCCCGGCCGATCCCACCGTCCGCGGAGTCGCCCGCGAGCTCTATGCGACCGTGGCCGGCCTGCCGATCATCAGCCCGCACGGCCACACCGATCCGGCCTGGTTCGCGACAAACGAGCCGTTCCGCGACGCCACCGACCTGCTGCTGGCGCCCGATCATTACGTCTTCCGCATGCTCTACAGCCAGGGCGTGGCGCTGGACGACCTGAAGGTGCCTCGCAAGTCGGGCGTGCCGGCCACCGACCCGCGCGCGGCCTGGAAGGTGTTCGCCAAGAACTTCCACCTGTTCCGCGGCACGCCGTCGTGGATCTGGCTGAACCACGTGTTCTCCAAGGTGTTCGGCTTCACCGAATTCCTCGGCGAGGACAACGCCGACGCCTATTTCGACGGCATCAACGAGGCCCTGGCGACCGACGCCTTCCGCCCGCGCGCCCTGTTCGACCGCTTCAACATCGAGACCTTGGCCACCACCGAGGGCCCGCACGATCCGCTGAAGCATCACAAGGCGATCCGTGAGAGCGGGTGGGGCGGCCACGTCATCACCGCTTATCGCCCCGACGCGGTCATCGACTTCGAGGACGAGCGCAGCCCGCGCGCCTTCGAACGCTTCGCCGAGATCTCCAGCCAGGACGTCTACAGCTGGAAGGGCTATCTGCAAGCCCACCGCATCCGCCGTCAGGCCTTCATCGAGGCCGGCGCCACCTCGTCCGACCACGGCCACCCGACCGCCGCCACGGCCGACCTGTCGGAAGCCGAGACGGAAAGCCTGTTCGCCGACCTGGTGAAGGGCAACGTCACGCCGGCCAAGGCCGAGCTGTTCCGCGCCCAGATGCTGACCGAGATGGCCAAGATGAGCCTCGAGGACGGCCTGGTGATGCAGATCCACCCGGGTTCGCACCGCAACCACAATCTCGGCCTGCTTGACAGCCACGGCCGCGACAAGGGCGCCGACATCCCGATGCGCACCGAATATGTCGATGCGCTGAAGCCCCTGCTGACGCGTCTGGGCAACGACCCGCGCCTGTCGATCATCCTGTTCACCCTGGACGAGACGACCTACAGCCGCGAACTGGCCCCGCTGGCCGGCCACTATCCGGTGCTGAAGCTGGGCCCGTCCTGGTGGTTCCACGACAGCCCGGAAGGCATGATGCGCTTCCGCGAGCAGGTCACCGAGACCGCCGGCTTCTACAACACCGTCGGCTTCAACGACGACACCCGCGCCTTCCTGTCGATCCCGGCCCGCCACGATGTCGCCAGACGCGTCGACAGCGCCTTCCTGGCGCGCATGGTGACCGAGCACCGCATGGATCTGGTGGAAGCTCAGGAGCTCATCGTAGACCTGACGTACAATCTGCCTAAGAAGGCCTACAAGCTCGACCAGCCGCGGCCCCTCCCGGCCCCGGCTCTCGCCGCCGAATAAGAACACCACTTCCGGAGTATTCTCGATGTTCGCCAAGACCTATCACGCCACCCATCCGGACATGATGTTCGCCGTCGGCAACGACGACCTGCGCGACCGCTACCTGATGCAGGACCTGTTCGTCGAAGGCGAGGTCGTCCTGACCTACAATCACGCCGAACGCTTCGTCGTCGGCGGCGTCGTGGCCGGCGCGGCCGTCAAGCTGCCCGACCAGACCGAACCGGCCTCGGCCGCCGGTCACCCCTTCCTGGAGCGCCGCGAGTTGGGCGTGATCAATGTCGGCGACACCACCGGCAAGATCACCGTCGACGGCGTGGTCTACGAGATCGTTCCGCGTGACGGCCTGTACGTCACCATGGGCGCCAAGGAAGTGATCTTCGAAGGCGTCGACGCTTCGGCCCCGGCCCGCTTCTACCTGGTCAGCCTGCCGGCCCACGCCGCGTTCGAGACCAAGAAGCTGGCCTTCGCCGACGCCATCCCGCTGGAGCGCGGCGCGCTGGAGACCTCCAACGAGCGCACCATCTACCAGTACATCGTGCCGACCACCTGCAAGTCGGCCCAGCTGCTGCTGGGCATGACCGTGCTGAAGCCGGGCAGCGTCTGGAACACCATGCCGCCCCACCTGCACGACCGCCGCTCGGAAGCCTATTTCTACTTCGGCCTCGGCGAGAACGACCGGGTGTTCCACTATATGGGCGAGCCGGATGAGATGCGTCACATCGTGATCGCCAACGAAGAGGCCGTCATGAGCCCGCCGTGGTCGATCCACATGGGCTCGGGCACCGCCAACTACACCTTCATCTGGGCGATGGGCGGCGAGAACCTCGACTATACCGACATGAACGTGCTGGACATCTGCCAGCTGAAGTAGGGCTCGCCCTTCTTCTTCATGCCCTCTAACTGACGTCATCGCCCGCTTCATGCGGGCGACCCAAGCCGAACCGGCCGATCGGTAAGGTCAGCTTGGGTCGCCCGGACAAGCCGGGCGATGACTTCTGGTGGGGATCGGGCGGGGCGGTCCCGCTGTTCCCGCCGAACCGATCTCGACGACTAAGGAACATCATATGGCCAATCCGTTCAGCCTCGAAGGCAAGGTCGCGCTCGTCACCGGCGCCAACACCGGCATCGGGCAGGGGATCGCCATCGCGCTCGCTCAGGCCGGCGCCGACATCGCCGCCGCGGGCCGCAGCGAACCGACCGAGACCAAGGCCGCCGTCGAGGCTCTGGGCCGCAAGTTCGTGTCGATCAAGGCCGACTTCTCGACCATCGAGCCCGTCCAGCGCGTGGTCGACGAGACCGTCGCCGCCCTCGGCAAGGTCGACATCCTGGTCAACAACGCCGGCATCATCCGCCGCGCCGACTCGATCGAATTCTCCGAAGCCGACTGGGACGCGGTGATCGACACCAACCTCAAGGTCGTGTTCTTCCTCACGCAAGCCTTCGCCAAGCAGGCGCTCGCTCAAGGGACCGGCGCCAAGGTGATCAACATCGCCTCGCTGCTGTCGTTCCAGGGCGGCATCCGCGTGCCGTCCTACACGGCCGCCAAGTCGGGCCTGGCCGGCCTGACCAAGATCCTGGCCAACGAGTGGGCGACCAAGGGCATCAACGTCAACGCCATCGCGCCGGGCTATTTCGATACCAACAACACCGAGGCCCTGCGCGCCGACGCCGACCGCAACGCCTCGATCCTGGCCCGCATCCCGGCCGGCCGCTGGGGTCGTCCGGAAGACCTGGGCGGCGCGGCCGTGTTCCTGGCCTCGCCGGCCGCCGACTACATCCAGGGCGTCACCCTGCCGGTCGACGGCGGCTGGCTGGCCCGCTAAGGCGGCCGGTCTCCAGCTCTATTTCTAATCCGACTGATCCCCGCGCAGGCGGGGATCCAAGCTGGCGTACCTACTGTGGCGCGGCCGCGGGTCCATCCGCGGACTCGGCTTGGATCCCCGCCTTCGCGGGGATGCTCGGTTTAGGGGAAAGCGCCGCGACGCGGATGCGTTCTTCGCGCACAAAAAGTGGATGGTAGCGCAACCATGTCGCCGCCCGGCTTCCCCCGGGCGGCGAAGGGCGCTAGACGCGCCTAGCGTCTGTCCGGGCCGGGTTGGACGCAAGAACCGTTAGATCAGTTCTAGTCCCGACGATCCGCCGTTCCTCCTCGCGGCGGTGATGGAGCATGCGCATGCGCGACTCGGCCCTCTCCCTCGGCTCAAGCCGCCCCACGAGCCGGAACGTCCGGCAGAACGCCAACCTGCTGGGCGAACTGCTGATCGAAGCCATCGCCTATCTGGAGGGCGACGAGGCCGGCGAGCTGGTGACCAAGGCCCGCAAGGCCGCGTCGCACGAGACCGCCGACGGCGAGGCGCCCGGCCTCGACCACCTGTTCGCCGACCTGTCCAACGACCAGGCGATCTTTCTGGCCCGCGCCTTCGCCAGTCACTCGCTGCTGGCCAATATCGGCGAGGATGTCGCCGGTCGCCGTCGTCACGCCGAGGCCGACGCCCAGCCGGGCGACGAGAGGGCCCGCACCCTGGTCGACGCCGTCGCGGCCCTGAAGGCCGAGGGCAAGACGGACGCGGACCTGGCCAGGATCTTCGCCGCCATGAATGTGGTGCCGGTGCTGACCGCCCACCCGACCGAAGTGCGCCGCCGCAGCATGGTCGATCGCGAGACCGAGATCTCACGCCTGATGAGCCTGCGCCGCCACCACCTGCCGGCCGACCTGGAAGCCGACATCCGCGAGCGCCTGTTCCGCGAGATCGCCCTGATGTGGCGCACGCGCTTGTACCGGCCCGAGCGGATCACCGTGAAGGACGAGATCCGCAACGCCCTGTCGATCGTCCGCACCTCGATCCTGCCGGCCCTGGTCGACCTGTACGAGGAATGGTCGGGCAAGATCGGCAGCCACGGCCATATCGCGCCGCTGCTGAAGATGGGCTCGTGGCTGGGCGGCGACCGCGACGGCCACCCCGGCGTCAACGGCGACACCCTGAAGCTGGCTTTGTCGTCGCAGTCGCGGGTGATCCTCGACTGGTACGCCGGCGAGGTGCGCAAGCTGTGGTCGAACCTGGCGGTCTCGACCGCCTACACGCCTGTGTCGCAGGAACTGCTGGCCCTGGCCGCCCAGGCCAAGGACCCGTCGGTGCACCGCCTGGACGAGCCCTATCGCCTGGCCCTGGAGCTGATCTTCGACCGCCTCACCGCCGTGTCGCAGAAGCTGACCAACCAGTGGGTCGCCTACGCCACCAGCCGCACCGACGTCGAGCCCTACGCCCATCCGGACGCCTTCGTCGCCGACCTGCAGATCGTCATCGACTCGCTGGAAGCCAGCGGCGGCGAGCGCCTGGTCGGTTCGGCCCTGCGCACCCTGGTGGCCGTGGCCAAGGCCTGCGGCTTCCACCTGATGAGCCTGGACCTGCGCCAGAACGCCGACGTCCACGAGCGCACCATCCACGAGCTGTATCAGCGCGCCGGCTCGGGCGTGCGCTATCTCGATCTCGACGAGGACGCCCGCTCCAAGCTGCTGATCGAGGAGCTGTCGCACCAGCGGCCCCTGGTCTCGCCGTTCACCGCCTATGGCGAGGAGACGACCAAGGAGCTGGCCACCATGGAAGCCGCGGCCCAGGCCGTGCGCGACTACGGCCACGCCTGCATCGGCGCCTACATCATTTCCAAGTCGGCGACCCTGTCGGATATTCTCGAGCCGCTGGTGCTGCTCAAGCAGGTCGGCCTGGTCTGGGGCGGCGCGGCGCCGCGCTCGTCGCTGAAGATCGCTCCGCTGTTCGAGACCATCGAAGACCTGGAGAACGGCCCGCGCGTGCTGCGCCAGTGGCTGGAGCTGCCGATCAGCCGCACCATCCTGGGCGACCGGCCGGTGCAGGAGATCATGCTCGGCTATTCCGACAGCAACAAGGACGGCGGCTATGTCGCGTCGCGTCGGGGCGTGGCGCGCGGCGCCTCGGCCCTGGCGTTCGAGGCCGACCGCATGGGCGTGGGCCTGCAGCTGTTCCACGGTCGCGGCGGCAGCGTCGGGCGGGGCGGGGGGCCGGCCGCCGAGGCCGTGCTGGCCCAGCCGGCCGGCACCGTCCAGGGCCGCATCCGCATGACCGAGCAGGGCGAGATGATCGCCCGCCGCTTTGGCGACCAGCCGACGGCCCGCCGCAACCTCGACGGCCTGGCCGCGGCGGTGGTGCAGTCGAGCCAGCGCCCGGTCAACCGCGCCGATCCCAAGGTCGAGGCGGCCATGACGGCCCTGGCCGAGGCTTCGTTCCACGGCTTCCGCGCCCTGGTCTATGACGATCCGGCCTTCGAGGACTTCTTCTGGTCGGCCACCCCGATCGGCGAGATCGTCGGCCTCAACATCGGCAGCCGTCCGGCGTCGCGCACCGCCAGCCGCAAGATCGAGGATCTCCGCGCCATTCCGTGGGTGTTTTCCTGGTCGCAGGCCCGCTTCATGCTGCCGGGCTGGTACGGCTTCGCCTCGGGCGTCGAGCGGGCGGGGTTGTCGACCGGACAGCTCCAGGACCTGGCTGGCGACTTCGACTTCTTCGCCTCGCTGCTGTCGAACATGGAGCTGGCTCTGGCCCAGAGCCACATGGGCATCGCCGCCCGCTACGTGGCCCTGTCGCCCGACCAGGCCAACGCCCAGCGGATCTTCGAGACCATCAAGCGCGAGCACGAGGCGGCGTCGACCATCGCCCTGGCGATCCGGGGCGGTGCGAGCCTGCTCGATAACCAGCCGGAGCTGGCGGAGTCGGTGGCCCTGGCCGGCCACTCGGTCGATCCGCTGAACCACCTGCAGCTGGAGCTGCTGGCCCGCCGTCGCGGCGGCGACCAGGCCGAGGAGGTCCGCCTGGCCATCCAGCTGACCGTGGCCGGCATCGCCGCCGGCCTGCGCAACACCGGCTGATCAGGGAAGGGCGCGCTGGCCAAATCGGCGCGCCCGTCAAAAATCCACAGACCGCCGAACCTGCGTTTTCTACAGGCTTGCTCAAATGCCGAAACTACGCTTATCTGTTCATGACACCGGTGACAACGCGAGCCGAGCTCAATTTGATACCGGTGTCATGACGTTTCGGACTGGCTCCCCGGTCCTGGCGTCCGGCGGCTCTTTGAGTTCGCTCCTGCGCAAACTTTCCAGGGCGTCGGGCTTCGGCTCGACGCCCTTCATTTTGCCGGAGCCCAGCGCTCCGGCGAAATTGACGTGGCGGCAGCCCGGGCCTGTGGCGCAAGCCGCGCGCGCGGGCTAAGGGATCGCCGAACAGATCTTCCACGCGCGGGGCGCAAAGCGGCGCATCGCGCAAGACCATCCCTTCCGGGAGGAGTACGAGAATGCTGAAGAACCGTATGGCGGTGCTGCAAGCCCTTGAGACCCAGGGCGTGGTGCCGGTGTTCTACCACCCGGACGTCGAGATCTGTAAGAACGTCATCCAGGCCTGCGCCGACGGCGGCGCGCCCTGCATCGAGTTCACCAACCGCGGCGACTTCGCCGCCCACGTCTTCTATGACGTCGCCCGCCACTTCGAGACCGCCGACCCGCGCGTGATCCTGGGCGTCGGCTCGATCGTCGATGCGCCGACCGCCGGCCTCTACATCGCCAACGGCGCCAAGTTCATGGTCAGCCCGATCGTCAACGCCGACGTCGCCAAGCTCTGCAATCGCCGCATGATCCCCTACAGCCCCGGCTGCGGCTCGGCGACCGAGATTTCCTACGCCCAGGAACTGGGCTGCGAGATCGTCAAGGTGTTCCCCGGCTCGTCGGTCGGCGGCCCGGACTTCATCAAGGCGGTGCTGGGTCCGATGCCCTGGACCAAGATCATGCCGACCGGCGGCGTCGATCCCGACGAGGCCTCGATCAAGAAGTGGTTCGGCGCGGGCATCGTCGCCGCCGGCATGGGCTCCAAGCTGATCACGCAGGAAGCCCTCGACGCCAAGGACTACGCCGGCATCTCCCGCAAGGTGCGTGAGACGGTCGACCTGATCGCCAAGGTGCGCGGCAAGGCCTGATGAGCGATCCGATCCTTAAGCTTCGCCCGGCGTCGGAGACCCGCTGGGACTGCGCGGCCCTCGGCGAGGTGATGCTGAGGCTCGATCCCGGCGACGGGCGGGTGCGCAACGCCCGCCAGTTCCAGGTCTGGGAAGGCGGCGGCGAGTACAACTTCGCCCGCGGCATGAGCAAGTGCTGGGGCAAGCGCGCCACCGTCGCCACGGCCTTGCCCGACAGCGACCTGGGCTGGCTGGCCCAGGACCTGATCGGCCAGGGCGGCGTGGACATGTCCCACGTGGTCTGGCGCGAATTCGACGGCCTGGGCCGCAACACCCGGGTCGGATTGAACTTCACCGAGCGCGGCTTCGGCGTGCGCCCGGCCCTGGGCGTTTCCGACCGCGCCAACTCGGCCGCCTCGCAGCTGCGTCCCGGCGAGATCGACTGGGAGCGCTTGTTCGGCGAGGAAGGCGTGCGCTGGTTCCACACCGGCGGCGTGTTCACGGCCCTGGCGTCCAACACGGCCGAGGTGGTTCTGGAGGCCCTGGAGGTCGCCAAGAAGCACGGCGTGATCGTCTCCTTCGACCAGAACTACCGCGCCTCGCTGTGGAAGGACCGCGGCGGCCTCGACGCCGCCCAGGCCCTGAACCGCAAGATCGCCGCCATGACCGACGTGATGATCGGCAACGATCATGACTTCGTGGTCTGCCTGGGGATGGAGATCGACGGCCTGGTGAAGGGGCTGCCGCCCACTGATCCGGCGAACTTCAAGACCCTGGCTCCGCAGGCGGTGAAGGCCTTCCCGAACCTGAAGGTCCTGGCCACTACCCTGCGGGCCGTACGCTCGGCCAGCGTCAACGACTTCGGCGCCATCCTGTGGGCCGACGGCGGGTTCTACGAGGCCCCGATGCGCGACGGCCTGGCCATCTATGACCGCATCGGCGGCGGCGACGGCTTCGCCTCGGGCCTGGCCTACGCCCTGATGGAGAACCTCGGTCCCCAAGCCGCCGTCGACTACGGCGCCGCCCACGCGGCCCTGGCCATGACCACCCCCGGCGACACCTCAATGGTGCGGCTGAAGGAGGTCGAGGCGTTGGTTAAGGGCGCGGGGGCGCGGGTTATTCGCTGACCTGTTCCCTCTCCCCTTGCGGGAGAGGGTGGCCTGCGAAGCAGGTCGGGTGAGGGGTCTCTCAAACATAAAACGCCGCGACAGCCGATCGGCCGTCGCGGCGTTTTTCGTGAGTGCGACCCCTCATCCGTCGCCTTGCGGCGACACCTTCTCCCGCAAGGGGAGAAGGGTCTGAAGACGTTATTTGCCCGCGCTCACCGCCGGCCCGTACAGCATGCCGTTGAACAGGAACTTGAAGGTCCCGTACGACTGCGCCCGCTGGGTGATCTCCGGGCCCATGACGAACAGCTTGCCCTTGCCGATATCGACGTCGAGGATCGCCGTGGTGTCCTTCAGGCGTTCCTGGCCGACGGCCCAGCCGCTGCGCAGAGGCTTGGCGCTGTCGAACCACGAGACCTTGGCCACGCCCTTGGCGTCCGACTTCAGGGTGAAGGTCGGTGAGCGGTCGTAGAAGATGTCGACGTCCGCCGGGATGCCGTAGGCGAGGGGCTGGGTGACGTCGACCTTGGCCCGCAGCACCGAGCCGGGGATGTAGAGCTCCTTGGTCGACAGCCCCACCAGCTTGCCGTTCTCGGTCTTGGCGGTGGCCACCTCGACCGGCGCGCCGAAGGCGGTGGCCAGGCGGGTGGAGGCGCCGATGGCGATCACCGTGCCGCCCTGTTCGGCGAAGGCCTTGAGCTGGGGCAGGGTGGTCTCGTCGGTCACCGTGCCCAGCCACGGACGGAACTCGGCCGGGATCTCTTCGGGCTTGGGCTGCGGATAGCCGCGGCCGGCGCGGAACGGACCGCCGGCCGGCGCCGGGACCACGCCGTCGGCGAACACCAGCACGTCGAAGTCCTTGGCGAGGTCGCCGGCGTCGAGGCGCTGCGGGTAGACGACCTGGAAGGGGGCCTCGAACTTCTCGAACATCCAGCGGTTCCAGCCCGAGGGCATCGAGCCGCCGTAGACGTCCACCACGCCGACGCGGATCGGCTTCAGCGGCAGGGCCGAGCCGCCCGGCTTGGCGCCGACGGCCCAGGCGTCGATGCCCAGCTCCCTGACCCCGTCGGCGATCACGGTGGCGGCGGCGGGCGAGTAGGGGACCCAGATGGCCCCGGCCGCGAAGCTCTGCTTGCCGGCCTTGGCCCCGTCCTTCAACCACGAGACCTGGGCGCCGGCCTTGAGCAGGCGATTGGTCAGGGTGAAGGCGTTGTTGGGCGCGTGGTCGATCAGCCAGCCGGCCTTGCCCGAGCCCTTCACGGCGCCCGGCTTGACGGCGATCAGGTCGGGCACGCGGGCGAACGGCCCGTCGAAGCCGTCGAGCACGCGGTCGAACTTGATCCCGGTCTGGTAGGCCAGGGTGTAGCCGGTGACGTCGTAGGGGGCCTTGGGCGGGCCGCCCGGATATTCGGCGTCGTGCGGGTGATCCTGCGGCTCGAACATGTCGAGGATGTGCGGGCGATAGGCCTGGGCGGTCTTCACCACGTAGGAGCCGGCCGGATAGGTCTTGCCGGCCACGGTGAAGGGCTTGGTCGCCTCGTCGACGTCGACGCCGGCCTTGATCAGGGCGTTGAGGAACGCCACGACCGTCGGCTTGTCGGCCTGGTCGGCGGTCAGGATATAGCCGCGTGGATCACGCTTCTCAGGGGCCTGCAAAATGGTCTTGTAGAGCGACGGATCCACCGAGGCCGAGGTCGGCGAGCCGGTGACCTTGCCGTCGAACTTCACCTTGGCGCCGGCTTCCTTCAGCTCGTCGATCTCGGTGGGGGTGATCGTCCAGCTGTCCTTGCTGCCCTTGGCGATCGAGTTGCTGGCCATCTTCCAGATGTTGAACAGCATCCGCTCGCGGTTGCGCGAGGCGTAGTCCATCACCGCCCGGTCCAGGCTCCACTGGTACTCGACCGTCTGGGCCAGATGCCAGGTCTGCGGCGGGGCGGGCATCGGACGGTCGCCGTTGGGCAGCTGCACGTCCGGCACCAGATTCAGCGGCATCGGCGTCGGGCCGCCGGTGATCTCGGTCAGCAGGCCCACGGCGTTGTGGAAATAGGCGATGGAGCGTTCCATGCCGTTGTGCCAGGTCGAGTAGGGCGCGGCGCTGCGGGCGCCCGAGCCCGGCTTGTCCTCGGCCACCAGGCGGCTGTGCATGGCCATGCCCACCTCCTGCAGCGAGGTCATGACCAGCGGGTCGTAGTTGTAGTTGAAGGGGTCGCGGAACGGCGGCACGAACACCACCATGCCGTTCGGGGCCGGCTGGTGCTGGTTGTAGATGATCTGCGGATACCAGTCGCGGAACAGCACCTTGTTGACGTTGGTGGTCTCGGACATCTGCGACATGAAGCTGTCGCGGTTGTTATCGTGGCCGACGTACTTCTGGTACAGGCGCGGGATCGAGTTGTACTCGCGCTTCTGCGGGTCGGCGTTGCGCATGTACCAGTCGGACACCAGCTCCATGCCGTCCGGATTGTCGTGGCCGAACAGCACGATGACGTCGTCGAGAATGCGCATCGTCTCGGCGTCGGTCTTGGTCAGCATCCGGTAGAGCACCTGGATCTGGCCCTGCGAGGTCACCGTCTCGGTGGCGTGCATGCCGGCGTCGATCCAGACCACGGCCTTGCCGGTGGCGGCCAGTTTCTCGGCCTCTTCCCTGGAGACCTCGCCGCGCGCCAGCTTGCGGGCGACCTCTTTATACTCATCCAGCTTGGCCAGGTTGGCGGGCGAGGAGACGATGGCCACCCACTGGGTGCGGCCTTCCTCGGACTTGCCGATGTCGACCAGCTTCATGCGGTCGGACTGGCCGGCCAGGGTCTTCAGATAGGCCTCGTAGGCGGTGTAGTCGGCTAGGAAGTAGTCGCTGCCGGGGTCCTGGGCGAAGGCCTGGGCGGGCGGGGTGATCTCTGCGGCGTATGCGGCCTGGCCGCTGAAACTCATCACCAGCGCCAGGGCGGCCCCGGCCATCGCTACGTGTCGCGTCATCGCACTCCCCATCCACCAAAGCGGGGCGCGTTTTTCGCTGGCCCCTCTAGCTTGACGCAGGCGGAGCATGAAACCGCATGTGGAGCCAGTCGGGACGCAAAAAATGGTTCGCCGCGGCCAGGCTTGCCCCGCGCCGCCGGATGCGGCATCAGCAGGCCGCACAACGGATCCGGCCTCGCGCCGGATGGCTACCCCGGGCGCCGATCCCTCGGGAAACCCGCACCCAAGACAGATCTCCATGAGCTTCCTCGCCAAGACGCGCCAGCAATGGCTCGCCAATCCTGGCCGCGACCTGCTGGCCGGCACGGTCGTCGCCCTGGCCCTGATCCCCGAGGCCCTGGCCTTCGCGTTCATCGCCGGTGTCGATCCGGCCGTGACCCTCTACGCCTCGTTCGTCATCGCCATGACCATCGCCTTCGTCGGCGGCCGGCCGGCGATGATCTCGGCCGCCACCGGGGCCATGTCGCTGCTGATGGGCGGCCTCGTGCGCGAGCACGGCATCGAGTACCTGTTCGCCGCCAGCCTGCTGACCGGTCTCATCCAGATCGTCATCGGGACCCTGCGCCTTGGCCGCTATGTGAAGTTCGTGTCGCGCTCGGTGATGAGCGGCTTCGTCAACTCGCTGGCGATCCTGATCTTCATGGCGCAAATGCCCCAGCTGATCGGCGGCAACTGGCAGACCTTCGCCCTGGTGGGGGCGGGCCTGGCGATCATCTATCTGTTCCCGCGCCTGACCAAGGCCATGCCCTCGTCGCTGGTGGCGATCCTGGCGCTGAGCGCTGTGGCCGTCGCCCTGCACCTGCCGGTGCGCACGGTCGGCGACATGGGCCAGCTGCCGACTGCCTTGCCGGGCTTCCACCTGCCGGCCGTGCCGCTGACGCTGGAGACCCTGAGGATCATCGCGCCGGTGTCCCTGACCCTGGCGTTCGTCGGCCTGCTGGAGAGCCTGCTGACCGCCAACCTGCTGGACGACCTGACTGACAGCCCGTCGGACAAGGACCGCGAGACCCGCGGCCAGGGCATCGCCAACCTCGTCTCGCCGCTGCTGGGCGGCATGGCCGGCTGCGCCCTGATCGGCCAGTCGATCATAAATGTGAAGTCCGGCGGCCGCTCGCGACTGTCGACCTTCTGGGCGGGCCTGTTCCTGCTGATCCTGATCCTGGTGCTGAGCGACTGGGTGGCGCGCATCCCGATGGCCGCCCTGGTGGCGGTGATGATCATGGTGTCGTTCACGACCTTTGACTGGAACTCAGTGCGCAAGCTGCGTTCGACGCCGCTGCAATCGACCATCGTCATGCTGGCGACGACGGTTACCGTGCTGCTGACCCACGACCTGGCCAAGGGCGTCGTGCTGGGCGTGCTCCTCAGCGTGCTGTTCTTCGCCCGCAAGGTCGGAAAGATGATCGCGGTGAAGGAGCGGGCGGACAGCGACGAGACCGTCCGCCGCTACGTCGCCGAGGGCCAGTTGTTCTTCGTCTCGGCCGAACTGTTCGCCGCCGGCTTCGAGTTCCATGGCCATCCGCAGCGGGTCGAGATCGACATGACCGGCGTGCGCCTGTGGGACCTGACCGCCGTCGGCGCGCTGGACAAGGTGGTGTCGCGCTATCGCCGCCAGGGCGCTGCGGTGTCCGTCATCGGCCTGGATCCGGCGGGAACGGCGCTGGTGGGCAGGCTGGGCGCGCCCGACGGCACCCTTACGGCTGCAGGATGACGATTAGCACGGCGGCGATCAGCACTACGCCTTCCACCCCGTGGATCACGACGGCCAGCCAGTTGGAGCGGAAGGCCTGGGCGGGCAGGCTGTAGCAGAGGCAGCTGATCACCAGGCCGGGCATCACCCAGAACTTGTGCACGTGATAGGCAGCCATCAGCAGGCCGTTGCCCAGCCACGCCCAGCGGCCCCAGGCCCGCTCCATGCGCGGCAGCAGCACGCCATGGAACAGCAGGGCCTCGCCCAGGGCGTAGTTGAACAGGCTGGAGACCAGGGCCAGGGCGAGAATGTCCCAGCGGCCCTTGGCGTCGGGGGTGATCAGGTGCTCGATCTGGGCGAAGGGCGGCGCCAGCGCCGCCAGCCGCTCGCCCCAGGGCGTGGCCTGGAACAGCGCGGTCACCGCCTCGTCGCCCAGGAAGCCCAGGCCCACGAACAGCGGGACCAGCAAGTAGGCCGAGGCGAACGGCCGGCCGGTGGACCGCCAGGTCGGCGCCTTCAGCCACAGCCGCCGACGCAGGGCGGAGAGGCGAAACGGCACGCCCTCCAGTCTCAGCACGACCAGGGCCAGCACGCCTTGCCAGGCCATGCCGATCACCACCATCCGCCAGAACACCAGCCCCGGCAGCGGGTCGCCCGGCGCCATCAGGGCCGGGGCGACGACCCAGGCCAGCACGCCCATCGGCGCGACGGCGGCCAGCCAGATTAGCAGGATGACCGTGGTCTCCCAGACGGTCGCCAGACCGCTGGGGACGACGAAGATCCGCGTCATATGTACCGGGCGCACGCCTAGAACCGGCGGACCAGGCTGACGAAGCCGGCGGTGGTCTGGCCCTTGGCGATCAGCGGGCTGTTCTTGATGTCCTTGTCGAAGACCTCGACCTCGGCGGCGGCGATGACATAGAGCCGCTCGGTCAGCTGGTAGCGGGCCTGAACGCCGAGCGAGGGCACGAGCACGCCGCCGGACGGCGCGCGGGGCGTGCGTCCGAACTCATAGGCCAGGGCCGAGCTGACTTCGTTTTCGCGCAGGCCGTAGAGCCAGGTGGCCAGCTTCTCGTCCTTCCAGGACAGGCCGGCGACGGCTTCGAGAGACAGCCGCTCGGTGGGCCGGGCGGCCAGGGTCAGGTCGAGATTGAGCTCCTGGCCTTCGGTCTCGCCGGTGGCGTCGGCCAGCACCTCCAGGCTCAGCGTCGCCGGCCCGGCCATGCCGCTGAACCGCGCCCCCACATCGACGCCGGTGTCGCGCTTCAGGAAGGCGAAGTCGCGGGTGTCCTTCGGATCGACCAACTGGAAGCGCGGGCTGATGCGACCCTCCAGCTTGAAGTGCCTGGTCTCGTAAGCCTTGACCGCCAGGCCCGACAGGTCGGCCGTCAGGTAGCGATTCTGGTAGAAGAACAGCGGCAGGACGCCGGTCTCGGTCTTTTCGCGGGCCGAGGCGTAGGGGTTGCTGGTCGCGTAGACGCCGGCCCCGAGCAGCAGCAGGTGGTCGGGCTCTTCGGTCTCCGCATGGGCGGCGAACGGGTGGAGCGCCAGGGCGCAGGCGGCCAGGGCGGCGCCCTTGAGGCGGAGGATCATGACTGTTTCTCTCGAACGGGGAGGGGACAGTCACGACGATGGGCGAGGTCCCGCCGATACGTCGTCCGGACGGGTAGGCTCGAAGGTGGAAGGCTTCCTATCCGGCAGGATCGGACGTCAGGCAGCAGGCCGGAAAGCGCTCGGGGGACGGCCGGCGTGCTTCTCGACGGCGGCGTTGAAGGTCGAGCGCGAGTTGAAGCCGACGTCGTAGGCGATCGACAGTATGGCCTCGTCGGTGGCGCGGATCCGCTCGACGGCCTCGTCGACCCGCCAGCGGTTCACATAGTCGAAGAAGCTCTGGCCCAGGTGCTCGTTCAGGGCCTGGGACAGGTGGTTGGGCGTCACGCCGATGCGCGCGGCCAGGGCGCTGAGCGACAGCAGCGGATCGCGATACAGGTGGTCGGCGCGCATGGCCTGGTCCAGCCGGGCGGCGATCTCGGCCTGACGGCTGCCCGGCAGGGCCGAGCGGGCGTATTTCTCCGGCGCGGGCAGGGCCTTGGGGGTTTCGGTCTGGGGCGTGAAGATCGGCTGCTGCGACAGGCCGAACAGGCCGATCGCCGCCGTCCAGAATAGCTCGACCGCCGCGCCCGCGACGTCCAGCCAGCTGGCGTGGGCGACGTTCAGCGCCAGCCCCGACTTCACCGCGCCCCAGATCCAGGCCGCCAGCATCACCAGCAGCAGCACCCGCAGCCAGCTCAGGGTGCGGTTCTCGATGTTGGAGAACAGGTCGCGCACCCGCTGCACATGCCGCCCCATCACCCGGAAGGCGGCGGCCAGATAGCCCAGGGTGGTGACCAGGAACAGCGCCACGAAGGCCAGTTGCAGCGGGCCGGCCCAGACGTCGGTCTCCGCCCCGACGCCGGTATAGATGGCGATCCGCGTGGGGATCGGCAGCAGGAAGAACGGCAGGGCCAGCAGCAGGGCGATCCCCGCCGGCCAGGCCAGGCGGGCGATGCGGAGCGGGCTCCAGCCCGCTTCCGGATCCCCGGTCATGGCCACCACATAGGACAGGATCGCCGGCCCCAGAAACAGCGAGGTCGACCACAAGATTCCCGTGGCCCACGGCGCGACGGCATAGACGCCGCCCCGATCCAGGATCAGGTCGACGCCCGACAACGCGCTCAGCAGCAGGAAGACGCCCAGGGCCGTCGAGGGGGCGGCGCGCCAGCCGGGACGCAGGGCCAGTTGCGCGGCCGCGAACAGGCCGATCGCGGCGGCGGCCGACGACAGGATCAGCACCAGTGAGCCGGTCATTCCGTCCGTCATTCCCCCGAATCCCCGCGTGGACCCTCCCGTGCGAAGCGGCGCGGAGAGTGTCGCGGAACGTGCGCCGGCGCAATCGAGCGAACGTTGGTCTCAGGCTTCAGGTCTCAGGCTTGAGAGAGGCTCAGCACGTTGCCGTCGGGATCGGCGAACCAGGCGACCTTGGCGACGCCGTCCGGGGCGGTCCAGATCCCCAGCTCGTCCTGGCCAAAGCCCTCGTAGATCGTGAAGACCACCCCCCGCTCGCGCAGAGTCCGCACGGCGGCGGCGATGTCGGGCACGTGCCAGCCGAACACCGGATGGGCGCCGGCCTTGAAGTCGGGCAGGGCGGTCAGGCGGATCAGCGCGCCCTCGGCCGCCAGGAAATCGCCGAAGCCATCGGAGCTGTGCAGGGTCAGGCCCAGGGTCTCGCCATAGAAGGCCAGGGCGCGCTGGCGGTCGCCGACATGGATGAAGGCGACGGGTGTTCCGGAGATGGCTGGCACGGTCTGAGCCCCTGAGCTGTCCTGCCCAGAGCTTGGCATCGAACCCCGGGCCTACGCCACCGCGTAGTCGCGCAGCATCATCGGGCTGCTCTGGCTGACCGGCAGGATGAAGCTGACCGTCGTGCCTTCGCCGGGGTTGGAAACCATCTCCAGGGCGCCGTCGTGCATCTCGACCAGAGACTTGGTCAGGGCCAGGCCAAGGCCCGTGCCTTGCGTGGTCTTGGAGTGCTGGCTTTCCACCTGCTCGAACGGACGGGCCAGGCGGGCCAGATCCTCGGCGGCGATGCCGATGCCGGTGTCGGTGACCGACACCTTGATGCGCTCGCCCAGCGGGTCGCGGCGGATCTCGGCGCGCACGGTGACGCGGCCGGCGCGCGGGGTGAACTTGATGGCGTTCGACAGCAGGTTCAGCAGCACCTGCTTGACCGCTCGATAGTCGGCCTCGATCTCGGGCAGGGGCGGGAAGTCGATCTCGAGCTTCAGGCCGGCGGCCTCGGCGCGGTTGCGCACCAGGCGCACGGCGTCCTCGGTGACGTCTTCCATGTGCAGCGGCTCGAACTTCAGGTTCATCTTGCCGGCCTCGATCTTCGACATGTCGAGGATGTCGTTGATCAGGGCCAGCAGGTGCTGGCCGCTATTGTGGATGTCGAGGCTGTAGCCCTTGTAGCGCTGGTCGCCGAGCGGGCCGAACATCTCGTTCATCATGATCTCGGAGAAGCCGTTGATGGCGTTCAGCGGCGTGCGCAGCTCGTGGGACATGTTGGCCAGGAACTCGCTCTTGGCCTTGTTGGCGCCCTCGGCCTTGACCTTCTCCATCTCGTACTTGCGGGCCAGCTCGGCCAGCTGTTCCTGGCTGCGCTCCAGGCCGGCGACGGCGTTCTGGAGCTGCTCCTCGTTGCGGCGACGGGCTTCTTCCTGGGTCTTGATGGCGGTGATGTCGGCGGCGGTCATCACCAGGCCGCCCTCGGCCGTGCGCCGCTCGCTGATCTGGATCCAGCGGCCGTCGTTCATCTCGGCCTCGCGCACGCCCTTGGCGCCGCTCGGATCGGGGATCTCCTGGCGGATGGCCAGGGCCGCGAAGCGGTTGACCTCGGCGCGGGCGGCGCCGGGCTTGAGGACCCGCGGCTCGATCGAGAAGACGTCGCGGTAGTTGCGGTTGCACATCAGCAGCCGGCCTTGGCGGTCCCACAGCACGAAGGCTTCCGACACGCTCTCGATGGCGTCGCGCAGGCGGATCTCGGCGGCCTGGGCGCGGGCCTGGGCCAGGCGCTCCTCGGTGACGTCGAGCGCCACGCCGATGATCCGCGAATAGCCGTCCTCGCCCGGCTTGCCGAAGCCCTGGCCGCGGGCGTCCACCCAGATCGAGCGGCCGCCGTGCTCGCGGGCGGGAATGCGGAACGAGACGTCGAAGGCGCCGAACTGGGCGGCGTTGGCCAGGGCCTGGCGCACCCGGTCGCGGTGGTCGGCCGAGATCCGCTCGATCAGGTCCTGGCCGGGCGCGACGCCGCCGCCGCCCCAGCCGAACATCGCGCCGGTGACGTCGGACATGTAGACCTCGTCCGAGCGCAGGTCCCATTCCCAGATGCCGCAGCGGGCGGCTTCGACGGCCAGGCGGAAGCGCTGCTCGCTGTCGAGGAACTCGCGCTGGGCGTTTTCGGCGCGGCGGCTCTGCAGGATCAGGATCAGGGCCAGGGCGATGCCGGCCGCCAGCGGGATCAGCAGCGACAACGCCCCTTCCATCAGGCGGCGGTCGACATTGGCGACGGTGTGGCTGGGGGCGCTGACGGCGGCGATCAGGGCGCCTTGGGCCAGGGGCTCGAAGGCCACGTCCTGGCCCGAGCCGTCGAGGCCCTTGCCGGTCAGGGCGGCGGCCCCGCCTTGCAGGTCGTCGATGGTCAAGGCGTAGGCCTGGTCGAGGCTGGCGGCGCCCTGGACGGCGCGGCCCAGGCCGACCAGAAGGCCGCCGTCCGGCAGGAAGAGGGCGGTGGAGCGGGTCTTTTCGGTCTCGCCCAGCAGGCGCGACGGATCGCCGGCGGCCACCACATAGCCGGGGCCGGCGGTGGTCTGGGCGGCCATGGCGACATAGAGGCGTCCGCTGCGGCCGACGCCGCCCACCCACACGCTGCGGCCCGAAGCGGCGGCGGCGCGAGCGGCCGCGCGCCAGTCGGCGGAAGGATCACGGCCGGCGACGGCCATGACTTCGCCAGTGGTGGTGACGGCTACGGCCATGGCCTCGCCGCCGGCGGCGCGCAGGGCGGTTTCGGCCGCGTCCATGGCGGCGGTCGGATCGCGTTGCAGCAGGTCGCCTGCCGCCGACAGGCCGGCGCGCTGGGCGGCCAGGTTGGTCTCGACCTTGCCGGCCAGGATCTGGGCCTGGGCCGTCAGGGCCGCGCCGCCGGGCGGGGCGGCGGCTTCCTTTTGGAGCTTGTGGGCGCCGAGGGCGGTGTAGACGGCCAGCAGCAGCAGGGCGGCCAGGATCACGATGCGGACATAGGCCTGCGACGACCGGGCGGCGCGCATGCGGGCCACGCCCGCAGCCGTAAGTCCGGCCTTCGCCGTCCTTCCGGTTTTCGCCCCGCCAATCCGCAACGCCACGAACTCCCGCACCCCAGGCGAGTCAGTTCGCCAGTCATGGTAAATCTACCGTACCCGTTCGGTCGGCGTCACCCTGGCGTGGGTCAATTCCCTGGGGGCTGAGCGGATTGGTCGCAACCGTTGCGCGGAGGAATCACCTGAGGCTCTCGTCCCCGGTGTCCTTCCCCCTCTGCGGGAGAGGGGGCGGCCGGAGGCGTGTTCGACCGCCCTTATTTTTAGAAAGTCATCGCCCGCTTCATGCGGGCGACCCAAGCCGAGCCAGCCAGAAGCTGAGACGCCGCTTGGGTCGCCCGGACGAGCCGGGCGATGACTTTGATAATATGGAGCTTTTAGTACAGCTTGCTGGGGATGGACTTCAATCCAGCGCCCGGCCGGCCAGCTCCAGCACGTTCTTCGACAGGCCCGGCGCGGCCTTCACCCGTTCCAGTTCGCGCCGCATCAGGTCGCCCAGCGCCGGCACATAGCGCCGCCAACTGCCCAGGGGCTCGACCAGGCGGGCGGCGGTCATTGGATTGAAGCCGTCCACGGCCAGGATCTGGTCGGCCAGGAAACGGTAGCCCGCGCCGCTGGGGTCGTGGAAGCGGGCCGGGTTGGCGCTGGCGAAGCCCTGGACCAGGGCGCGGAAGCGGTTGGGATTGCCGGCGTCGAAGTCGGCGTGCTCGGTCAGGGCCAGAACCCGCTTCAGCGCACCCTCCGAAGGATCGCGGGCCTGCACCGAGAACCACTTGTCGAGCACCAGCGGTTCGTGCCGCCATTTGGCGTGGAAGGCGGCCAGGGCCGTCTCGCAGGGCTCGCCGCCGACCGCCAGCAGGGCCGACAGGCCGCCCATGGCGTCGGTCAGGGCCGAAGCGCTCTCGAAATGGCCGACGATGCGCTGCACGTTGTCGGCGTGCGGATCGGCGGCCAGCAGGTCGACGCAGGCGTTGCGCAGGGCCCGGCGGCCGGCCGAGGCGGCGTCGGGCGAGAACTCGCCATCGCTCTGCATGGCGCCGTGGATGCGGCCCAGCTGCTCGCCCAGGTGCACGGCGATGCGGGCACGCAGCAGGCGGCGGGCCTCGTGGATGGCGGCCGGATCGGCCGGATCGACGGCCAGGGCCAGGTCGCCCTCGCTGGGCAGGGCCAGCAGCAGGGCCTTGAAGGCCGGATCGGCGGCCTCGTCGTCCAGCGCCTGGCCCAGGGCCTGGGCGTAGCGCTCCTCGCCGACCTCGTCAGGCGCGCCGGCCGCGCGGGACAGGATCAGGCCGCGGGCCAGGGTCTGGCCGGCTTCCCAGCGGTTGAAGAGGTCCGGATCGGCGGCGAACAGCACATAGGCGTCGGCCGGGCGCGCGTCGGTGGTCAGGGTCACCGGGGCCGAGAAGCCGCGCAGGGCCGAGATCACCGGCGTTTCGGCCACGCCCTCCCAGCACACCGTCAGGCTCTCGCCCTCCAGCAGCACCACCTCGCTGTAGCGCAAGGGCTCGCCGTCCTGGCTCAGCAGGCCGATGGTCACTGGGATCGGCAGCGGCGTCTTGACCGGCTGGCCGCTGGTCGGGGCGGTCTTCTGGCTCAGGGTGATCGACAGCGCCTGGGCGGCCGCGTCATAGGCGTGGGTCAGAGACACCGAAGGCGTGCCGGCCTGTTCGTACCAGGAAAAGAACGACGACAGGTCGCGGCCCGAGGCTTCCGCGAAACAGGCGATGAAGGCCTCGACCGTGGTCGCCTCGCCGTCGTGGCGCTCGAAATAGAGGTCCAGGCCCGCCCGGAACGCCTGCGCGCCCAGGATGGTCTTCAGCATGCGGATGATCTCCGCGCCCTTCTCGTAGATGGTCGCGGTGTAGAAGTTGTCGATCTTCAGATAGCTGGACGGCCGCACGGGGTGGGCCAGCGGGCCGGCGTCCTCGGCGAACTGGCGCGCGCGCAGGGCCTTGACGTCCTTGATCCGCTGGACCGCCTCACCGCGCATGTCGGCGCTGAAGCTCTGGTCGCGGAAGACCGTCAGGCCCTCCTTCAGGCACAGCTGGAACCAGTCGCGGCAGGTGATGCGGTTGCCGGTCCAGTTGTGGAAATATTCGTGGGCGACCACGCTCTCGATGCGCTCGTAATCGAAGTCGGTGGCCGTCTCGGGCTCGGCCAGCAGCAGGGAGCTGTTGAAGATGTTCAGCCCCTTGTTCTCCATGGCCCCGAAGTTGAAGTCACGCACGGCGACGATCATGAACAGGTCCAGATCGTATTCGCGGCCGAACGCCTCCTCGTCCCACTTCATCGAGCGCTTCAGGGCGTCCAGGGCGTAGGCGGCGCGCGAGGCCTGGCCGGGGTCGACAAATACCTTCAGCGCCACGGTGCGGCCGCTCATGGTGGTGAAATCGTCCGCCAGCACGTCCAGCCGACCGGCGACCAGAGCGAACAGGTAGGCCGGCTTGGGGAAGGGGTCGTTCCAGACGGCGAAGTGGCGACCGTCCGGCAGTTCGCCCGAGTCCATCAGGTTGCCGTTGCTGAGCAGGTGCTCGAAGGCCGCGTCGGCCTCGATCCGCACCGTGTAGCGGCTCAGCACGTCGGGCCGGTCGGGGAAGAAGGTGATGGTGCGGAAGCCCTCGGCCTCGCACTGGGTGCAGAACCGCCCGCCCGACATGTAGAGGCCCATCAGCGCCTTGTTGGCCGACGGATCGATCTCGACCTGCGTGACCAGCTCGAAGGCGTCGGGCACGTCGTCGATCGTCAGCCGCTCGTCGTCCAGATCGTACTGGTTGGCGCTCAGCGCCTGGCCGTCGATGGCGACCGAGATCAGCTTCAGCCGCTCGCCGTTCAGCGACAGCGGCTCGCCGGCCGCGCCCGTCCGTTTGACCTTCAGCGTGGCCGTCACGCGCGTCGCCGACGGCTCGAGCTGGAAGGACAGATGCGTCGTCTCGATCTCGAACGGGAACGGACGATAGTCGGAGAGCCGGATCGGCTGGGGCGTTTCGGTGCGCATACGGCCAATGTAGTCGCGCCTCGTGGCGGCGGCGAGGCCGGCGGTTGCGCGGTTTGTCGATTTATCGGCTAAGTTTCGAAGCTCAACCGGAGGCGCCGATGTCGGAGACCCTCGCCAAAGGCGGCGGCCGCATTTCAACAGGCCGTCGGATCATCGTCCTGGTCTGGGCGATGATCCTGACGCTGGTCCCCTGTGTGGCGGGGCTCGTCGTGCTGGCGAGCAGGAACATTGCCGGCGGCTTCAGCGCTCATCTCGCGCCGCCCAGCCTCTCGTTCTACTTCGCTCTGGGCGAAGAGCCCCTGGCCGCTCTGGCGGCGATCCTGGCCGCGCTCGGGACCTACATCCTGCTGGTTCGGCTGGCTGAACGGCGCTGGCCGTCAGAGTTGGCGCCGGCCTTCGCGATTCCCGAACTGAGCCTGGGGATTACCGCGGCTGCGCTCGCCTTCGGCCTGTTGATGGGCGTTCTCACATTGAGCGGAGCCGTGGTCTGGCGGCCGACGACGTCCATCGACTGGTATGGGGCGCTGGCGAGCGGTCTGCCCCAGGGCGTGTTCGGCGGATGGCTGCTGGGCTTGGCCGTACAGGGCGGGACCGCACGGTTGGCTACTCGGGCGCTCGGACCGGTCGCGGGCGTCGTGCTCGCGGCCTTGCTGGCCTCCTGGCTTGTATCGCCGGGGTGGAAGCTGGCGCCGATCCTGCGCGTGAACGCTACGCTGGGCGGAGCCATCCTCGGCCTGCTGTGGCTTCGCCGTCAGCGGTTGTGGCTTGGGCTTGGCCTATCGACGGGGTGGGGCGCGCTGTCGGGGGCGGTCATCGGCGGTCCTGCTCTGTTTTGCGCTGAGGATACGTCCATCTACGAGCCTGGGCGGGGGATCCTGATCGCCTGGCTGCGAGGAACCGAGGGTCCGGAAAACTCGGTCCTCTTGTTGATCGGGTGCGTCGTCGGTGTCGGCTGGCTGGCCTGGCGCGCCTGGAAGGAAGGCTGCTTCTCCAAGGCTTGAGGCGGATCAATGTGCGCCCTGGCTGGCGGGCGCATCACCCCCTTCGACGCCTCGACGCGTCGAATTCCAAGGGGATAAGATCATGACCGCCCTCCGCCTCGCCCTGCTCGCCGGCCTAACGCTCGCCGCCGCCGGCACGGGCGCTTACGCCCAGGAGGCGTTCATGCCCGCCGCCAAGGGGACCTGGCAGGTCAATCTGCGCGCCACCGGCGTGTTGCCAGACGCGGGCGATCCGATCGTCACGGCCGCCGGCGCGGCCACCGGCCTGAAGGCCGACGTCAAGGACGACGTCAAGCCGACCCTGGGCGTCTCCTACTTCCTCACCGACAAGCTCGCCGTCGAGGTGATCGCCGGCACGACCCAGCACACGATCAAGGCCGTGGGGCCGGGGACCGACGTCGTGGTCCACAAGACCTGGGTGCTGCCGCCGGTGGTCTCGGCCCAGTACCACTTCGCGCCCAGGGCGCGGTTCAATCCCTATGTCGGGGCGGGGCTGAACTACATGCTGTTCTACAGCGGCAAGGATCGCAACGGCTTCACCGTCGATCTCGACGACGGCTTTGGCTACGCCCTGCAGGCCGGCGCCGACATCGCCGTGAAGGGTCCGTACGTCGTCAATCTCGACGTCAAGAAGGTGTGGTTCGAGACCGACGCCAAGATCAACGGCGGGGCGCTGAAGTCCAAGGTGAACCTGGATCCGACGGTGGTCTCGGTCGGGATCGGGCGGCGGTTCTAGATCGCCAGTCTAGGCGGTTTTCGCCTTGTCCCGCAGCGACAGGCAGTAGCCGATCGTCACCGCCAGGCCGAGCAGGATGGCGCCGCTGCCGCCGACGACGGCCACGCCCTGTGGCGCGAAGGCCCACAGGCCGGCATAGACGAGACCGCTCAACGCCAGCGACCAGCCCGCGACCCGGCTGGCCCGCTGGGCCTGGGCGTTGGGGACGAAGCGCTTGGGGATGCGGTTGCCCGACCAGGCGACCATCAGGCCGATGGCGCCCATGACCAGCCGGTTGACCATGTCGGTGTCGATATAGCCCAGCTTGCGGGCCAGGGTCGCGGCCAGGGCCAGCACCACGATGCCGAGGCCCCAGGCGAAGTCGGCGATGATGTCCTTCTTCATGTTGCGCTCTCCGTCTTGGGTTTGGGCATGGGCGCCGGCGTGTGCTCGCCGACCCCGAATGAATGGACGAAGCCCAGCAGCGCCTCTTCGAGCACCGACAGCTTCAGGTGATAGATGACCGACTTGCCGGCCTTCTCGGCGTGCACCAGGTCGGCTTCCTTGAGCACGGCGAAGTGGGCCGACATGGTCGGCTTGGAGACGTCGAACTGGTCGCTCAGCTCGCCGGCGCTCATCGGCCCCTGGCGCAGCAGCTGCAGCACCCGCCGGCGGGTCGGATCGGAAAGGGCTTTGAACACCTGGCTCATATTGCGATGATTAGCTAATCATCGAATTGAGTCAAGTGGCGCGGGCTGTCAGCTATATTTTCCACCGAGCATCCCCGCGAAGGCGAGGATCCAAGCCGAGTCCACAGTCAACCCAAGGTCGCGCCTCGCTATGAGAGGCAGCTTGGATCCCCGCCTTCGCGGGGATAGTCGGATTGAAGGTGAGGGTCTCTACCCCTCCACCGACCCGCTTACCGCCGGCGTTTCGTGCAGCTCGCGCTCGATGGCCGAGGCCTTCTGGGCCAGGGCCAGCAGGGCGGGCGGGGCGTCTTCGGGATGGTCGCCGGTCAGGGCCATGACCTCGCGGGCCAGGGCGTGCAGGCGCGGGGCGGCGGCGATCAGCCGGGCCTGGAACTCGATCTTGCGCGGGTCGCGGTCGTACTCGGCCCCCGGCGTGCGCCAGCCGCCCCAGTCGTTGGGGTCGGTGACCACCACCGGATAGCTGCCGGGGAAGGGGTGGTGCAGGCAGTCGCTTTCCTGCTGCCACTTGTTACGCGCCCGCAGGACCCGCCAGTTCGACAGGACGCCGCCTTCCTGCGGGTCCATCTTGTCCTCGGGCTTCAGCTCGTGGGCCAGGAACTCGCGGCCCAGGCCGACGTCGTAGGTCACCCGCACCGGCTCGTCGAAGCCCTTGGCCCAGATCGGCACGATCTTCTCGATTACCGCCCAGGCGCCGACGCTCTCGACCCAAACCTTCTGGTTCCGCTGATAGACGGTCTTGGCCATGGGACTCCGGAACTCGGCTGGAACTTCGGCTGCAAATACTCGCCGCGCATAAGAACCTGAAATTCTTGACGCCGGGTCAATCTTTCCACGTCTCCAAACGTGGTCCATCGTCGCTTCAACGGCCGTCGTCAGAACGGCCAAGGGAGAGAAACGGCCGTGGATTTCGACTATTCCGACGACCAGAAGTTCCTCAAGGACGAGGCCCGCAAGTTCCTGGGCGGCCGCTGTCCGCCCGCCGTGGTGCGCGGGGTGCTCGACGATCCGGCCAAGAGCTATGACGAGCCCCTCTGGAAGGCGGTGGCCGAGCAGGGCTGGCTGGGCGCGGCCATTGCCGAGGAGCATGGCGGCCTGGGCCTCGGTCGCGTCGAGCTGTGCGCCATCGCCGAGGAGCTGGGCCGCGCCGTGGCCCCGATCCCCTTCGCTTCCACCGTCTACATCCTGGCCGAGGCCGTGATGGCCCACGGTTCTGACGCCCAGAAGGCCGCGATCCTGCCGGCCATCGCCGCGGGCGAGCGGATCGGCTGCCTGGCCGTCAGCGAAGGGCCGGGCGCCCTCACGCCCTCCGCGCTTTCGGCCCAGGTCGAGGGCGGCAAGCTGACCGGGGTGAAGATCCCCGTCACAGACGGCGATGTCGCCCACACCGCCATCGTCCTGGCGTCCGAGAACGGCAAGCCGGGCCTGTTCCTGGTCGACCTGACTGGCGCGGGGGTGACGCGCGAGACGCTGGAGAGCCTGGATCCGACCCGGGGGGTCGCCCGCCTGACCTTCGACGGCGCGGCCGCCGAGCGGCTGGGCCCGGCGGGCGAGGGCTTCGATCTCGTCCAGGCCATCCTCGACCGCGCCGCCGTGCTGCTGGCCTTCGAACAGTTGGGCGGCGCCGACCGCTGCCTGGAGATGGCCAAGGAATACGCCCTGGGTCGCTACGCCTTCGGGCGGGTAATTGGCGGCTATCAGGCGATCAAGCACAAGCTGGTCGACATCTACGTCAAGAACGAGGTCGCCCGCTCCAACGCCTATTACGGCGCCTGGGCGCTCAATGCCTCCACCCTCAAAGAAAATGGGGCCCCCGAGCTGCCCACGGCCGCCGCCGCCGCCCGCATCGCCGCCTCGGACGCCTTCTGGTTCGCCAGCAAGGAAAGCGTCCAGGTGCATGGCGGCATGGGCTTCACCTGGGAGGTCGACTGCCACCTCTACTACCGCCGCTCGCGGCAGCTCTCCCTGGTCGCCGGTTCGCCCCGGCTCTGGAAAGAGCGGCTGGTCAGCGAGCTCGAGAAGAAGAACGCGGCTTAAGGGAGAACAGGATCATGGATTTCAACGACTCCCCCAGCGAAGCCGCCTACCGCGACAAGGCCCGCGCCTGGCTGCAAGAGGCCGCCGCCGCCCACAAGGCGCAGCATGGCGAGCCCAAGCCCAACACTCCCGAGCACATGGCCGCCGCCAAGGCCTGGCAGGCCCGCAAGGCGGACGCCGGCTATGCCTGCATCACCTGGCCGGCCGTGGTCGGCGGGGGCGGCGGCACGCCGATCGAGTCGGTCATCTTCGGCCAGGAGGAGGGCAAGGCCGGCGTCGCCTACGGCTACTTCACCATTGGCCTGGGCATGTGCGTGCCCACGGTGATGGCCTTCGCCAACACCGACACCAAGAAGCGCTTCGTCTCGCCGGCCGTGAAGGGCGAGGAGATCTGGTGCCAGCTGTTCTCCGAACCGGCCGGCGGCTCCGACGTCGCGGCCCTGCGCACGCGGGCCGTGAAGGACGGCGACGAGTGGGTGATCAACGGCCAGAAGGTCTGGACCACCGGCGCCCACTACAGCGACTTCGGCATTCTCCTGACCAGAACAGACGTAGACGCGCCCAAGCACAAGGGCCTGACCATGTTCTGGATCGACATGCGCGACGCGGCGGTCGAGTGCCGGCCGATCCACCAGATGTCGGGCGGGCGCGACTTCAACGAGGTCTATTTCAGCGACCTGCGGGTCAAGGACAGCCAGCGCCTGGGCGAGGTGGGCCAAGGCTGGCAGGTGGCCCTGGTCACCCTGATGAACGAGCGCCTGGCAGTCGGCGGCTCGGCCGGCCCCAACTACCGCGAGGTGCTGGAACTGGCCCGTGCCCTGCCGGGCGAGGACGGCCCCGCGCTCAAGAACGACGCCTTCCGCGAGAAGCTGGCCGACTGGTTCGTCGCCTCCCAGGGGCTGAAGTTCACCCGCTTCCGCACCATGACCGCCCTGTCGCGCGGACAGACCCCGGGTCCGGAAAGCTCGATCGGCAAGATCATCTCGGCCAACCAGCTGCAGGACCTGGCCAACACCGCCGTCGAGATGCAGGGAGAATACGGCATCCTCACCGGCGCCGAAGCCGCGGCCGGCGCGGCCTTCCAGCAGAGCCTGATGTGGGCGCCGGGCCTGCGCATCGCCGGCGGCACCGACGAGATCCTCAAGAACATCATCGCCGAGCGGGTGCTGGGCCTGCCCGGCGACGTGCGGGTCGACAAGGACGTCGCCTTCAAGGACATACCGACGGGGCGGTGAGGTAACGCTGCCCCCTCTCTCGTTGAGAGGGGGCAGCGGCGCCTGCGCCGCCGAGAATCACGCCCGCCGCAGCCCCGCGAAACTCGCCTGAAAGGGGAAATGCAACAATCCCCTGACAGGCGAAAATTGTGTGATTACACACAATTAGGTGCTCTTCGACCTTCCCTAACGCTTGAATTCACGCACGGCGACCAACGGTGGCTGAACGGCGGTCTCGCGAGCTTGACAGCCTCCGCGAGGGCGGCTCATGAGTGACTCCGATTTATGGTTAACGGCGTGCTGAAGGGGGAGCGATGCACGAGGCCAGCGATGCTGTTTCGCTCCTCTCCAAGCTGACGCGCAGGGCGACCTCGTGGGTCGCGGCGCGCCGATGGCCGACCCGCCGGCTGCCATTGGGCGTGGCCGCCGCTGTGCTGCTCTCCGCGCCGCTGTTCGGCTGCGACCTTTCCGTCAACCAGTGGTTCGCCAAGCGCGCCAGCGCCTGTCCGCGTCCGCAGGCGGCGCAAGGGGTATCGGGCCAGTTCAACCAGCAGCAGATCGAGATCCGCAACCTGCGCCAGGGCGGCTTCCGCGGCGACTTCTTCGCCCAGCTGGAGCTGGCCCGTCGTTACGAAGGCCAGCGGGCCAGCGACAAGAACCTCGACGACCCGGTCGAGGCGGCCACCTGGTACGCCACGGCCCTGGCCAATTCTGCCGGCTATGCGCCGATCGCCGCCTATGAGCCGCGCGGCAAGGGCCGTTCGGCCTCGCGCTTCGACGACTGCCGGGCCTATGAGCGCCACGCCGCTTACGGCGCCCTCGACCGCCAGCTGTCGCGGATGTCGACCGAGGAGCGCGAGCAGGTCCGCAACCGGGTGATCTACATCCTGTCGACGCAAGGGGCCGACGGCTTCCGCACCCTGGCGCGGATGCACGACGGCTATTTCGGGCCCTATGGCGAGCCGTCCGACAACCTCCAGGCCGTCGAGGCCTATGGCGACCGCAAGCGCATCGGTGCCCCTGCGGCGCTGGACCTGTTCCGCCGCAACGACGTCGACGCCTATCTCTACAACTACCTTGCGGTGCAGACCGGCGACGTCTCGGCCTATGTGATGCTGAAGGACTTCGAGCGGTCCTCGCCGCAGCGGGCCTCCTACGGCGGCTTCGTCGAGGGCAAGGCCAAGCGCTGGATCCCGCCCTACGAGTTCTATCCGGCCGACTCCCCCGATTCCGGCGTGCCCCATTCCGACGAGAGCGATCCGTCGGGCGAGGCCCGGGAATCGGCCCTGGCCCGCCTGCACGAGCTGCCCTTCGTCCATGTCGGCGAGGCGCTGTCCTATCTGCGGATCATCCCCGCGCCGCTGCTCGACGAGCGGCTGCTGAGCCTCAACGACGCCCAGACCTTCCAGGCCTCGATCGGCCGCCCGACCACCGGCCGGCTGACGCCGATCGAGAAGGTGAGGGCGGTGCAGTACGCGGCTGTCAACGGCTCGTCCAAGGCCCAGCTGGTCTTGGCGGTGATGTATTCCGAAGGCGTCGGCGTGCCGCGCGACTACGCCCGCGCCTACCATTGGTACGAGGAGGCCGAACGCCAGGGCTCGCCCGAGGCCAAGTACGCCATGTCGACCTTCTTCTCGCTGGGCCTGCAAGGCGTGGCGGACCAGGATCGCGCCAAGGCGGTGGTCTACCAGCTGGACGGGGCCCTGGCCGGCTTCAAGCCGTCGGTCTGGCGGCTGCAACAGCTGCTGGCCCAGGTCTCACGCCCGCCGCGCGCGCCGGGCGAGCGGCCCCGGCCCTACGAGGCGAGGCCCTATGCCGGTCCGGCCAACGCGGGTCCCGCGACCGCCACTCCCGCCAATCTTGAGAGGGACTATCGATGAGGCCCCTTCGCCTGCTCGCGACGGCGCTCGTCGCCCTGGGCCTGGTCGTGACGGCCGGCGCACCCGAGCTCGCACTGGCCTCGCCCGACGCGAAGGTCGATCAGCAGATCCGACCCTGCTTCGGCCTGCTGCTGGAGCCGAACCTGTCGCACGGCTGCAAGGTCCGCCCGATCAAGCGCAAGCCGCCGCGCCGGCCCTACTATCCGTCGCGCCCCTACGAGCGCTACCGCACCAGCGTCGATTGCGACATCGCCTATCCGGGCGAGGTCAGCGACGTCCTCTCGCGGCTCTATGACGGCGACACCCTGACCCTGACGTCGCGCAACGGCGGGGCCTGCGTCGAGACGCTGAACATCACCCGCTCGGTGATCATCGCCGCCCGCGACTACAGCCCATCGCGCGACCGGCCGATCCTGCTGGCGCCCGACGACCAGCCCTGCATCCGCATCGCCCCCGGCGTGGCCTATGTGATGCTCAAGGACCTGGGTCTGGAATCCAGCCGTGGCGGTTCGGCCTCGTGCATCGTCGGCCGCGCCACCGAGCTGGGCCTCAAGCGCGTCGTCGTCCGCTACGACGGCGAGGCCTCGGCCATCGACGTCGCCGACAGCCGCGTGGAGCTGATCGAGACCGCCTTCATCGGCCGCACCCGGGCCCCGGTGGTCAAGCTGTCGGGCGGCTTGCAGGCCCAGGACGTCGACGTCGCCGCCACCGCCATCGGCATGGCCGTCGAGACCGGCCGCGACAGCCGCCTGCGCGACATCCGCGTGATGCGCCTGGGCGACTGGAGCGGCTCGTCGCGCACCAAGAATTCGGCCGGCTTCGTGCTGACCGGCGTCAATCGCGACCAGCTGGTTCAGATCGACGGCCTGACCACCGACGGCTTCTCGCGCGGCATCTACATCAGCGGCGGCGAGACCACCCTGCAGCGTCCCACGGTTCGCGACAGCGACTGGGCGGTGGTGCTGGAAGGCGCCGACCTGCGGGTGCTGGACGGTCAGCTGGAAGCCGCCGACGTCGGCATCTACGCCGCTTCGGGCACGGTCTACGCCGCGGATAACGCCATCGCCGGCGTCATGCGCGCGGGGCTGTTCGCCGACAGCGGGGCCCAGATCCGCGCCCGCGACAACCGCGTCTTCGCCAAGCCCGGCGGCTGCGAGGCCCTGGTCACCGGCTATTTCGACGGCGCCCTGACCTGCCGTCCGTGGTTCGAGGCGCCGGAGCTGTTCCGCACGCCGCGCGACCGCGCTCGCGCCGACTACGACAGCTACTGGCCGACCAGCGCCATCGCCGCCGTGCCGGTCGGACCTTCGGCCGCGACCCTGGCCGGCGGTCCGCTCGATCCCGATGAAGCCTCGGCCGCCGCTGGCGGTCCGATCGCCGCCCCGAAAGGAAGCCCGCGATGATCCGCACGCTCGCCATCGGCGCCGTCGCCCTGTCCATGGCCGCCGCCGGCCTGGCACAGGCCCAGCCAGGCCCCGCGCAGGGCGCCAAGCGTCCCGGGGGCCGCGTCCCCTGCGGCGCGCCCCTGACCGGCCAGGCGCCCGATGTCATGACCTATGACCGGGCCACCGGCACCCAGGTGTTCGTCAGCGGCCAGGGCGGGACCGAGGTCTCGGCCTACAACCAGCGCACCGGCTCCTCGGCCGGCCTGCGGGGCGACCTGTCGCGGCCGGGCGTCACCGAAAGCTGCGCTTCCGACGCCCTCACCGGAGACGGCTACGCGGTGACCTCGCGCGGGCCGGGCGACATCGCCGTGGTCGGCCGCGACGGCCAGACCGGCGAGCGCTGGGCCATCAAGCGCACCGACGGCTCCACGGAATACTGGGACCCGCGCGGCGAGCACCGCTGCTTCCGAGCCGGCCTGGGCCTGTTCCCGGGGACGCGCGGATGCTGAGCCGTCTGGCGCTGCTGGGCCTCGTCGCCGCGCTGCTGACCGCCTGCGCCAGCGGCCACGGCCACGGCCACAGCCCGCCCCCGCCGCCGCACCCGTCGGAAGTGACGCCGCCCCCGCCGCCGATCGAGGTGATCCGGCCGAAGGTGTGATGAAAAATCCCTCTCTCTGAGAGAGAGGGAGGGGCCCGCCGCGAAGCGGTGGGAGGGTGAGAGGTTTCACCGCTAACCGGACTACCTCGGGCGCTTCGGCCGGGATGGCGACGGGGTGGCTTTAAGTTTCGAGAGGCGGAGTTTGATCGCGCCTCATCCGGCGATGAATGTAACCTCTCACCCTCCCACGCTTGCAGCGTGGGCCCCTCCCTCTCTCAAAGAGAGAGGGATCCCCTCTACGGCCCCACCGTCGCCTTCAGCACCGGCGGTTCCCGCCGCTTCGTCGCCTGCTCGTAGGCGTAGCCCAGGCTCAGCAGCCGGGCCTCGCTCCAGGCCGGGCCGATGAACGACAGCCCGACCGGCAGGCCTTCGACCTGGCCCATGGGCACGGTCAGGTGGGGGTAGCCGGCGACGGCGGGCAGGGTGGTGGCCGAGCCGCCGTAGTGGTCGCCGTTGACCGGGTCGATGGTCCAGGCCGGACCAGTGGTCGGAGCGATTATGGCGACCGCGCCGGTCTCCTTGAGGATCCTGTCGATGCCTTCGGGACCGGCCAGGCGCTTGGCGTCGGCCTTGGCTTTCAGGTAGTCGGGATCGGTCAGGCTCTTGGACGCTTGCGCCTTCTCGAAGCTCTCCTGGCCAAACCAACGGGTCTCCGCCGGCGTCGCGGCGTTGAAGGCGATCAGGTCGGCCAGGGTGCGGGGCTTGACCTTGTCCGGGTCGGTCGAGGCCAGGTAGGCGGCGATGTCGGCCTTGAACTCGGTGTAGAGCACCACGCCCTCGGCGCGGCCGACCGGGCCCTCGTCGAAGGCCTTCACGTCCACCAGGGTCGCGCCCTGAGCTTGCAGGTCCTTCAGGGCCTGCTCGAACACCGCGTCGGTCTTGGCCGAGTCGCCGGTGTAGAACCGCGCCACCGCCAGGGTGACGCCCTTCAGCGCGTCCTTCGACAGGGCGGCGGCGTAGTCGGCCTTGCGGGCGTCGGCCTCGGCGGTGGCCGGGTCGGCGGGATCGGAGCCGGCCATGGCGGTCAGCAGCAGGGCCGCGTCGCGCACCGTCGTGGTCATCGGGCCGGCGGTGTCCTGGCTGTGGCTGATCGGCACGACGTGGGTGCGCGAAACGAGGCCCACGGTCGGCTTCAGGCCCACAAGACCGTTCATCGCCGCCGGGCAGGTGATCGAGCCGTCGGTCTCGGTGCCGATCGCGGCCGGCGCCAGGCCCGCGGCCACCGCCACGCCCGAGCCGCTGGACGAGCCGCAGGGGCTACGGTCGAGGGCGTAGGGATTGCGCGTGAAGCCGCCGACCGCGCTCCAGCCGCTGGTCGAGCGCGGCGAGCGGATATTGGCCCATTCCGACAGGTTGGCCTTGCCCAGCACCACCATGCCCGCCGCCCGCAGGCGGGCGACCAGCGGGGCGTCGCGGCCGGTGACATTGTCCTTCAACGCCAGCGAGCCGGCGGTGGTGGCCATGGGATCGCGGGTGTCGATATTGTCCTTGATCAGGATCGGCAGGCCGTGGAGCGGCCCGCGCACCTTGCCGGCCTTGCGCTCGGCGTCGAGGGCGCGGGCGATCTTCCGGGCGTCGGGATTGACGGCGAGGACGGCGTTCAGGCGCGGGTCGAGAGCCTCGATCCTTTCGAGGTGCTGTGCGACCAGCAGTTCACCGGGCACGCCATTGGACAGCAGCAGTTGCTCGGCTTCCAGGGAAAGCTCGCCGCCGTCGACACCGAACCCGATCTCGACACCGGTCTGCGGCGGCGCTTTCAAAGTCTTCGGCGCGGCCTGGACCGGACCGGCGAGAAGCAGGGCGGCCCCGCCAAGCAACAACAGAGGCTTCAAGCTCCACCCTCCATATGAAAACGGCCCCGGCGAGAACCGGGGCCGCTGGTCGCTCACTCGCCCTTGAGCTTGCGGTCGAAGAAGTCGAGGTGCGTCTTCAGGACGTGCAGGCCCTTAGCCCGGCTGCGGATCACGCTGTGGCGCTCGCCGGGATAGAGCATGGTCTCGAAGGCGATGCCCTTCTTCTGCAAGGCCGCCAGCACGCGGGTGCTGTTCTCGAAGATGACGTTGTCGTCGGCCATGCCGTGGATCAACATCAGGCTGCCGGGCTTGAGGCGATCGATGCGGTTCAGCACGTCCGATTGCGCATAACCGGCCTTGTTCTCGTCCGGCTTGCCCATGAACTGCTCGGTGTAGTGGGTGTCGTAGAGGCCCCACTCAGTCGGCGGCGCGCCCGCCGCGCCGGCCTTGAAGGGCGTGCCCTCGGCGGTCAGCATCATCAGGGTCATGAAGCCGCCGTACGACCAGCCCATCACGCCCAGGCGCTCGGGATCGACGTAGGGCAGGGTCTTGAGGAAGGCCGCGCCGGCGAACTGGTCCTCGACCTCCACCGTGCCCATGCGGCGGTCCAGCGCCGTCTTGAACGCCGTCGAGCGGTTGGACGAGCCGCGGTTGTCGAGCTTGAACACCACGTAGCCGGCGTTGGCGAAGGCCTCGTCGTTGACGTTCCAGCTGCGGGTGACGCGCTGGGCGTGCGGGCCGCCATAGACCGAGACGATCACCGGATACTTCTTGCTGGCGTCGAAGCCGGCCGGCTTCAGCAGCGAATAGTGCAGCGCCTGGCCGTCGCTGGCCTTCAGCGTCCCGAACTCCGGAACGATGTGCGCGCCGGCATAGGGGCCATAGGGGTGGGCGGCGTCGAGCTTGTTCTCCTCGATCCAGCGCACGCGCTTGCCGGCCGGATCGTAGAGCGCCGTCTGTGGCGGGGTCTTGGGGTCCGAATAGGAGCCCACGAAGGCGCCCGTGGCCGCGACCTTGGCCGTCCACCAGCCGCCGGCCGGGGTCAGGGCGGCCGGGGCGGCGGGCTTCACGTACGAGACCGAATAGATCCGCCGCTCGATCGGGGTGTCGATCGAGGCGCCGAAGAAGACGAGGCCGCGTTTTTCGTCGACGGCCTCGATCTTGTCGACCGGCCAGTCGCCCTGGGTCACTTGCCCTAGCAGCTTGCCGTCCGCGGCGTAGTGGTAGAGGTGCTTGTCGCCCGACTTCTCCGACGACCACAGGAACGAGCCGTCCTTCAGGGCGCGGAAGTCGTCGTGCAGCTCCACCCAGTGGGCGTCGGTCTCGGTGAGGATCACCTTGCCCTTGCCGGTCGCTGGATCGAAGGCGATCAGGTCTAGGGTCTTCTGGTCGCGGCTCTGGCGCTGGACATAGAGGGTCTTGCCGTCCTTGGCCCAGTTCACCCGGGCCAGATAGATGTCCTTGTTGGCGCCCAGGTCGATCTGCACGACCTTGCCCGAGGCCAGGTCGCGCACGAACAGATCGACGACCGCATTCGGCCGGCCCGAGCGCGGATAGCGCTGGGCGACCACGGTGGCGCCGGTCGGGCCGATGTCGGCGCGCGGCACGATGTCGACGCCGGTCTCGTCGACGCGGGCATAGGCGATGCGCGCCTCGTCTGGCGACCACCAGTAGCCGGTGTCGCGGTCCATCTCCTCCTGGGCGATGAATTCGGCCACGCCGAACGAGACCGCGCCCTGGCCGTCCTTGGTCAGGGCCGTTTCGGCGCCGCCGGCCAGCGGGCGGATGTAGAGGTTCTGGTCGCGGACATAGGAGACGAACCGGCCCTTGGGCGAGACCTTGGCGTCGACCTCGTCGCCCGGGGTCTCGGTCAGGCGGCTGACCTTGCCGTCGGCGACGCTGTCGACATAGAGGTCGCCGTCCAGCGGCACGAGCACGAAGCGGCCCTCGCTGTCCCAGCTGTATTCGACCACGCCGCGCGCCAGCACCCGGGCGCGCTCGCGACGGGCCTTCTCGGCCTCCGACAGTTCCTTGTCGCCCGACGACAGGGCGTTGGCGTCGATCAGCCGGTAGGGCTCGCCGCCGGCCACGTCGACCGCCCACAGGTCCTGGACGTTGGCGGCCTCGGCCTTGGCCTTCAGGTAGGTGACGCGCTTGCCGTCCGGCGACAGGGCCACGCCCTTGGCGGTCGGGCCGTTGATGTCGGGATCGGCGAACAGGCGTTCCGGGGAAAGTTTTTCAGCCATCACGGGGTGAGCCAGGGCGAGGCAGGCCGAGAGGGCCAGGAGCGAGGGACGGATCATGGCGGGGACGCTAGTGCCGAGCGGCGCCGTTGTCAGCCCTCAGATCGTCGAAGCGCTTCCGGCTTGACTTCATTTCATATGTCAGAAATAACTGACACATGAAATGCGGACATGCAGAATGACAGGGGGGGACGAGTTGGCGGCGATCCTGTCGGCGCTCGACAACCCCCATCGGCTCCGCATCCTCGCGGCGCTGAAGGTGGGCGGGCGCAACTATGTCAGCCAGCTGGCGCGCGAGATCGGCATCAGCCGGCCGCTGCTCCATCTGCACCTGAACAAGCTCGAGGAAGCAGGGCTGGTCACCAGCCAGCTGGAGCTGTCGGCCGACGGCAAGGCCTTGAACTATTTCGAGGTCGTCGCCTTCCACGTCGAACTCACGCCCGAGACCGTCGCGGCCGCCGCCGCGACGCTGTCCGACAAACCGGAAAAGTAAGGGGGCTTGCATGCAAGCGAACATCTATCTGCTGACGATCGGCCTGCCGCTGGCGACCGTCCTGGTCATCTTCGGCATGCGCTACTGGTCTCGCGTGGCCCAGGCCCAAGCCCAGGCCAAGGCGGCCGCCCAGCAGGGCGGCGCCGCCCAACAGGCGGTGCTCGACGGTCTGGACGAGATCAAGGCCCGCCTGTCCGCCATCGAGAAGATCCTCAAGGACGTCGAGTGATGGTCGCCCTCGCACCGTCGCTCCCGGCGAGGTCCGCCGAGCTTCCCGCCTGGCGTCTCAACGCCCTGCGCTGCGCCTATCTGCTGCTGATCGTCGGCCTGGGGATTCAGGTGTGGCCGGGCATCGTCCTGCGCCACGCCGGCTGGGAGCTGATGGAGGGCGTCGTCCAGTGCATGCTGGGGGCGCTGTCGCTGCTGGCGCTGCTGGGCCTGCGCCATCCCCTGCGGATGCTGCCGCTGCTGCTGTTCGAAATGGCCTGGAAGGCGATCTGGCTGGCCGTCGTCGCCGCGCCCAAGTGGGCGAGCGGCCAGATGGACGAAGGCACCCTGGCCACCACCTTCGCCTGCCTGCTGGTCGTGGTCTTCCCGCTCGTCGTGCCCTGGCGCCATGTCGTGAAGACGCTTGTGCTCGACAAGGGCGACCGTTGGCGCTGAGGGCGCGTCCGTTGGTTACGGAACCACCTTGCCCACCCCGCGCGCCCGGGGATCGGCGGCCGGAACCGGGGCGCCGTCGATGACCTGGATGGCCTCGATGTCGCCGACGAACCCCATCTCGATCCTGTAGCCCCGCGCCTCCAGGGCCTTGGTCAGCGCGGCCGGGAAGGGTTCGTACGGTTCGGAGAAGATCACGTTCTCGGGCAGGAGCTGGTGGTGGAAGCGCCGTTGCTTCTGCGCCTGATCCAGCGGCAGCCCGTAGTCGTAGATATTGGCCAGCACCTGGAACACCGAGGTGAAGATCCGCGATCCGCCCGGCGTGCCGATCACCATGGCCACCTTGCCGTCGCGCGTCAGGATGGTCGGGGTCATCGACGACAGCGGCCGCTTGCCGGGCGCGACGGCGTTGGCGTCGCCGCCCACCACGCCGAACATGTTGGGCGCGCCCGGCTTGGCCGAGAAATCGTCCATCTCGTCGTTGAGCAGGAAGCCCGCCCCCTCGACCACGACGCCCGAGCCGAACCAGCCGTTCAGCGTATAGGTGTTGGAGACGGCGTTGCCCCAGCGGTCGACGATCGAGAAGTGGGTGGTCTGCGGCTTTTCCAGCCCCGGCTTGACTGAGGGCGTGGGCGAGGGCTTGGCCGGGTCGATCTCCCGCGCGCGGCGGGCGACATAGGCCGGGTCGATCAGGTTCGAGACCGGAACCTTCCAGAAGTCCGGATCGCCCAGATATTCGGCCCGATCGGCGAACACCCGCTTTTCCATCTCGGCGACCAGGTGGACATATTGCGGGCTGTTCAGCGCCACGCCCGAAAACAGCGGGGCGGCCTCCTGCTTCATCATCAGCAACTGCAGCAGGGCGATCCCGCCGGAGCTGGGCGGCGGGGCCGTGATCACCTTGAACCCGCGCCAGTCGGCCTGGATCGGCTCTCGCCAGACGGCCTTGTAGGCGGCCAGGTCGGCCTTGGTGATCAAGCCCTTCTCGCCGCCGCGCGCCATCTGGGCGACCAGCAGGTCGGCGGTCTTGCCGGTGTAGAACTCGGCGTCGCCGCCCTTGGCGATGCGCTGCAGGGTGGCGGCCAGCTCGGGCTGGCGGAACACCGCGCCGGCCTTCAGCCCGCCGAACCGGGCGTCGAAATTGGTGACGCCGACGAACGAGGCCTGGGCGTCCTCGAGGTTGCCGATCAGCTGCGGCGTAACCAGGAAGCCCTCGCGGGCGTAGCGGATCGCCGGGGCCAGCACCTGCGCCCACGACAGCTTGCCGAACCGCTTGTGGGCCATGGCCATGCCGCGCACCGTGCCGGGCGTCGCGACCGCCAGGTTGCCGAACTGGCTGCGGGCGGCCACCGCCTCGCCCTTTGCGTCCAGGTACATGCCGACCGTGGCCGCGGCCGGGGCGGTCTCGCGGTAGTCGAGGAAGTAGGGCTTGCCGTCGACATACAGGGTCATGAACCCGCCGCCGCCCAGATTGCCGGCCTCTGGATAGGTCACCGCCAGGGCGAAGGCCGTGGCCACGGCCGCATCGACCGCGTTGCCGCCCTTGCGCAGGATTTCCTCGGCGGCCAGGGCGCCATAGCGGTCGGGCGAAGCGACGGCGCCGGCGGTCAGGGCCCGAGACGAGACCGTGGCCGCGACGGGCTTCGGCTTGGCCGCCGCGAGGCTCGGCGACGCCGCGAGGGCGAGGACCGTCGCCAAGACGAGCCCGATCTTGGTGAACAGCTGCACGTTCGGCTTCCCCTGTGATCCCGCAAAGGAGGCTAGAGCATTCACCAGGCTTGTCACCAGCGCGCGAGGCGTGGATCCGGGCGCTCTGTCGCGGGGCGGCTGCTGCCCTAGGTCGGGCGGGCGTCTCCAAACCGTCTCGCCAGCCAGTCGAGGATCGCCGTGTTCACCTCGGCGGGCTTTTCCTGCTGGGTCCAATGGCCGCTGCCTTCGATCAGCACCTTTTCCAGATCGCCGATCTGCTCGCCCATGCGATCGGCCAGGGACGGCGGCAGGACGACGTCGTGCTCGGCCATGATCATCAGGCAGGGGATGCCGTCGATGCGGCGGGGCAGGGGCTCGGAACGCTCCCAGTTGCGGGTGAAGTTGCGGTACCAGTTGATCGGGCCGGTGAAGCCGCCCTTCTCGAAGGCCTCGACATAGACCGCGCGCTCGGCGTCGGTCAGGAACTGCTTGTCGTCGCCGGCTGGGTCGAAGTGCTGCAGCGCCAGTTGCAGGGCCAGCGAGCGCCGCTCGGCTGGCCGCGAGGAGAAACCGACCACGCCGTCGCCGGGCAGGCGCATGAAAAAGCGGATGGTCTTGTCGACGTCCTCCCCGAACAGGGCGTCGGCGGCGCCCGGCGTCTGGAAGTGGACGATGTACATGTCCTCGCCATAGGCGGCCTTGAACATCTCGATGGGATCTATCGGCAGGCGGGGCACGAACGGCGTGTTCAGGCCGATCACCCCAGCCACGCGATCCGGATGCAGCAGCGGCATGGCCCAGACGATGATGCCGCCCCAGTCGTGGCCGCAGAAGATCGCCTTCTCCACGCCCAGGTGGTCGAGCAGGCCGACGAGGTCGCCGGTCAGATGGGCCATGTCGTAGTCGGTGACCGCCTCGGGCTTGTCGCTCAGGCCATAGCCGCGCTGGTCCGGCGCGATCACCCAGTGGCCGGCCTCGGCGAGGGCGGCGACCTGATGACGCCAGCTGTAGGCCAGTTCCGGAAAACCGTGGGAGAAGACGATGGGGACGCCGCTGCGCGGCCCGGCCTCGTAATAGGCCAGGCGAATGCCGTTGATCTGCGCGAACTGCGGCTGTGGCCAAGCCATGGACGTCTCCCTTGTTATGTTATCTGCGGTCAGATTGCGGGCGGGCAGGCGGCGCCGCAAGCGCGATAAAGGCTTTCCGCAGCGGCAGACGGGAGTAGAAGGCGGCATGACTTCGACCGCGCCCGCCTCCTCGCCGCCCGCCACGCCGTGGCGGCTCGTCCTGCTCCTGGGCGCGCTGACGGCTTTCGCGCCGATGTCGATCGACATGTACCTGTCCAGCCTGCCGGCCATCGGACGCAGCCTGCACGTCGGGGCCGAGCAGACCCAGCTGACCCTGGCGGCCTTCTTCGCCGGCATGGCTCTCGGCCAGTTCGCCTATGGCCCGGCCTCCGACCGCCTGGGCCGGCGCGCGCCAATCCTGCTGGGCGTGGGCATCTACACCGTCGCCTCCCTGACCTGCGCCCTGGCGCCCAATATCGAGGTGCTGCTGGCCGCCCGCTTCGTCCAGGCCCTGGGCGGCTGCGCCGGGGCGGTGGTGGCCCGAGCGGTGGTGCGCGACCGCTTCGACCACGCCGAGACCGCGCGGGTGCTGTCGCTGATGACCCTGATCATGGGGCTGGCCCCGGTGCTGGCGCCGCAGCTGGGCGGGGCGATCGACGCTGTCGCCGGCTGGCGCTGGGTGTTCGGGGTGATGGCGGTCTTCGGCCTGGCGATCGGCCTGTGGGTGGCGCTGGGCCTCAAGGAGTCGCGCTCGGAAGAGACCGCCGCCCAGGCCCGGGCCGAGAACCCGCTGCGCGCCTTCGCCCTGCTGCTGCGCGAGAAGCGCCTGCTGGGCTACGGCCTGGCCGGGGCGCTGAACGGCTCGGTGCTGTTCACCTACATCTCGACCTCGCCGGACCTGGTGATGGGCACCTACGGTCACTCCAGCCTGGTGTTCAACATCATCTTCGCGCTGAACGCCGTCGGCATCATCGGGGCCAGCCAGGTCAACCGCTTCCTGCTGCGCCGGTTCAAGCCCGACCAGGTGCTGATGCGCGCCAGCGCCGCCTCGGTGATCCTGGCCCTGGCCCTGACCTTCTTCGCCTGGACGGGCCTGGGCGGCGAGTGGACCGTGCTGCCGCTGTTGTTCCTGGCCCTTTCGACCTACGGCCTGATGTCGGGCAACACCATGGCCGGCGCGCTCAGCGTCGATCCGCGCCGGGCCGGCTCGATCTCGGCCCTGATGGGCGGGGTGTCGTTCGCGGCCGGGGCGGTGGCTTCCTGGGCCGGCGGCATGCTGCACGACGGCACCCCGCGCCCGGCGGCGGCGGTGATGTTCGCCTGCCTGGTCGGCTCGGCCCTGGCGATCTTCCTGCTGGCGGTTCCGAGGAAGGCGTAGGGCGGTTGCCCGCACGTCGCGAGCCGCTAGGCTAGCGCTGTGCGTGTATCGGAATCAAAAGCTCGTCTCGGTGGCGGCCTCGTCGTCAGGGCGCCGGTCGCCTTGATCGGCGGCGGCGTTCTGGGCCTGGCCCTGAGCGGCGTCGGCATCCTGGCGTTCGACTGGATCGCCGGGGCTCTGGCCCCCGAACCGGCGGGCGGGGGATGGCTCGCGGCCGTCGCCGACGCCGCGCCGATCCTCCAGGACGCCCTGGTGCTGGCGGGGCTGGCGCTGGGCCTCTGGCTGGCGGCGGCCTGGGCGCTTCGGCGTCGGCCACTGTCGTTCGTCACCACGGCGAAGCATTTCCGCTGGCCGTTGCTGGCGGCGGGGTTCGTTCCGTTCGCCCTGCTGCAACTGGCCGCCCTGGGCGCGACCGTCGGCTTCCGCGCCGAGCACGGAGCCTTCGTCGCCTATCCCTCGGGGCTTGAGGCGGCGGCGTTCTGCCTCGCGGCCCTGGCGTTCGGCGCGCCGGCGGTTATGGCCGAGGAGGTGCTGTTCCGGGGCTGGATCCTGTCCGGCGACACCTCGGCCGGCTGGCGCAACCTGCTGCTGGTGCTGGCCAGCAGCCTGGTGTTCTGCATCGCCCACCTGCAATCCGACGGCCTGTTGGTCGCCCTGCACTTCGTCTCGGGCGCGGCCTATGGCTGGGCCGTTGTACGACTGGGCGGACTGGAGTTCGCGCTCGGGGCGCATCTGGCCAAGAACACGGTCGCCGCCGCGCTCCTGGGCGCGCCGGGCCAGCACCGCTGGGGCGGGGAGTTCGACGCCGTGGTGATCGCCAGCCTGGCGGCCTCGGCCTGCCTGTTCGCGGTGGTGGAAGCCGTGCGCGCCTGGCGGCGGCTCTAAGCCTCGGTCGCGACCTTGCGCGCGTTCCAGGCCAGCACCAGCCAGCCGGCCAGGAAGGCCAGGCCGCCGATGGGCGTGATGGCGCCGAGGATGCGCGGGCCGCCGAAGGCCAGGGCATAGAGCGTGCCCGAAAACACAACGCTGCCGAACAGGAAGAGGCCCGCCGGCAGGCCGCCCGAGCGCCCGGTCGCCCGCGCCACGGCGAAGGCGGCGAACACCGCCAGGGCATGGGTCATCTCGTAGAGCGCGCCGGTTTTCAACAGCTCGACGGGCCGGGTTTCGTGCACGCCATGGGCGGCGAAGGCCCCGACGGCGACCGAGACGAAGCCGCTCAGCGCGGCCAGGGGCAGGTACGTCTTGGGCGTCCAGAACTTCGCCATGCGCCTAGCGATGCTTCTCGTGCTTGGCCACTTCGTCGGGCTTGATGTCGACGATGTTGGGGGCGGCGGCGTTGTATTGCTCGGTCTTGTGCAGGTCCATGACCACGCTGCGGTGGCCTTCCCAGATCATGTGCAGCGAGACGTAGAGCACGATGGCCAGGCCGATGAAGCCGATCCAGCGGTGCTTGTGCAGCAGCTTGGCGATGGCGTTTGCGGCCAGGCCCATCAGGGCGATCGACAGCAGCAGGCCGAAGACCAGGATGCCCGGGTGTTCGCGGGCCGCGCCGGCAACGGCCAGCACGTTGTCCAGCGACATCGAGACGTCGGCGATCAGCACCTGCAGGAAGGCGCTCTTGAACGATTTGGGCGCCCTGGCCTGCGGTTCGGTGTTTGGATCGGCGTCGAGCATGGCCGCGGCGTCGGCGGCGTCCTGGGCGGCCTGTTCGCGCATCTCGCGCCACATCTTCCAGCACACCCACAGCAGCAGGAAGCCGCCGGCAAGCAGCAGGCCCACGACGCCCAGCAGCCAGGTGGTGATCAGGGCAAAGCCGATGCGCAGCACCACGGCCGCGCCCAGGCCGTAGAGAATGACCTTCTTGCGGTCCTTGACCGGCAGTCCGCCGGCCGCCAGGCCCACGGCCACGGCGTTGTCGCCGGCCAGGACGAGGTCGATCATCAGGACCTGAAGGAAGGCCGTCAGCGGGCCGCTAGCGGAGGAGAAGAGCGCGTCGAGCATGCGGTCTCAATGGGGCAGGCCGCGCGCCCTGGCAAGCACCAGGCTGCGATCCTGGGAAAGCTTGGCGACAACCGATCGAAAAAGGGCCCGTCCTCGCGGACAGGCCCCTCTATCGAACAGGCGACTTAGTGAACCGGTTCGGGCTCGCGGTTGCGGGCGGGCTCGGCCGGGGCGGCGGGGTGTTCGACCGCCGGGTGGTGGTCGTCGGCCGCCTCGGCGTGGGCTTCCGGTTCATGATGCTCGACCGGTTCGGCGTGAGCGGCCGGCTCGGCTTCGACCACCGGTTCGGCGTGGGCGACGTCGCTGACGTGCTGCACCTGCGGGCTGTCGTCGGCCGGAGCCGGGAAGGGCTCGTGCTCGGCGGCGGCTTCGGCGGCCGCCTCGGCCTTGGCTTCCTGGTGGTGGTTGAAGATCGCCGCGCCGGCGGCGCCTACGACCCCGCCGCCGGCGGCGGCCACCATCGGGTTCACATAGGCCACGTCCTGGGCCTTGGGCGAGTCGAACTCCGGCTCGTTGCGGCCGTAGTCGGTGAGAGTGCGGAACTTGCGGCGACGCTCGGCCTGGGCCCGGGCCTTGGCCGCGCCGCGCGAGATCGCCACCAGGATGATCAGGGCCAGCAGCACCAGGCCCGCGCCCAGCAGCGACTTGCCCGGCACCTTGCCGACGCCGGGGACGTCGACCTGGGCGTCGAGGAAGGCCGGCAGCTTGAAGCCCTTGGCGGCGTCCTTGGCCTTTTCCGGAACGGCGGCGACCTGCTTGGTGATCACGCCCAGCGAGAAGGGCTGGGGCGCCTTGCCGCCGTCCAGCGAAGCGCCGAACTGGGTGGTCAGCGCGCCCTTGGCGTCCGGAGTCGGCTTGACCTGCCAGGCGAAGGTGGTCGGCTCGCCCGGCTTGACCGTGGCGGTCTGGCGGCCGTTCGGGGTGATCTCGTAGCCCTGGCCTTCCAGGTCGGCATAGGCGCTGACCTTCTTGGCGGGCTTGCCCAGGCCGAACTTGGCGGCCTGTTCCTTGATCAAATCGCCCAGCGTGGCCGGCAGCGACAGGGTCACCTGGCCTTCCTTGCCGGTCTTCAGGCTTTCGGCCGTGGCCAGCACCGCGCCGCTGGTGGCGGCGGGGGCCACGACGGCCTGCAGCTTCTCGACCTTCGGCGGCAGCTTGGCGGCGACGGGCGCGACGGGCGCCACGGTCGGGGCCTTGGCCAGGGTCGCCGGCTTGGCGGGCGGGGGGACGGGCTTGAGGGGCTCGGTCTTGGCGACCTGCGCGGGAGGCGGCGACTTGGCGGCCACCGGAGCCGGCTTCGGCGCGACCTTGGCGGGGACGGGAGCCGGCGCTGGCTTGGCGGCGACCACCACCGGCTTCGGCGCGGCCTTCACAGGGGCGGGCGCGGGCTTGTAGACCGGCTTGGGCGAAGCATGGGCGACGGCGACCGGCGCGGGACGCGCGGCCGTGGGGGCCGGACGCGGATGGTGCGGCTTGGGCTGCGCGCGAACGTGCGTGCGCACCTCGCGCGGATTGGCGATCGGCTTCATCGCCGTCACCAGCGTGCCGTCGGCGCGGCGCCAGGTCTTCAGGCGGGAATCACCGGTGGTCACGGCCACCGGCGTGGGCTGGGCGATCGGCCCGCCCAGCAGGCCGTCGGACGCCGGCGCCTCGCCCGGCGCGGCCCCCAGCAACTCCGGCTTCTGGGCCGGCGCCGGCGGGCGCTCGGTGGCGGCGGTCGGCGGCGTATCGGCCGGCTCCCGCGCGCCACAGCCCGTCAGGGCCAGCGCCAACGCCGCGGACGAAGCCAAAGCGGCCGTCCGGAACTTCACTTGCAACATCGGGTCCCCCGATCCCATGGCAAAAACCCTTCGCGAGCGGTCATACTTGAGGCTCGCGAAGGCTTTCGCTCGCGAGGAAAACACGTCGTTGCGACGAAATCAAAACGGTTAATGTGGATTCACGAACCGATTTCACCTCCGGCGCGAACCCGTGACGTTTCATAGAGCGCGATCGCCGCCGCGGCGGACACATTCAGGCTCTCGAAGCCGCCGGGCATGGGGATTTTTCCCATCGCGTCGCAGTGCTCGGCCACCAGCCGGCGGACGCCTTCGCCCTCCGAGCCGAGCACCAGCACCGTGGGGCCGCCGTCGAGCACGGCTTCCAGGCTTTCCTCGGCCTCGCCGGCCAGGGCCACGGCCCGCCAGCCCAGGTCGGCCAGTTCCTCGAGAGCCCGCGAGAGATTGACCACGCGCGCGTAGGGCACCTTGTCTACCGCCCCCACGGCGGTCTTGGCCAGCACGCCCGACAGCATCGGCGCATGGCGGTCCTGCAGCACCGCGCCCCTGACCCCGAAGGCGGCGGCCGAGCGGAAGATGGCGCCGACGTTCTGCGGGTCGGTGATCTGGTCCAGCATGACGATGACGCCCTCGGCCGGCGTGGCCAGTTCGGCCAGCGACAGCGGCTCGGGCTCGTCCACCTTCATGGCGATTCCCTGGTGCACCGCGCCCTGCGGCAACTGCCGGGCGATATCGACCGCCTCCATCACCTGCAGGGCGGGGTGACGCTGAAGATTCGGCGCGAGTCGCTTGGCGCGGTCCGGCGTGACCAGAAGGCGCTTCGGCGCGGGCCTGGAAGGGTTCGAAAGCGCCGCCTCGACCGCGTGATTCCCCCAGATCCAGTCCTTTTCGTCGCTGTGAGGCTTGGAAAAGTGCTTGTTTTTCTGAGGCTTGCCGCGAATTTCACGTTCTGGCGCTTTTGGCCTTCCACGGTCGTTGCGTTCAGAATGAGAGGACACTATAAGACGCGCTCCGATTTGGGGGCCACGAGGTTCCGCGAGCCGGTCCGGCGCTGCTTAGCACCGTCCGAACCTGCTCAAAGAGCTTTTGTTCCTCGATCCACAGCAGCCGTTTGACACGGCCGCGAAGATCGAAGATACGGCCGCCTCTTCCGGAGTTCACATCGCGCCGTGGGGGAATGTCCCGAGCGGCAAAGGGGGCGGACTGTAAATCCGCTGCGAAAGCTTCGAAGGTTCGAGTCCTTCTTCCCCCACCACGCGCGATGAACTGAACGACCGGAAAGAGGGCTAGGCCCCCGAGCCAAGAGACGGGAGCCGATCGCGACCCCGCTGCCAGCCAGGCCCAGTTCTGGTTCTAGAGGGCGGGTATAGCACAATGGTAGTGCAGCAGCCTTCCAAGCTGAGGATGCGGGTTCGATTCCCGCTACCCGCTCCAGCTCCCTCGAAGTGATACCCGTAAACAATCAGCCGCCGGCGCGAAGGTAGAGACGATGGCCAAGGAAAAGTTCGAACGTAATAAGCCGCACTGCAACATCGGCACCATCGGTCACGTTGACCATGGCAAGACGACGCTGACGGCCGCGATCACGATCACGCTGGCGAAGTCGGGCGGCGCGACCGCCAAGAACTACGCCGACATCGACGCTGCGCCGGAAGAAAAGGCCCGCGGCATCACGATCAACACCGCCCACGTCGAGTACGAGACGGCCAACCGTCACTACGCTCACGTCGACTGCCCCGGCCACGCCGACTACGTGAAGAACATGATCACGGGCGCCGCCCAGATGGACGGCGCGATCCTGGTCGTGTCGGCCGCCGACGGCCCGATGCCGCAGACCCGCGAGCACATCCTGCTGGCCCGTCAGGTCGGCGTGCCGGCCCTGGTCGTGTTCATGAACAAGGTCGACATGGTCGACGACGAAGAGCTGCTCGAGCTCGTCGAAATGGAAGTTCGTGAGCTGCTGTCGTCCTACCAGTTCCCGGGCGACGACATTCCGATCACCAAGGGTTCGGCCCTGGCCGCCGTGGAAAACCGCGACGCCAAGATCGGCGAAGAAGCGATCCTGGCCCTGATGGCTTCGGTCGACGACTACATCCCGCAGCCGGAACGCCCGATCGACCAGGCCTTCCTGATGCCGGTCGAAGACGTGTTCTCGATCTCGGGCCGCGGCACCGTGGTGACCGGTCGCGTCGAGCGCGGCATCGTGAAGGTCGGTGAAGAAGTCGAAATCGTCGGCATCCGTCCGGTCCAAAAGACCACCTGCACGGGCGTCGAAATGTTCCGCAAGCTGCTGGACCAAGGTCAAGCGGGCGACAACGTGGGCGTGCTGCTGCGCGGCACCAAGCGCGAAGACGTCGAGCGCGGCCAAGTGCTGTGCAAGCCGGGTTCGATCACCCCGCACACCAAGTTCGTGGCCGAGGCCTACATCCTCACCAAGGAAGAAGGCGGCCGTCACACCCCGTTCTTCACCAACTACCGCCCGCAGTTCTACTTCCGCACCACGGACGTGACCGGGATCATCAAGCTGCGCGAAGGCGTGGAAATGATCATGCCGGGCGACAACGCCGAGCTGGACGTCGAGCTGATCACCCCGATCGCCATGGAAGAGAAGCTCCGCTTCGCCATCCGTGAAGGCGGCCGCACCGTCGGCGCCGGCGTCGTCGCGAAAATCGTTGAATAATCGACGCTTCTAGCTTCGGCTGACAAAGCGAAGGCCCCGGAGGAAACTCCGGGGCCTTTTCTTTTGGGCTCTGCTTATGACCCTCTCCCAGAGGGAGAGGGAGGGGCCCAGGCGATAGCCTGGGAGGGTGAGGGGGTACGCCGCCAACCGGCGTGCCGACACGCCGTCAAAAGTCCCTAACCCCTCATCCGGCGCTTCGCGCCACCTTCTCCCTATGGGAGAAGGAAAGAGGTCTTCATGCCGCCGCCGGCTCCATCTCCGCCGGCGCCGCGCGCCAGCCGCGTTCCAGGTTCCAGGCGGCTATGGCCAGCCACAGCAGGCCCAGGAACGCATGCCCCCGCTGCCAGAGGCCCACATCGGCGCCGGTGCGGATGTTCCAGGCGCCGGTCAGCAGGGCCAGGACCAGCAGCAGGCCGAAGAACCAGCCCAGCGAGAAGTGCGCCAGGCGGCGATAGCCTGGCTGGCCCCACAGGGCCCAGGCGGTGAACAGGGGAGCGAACTGGATGGCCAGGCCCACGCCGCAGGCGCGGTGCATCGGGTCGGGCCAATGGAAGGCCCCGGCGAAGAAGGCGCCCAGGCCCGTCAGCGCCACCCACAGGCCGGCGAAGGCCGAGACCTGCCGACGGCCGCCAGCCTTTTCCAGAGCATGGGCGAAGCCGGCCCCCGCGAACAGGCCGGCGATCCCGGCCAGCATCATGCCGAGGTTGAACACCACCGGCGCCGGGGCGGCGGGGCCGCCCAGTTCGCTGATGAACTGGGCGCCCGGATCGAAGCCGGGGAACAGCCGCTGGGCCAGCCAGACGTCGGCCACCATCGCCACGGGCGTGATCACGCCGAGCTTCAGGAGCGCGCCCGTACTGGCCACCAGATTCCCTCTCGATACCAACGAGGAGGCAAAATCGGCCTCCTCGCCGCGTCGGTCAATCGTCTTCCCTTCGATCGATTTCCGATCAGTGGGCGGCCGACGGATGACCTTTCGGCGCGAAGATCCCGCCGAAGAAGTCGCCGGCCTTCCAGGTCGGACGTGCGGGGGCGTCGGCCAGGTCGTGGGCGATCTCGTAATTGACCCGGGCGAACTTGGCGGCCGCCTGGTAGTCGATCGGCTGGGCCAGGTCGTCATTGACCTTGTGATAGTGGGTGGCCAGGAAGTCCTTGAAGGCCTTCTCGCCGCCATTCTTGAAGCCGGTCATCAGGAACACCGACGGCACGCCCTGCTCGACGAAGCGGTAGTGGTCGCTGCGGGTGAACAGGCCTTCCTCCGGCATGGGGTCGGGCGACAGGGCCACGTCGACCCGGGCGGCGGCCTTGGCCACGATCGGCCCGATCGTCGAGCGGTCGGCCCCGAAGGCCACCACGTCGACGAACGGATACAGCAGCACCGGCATGTCCAGATTGACGTCGGCGGCCAGGTTGGCCTTCGACACGGTCGGATTGTGCGCGAAATATTCCGAGCCGATCAGGCCCTTCTCCTCGGCGGTGACCGCCAGCAGCAGGATCGAGCGCTTGGGCCGGGCCTTGCCGCTGGTAAAGCCGCGACCGACCTCCAGCAGGGTGGCGATCCCGCTCGCGTTGTCGAGGGCGCCGTTATAGATCGCGTCCTCGCCAGGCTTGGGGTTTTCCTTGATCCCCTCGTGGTCGAGGTGGGCGCTGAGCACCACCACTTCGCTCTTCAGCGTGGGGTCCGAGCCCTCGATCAGGGCGGCGACATTGCTGCTGCGGCGCTTCTGGATCTCGGTCTTCAGGGCGACGGCGGCCGTGGTCGGCAGGGCGAAGCCCTCGACCTTGCCGTCCTGGGTCTCGGCGGCGGCGTAGGCGGCGGCCAGCTTGCCGGCGGCCGAGCCGAACAGCTTTTCGCCGCCCTTGACGCTGATCGAGGCCAGGCTGGGCGCCGAGCCGCCGCGCACGAACGGCGCGCCGTCGGGCGCGCGCCAGGTCATCCGCCAGTCGCGATTGCCGCCCACGCCGCGCGCGAACGGACGGCGCTTCTCGCCGGCCGGGGTGGCCAGGGTCAGCACGCCGACGGCGCCGCGGCGGGCGGCCTCGGCGCGCTTGACGCCGATCGAGCCGTAGTGGGCGCGTTCCTCGGTCTGGAAGCCCTTGGGGGCGCCTGACAGCAGCACGACGATCTTGCCCTTGACGTCGAGGCCGGCGAAGTCGTCGCGGCCGCGCTCCGGCGCGCTGATCCCGAAGCCCACGAACACCAGCGGCGCGTCCAGGCTCAGCTCGGCCCTGTCGGCCTGCGGGCTGGGCAGGAAGTCCTCGCCGAAGGTCAGGGCCGAGGGCGCGGCCCCGGCCTCGGCGACCTTGAATTCGCCATTGGAAGCCGGGCGGTAGGCGGTCAGCGGCACGGTCTGCAGATAGGAGCCGGCGTCGCCGGCCGGCTTCAGCCCCAGCAGGGCGAACTGGCTGGTCACGTAGTTGGCGGCCAGGTCGTAGCCGCGCGTGCCGGCCTCGCGGCCTTCCATCAGGTCGTCGGCCAGGAAGGTCATGTGGGCCCGGATCGCGTCGGGCGAGGGGGCGAAGGCCTTGGAGCCCGCCAGGGCCGGCTGGGCGGCGAAAACGAGGGCGAGGGCGGCGCTCAGATAGGCGGCGCGGCGCGAGAAGGGCATGCATCGGCTCCATGGCGGACCCGCGGCCCGCGAAGCCGGCGACCTTGCAGAGACGGCCCGTTGTTGTCGAGCGGCCTCGCCTGAAGGTTTTGTAATGTGGGAGGGCGAAGCGCTCCGTGGGGTAACCTTAATGGCAAAAATTTTCTACATAACTTGGTAAGGTCGATCGAAATTCACCCTAAATATGAAGAAGGGCTTAACCGAACCTCGTCAGTTTCGCGAAAGAGACAGGGGAACGGTTGATGCAGGCCTTTTCGATATCCGCCGCCGGAATGAGCGCCGCCACGGGCCGTCTGGCCGCCAGCGCCCAACGTGTCGGCGCCGACGCGGGGGTCGCCGCCAAGACGGATCTCGCCGCCGAGCGAGTCGAACAGGTCTCGGCCAAGACCGATTTCTCCGCCAACGCCGCGGTGCTTCGCACCGCCGACGAGATGACCGGGGCGCTGCTGGACCTTCTGGCCTAGCCGTCCTCCGGTCATTATCCGCGCCCGCCTCGCGTCCCCCCCTGCGAAGGGCGCGGATACGCCGCCTCCTGGGTTTTCCCCCTAGTCTATCCAGGGGGCGGCGACCCAATCCGCCTGTTGGTCAGGTTCGGCTCAGCGCCAGCCGGCCTTGACCGCCTGGGCCTCGCCGGCCGCGTCGAGCGGCGCGCCGGCGATCATGTCGTCGACCACGGCCATGACCGCGGCCGGGGTCTCCGAGCCGGCCTGGCGATATTGACCACCGGCGGCTGTAGCGGCCGGCGAAACCGCCAGCACGCGCCACGAGCCCTCCGCCCGGCAGGCCACGCCGGCCTGGGTCTGGCCCTGGAAGGTGCGGCAATAGCGGCCCGCCTGGCTCTTGAACGTCACCCCGACCCGCACCGGCCCGGAGGCCGCGCCGGCCGCCGTGCCGTCTTCCAGCGCCTGGGCCAGGGGCCCGACGGCGGTCGGCAGCTCGGCGGCGCGGCCGTCGGCGGTCGGCGGCGAGGGCAGGGCCAGGCGCCCGACGGCCAGGCCCGCCACCAGGCAGGCGGCCATGGCCGCCCAGACCGGCGGCTTGCGCACCGCGAAGGCCGGGCGCGTCGATGGGCTTGCCGGCTTCTGGACGCGGATCCTGTCCTTGGCCTTTTCCTTCGGCTTGGGCTGCGGGAAGGCGATCACCTCGGCCGGCTTGGCGCCGTTGGTGGCGGCGGCCTTCAGCTTCGGCGGGATGGCCTCGCGCAACACCCCGGCATGGGCGCCCGACAGCAGCCGTCGCAAATCCTTCTGGGCCTGGATGCGGGCCGCCAGGGCGGGATCCTTGGTCATGGCCGCGGTGATCCTGGCCATGGTCTCGGGCGGCAACTCGCCGTCCACATAGGCGAAGACCTCTTCGTCGCTCACGGTCATGGCCTGGCTCCTTGGTCGATCAGTGCGGCCTGCAGGGCCGTGCGGCCGCGGGCGAGGCGGCTGGTGAGGGTTCCCATCGGGATTTCGAGGCTGTCGGCGGCTTCCTGGTACGAAAGGCCTTCGATCAGCACCAGGGCCACCGCCGTGCGCTGGTCCTCGGGCAGGGCGTCCAGCGCCGCCTCGACGGCCGTCAGGGCCAGGCGGCTGTCCAGCGTCTGGGCGGCCGGATCGGCGGCGTTGGCGCCCGCTTCCGGCGGGGCCAGGACGCGACCGCGCCGGGCGCGGCTGCGGCTTTCATCGATCCAGGCGTTGCGCATGATCCGAAACATCCAACTGTCTTGTCGCGTCCCTTCCCGCCACTGGTCCCGGCGCGTCAGGGCGCGCTCGAGGGTCAGCTGCGTCAGGTCGTCGGCGTCGGCGGGATCCCGGGCCAGCACCCGCGCCATGCGGCGCAGCCGCGGCAGCAGGTCCAGCATGTCCTTATGAAAAGAATCCAAGGTCCGCCTACGTCGCCTGAAGGAAGAAACGCGCCGTGTCCGGCGTTTAATCCATGAACCGGATAATTATTCCACTCCCAGCGCGTTCCGGCCATCCTTACTCGCGCGAGGGAAGCAGGAGATCGCGTGCGTAAAAGAGTCGCCCTTCCGGTCCTCGCGGCCTGCGCCCTGGTTCTGGGACCGGCGGCCGCCTCGCGCGCCCAGCTGCTGCCCGGCGGCCTGCCGTCGCTGCCGAGCCGGTTGCCGGTCGTGTCGGACGTGGTTGACGGCGCGCAGGACCTGACGACACGGACCGTCGAGGGCGCGCGCGACCTGGCGGGCCTGGATCGGCTGCGGGCCTTGCTCAGGGCCAATCCCCGCACGCTGGAGCCCGACGACCAGGGCCGGCCCGCCGTACGCGGCGAGTTGCTGGCGGTCTCGCCCAGCCCCCAGGCCGTCGAGCGTGCGCTTGCCAAGGGCTTCACCGTGCTGCGGCGGGAACGGCAGGGCGACCTGGGCATCGAGCTGGTGACCCTGGCGCCGCCGCGCGGTACGGATGCGCGTCAGGCCGTCCGCGACCTGCGGGCGCTGGATCCCGACGGCGACTATGACTTCAACCACATCTATGCCGGCGCGGGCATGGCCGTCGCCGTCGGCGCGGCGGGGGCGGCAGGCTCCGCCAAGCCGCCTGGAAACGGCGTGCGGGTCGGCCTCGTCGATGGCGGCGTCGATGTCGGGCATCCGGACTTCAAGGGCGTGGTCATCGAGCAGAGGGGCTTTGCGAAAGGCGCGCCGAAGGTCGGGGCGCACGGCACGGCCACCGCCGCCCTGATGGCCGCCCGTGACTACGGCGCGGCCGGTCCCGGCGCGCGGCTGCTGGCGGCCGACGTCTATGGCGCGGGCCGGACCGGCGGCTCGGCCTCGGCCATCGTCGGGGCGCTGGCCTGGATGAGCGCGGCCAAGGTCCCAGTGGTCAATGTCAGCCTGGTGGGGCCCGACAACGGCGCGCTGCGGGCGGCGGTCAAGGCGCTGGTCGGGCAGGGCGTTCTGGTGGCGGCCGCCGTCGGCAATGACGGCCCGGCCGCGCCGCCGCTCTATCCGGCCTCCTATCCCGGGGTGATCGCCGTCACCGGCGTGGATCGCAGGGGACGCGTCCTGCCCGAGGCCGGCGCCAATCCGCAGGTGGCCTTCGCCGCGCCCGGCGCCGAGGTCAAGGCGGCCGCGCCCGGAGGACGGACGGCCAACCTTCGTGGCACCTCCTTCGCCGCCCCGGTCGTGGCTGGACGGTTGGCGCGCCTGGCCGCCGCCCCCGATCCCGTACGCGCCCGGGCGGCCGTGCAGGCCCTGGGGCGAGACGCCGCCGACCTGGGCGCGCCAGGGCCGGACAAGACCTTCGGCGCTGGCCGGATCGACGCCGGGCGCTGAACGCGGTCAAAAAAATCGACGGCGGATGGAAGAAAGCCGGGGGAGGGGTCGTTGGACGGGTCAGGAGGCGGACAACGCCCCACCCCAACACGACCCCAAGGAGACGCTCCCATGCGCAAGATGTCCTTCCTGATCACCGCCGCTTCCGCCGCCGTTCTGCTGGCCGCGCCGATGGCCCAGGCCCAACTGCTAGGCGGCTCGGGCGGCGGCGGCCTCACTGGAGGTTTGGGCGGCGGCGCGGGCGGCCTGGGCGGCCAACTGGGCGGGGCCGGCGGTCTCGGCGGCGGCCTGACGAGCCCGGACGCCAGCGGCCTGGGCTCCACCGCCACTGGTGCGACCAGCCGCATCCGCGACCGCACCGCCGACACCACCTCGACCGTTCGCGGCAAGGCCCGCGACGCCGCCAGCCGCACCCGCGGCGCGGCCTCGGGGGCGGTCGACACCGCCCGCACGACGGCCTCCAGCGCCAACGCCGGCGGTTCGGCGAACGGCTCGGGTTCGGGTTCGGCCACAGCTTCCGCCGATCAACTGACCGGCGCCCTGGGCGGCTCGGGTTCGGGGACGGGCTCGGTCTCGGCTCCGGACACCAGCGGCCTGACCTCGACGGCTTCGGGAACGGCGTCGAACGCCGCCTCGCGGGCCCAGGGCGCGGCCGGTTCGGTGCGTGACCGGGCGACCAGCGCCGCCGGCCGCACGACCAGCGCCGCCCGCAGCGCCGCCGGCTCGGCCCGCGACGCGGCCTCCTCGACCTCGGCCACCGGCGACGGCGCCCTGAACGCCACCGGCGCGGCCAGCCGCGACGGCGTCTCCGGCTCGACCAGCGGCTCGGGTTCGTCCAGCGCCTCGACCAAGAAGGGCGGGGCCGGCCAGTCGGGCTCGCTGGGCCTCAGCGGCTCGGCCTCGCGCAGCGGCGCCAGCGCCTCGGCCAACGGGTCCGGCTCGGGCTCGGCCGACATCAAGACCGGCAACAACTAAAAGCCGGCTGCTCCGTGGGATTGGGGGCGGTCTCGGATCGCCCCCGTCTTTCGGATCCACAAAAGAAAAGGCGGCGTCCTCGCGGACGCCGCCTTCGTCTTGTTCAAGCCGTGAGGCCGATTAGCTGTCCAGGAAGCTGCGCAGCTTCCGCGACCGCGACGGGTGCTTAAGCTTGCGAAGCGCCTTGGCCTCGATCTGACGGATCCGCTCGCGGGTCACCGAGAACTGCTGGCCGACTTCTTCCAGCGTGTGGTCGGTGTTCATGCCGATGCCGAAGCGCATCCGCAGCACGCGCTCTTCACGCGGGGTCAGCGAGGCCAGCACGCGGGTGGTGGTTTCCCGCAGGTTGGACTGGATGGCCGCGTCGATCGGCAGGACGGCGTTCTTGTCCTCGATGAAGTCGCCCAGGTGGCTGTCTTCCTCGTCGCCGATCGGCGTTTCGAGCGAGATCGGCTCCTTGGCGATCTTCAGGACCTTGCGCACCTTCTCCAGCGGCATGGCCAGCTTTTCGGCCAGCTCTTCCGGGGTCGGCTCGCGGCCGATCTCGTGCAGCATCTGGCGGCTGGTGCGGACGATCTTGTTGATCGTCTCGATCATGTGCACCGGGATGCGGATGGTCCGCGCCTGGTCGGCGATCGAGCGGGTGATGGCCTGGCGGATCCACCAAGTGGCGTAGGTCGAGAACTTGTAGCCGCGGCGATATTCGAACTTATCGACGGCCTTCATCAGGCCGATGTTGCCTTCCTGGATAAGGTCCAGGAATTGCAGGCCGCGGTTGGTGTACTTCTTGGCGATCGAAATCACGAGGCGCAGGTTGGCCTCGACCATTTCCTTCTTGGCCTGACGGGCCTCGCGCTCGCCCTTCTGCACGGTCTGGACGATGCGACGGTAGTCGTCGATCGGCACGCCGGTTTCGGTGGCGAGGGCGGCGATCTCCTGGCGGATGTCGCTGACCGAGCTGGTGTCGTTCTCGACGAACTTGGTCCAGCGCACGCCCATGCCCTTGACCTGTTCGGTCCAGGTCGGGTTCAGCTCCGAGCCGAAATAGGCCTTCAGGAACTCGGCGCGGCTGATGCCGTAGCTGTCGGCCAGGCGCAGCAGGCGGCCTTCCAGGCCGATCAGGCGCTTGTTGATCGCATAGAGCTGCTCGACCAGAGCCTCGATGCGGTTGTTGTTCAGCTTCAGCGTCTTCAGGTGCTGGATGATGGTCTGGGACAGACCTTCATAGGCCTTGCGGTCGGCGTCGCTGAGGTCGGTGCCCTTCAGGCGGCTGCCGACCAGCTTGTCCTGCAGCTTGCGGAAGGTCTCGAACTCGCTGGCGATGGCGTCGAGGATGGCCATCACGCCTTCGCGCAGTTCGCCTTCCATGGCGCTGACGGTGGGCCCTGCGCCATCGTCGAAGTCGTCGTCGTCGTCGCCGCCTTCGCCTTCCGGCTTGGGCGCGGCTTCGTCGTCGACCGGTTCGGCCGGCTCGGCCTCGGCGTCGTCGGCGGCCGGCTGGGCGGCCACGCCGTTGATGGCGGCGTAGGTGCCTTCCAGGTCGATGACTTCACGCAGCAGGATGCGGCCGGTGCTCAGTTCCTCGCGCCACACCATGATGGCTTCGAAGGTCAGGGCGCTTTCGCAGAGGCCGCGGATCATCGTGTCGCGGCCGGCCTCGATGCGCTTGGCGATGGCGATTTCGCCCTCGCGGCTGAGCAGCTCGACCGAACCCATCTCGCGCAGGTACATGCGCACCGGGTCGTCCGTGCGGTCATAGGCCGCCGGCTTGTCGCTGGTGATGACGGCCGTGTTCTCTTCGCGCGTGGCGACTTCGCCGCCCTCGGCGTTCTCGGCGTCTTCTTCGGCCTCGACGACGTTGACGCCCATCTCGCTGAGCATCGCCAGGGTGTCTTCGATGGCGTCGGGGCTGACTTCTTCCGAAGGCAGCACCTTGTTCAGCTCGTCCATCGTGACGTAGCCGCGGGCTTTCGCCTGCTTGATGAACTTCTTTACGCCGGCATCGGTCAGGTCGAGGAGCGGACCATCACCACCGGTGGCTTCGGGCGCTTCGGTCTCGGCCGTGGAATTGTTGCTCATCAAGGTCTCCGGTTTCGACGCCGCCTCTTTCCGCGAGAGACGGGTCGAGAATGCCTAAACATGTCGCCGGCCTTCCGCGGATCCTCGCGAGTTCGGGCCGGTTACTGCTTCCTCAAGGGTTAGGACCCCGCTGCGCACACGCTCCGAGTCTCCAGCAGGATCGGCGAAAAAAATTTCGACGTTCTGTGAACTAACGCACGAAGAGCCACGGGGTAACGCTCCGCGCGAAACTGGCGGAGGGCGGGCGGCTTCGAGCGCGGCGTTCATGAACGTCGACCTTTCGGACCGACGACCGCTGGGACTTGGCGCGGCGAGGATGACATCCTGTTTCGAAGAAGGGCGCGCGCTGTGCTGTGGCGGCCCGATCGATGTCAAATCAGCTGCGTGGCAAATCCTTGAGTCGGCAAATGGCCGTGGGTGACGCCCGTGTCAAGATGGCGCGCGCGGAGATGGGCGTTTCTTCCGGTCCCGGAAGGCGAGGGCGGGGAGGTCCGCCACCGGGGCGGATGCGTCCCTATGCCACGCGGTCGCCTTAACCGCGTCGCATAGGGCTGCTCCTAGAATACGGCCTTGGGCACGGGTGGGAGAGGACAGGACGAACGCGGTCATGGATAGAGAGACGCGCAGGCTCGCCGCCTTGAAGTCCTATCAGGTGCTCGACACCCCGGCCGATCCCGCGCTCGACCGGCTGACGGCGCTGGCCGGCAACCTGTTCGGCGTTCCGATCGCCCTGGTCTCGCTGGTCGACGAGCAGCGCCAGTGGTTCAAGGCCCGGGTCGGGCTGGACGCGGAGTCCACCGGCCGGGATCTCGCCTTCTGCGCCCACGCCATCGAGATGGGCCCCAACGCCGTGATGGTGGTCGAGGACGCCACGCGCGACCCCCGCTTCGCCGACAATCCGCTGGTCACCGGCCGGCCCGACATCCGCTTCTACGCCGGGGCGACCCTGACGACGAAGGACGGCGACAACCTCGGCACCCTGTGCGTCATCGACGACAAGCCGCGCCCGCGCCCCTCGGAGGCCGAGCTCGAGCGGCTGAAGCTGCTGGCCGGCGTGGTGGTCGACGAGTTCGAGCTGACCAAGGCCCACCGCCAGGCCCGCGAGAAGCAGCGCTTGCTGGAGATCGCCGAGAGCATGGCCAAGGTCGGCCACTGGCGCTACGACCTGGACACCCGCGAGATCTCCTGGTCGGACGCCATCTTCGAGATCTACGGCCTGTCGCGCGAGACCTTCGATCCGCAGATCGACGACGCCATCGCCTACTATCACCCCGAGGATCGCCAGCAGGTCCGCGACTGCCTGCAGAAGGGCGCCGACACCCACAGCGGCTTCGAGTTCCAGCTGCGCCTCTATCGTCCCGACGGCGCGCTGCGCCACGTGGCCTCCAAGGCCGTCTGTGAACTGGGCGAGGGCGGCCGGCCGGTGGCCCTGATCGGCCTGCTGCAGGACGTCACCGACCAGGTCAGCGCGTTGAAGGCGGCCGAGAACAGCGCCGCCCGCTACAGGCTGCTGACCGACAACGCCAACGACCTCGTCACCAAGATGGATCGCGAGGGCCGCTTCACCTACGTCTCGCCGGCCGTGAAGGCGGTGACCGGCTATCTGGCGCAAGAGGTCGTCGGTCGTCGCGCCATCGAGTTCATCCACCCCGACGACCATGCCCGGGTGCAGGCGGCCTTCGCCGACCTGCCGACCGGGCCGTCGGCCTGGCGCATCGAGTACCGCATCCTCTGCAAGGACGGCTCGATGCGCTGGATGGAGGCGCGGCCGACCCTGGCCCGCGATCCGCAGACCGGCGAGATGTCGGCCGTCACCGACGTGATCCGCGACATCACCGCCCACAAGGCCGCCGAGATCGCCCTGGCCGACAGCGAGGCGCGCTACCGGCTGCTGGCCGACAACGCCAGCGACATGATCGCCGAGTTCACGCCGGGCGGCGAAATCCTGTTCATCTCGCCCGGCTGCCGCAAGATCCTCGGCTTCACGCCCGAGGAGATGGTCGGCCGCAAGGTGTACGACATTCTTCACCCCGACGATCGCGAGGTGATGTCGGGCTATTACGCCGTCCGGGTTCCGCAGGGACCCGGCGTGGCGTCCGAGCCCTTCCACGTCCGCGGACGCCACAAGGACGGCCGCTGGGTGTGGTTGGAGGGCCAGCCGACCCTGTTCTTCGACGCTGACGGCCGCCTGACCGGCATCCAGGACACGGTGCGCGACATCACCTCGCGCAAGGCGCTGGAGGCCGACCTGCAGCAGGCCCGCGCCGAGGCCGAGGCGGCGGCGGGGGTGAAGGCCGAGTTCGTCTCCAACATGAGCCACGAGCTGCGCACGCCGCTGACGGCGGTGCTGGGCTTCTCGCGGATGATCGCCGCGCAGCCGGAGCTGTCGCCGGCCACCCGCGCCTATGTCGGCAAGACCGTCGCCGCCGGCGAGGCCCTGCTGGCGACCGTCAACGACATCCTCGACTTCTCCAAGCTGGAAGCCGGTCAGGTCGAGATCGAACGCGCGCCCTGCGATGCGCGGACCCTGCTGGGCGACGCCCTGGCGCTGTTCTCGCTGCAAGCCGGCGCCAAGGGCGTGGCCTTGGTAGCCGACGGCCTCGACGCCCTGCCGCCCAGCCTGATGCTGGCCCCCGACCGGGTGCGCCAGGTACTGCTGAACCTGCTGGGCAACGCGGTGAAGTTCACCGACGCCGGAGCGGTGGAGCTGGCCGCCGTCCATGCGGACGGACGCCTGACCGTCTCGGTGTCCGACACGGGTCCCGGCATGCCGGCCGAGCGGCTGGGCGAGCTCTTCAAGCGCTTCTCGCAGATCGACGGCTCGTCCACCCGTCGCCACGGCGGCACGGGCCTGGGCCTGGCCATCTGCAAGGGCCTGATCGAGGCCATGGGCGGCGAGATCGGCGTCGACAGCCAACTGGGCCAGGGCGCGCGCTTCTGGTTCAGCTTGCCGGCCGAGGTCGCGGAGACGGCTGAAGCGGTCACGGACGTCGGCCAGGTTCTCGACCTGCCGGCCGGCTGCCGCGTGCTGGTGGTCGACGACAACATGGTCAATCGCGAACTGGTGGGGGCGGTGCTGGGCGGCTTCGATGTCGACCTGTCCGAGGCCGCCGACGGCTAGGCGGCGATCGATGCCGCCGCGGCCCGGCCCTTCGACGTCATCCTGATGGACCTGCGCATGCCGCTGATGGACGGCGAGACCGCCGCGCGCCGCATCCGCGAAGGCGGCGGCCCCAGCAGCGCCACCCCGATCCTGGCCTTCTCGGCCGACGCCGACCCGAAACTGTCTTCAGAGCTGTTCGACGGCGTCCTGGCCAAGCCGCTCGAGATCGGCGCCCTGCTGGGCGGCATCGTCGCGGCGCTGGGACGCGAACGCCGGGCGGCGTGACCGAGAATAGGAACCTCCCCCTGTGAGGGAGGTGATCGCGTAGCGATCGGTGGGGGAGGAGCCGCGAAGTCCGCCAAAGCCTCGAGAGCTGAAAACGGCCCCCCACCGGCCTTCGGCCGCCTCCCCCACAGGGGGAGGTTCCTGTGGCTCAATGCGCCGGCTGCCAGAATTCCAGGTTGCTGATCTGGCGCTCGAGGACGGCGATGCGGTCGCGCAGGTCGCGGGTGGCGGTCAGGGTGGCGGCGGTGACGGCTTCCTCGCGCATGGCCCGGAGCGCCCGTTCGGCGTCGCCGACCTCGACGATGGCCTCGTAGCAGGCGGCCCACAGGGCGCGGGCCCGCTCGCGTTCCATCTTGGCGTCGAGGAACGGCGCGTTCAGCGTCGCGGCCAGGCGGTCAAGCTCGGCCAACTCCTCCGCGCGGCCCTTGCGCACCAGGATGTCGCGGAACGGCGTGTCGTCGCTGATGTCGTCGATCAGGGCCTCGAACACCTCGTGGGCCAGGCCTTGCAGCCGCGCCTCGCCAAAGCCGATCCGCTCCAGCGCCTCGTCATAGGGCCGCGCCCAGGCGGGATGGTTGACCGCGCCCAGGGCGACGGCGGCGTGGAAGGGGTTGAGCCGGCGGCCGATCTGCTCGCGGGCGATGCCGCGGATGCCGGGGTCGGGCGGGCCGCGATCACGGCCGCGCCAGTTGCCGCCGCCACCGCCACCGCCACCGCCATTGCGCGGCGTGAACGGGCGATCGCCCCATTGACCGCCGCCCTGGCCGTTGCCGCCGCCGCCATAGGCAGGCTTGGGGAACAGCAGGTCGAGCTTGGCGTAGAGGTCGTCCTTGTAGGCGCTGGCCAGGTCCTTGTCGGCGATGGTCCCGGCGGCCGCCCGCAGACGCTGCTTGAGGCCGGCCTTGCGCTCGGGCGTGTCCAGCGGCTCCAGGTCGCGCTCGCGCACGAACAGCGCCTCGACGAAGGGGGTGGTCTGGGTGACCTGGGCCTTCAGCGCCGCCGGACCCTGCTCGCGCAGCACGTCGTCGGGGTCCTTGCCGCCGCTGACGATCGAGAAGCGGAACGAGCGGCCGGGCTTGAGCAGAGGCAGGGCGCGGTCGATGGCCCGGCTGGCGGCGCGCTGGCCGGCCTTGTCGCCGTCGAAGCACAGGGTCGGCTCCGGATGCAGCCGCCACAGCGCCTCCATCTGCTCCTCGGTCAGGGCCGTGCCCATGGCCGCCACGGCCGACAGGTTCGCCCGCTGGCAGGCGACGACGTCCATATAGCCCTCGACCACCAGCAGCGGCGTCTGCTCGTTGGGAGCCGCCGCCTGGGCGGCATGCAGCAGCTTGCGGGCGTCGTAGAGGCCGTACAGCACCCGGCTCTTGTGGAAGAGGCTGGTCTCGGGGCCGTTCAGGTACTTGGCGCGGGCGTTGGGATCCATGGCCCGGCCGCCGAACGAGACGACCTTGCCGCGCGTGTCGGTGATCGGAAAGATGATCCGGTCGCGGAAGCGGTCATAGGGCGCCCCGCCGTCCTCGGGCGCGATCAGCAGGCCCGCCTCGACCAGATCGCCCGGCTTGGCGCCCTTGGCGACCAGATAGTCCTTCAGCGCCGTGCGGCCGTTGGGGGCGAAGCCGATGCGGAAGCGGCTCCACTGGTCCTCGGGCAGGGCGCGGCGGTCGAGATAGGCGCGGGCGTCCTTGCCCACCGGGCGACGCAGCTCGGCCTCGAACCAGGCCGCCGCCAGCTCCATCCAGTCGCCCAGCCCCGCGCGCTTGCGGTCGTCCTGGGCGGCGCGGGCGTCGGGCTCGGGCAAACTCATGCCGGCCTCGGCCGCCAGCCGCTCGACCGCCTCGCTGAAAGTCAGCCGCTCGGTCTCCTGCAGGAAGCTGATGATGTCGCCGTGCTTGCCGCTGGAGAAGCAGTGGTAGAAGCCCTTGTCGTCGTTGACGAAGAACGACGGGCTCTTTTCCTTGGTGAAGGGCGACAGCCCCGCATATTCGCGCCCCTGCCGCCGCAGCTTCACCGTCTTTCCGACCACGTCGGAGGGGCGAAGTCGGGACTTCAGTTCTTCAAGGAAGCGGTCGTCGAAGCGCATGGCGGTACGGCCGTAACATATGCTTACGCGCGGTGGATGGCACGCCTCCCAGGGTCACAACCTCACAAGCGGGCTTCGATTTATACCGGGTCATCCACAGCTGCGTTGGCCGTACTCCAGAGGGGGCCCAAGCAAGCGTCGCATTAGGAACGGCCCTCAAGCCCTCCCGTTCTGGTGCGGGGGTCGCCTCGACGCGTCCCCACGCCACACAGACCACGGAGAACACCCATGCCCGAGTCCCGATGGAATGATCGCGAGGGAAGGTTCGAGATCGACCGCGAACGCGATTTCGACGACGAGCGCGGCTATGGCTACGACGCCTCCCGCCGAGACGGCGCGCGCGGCGAAGACCGCGATTGGCGCGACCGCTACGCCGCCCGTGAACAGCGCAGCTACGGCGAGCCTCGCCACCGTTCGTCGGGCCGGGGCGAGCTACGCCGGGCCGTCAGCCAGGGCGGCGACATCGGCTACGGGACCATCCGCTCGGGCTCGGACTACGCCTCGGGCCGCGGCTACCGCGCGCCGGGCGACTACGGCCAAGTGGGCGGCTTCGACTTCGGCGGCTCCACGGCCGACTATGGCGGCGGCGGTTATCGCGGCGAGGCCCCCGACTACGGCGACCGCGCCTATTTCGAGCGCCGCCACGAGCGCGAGCGCAACTACTACACCGATGGTCCCGGACGTGGGCGCCACGAGCACGCCCATGGCCGGCCCTCGCATGACCGCCCCTCGCATGACCGTTATGACGACGATCGCGGCTGGTTCGACCGGGCCCGCGACGAGGTCTCCGCCTGGATGGGCGACCACGACGCCCAGCGCCGCCGCGAGCATGACGCGGCCCTCCGCGCCGACCATCGCGGCCGCGGTCCCAAGGGCTATCGCCGCTCCGACGAGCGCATCCGCGAGGACGTCAGCGACCGCCTGACCGACGACGGCTGGCTGGACGCCTCGGCGATCGAGGTGCTGGTCAAGGACGGCGAGATCACGCTGAACGGCACGGTCCACGCCCGCGACGACAAGCGTCGCGCCGAACTGCTGGCCGAAAGCGTCTCGGGCGTCGACCACGTGCAGAACAACCTGCGCCTGGATCGCGGCGTCGAAGCCAAGACCGGCGACTGGAGCCTGCAGGGCAACGCGCCGCAGCAGGGCGTGACGGGCAAGGCTTAACCTTCCGAGCTCGCCCCCTCTACCGAGCATCCCCGCGAAGGCGGGGATCCAAGCCGAGTCAGCGGGCCGGTCCACGACCGAGCCAAGCCCCGAGAGTCAGCTTGGATCCCCGCCTTCGCGGGGAACGCGGATTGAAGTGTTTGAAGCGCTTTGAAGTCCTAAGTGATCACACCTAGCTTGGCTGGCCGGCCCGATGGGACCATCTAGGCCCCATGTCCGAGTCCGACGCCCCGCTGCCCGCCTTCACCGACGCCGAGATCGACGCCCTGGTCGAGACTTTCTACGCCAAGGTCCGCCGCCATCCGCGCCTGGGGCCGATCTTCAACCACGTCATCGCCGAGGACGCCTGGCCCCATCATATGGCCACGTTGAAGGCCTTCTGGGCGACGGTGTTGCAGGGCTCGGGCCGCTACAAGGGCTCGCCGATGGCGGTGCACCAGCGGATCGAAGGCTTCCAGGAGTGGATGTTCACCCCCTGGCTCAATCTTTTCCACGCCACCTGCGTGGAGCTGTTCGACGCCCCGCGCGCGGCGATCGTCGGCGAGAAGGCCGAGCGTATCGCCCGCTCGCTGAAGCTGGGGCTGTTCTTCCGGCAGGGCGCCCCGGCGTGAGCGCGATCTCCGAAAAGATCGAGGCGGAAGGCTTCGCCATCGTCTCGGCCGGACAGACCCGCGACCTGCTGGGCGGCCTGCCGGATTGGGCCGCCTTCGCCGACAGCTGGAACGACCTGGGCGTCGACGGCTTCATGGCCGATGGCGGACGCTATCGCCGCCGCCGGTTCGCGGCCTTCGCGGGTGGCGCCGACGGGACGATCGCCCGCAAGCCGCACCAGCCGCACTATCAGAGCCGCGACTACAACGCCCTGAACGGCGGGGTGCAGCGGTGGTTCGAGCCGGTGACGGACGCCATCGCCGATCACCCCGTCACCCAGGCCGTGCTGAAGGCGGGCCTGGATCTCTTCCTGCCGCTCACCCTCGATCCGCCCGCCGCCTGGCATGTCGAGCTGCACCAGTTCCGCATCGAGGCCCACGACGGCGAGGCCGGCCTGCCGACGCCCGAAGGCGCGCACCGCGACGGCGTCGACTGGGTGATCGTCATGCTGGTCGAGCGCCACAATGTGGCCAGCGGAGTCACCGACATCTTCGCCCCGGACGGCCGGGCCCTGGGTTCCTTCACCCTGACGGAGCCGGGGGACGCGGTGTTCCTCGACGACCATCGCGTGCTGCACGGGGTGACGGCCATCAGCCCCCTCGCGCCCGGGCAGGATGCTCGGCGAGACGTTCTGGTGGTCACCTTCCGACGGGAAGACGTCGAGGAGGGCTGAGGAGGCGGTCCGGCGACGGTTCTTCCCAGACGGGGCGCGACCGTTTGTCTCACTCCACCTGTGGGAGAGGGCGTGCAAGCCTCCGCTCCTTCGCGAACCGAGCGCCGTATTTCATGACCGACGACGCCCTTTCGCTTTTGCCTTCGGCCCTCAAATCCCCGGATCGGCGCGACGCCTTTTCGGCGACCATGGCCGACGCCGTGCCGATCCTGATCGGCTATGTCGACGCCGACCGCCGCTACCGCTTCGTCAATCGCGCCTACGAGACTTGGTTCGGCGTCCGTCGCGAGGCCATCGAGGGGCGCACCCTGCTCGAGGTGATGGGCGAGGCCGCCTATGAGCGCGTGCGCGCCCATGTCGATGGCGCCCTCGAAGGCCGCAGCCTGACTTTCGAGGGCGAGCTGACCTATGCCGGCGCGGGCCTTCGCCACGTCGAGGCCCGTTACGTGCCCGACGTCGCTCCCGGCGGGGCCGTGCTCGGCTACTACGTGCTGGTCACCGACATCTCGGCCCGCAAGCGGGCGGAGGCGGAACTGGCCCGCCTGCTGGTGCGCGAGCGCCGCCGGGCCCTGATGCTCGACCTTGGCCGACTGCTGCGCGAGGAGTCCGAGGTCGCCGCCATCGCCGACCGCGCCTGCTGCGTTCTGGCCGAACAGCTGGGCGTGCAGCGCGCCGGCTACGCCGAGGTCGATCAGGCCGGCCTCCTGACCCAGATCATCGGCGAATGGCGCGGGGAGGGCGTGCAGCAACTGGTCGGCCCGCCCTTCGTGCTCAACGACTTCGGCAAGCCGATGAGCGACGACCTGCGCGCCGGCGTGCAGGTGGTCATCGAGGACGTCCGCGAGGACGCCCGCACCCGCGATCCGGCCACCCTGCCGGCCTACGGCGCGCTCGACATCCTGGCCTTCGTCGCCGTGCCCCTGATCAAGGCCGGGCGGCTGGTCTCCTATCTCTTCGTCTGCCAGGAGGTCCCGCGCGCCTGGAGCGCCGACGAGGTCGCCTTCGTCGGCGACGTGGTCGAGCTGATCTGGGCGGCCGGCGCCCGCGCCAGGGGCGACGCGGCCCTGCGCCAGGCCGAGGAGACCGAGCGCCTGCTGATCCGCGAGATCGACCACCGGGCCAAGAACGTGCTGGCGGTGGTGCAGTCGCTGGTCCAGCTGACGCCCTTCGTCGACAAGCGCCAGTACGTCACCGCGCTCAGCGGCCGGATCGGCTCCCTGGCCCGCTCGCACAGCCTGCTGTCGACCGCCCGGTGGACCGGCGTGGCCCTGCAGGCCCTGCTGGAGCAGGAGCTGGAGCCCTACAACGCCGACCAGGAGGCCCGCGTCGCCCTGGCCGGGCCGCCGGTGCTGATCCGGGCCGAGGCCGCCCAGTCCCTGGGTCTGGTCGTGCACGAGCTGGCCACCAACGCCAGCAAGTACGGCGCCCTGTCGGTCCCCGGCGGCGCGCTAGAGGTCGCCTGGGCCTGGGAGGACGGGACCCTCGTCCTCGACTGGCGCGAGGCGGGCGGACCGCCGACGACCGCCCCCATCCATCGCGGCTTTGGCTCCACCCTGATCCGCAACGCCGGCAAGCAGCTGGGCGCGACGCTGTCGCACGACTGGCGGACCGAAGGACTGCATTGCCGCATCGCCCTGTCGCGCGGCGCCCTGCCGGGCGCGGTCGGCCTTGAACGGCCCGCCGCCGTCGCCTCCGCCGCGCCGGAGGCGGGGCTACGGAACCAGCGCGTGCTGGTGGTCGAGGACGAGGCCCTGGTGGCCATGGAGCTGGCGCGGGTGCTGTCCCTGGCCGGCGCCCAGGTAGTGGGGCCGGTCGGCGACGTCGCCGAGGCGCTGGAGCTGATCGAGACCAGTCTGATCGACCGGGCCGTGCTCGACGTCAATCTCGGCGGCCGCATGGTCACGCCGGTGGCCAAGGCCCTGGCCGAGCGGGCCATCCCCTTCGTCTACCTGACCGGCTACCAGGAACCCGGCCTCGACGACGGCCCCGTCCTGCACAAGCCGACCACGCCCGAAGCCCTGGTCAGCGCCCTGGCGAACCGGCGGGCGGAGCCGGTCTGAGGGAATACCTCGGACGCCCTCCCAACAATCTGACGCCCCCAATGAAAGTCATCGCCCGCTTCATGCGGGCGACCCAAGCCGACTCGGGGACGTACATGGCCAAGTCAGCTTGGGTCGCCCGGACAAGCCGGGCGATGACTTTTGAGAGGGATGCGCCCCTCCCAGACACCTCGCCGCATCCCATCGCGCATCTCATCGCCTTGACTCCGCATTCCCAAAAGATCAGAACAAAATGGGAACGGAGGTCGCCATGCTCGGCTCGCGCCAGGCGCGTATCGAGGCCCTGAGAGGTCGGATCGCCGCCATCGAGGCGGGGACTCGGACTCCGACTCCGGTGCTGCCGTTCGGCGATCCGCGCATCGATCGTCGCTTGCCGGGCGGAGGGCTGCCGCAGGCCGGCTGGCACGAGGTGGTCGGCGAAGGACTGGAGGGCGAAAGCGGGGCGGCGACGGCGGCCTTCGCCGCGCTGCTGGCCAGGCCGCGGGCGATGAAGGGGGCGGTGGTCTGGGTGCTGCGGCGCTCGGATCTCCATGTCCCGGGGCTGGTCAACCTCGGCTTTCCGGTCGAGCGGCTGATCCTGGTGCGGGCCCGCGACGAGGCCGAGGGGCTTTCGGTGCTGGAAGACGCCCTGGCCACCCCGGGCGTGGCCGTCGCCATCGGCGAGGCGGAGGCCCCCGACCTCGTCGCTGGCCGCCGCCTGCAACTGGCCTGCGAGCGGGCCGGAGGCTTCGGCGTCGTCCTGCACCGCCGGCCCTATGGCGGACCGGCCAAGGGGGCGACGGGCTCGGCCGCCTTCAGCCGATGGCGCGTCGGTCCCGCGCCGGGGAGAGCGCCGCCCGATGGGCTGGGGCTTGGCCCGCCCGCCTGGCGTGTGGCGCTGGAACGCTGCCGGGGCGGACGCCCCGGAGCGTGGATCCTGGAACAGTCGGAGGCCGAGCATGGCCCGCATCCTTTCCGTGTGGTGTCCGAACTGGCCGATCACGACCTGGTCGAGACACAACCCGAACGCCTTCGCCGAGTTGGGTGAGGGGGACCAGACCCTCCCCCCGAAGGGGGAGGTGGCCGCGAAGCGGTCGGAGGGGGAAGTTGGGGCAGGAAAGAAGATCACTTCCCCCTCCGTCGCCTCCGGCGACACCTCCCCCTTCGGGGGGAGGGTCTCCAAATCCTCCCCCCCTGGGGGAGGTGGCCCGGAGGGCCGGAGGGGGCCGGCGCAGCCGGTGGCGCCAGATCCCCCCTTCGCCCTCCTGGTCTCCGAACGCGGAACCCGCCGCCTCGCCGCCGTCAACGCCGCCGCCCGCGCCCAGGGCCTGTCCGCCGGCCAGAAGGCCGCCGACGCCCTGGCCCTGGTCCCGCAGCTCGCCACGGCCGACCACGATCCCGATGCCGACCGCCGGGCGCTGGAGGCCCTCTGCGACTGGTGCGTGCGCTTCTCGCCGGCCGTAGCCGTGGATGGCGACGACGGCCTGTTGCTCGACGTCACCGGGACCGACCACCTGTGGGGCGGGGAGGCGGCCATGCTGGCCGACCTGCTGGACCGCCTGGCCCGCTGGGGCGTGCCGGCCCGCGCCGCCATCGCCGACACCGCCGGCGCCGCCTGGGCCCTGGCTCGTCATGGCAAGGACCGGGCGGTGGTCCCGCCCGGCGAGCAGAGCCAGGCGCTTTCAGGCCTGCCGGTGGCGGCCCTGCGGCTGGACGAGGCGGCCGAGGCCCAACTGCCGCGCCTGGGCCTGCACCGCGTCGGCCAGCTCTATGTCCTGCCGCGCGCCCAGATGGCCAAGCGCTTCGGCCTGGCCTTCACCCAGCGCCTTGACCAGGCCCTGGGCGCGGCGGGCGAGGCCCTGGCCTTCCGCCGCCCGGCCAGCCCGTGGTTCGAACGGCTGGCCTTCTTCGAGCCGCTCAGCGCGCCCGAGGATCTGGCCCGCGTCGCCGCTGACGTCCTGGCCCTGATCTGCAAGCGGCTGGAGGCCGAGGGGCGCGGCGCCAAGCGCTTCGAGGTCGTGTTCCACCGCCTGGACGGCAAGGCCTTTCCCGTCGCGGCGGGCCTGGCGCGGCCCGGCCGCGACGCCAAACGGCTGGCCAGGCTGGTCGCGCCCAAGCTCGATGTCGTCGATCCGGGCTTCGGGATCGACGTCGTCACTGTGCACGCCTTCGCGGTCGAGGCCCTGGCGCAGGGGCAGGTGCGCCTCGACGCCGAGCTCGACGCGGCCGAAGCCCTGGCCCCGCTTGTCGATCGCCTGGTCAACCGCCTGGGGGAGGGCCGTGTCTGGCGGCCCGACCCGGTCGAGAGCCACGTGCCCGAACGCGCCGTCGCCCGCGCCGCCCCCCTGTCGCCGCCTTCTGACGCCCGGCCCTGGGATCCCGACCGCCCGCGCCCGATGCGGCTGTTCAAGCAGCCCGTGCTGATCGAGGTGATGGCCAAGCTGCCCGACGATCCGCCGGTGCGCTTCACCTGGCGCGGCCGCCATCACCGCCTGCGCGCCGCCGAAGGCCCCGAGCGCATCGGCCAGGAATGGTGGCGCGGCGACTTCGAGGCGACCGGCCCGGGCCGGATCCGCGACTACTACCGGGTGGAGGACGAGGCCGGCGGCCGCTTCTGGATCTACCGGCAAGGGCTCTATGGCGACGGCGACGCGCCGAAATGGTGGCTGCATGGCCTGTTTGGTTGAAAAGACCCTCTCCCTGAAGGGGGAGGTGTCGGCGAAGCCGACGGAGGGGGAAGTAACTTCCCACGCTGGCGTGTGCGCTGACTTCAGAGATCTCTTCCCCCTCCGGCCCTCTGGGCCACCTCCCCCTTCAGGGAGAGGGTCTTGGCCATGACCGCCTACGCCGAACTCCAAACCACCACCAACTTCTCCTTCCTGCGCGGGGCCTCTCACGCCGAGGAGCTGATGCTGGCCGCCGAGGCCCTGGGCCTGACCGCCGTCGGGGTGGTCGACCGCAACAGCCTGGCCGGCGTGGTGCGCGCCTGGACCGCCGCCAAGAAACTCAAGGTGCGCGCCCTGGCCGGCTGCCGGCTGGAGTTCGCCGACGGCACGCCGAGCCTGCTCTGCTATCCGTCCGACCGCGAGGCCTTCGCGCGGCTGACGCGCCTGCTGACGCTCGGCCAGCGACGGGCGGGCAAAGGCGAGTGCATCCTGTCCTGGGCCGATTTCCTCGAACATGCCGAGGGCCAGCTGGTGCTGGTCGTGCCGCCCCAGAAGCTGGACGCGGCCTTCGAGGCCGATCTCGCCCGCATCGCCGCCGCCCTGAAGGGCCGCGTCTGGCTGGCCGCCAGCCGGGCCTACGCCGCCCAGGATCTCAAGCGCCTCTCGCGTCTCGACGCCTTGGGCCAGGCCGCCGGCGCGCCGATGGTCGCCACCAACGACGTGCTCTATCACGGCCCCGAGCGGCGACCGCTGCAGGACGTCATCACCTGCGTGCGCGAGCACTGCACCATCCAGCAGGCCGGCTTCCGTCTGGAAGCCAACGCCGAGCGCCACATTAAGACCCCGGCCGAGATGGCGCGCCTGTTCGAGCGCTGGCCCCGGGCCATCGCTCGCACCGTCGAGATCGTCGCCCGCATCGGCTTCGACCTCGGCGACCTGCACGAGGAATATCCCGACGAGCCGGTGCCGCCCGGCAAGACCTCCATGCAGCACCTGACCGACCTGACCTGGCAGGGCGCGGCCTGGCGCTATCCCGGCGGCGTGCCCGAGAAGGTCGAGGCCCAGCTGAAGGAAGAGCTGCGGCTGATCGCCAAGATGGACTACCCCAACTACTTCATCACCGTGCACGACATCGTCCGCCAGGCGCGGTCGATGGGCATCCTGTGCCAGGGGCGCGGCTCGGCCGCCAATTCCTCGGTCTGCTACTGCCTGGGGGTGACGGCCATCGACCCCACCGAGCATCGCCTGCTGTTCACCCGCTTCATCTCCGAGAACCGCGGCGAGCCGCCCGACATCGACGTCGATTTCGAGCACGAGCGGCGCGAGGAGGTGATGCAGTACGTCTATGCCCGCTATGGCCGGGAATATGCGGCCATCTGCGGCACGGTGATCCATTACCGCCCGCGTAGCGCCATCCGCGACGTCGGCAAGGCCCTGGGCCTGACCGAGGACGTCACGTCACTGCTGGCCGGCACCGTCTGGGGCAGCTGGGGCGACGGCCTGCCCGAAGAGCACCTGACCAACGCCGGCCTCGACCCCAAGGCCCCGGAGATCGCCCGCGCCGTGGCCCTGGCCACCGAGCTGATGGGCTTTCCCCGCCACCTGTCGCAGCACGTCGGCGGCTTCGTCCTGACCAAGCGCCGGCTTGACGAGACCGTGCCGATCGGCAACGCCGCCATGAAGGACCGCACCTTCATCGAGTGGGACAAGGACGACATCGACAGCCTCAAGCTGATGAAGGTCGACGTGCTGGCGCTCGGCATGCTGAGCGCGATCCAGCGGGCCTTCGGCATGCTGCGGGCCGATCACGGCGAGCCGATCGTCGACCTGGCCGACGTGCCCAAGGAGGTGGCCGGCGTCTACGACATGCTCTGCGTGGCCGACAGCATCGGCGTCTTCCAGGTCGAGAGCCGGGCGCAGATGTCGATGCTGCCGCGCCTGAAGCCGCGCAAGTTCTACGACCTGGTCATCGAGGTGGCGATCGTCCGACCAGGGCCGATCCAGGGCGACATGGTGCATCCCTACCTGAAGCGTCGGAACGGGATCGAGCCGGTCGATTGGCCGCATCCGTCGCCCGAACATGGGCCGAAGAACGAACTGAAGGAGATCCTCGGCGACACCTACGGCGTGCCACTGTTCCAGGAGCAGGCCATGAGCCTGGCCATCGAGGCGGCCAAGTTCACGCCCGACGAGGCCGACGGCCTGCGCAAAGCCATGGCCACCTTCCGCAACCTCGGCACGCCGGCCGAATATCGCGAGAAGTTCGTCGAGGGCATGGTCCGGCGCGGCTACCATCGCGACTTCGCCGAGCGCTGCTTCAAGCAGATCGAGGGCTTCGGCCACTACGGCTTTCCGGAAAGCCACGCCGCCAGCTTCGCCAAGCTGGTCTACATCTCGGCCTGGATCAAATGGGCCTGGCCGGACGTGTTCTGCGCGGCCCTGATCAACTCCCAGCCGATGGGCTTCTACCAGCCGTCGCAGCTGGTGCGCGACGCCCGCGAGCACGGGGTCGAGGTGCGGCCGCCGGACGTGATGTGCAGCGACTGGGACTGTACATTGGAGGCCCGTTCCTCCCCCGCGTTAGCGGGGGAGAGGCGGCGCGATCCCCGCAAGGTCTCCAACGAGGACACCCGCCCCCGCTGGAAGGCGCTGCGCCTGGGCCTGCGCCAGATCAAGGGGCTGAAGGAGAAGGCCGACATCCTGCCGCTGCTCAAGGCCCGTGACGAAGGCGCTCGCACCCCGGCCGAGTTCGCCCAGGGCGGCGTGCCGCAGCGGGCGCTGGAGCTGCTGGCCGAGGCCGACGCCTTCGCCTCCACCGGTCTGTCGCGCCGCGACGCCCTGTGGGCGGTCAAGGGGCTGAAGGGCGAGCACAAGGCGCCTGTCCAGGCCCCGCTGCTGGCCGGCCTGCCGCTGTTCGAGGACCGGGTCGCCCTGCCGGCCATGGGCAAGCCGCAGGAGGTGGCCGAGGACTACCGTACGACCAGCCTGTCGCTGAAGGCCCACCCGTGCGGCTTCTACCGGCCGATGCTGGCGAAGATGGGCGCGGTCACCGCCGATCAGTTGCCCAGGTTCAGGAACGGCCAGAAGGTCTCGGTCGGCGGCCTGGTGCTGATCCGCCAGCGGCCGGGCACGGCCAAGGGCGTGGTGTTCGTCACCCTGGAGGACGAGACGGGCGTCGCCAACGCCGTCGTCTGGAAGGACCGCTTCGAGGCCGACCGCAACGTGGTGATGACCGCCTCCTTCCTGGTCGTGCACGGTCGGGTGCAGGCGGCCGAGGGCGTGATCCACATCGTCGCCGAGGGCTTCACCGACCTGTCGGCCGAGCTGTCGACCCTGCGCGACGAGCCGGGCGCGCCGGCGCCGAGGGTGAGGCAGAAGGTGTCGGGGCGGCTGCTGCGCAGCCGGGATTTCCATTGAAGCATCTAGAACCTCCCCCTGTGGGGGAGGGGATCGCGAAGCGATCGGTGGGGGGAGTAGCAAGAGATCGGCCGGCGCAGCGGAAGCTGAAAACGGCCCCCCACCGGCCTACGGCCGCCTCCCCCACAGGGGGAGGTTCCTTAGCCCTAAACCCGCGCGGTATCCGCCGTCGTCGCCCGCAGCCGCTCGACCAGCGCGAACAGCTGCGTGCGCACGCCGAACTCGTCGCCGGCCAGGGCGGCGGTTTCCAGCGACGCCAGCACCGCGTCCTCGATGCGGGGCGGCGGCACGATCGGGGTGGCCTCGACCACGCCGTCGCACTTGGGCGCGGCGGTCTCGTTGACGTCGACCAGGGCCTCGGTGAGCTTCTCGCCGGGGCGCAGGCCGGTGATGCGGATTTCGATGTCCTTGCCGGGAACCAGGCCCTGCAGCTCGATCATCCGGCGGGCCAGGTCGATGATCTTCACCGGCTCGCCCATCTCCAGGGTCAGGACGCCGGCCGGCGGGGCGGCGTCGGTCGCCGATTGGGCCACGGCCCGCAGCACCAGCGACACCGCCTCGGGGATGGTCATGAAATAGCGTTCGACCTCGGCGTCGGTCAGGGTCACCGGGCCGCCACGGGCGATCTGGTGGCGGAACACCGGCACCACCGACCCGGCCGAGCCCAGCACGTTGCCGAACCGCACGACGCCGACCCGCATCTTGCCGCCGCCGCCGAACTGGCGGGCCAGCGCCTCGGCCGCGCGCTTGGTGGCGCCCATGACGCTGGCCGGGGCCACGGCCTTGTCGGTCGAGATCAGGGCGAAGTGGGCCGCGCCCGCCGCCTTGGCCGCGCTGGCCACGTTGCGGGTGCCCAGCACGTTGGTGCGCACGCCCTCGCAGGGGTGGTTCTCGACCATCGGCACTTGCTTGAGGGCGGCGGCGTGGAAGACGATGTCGGGCTGCTCGGCCGCCATCAGGCGGGTCACCCGGTCAGCGTCGCGCACGTCGCACAGGGCCTCGCGGCGCGGCAGCTGCGGCCAGGCCTCGGCGATCTCGCGGTCGATCAGGAAGAGGTTGGCCTCCGAGGCGTCGACCAGGGTCAGGTGGGCCGCGCCGCTGGCGGCGATCTGGCGGCACAGCTCCGAGCCGATGCTGCCGCCGGCCCCGGTGACCAGCACCCGCCGGCCGCTGACCAGGGCCTGGACCGGCGCGGGGTCGAGGCGCACCGGCGCGCGGCTGAGAAGTTCCTCGAGGCTGATCTCGCGCAGGGCGCCGCTGGTCGGGCCTTCGCCCATCTCGACCACGCCCTGGCGGCGCAGCAGGCGCACGCCTTCGCTCTTCAGCCGGCCCAGGCGTTCGGCCCCGAAGGCGCTGAGCGGTCCCTCGGCCAGGAACAGCACGGCGGCCGGCGACAGGCCGCCTTCGCGCAGCTGGTTCATCACCCCGTCGAACTGGCCGATCGCGCCCAGCACGCAGACGCCGCGGATTTCGTCGCCGGTTTCGCGCGCCTCGGGGGTCAGCACCCCGACCACGGCGTAGCGCTGGGCCAGGCCGTCGGGGGCGCGCAGGAAGGCCTCGGCCTGCGCCGCCTGGCCGACGATCAGCAGGCGCGGCAGGGCGGGAGAGGCCGGGGCGGGGCGCAGGCGCACCAGAGCGTCGACCAGCACGCCCTCGTGCAGGGCCCGGCGGCCGACGCGCAGGGCCGCCAGCAGGCCGGTCTGCACCACCAGGGCCGCCAGGATCGTGCGGCCGCCGCCGTCCAGGTCGGGCAGGATGACATAGGCCAGCAGTGAGAAGGTCAGGGCCGTCAGGGTCGCCGATCGCAGGATCCGCAGCAGGTCGCTCGCGGCCACGAACCGCCAGGGCGCGCGCTCCAGCTGGAACAGCAGTTCCACCAGCAGGGCCGACAAGGCGTAGAGGCCGGCGTGCGTCAACAGGCCGGGGCGGGCGGTGTCGTAGCCGGCGGCCAGGACCTGGCCGACCAGCAGGGCCAGGAAGGCCAGGAACACATGCGCTGCGATCTTGCCGGCGCGACCCATCGATACTCGAACTCCCGTGGACGGCCGGAGCGACCGATCAACCTGAAGCGGCTTAGCACGCCGCCCGCGCGTCGTCGCCGATTCAGCCGTGGGTCAGCCCCGCGCCAGCGGAAGGGCGGTCACGAGGTCGCCGGCGTCGGCGGCCGGCGCCCCGGCCGGGCGCATGACCAGGGCGTCGGCCTGGGCGAAGACGCCGACCAACGAGGAATCCTGGTCGGGAAAGGGCGTGACGACCTGGCGGCCCTCGGCGTCGACCGTCCGCGCCGCTCGCAGCCAGTGCTCGCGCGGGCCGTTGGCGGGCAGGGGGACGGCCAGGCGGGCCGGCGTGAAGGGCAGGGCGGGATCGGCGCCGCTCAGGGCCGCCAGCAGCGGCCGCAGGAACAGCTCGGCGCAGACCAGGGCCGAGGCCGGATTGCCCGGCAGGCCCAGCACCCGACGGCCATCGTCCAGCAGGCCAAACCAGGTCGGCTTGCCCGGGCGCACGGCGATGGTCTGGACGCGCAGGGCAAGGCCCAGCCGGCTCATCGCCGGCTTGACCAGGTCGTAGTCGCCGACCGAGGCCCCGCCGATGGTCACCACCAGGTCGACGGCCGCGTCCCGCACGGCCTCGGCGATGGCCTCGACGGAGTCGGCGGCCGGCGCGAGCTTGATCGCCTCGCCGCCCCAGGCCGTGATCAGGGCCGCCAGGCTGAACGAGCCGGACTCGAAGATCTGGTCGGGGGCGGGCGCGGCGCCGGGCGGTACGAGTTCGTCGCCGGTGGCCAGGATCGCCACCTTCGGACGGCGGGCGACCTCCAGCCGGTCGCGGCCGGCGGCGGCGGCCAGAGACAGCCGCCAGGGATCGATGCGCATGCCCTCTTCGAGCAGCCGCTCGCCCGAGCGGAAGTCGCCGCCGGCCGGGCGGATGTTGGCCTTGGGATCCTTGCCGGCCGCGAAGCGCACGGCGTCGCCGTCCCGCGTCGCCTCTTCCTGGATGACCACCAGGTCGGCGCCGGCGGGCACGGGGGCGCCGGTGAAGATCCGCACCGCCTGGCCCGTCTGCACGGCGGCCGGATAGGCCCGCCCGGCCGCGCTCTCGCCAGCGATCTCGAACTCGGCGACCGTTCCGTAATCGGCCCGCCGGATCGCCCAGCCGTCCATGGCCGAGGCGTCGAAGGGCGGTTGATGACGGTCGGCGACGATCGCCGTGGCCAGCACCCGGCCGATCGTGGCGGGCAGGGCCACGGTCTCGACGCCCAGGCGTGCGGCGCCTTCCAGCATGCGGCCGCGGGCGTCCTCGACGGTCAGGTTCTTCAGGGCTTGGCTCACGATCTTCGGTCCCCGATGGGCGGCCAGGCATGGCTGTCGCAGGCTGCCGGCCGGGTCAATCCAAACCTTCGGCCCAGCAAAAAGGCCAGCCTCGCGGCTGGCCTTTCCAGTGTTCCGAACGCGCCGGTCGTCAGCCGACGAAGGCGCGTTCGATGACGAAGTCGCCGGGCTCGGCGTTGGAGCCCTCGACCAGGCCGTGGGCCTCCAGCAGGGCGGCGGTGTCCTTGATCATGGCCATCGAGCCGCACAGCATGGCGCGGTCGTGCTCGGGATCGAACTTGCCGCCTTCCAGGCCCAGATCAGAGAACAGCTTGCCGCTCTCGATCAGGTCGGTGAACCGGCCCTGGCGCTCGAACGCCTCGCGGGTGACGGTGGGATAGTAGACCAGCTGGGCCTTGGCCTCGTCGCCGACCAGCGGGTCGTCGTGGATCTCGCTGGTGAACAGGTCGCGATAGGCCAGTTCCTGAACTTCGCGCACGCCGTGGGCGACGATCACCTTCTCGAAGCGGCTGTAGGCGTCGGGGTCGCGGGCGACCGACAGCCAGGGCGCCAGGCCCGTGCCGGTGCCGAACAGGAACAGGCGCTTGCCCGGCTTGACCGCGTCCAGCACCAGGGTGCCGGTCGGCTTCTTGCCCAGCAGCACCTGGTCGCCGGGTTGGATCTGCTGGAGGCGCGAGGTCAGCGGGCCGTCCGGAACCTTGATCGAGAAGAACTCCAGCTCTTCGGCGAACGAGGGCGAGCCGATCGAGTAGGCGCGCAGGATCGGCTTCTTCTCGCCCAGCTCCTCGCGGGGCGGCAGGCCGATCATCACGAACTCGCCCGAGCGGAAGCGGAAGCTGGCCGGCCGGGTGATGGCGAAGCTGAACAGCCGGTCGGTCCAGTGCTTGACCCAGAGAACGGTCTCCAGGTTGTGCGGGGACTCCTTGGCGGGAGCAGGGGCGGCGGTGGCGGTCTCGGCCGTCATGTCGATGATTTCGATCCTGTTCGCGCCCGTCGAACAACAGCGGCGCGCATAAGAAAAGGCGGGTGTCGCTCCGGCCCTGAGGCGACACGCGTGTCATGTGAGAAGTTGAGAGCGGATGTCAACTTTTGCTCTCTGAAGGCGTCTAGAGAAAAAATTCTACAGACAGCTCAAAATACCGCCGTTCGCTTTTTCAGACTGTGTCAAAAATGTGATTGCCGGTCGCCTGAACCGGGCGCAGAGTTCCTTTTGCTTCGTTCGCGGAGCCAACGATACGGGAGGAACGTATGCGGGTAAGGTTCGTTATGGCCGCCGCGGCGGCCAGTCTGTTTGCGTTAGGCGTAGCGGGTTGTGAAGGCGGCGCCCAAACCAAGACCGCCAAGGCTCAACAAGTCACTCTGGAAGGCAAGTCGGTGACGGCGAGCGGCTGTGCGCGGCCCGTCGAGAACACCAAGTGCCTCGTCGTGCGCGGCCCCAACGGCGGCTATTACGACATCTCCAGCGCCAGCCCGGCGCCCGACCCCGCAAAGGGGGTGGGCGTCTCGCTGCGAGGCCGTGATTCCGGCAAGAACACCGAGTGCGGTCGAGAGCTGACTGACGTGAAGTGGTCGTATCTCAACGTCCAGTGCGCCGCGGCCCTGCCGAGCGCCACGCCGGAGGCCGCCGAGAAGAAGGCCGGCTGACTTGAGGCCAGGCTCCGGTCCGGCTTCGGCGGAACTGCGCTTCAGTTCTCGCCGGAGCCCGGATCGGCGCGGGTCTTGGCGGTATCGACGCTGTCTTCGCCGCCGGCCGGTTCGGTGGCGGGGCGAGGCGGCTTGCCGTCGGTTGCGGGATTCGCCCGCTGATTCTCGTGTTCCACCTCGTGGTTGGAGGGGCGTTCGCCGGCGTTCTGCGCCATCGCGGATCCTTTCAGAGGCCTCTTTTGGGCCTGTCCTGAGCCTGGTGGGGCGAAGAAACCTGTGAAAAGGCGCCGCTCGACCCGATACTTGGGCAATAACGCGGGCCTGGGGCGTCCTGATCCGCTTGCCCGGCGCAAACGACCCTGCTACACGACGCCGCTCTGGCGCTGGGAAGCGTCGGCGGCGCCGCTCGCGGCCCTCCGGCCCGAACCGTCGCCACGGCTGCGGTCCGGTACTTCAAGGGCCGGAGTTCTGCAGGAGTGTAGCTCAGCTGGTAGAGCATCGGTCTCCAAAACCGAGGGCCGGGGGTTCGAGTCCCTCCACTCCTGCCACTATATGTCATCGGCCGGCCCGGCGTTCGGTCCGGCCTGTCAGATACGCGAGCCTCTGAACCTATGGCCAGGAAACCGGGATCCAGCCCGTCAGCGATCAAGAACCGCGCCGCTCGTACGGCAGCGGCGCTGGCCCCTGCTGGTCAGGCTGCGGCGGCCGCCGCGCCCAAGGCCCCCAAGAAGCCCTTCAATCCGGTGCAGTTCTTCCGTGAAGTGCGCGCCGAGACCCGCAAGATCACCTGGACGACCCGCAAGGAGACCTGGATCACCTCGGTGATGGTCTTCATCATGGTGATCGTCGCCTCGCTGTTCTTCCTCCTGGTCGACTGGCTTCTCGGAGCCGGCGCCAATCTGCTGCTGAAGTTCGCGGCCGGATAAGTCATAAGAAGACCATGAGCACCGAAACCGCCTCGAACCCGAACCACAAGTGGTACATCGTCCACGCCTACTCGAACTTCGAGAAGAAGGTGGCCGAGAGCATCCGTGAGCAAGCCAAGGCCCAGGGCCTGGAAGACAGCTTCTCCGAGATCCTGGTGCCCACCGAAGACGTCGTCGAGATCCGCCGCGGCCGCAAGGTCAACGCCGAGCGCAAGTTCTTCCCGGGCTACGTCCTGGTGAAGATGAACCTGTCCGACGAAGCCTACCACCTGATCAAGAACACCCCGAAGGTCACGGGCTTCCTGGGCAGCGGCTCCAAGCCGATCCCCGTCTCGGAAAAGGAAGTCCAGCGCATCGTCGGCGCCATCGAAGAAGGCGTCGAAAAGCCCAAGACCGTCGTGCTCTACGAAGTCGGCGAGAACGTCCGCGTCATCGACGGCCCGTTCGCCAGCTTCAACGGCTCGGTCGAGCAGGTCGACGAAGAGAAGGCCCGCCTGCGGGTCACCGTCTCGATCTTCGGCCGCGCCACCCCGGTCGAGCTGGAATACAGCCAGGTCGAAAAGATCGCCTGATCCCCTTCGGGTCAGCGCCAGACGAAGAACCCCGCGTCAGCCGACGCGGGGTTTTTTGTTGTGCGCTCGAGCCTGCGTTCGGCGCGAAGGCGCCTGACGCCCAGGTCAATCCGTGGTGGCGTTTATGGCGGACAGGCTCTCCGCCAGCTCCGCGCTGCGGAAGGGTTTGGTCAGTCGAGCGACCTCCGGATCGATGCCTTCGGCTTCGGCGTACCCGGAAACGATCAGCACCGGCAGCTGCGGGCGTTCAACTCTCAGCACGCGCGCCAGCTGGGCGCCGCTCATGCCCGGCATCAGGTGATCGGTGACGACCAGCGTGGGGTGAAGCCCGGAGTGAAGCAGCGAAAGCGCTTCTTCCGCCGAACTCGTCTCGACCACCTCGTAGCCGAAGTCGACCAGCATGTCGGCGGTGCTCATCCGCACCAGTTCCTCGTCATCCACCAGCAGGGCGACGCCGCGGGCCTTTACCGCTGGAGGCGGAGCGTAGAGGGCCTCATCTCCACCGATCACGGCCGAGCCTATCGGCAGCAGGAGTTCGATCGCCGTCCCGCGCCCCGGAGCGCTCGCGATCGACAGCCCGCCCCCGAGCTGGGCGGCCAGGCCATGCACCATCGAAAGTCCAAGGCCGGTGCCCTTGCCGATTCCCTTGGTGGAGAAGAACGGCTCGGTGGCGCGCCGAAGCGTGGCTTCGTCCATGCCGGCGCCGGTGTCCGCGACGCCCAACCGCACATAGTGACCCGGCTTCACGCCCGAGGGATGCGCGCCCTTCACGCTTTCCCGGCGGGCGGTGATGGTGAGCTCCCCGCCGTCGGGCATCGCGTCGCGGGCGTTCACGGCGAGGTTCAGCAGCGCCATCTCCAGCTGGTTCGGATCGGCCTTGGCTGGCGGCAGGTCCTTGGAGAGATCGACGCGAACGTCGATCATCGGCCCCAGGGTGGAGCCGAGCAGGCCGACCATCCCGTCGACCAGCTGAGGCACGTCGACGGCGGTCGGCTGCAGCGGCTGGCGGCGCGCGAACGCCAGCAGCCGCTGGACCAGCGTCTTGGCCCGTTCCGCCGATTGCAACGCCCCGTCGATCAGCCGCCGCTCGCGTTCGCTGCCGACAGCCTTGCGGACCAGCATGTCCAGCGAGCCGATGATGGGGGTGAGCAGGTTGTTGAAGTCGTGGGCGACGCCGCCGGTGAGGCTGCCCATGGCCTCCATCTTCTGGCTTTGCCGCAGCGCCTCCTGGGCCTGCTCCAGATCCGCCTCGCGCGCCTTGGCGTGGCTGAGATCGCGTCCCACCGCGATGAAGTTTACGCCGTCCGCCTCTGGCGCGACGGTCCATTCGATGTGCTTCCAGCCGCCGTCACTGGTGCTGATGCGGTTCTCGAACCGCGCGGGCTGGCCGGTCTGCGCCATGCGTCCGATGGCCGCCAGGGTGGGTGGTTCATCCTCGGGATGCATGAAGGTGGCATAGCCGCGCGTCAGCAACTCGCGCTCGCTCCATCCCAGCACCTGCGTCCAGGCGGGGCTGACCGCCGACATCATCCCGGTATAGTCCGCCCGCGCCAGCATGTCCTGGGACAGGTTCCACAACCGGTCGCGTTCCGCCGAGCGGGCCTCGACCTGGGCCTCTAGGGTCTCGTTCAGCTCGCGTAGCCGCGCCTCGCTATCGCGCAAGGCATGTTCGCCGCGGACACGCTCGACGGCGGTGCGCGTGCGATCGGCGAACTCCCAGATCAGGCTGAGATCGCCTTCGCTCCAGTCCCGCTTTTCGCGGTGATTGACGAAGAAGACGGCGACCAGCTTGCCTTGTTCGAGCACCGGCGCATTCACGAACGCCCGGGTGTTTTTTCCTTCCAGCGCCTCGGCGGCCGGTCCGGCCGTTCGAGCGTCGGTGCGGACGTCGTCGATGACGGTGAACTCGCCGCGCTTCAGGCTGTCGATGAACGAGCCGTAGACGCGCAGGGGCAGCACCCCCGCGAGCGTCTCCACCCCCGGGGCGGTCCAATCGCGTTCCGTGTGGAGCGTTTCGGCGTCGTGGTCGATCGCGGAATAGCCCACCCGACTCGCGCCGAGCGTTCGGCCGAGCAGTTCGGCGGCGGCATAGGCGATGTCGGCGGGGTCCTTGATGTCCCGAATGGCCTGGGTCAGGTCGACAAGGGCGCCGCGGCGGATCTCCGCGGCCTTGCGGGCGGTGATTTCCAGCACGGTGCCCGTGACCCGCACGCAGTTGCCCGCGCCGTCGAACACGCCACGGCCCTTGGCGGCGATCCAGCGCTCGACACCGTCCTCCTTGCCTATCGTCCGGTACTCCACATCGTAGACGGCGCGGCGGGCGGGATCGGCCGCGGCCAGATAGGCCGCCGTCGTGGCTTCGCGATCGTCGGGATGGAGCCCCTGGTAGAAGTCCTCCATGGTCACCGGGACGTCGGCCGAAATGCCGAACATGGCCTTGGTGAGCGCCGGCCAGATCAAGCGGTCATTGATCACGTCGACGTCCCAGAAGCCGACATCCGCATTGTCGGCGGCCAGGCGCAGCCGCTCCTCGCTCGCCACCAGCGCCGCCTGCTTGTCGTGAAGGCGCTGCTCGAGCACGACGCGGCGGGTCGTCTCGGGCGTGATGTTGAGAACGGCGGCGACGCTGCCGTCTTCGTCGCGGAGCGCGGACAGCGAGTAGTTGAACCAGGCGGTCTCGGTGCCGCCGCCTTCGAGCCGCGCCATGAGGAACGGAGCATCCTCGAAATAGACGGGGTCGCCGCCCGCTCGCACACCGTCGAACTGGGGTTGGAGCTCCTCCCAGATCTCGGCCCAGACGATGGAGCCGGGGCGCCCGAGGGCCGCGGGGTGCTTGGCGGCCAGGATCCTGCGGTAGGGATCGTTGTAGATGAGCGCGTAGTCTGGCCCCGACCACAGGCAGATGGGGAACGGCGAGTCGAACATCGACCGCGCGAGCGTTCGCAGCGCCGGCGACCAATCCAAGGTCGGTCCGAGCGGGGTAGACGACCAGTCAAGGCCCCGCGCCAGCGAACGAACCTCGCCAGGGCCCGCGAAGAGAGCCGCGGCGTCGGCCTGCGCGTCGTTCCCGCCCGCTTCGATTTCGCCTTCTATATCCACCCGCACCGCACTCGAATTTGGCTGTTGCCCGTAAGCTTGAGGATAACAACGCACATCGAAGAGATCGGAAGCATGGCAATATGAAATGTCGGCTTACGGCCCCCAGATCAAAGAAAAAGGGCGGCTCCCAAAGGAGCCGCCCCGATCGTCCGGCAGGATGATCCAGTCCTAGAACTTCGCCTTGAAGCCCACGTAGAAGCGACGGCCGAGGACGTCGTAGGTCGACGGGTCGGTGTTGGCCTGGACGTAGGAGGAGAAGTACGGCGGCTGCTTGTCGGTGAGGTTGGTGACCCCGCCGCGCAGCGCGTAGGTCTCGTTGATCGACCAGTTGGCGTTCAGGTCGAAATAGTCGACGGCGCCGATCTTCTCGTCCGGATGATAGGCGTCGACCATGTCGCCGATGTGCCGCCAGCGGACGCCCAGGTTCACCGGGCCGTACTGGTAGTCCACCGAGGTGGCGTACTTCCATTCCGGGTGCGAGACGGCGGTGCCGCTGATCTGGGTGTTGCCGATCGTGCCCTTCAGCTCGACGAACTCTTCGCCCGGCAGGCTCTGGATCTTGAAGCTCTCCAGGTAGTTGCCCACCAGGTTGACCTTGATCGAGCCGTACTTGTCGTCGAGGCCCACCGCGCCGAGGCCGAAGCCCCAGTCGAGCTGGAAGTCGACGCCCGAGGTCTTGTATTCGCCCAGGTTCAGGTTGGTCAGGGTGACGTTGGTGATCTCGCCCGTCGTGCTCGAGCGGGTGAACAGGTTGCAGTAGTAGGCCGCGCTGCTGCCGCCCGTGTAGCACTTGTCCAGCGCCGTCGAGACGTCGATGGTGCCGATCGCGTCCTTCACGTCGATCGAATAGTAGTCGACCGAAACCGAGAACTTCTCAAGCAGCGGGCTGTCGAAGCGCGGGGTCCAGACGAAGCCGAAGTTGTAGGTGTCGGCGGTTTCCTCGGTCAGGTCCGGGTTGCCGCCGCTGGTGCCTTCGATCTGGGTGTTGCTGTAGGTGTAGCTGTCGATGATCGACGACGGCAGGCCTTGCGCCAGGCAGGCGCTGCGGACGGCCGCGGCGTTGCCGCCCGTGGTGCGGGCGACGCTGTTGACGGCGCAGGGGTCTTCGCTCAGCGAGTAGAAGCCCTGGTTCTGCGGCGAGTAGAGCTCGCCCAGGCTCGGGGCCCGGACGGCGCGCTGGTAACCGCCGCGCAGGCGGAAGTTCTCGACGATCTCCCAGTCGCCATCGACCTTGTAGGCCGAGACGCCGCCGACCGTGGCGTAGTTCGAGTAGCGATAGCCGAGGTCGAGGTTCAGGGCCTTGATGAACGGCAGGTCCTTCAGCACCGGGACCAGCAGTTCGCCATAGACTTCCGAGACGTGGGTCGAGGCGTCGACCGAGCCGGCGGCGTTGAAGCCGACGACGTCGCCGCTGAGCAGCAGGGCGTCGGGGTTGTACTTGTAGCTGTCGTACTTGTAGTCGGCCCCGAAGGCGCCGCGCAGCTCACCGGCCGGCAGGTCGAAGAGGCCGCCGCTGAAGTTGGCTTCCAGCATCGCCTGGTCGGCGATCGTGGTGTTGCGGGTCGTGCGCGAGATGTAGGCCTTGCACGAGTCCGAGATGGCGTTGGCGCCGAACGGGTCGTAGCCGCCGTCGCAGAGGCTGGCGCCGCCATCGGCCGCGTCGAGCAGGGTCTCGACGGCAGTGCGGCTGACGTTGCCCGACTGCACTTCCTTCTGCTTGGAGCGGCCGAACGACGCGTAGACGTCGTAGGTCCAGTCCTTGAGGCCCGTGTCGCCGCGCACGCCGCCGGCCGCCTGGACGACGTCGAAGGTGGTGTTGGAGATCCGCGCGCCGACGTCGCTGAAGCGCTTGTTCAGGGTGAAGTCGGCGTCCGGATCGGCGCGGCTGGCCAGCAGCGTGGCCAGGTCGTCGCTGATGAAGGGGTTGGTCACCGGCACGCTGAAGCCGGTGCCCGGGGCCGGGGCCAGCACGGTGCGCGACTTGTAGTGGCTGTAGTTGACCGAGCCGTACAGCTCGGCGTGGTCGGTCAGGTCGAAGGTGCCGGCCGTATAGAGCGAGTAGCGCGTCATCGGCAGCTGCAGCAGGTTCAGCGCACCGGTGTTGTAGGTGTCGCTCGAGGTCAGGGTCGAAGAGTCGATCGCCGTCGAGCCGGTGTAGTTGACGCCGTTGGAGAACAGCGTGCCGTCGTTGTTGAAGCCGTAGCGCGCGGTCTCGTCCGACACGGTGTTGTTGGCGACGCCGTACTGCGAGAACACGTCGTTGATGGCGGTCTGCGACGGCGCGTTGGTGGCGTCGACGATGTAGGCGCCGTAGGGCGTGGTGGTCGACAGGCCGCTGACCTTCGAGAAGCCGCGGGCGGCGTTGTAGACCGAGCCGCGCTTCGAATAGCCGAACGAGGCGGTCACGTGGCCGCGGCCGTCTGCGAACTTCGTGCCGCCGGTGACGCTGAGCGCGCCTTCCTTGCCGTCGCCGCGCTGGGTCAGGCCGTACTGGCCGTCGACCATCAGGCCTTCGAACCTGTTGTTGAGCTTGAAGTTGACGACGCCGGCCATGGCGTCCGAACCGTAGGTCGCCGAGGCGCCGCCCGAGATGACCTCGATGTTCTGGATCAGGGCCGAGGGCACGATGTTGACGTCGACCGTGCCGTCCGAGTTCGACGGAACCACGCGGTGGCCGTCGATCAGCACCATGGTGCGGGCGGTGCCGAGGCCGCGCAGGTCGATATTGGCCTGGCCGCCGTTCGACGGGTTGTTCGAGGTCGACGACACCGACGGCACGAACTGGGGCATCTGGTTGAGCAGGGTGTCGACGGTGACCGAGCCGGTCTTCTCGATCTGCTCGGCGCCCATGGTCATGATCGGGCTGTTGGAGACGTAGTCGCGGCGGGCGATGCGCGAGCCGGTGACGACGACTTCCTCGACGGCGGCCGGCTCGTCGTTCGTCTGGGCCTGCGCCAGGATCGGCATGGCCGTCACGGCGATGACGAGCGCCGAAGCGCTCAGAAGATAGGTGTTTCTAGCCATTTGTAGTCCCCAGTATTCGTCTAGGCGGTTGCCGCCATGACGACGTTCTGCGAAACAAGGTTCGCGGTACCGGAAGACGAATGGCGTCGTTTCTTTTCTGAATTTCGGCGAGAAATCGGGGAATGGGGCGAACTTGTTGCCTGATATCATTGTGATGAGAACGAACGTGCTCGCATTGCGCCGTTCTTGGCATGACGTGATGGTTTCGTGACGGCGTAGTGTCGTTCTTGTTTACCGACGGGTCGCTCAGGTTGAATTGCGGCCGCGGCGTGGCCGAAGCCGGCGTGGCATGGCGGCAACAGGGCGGCCACGATCGTATACGGGCCGCGCTGCTGGACTCCGCTCCGCACGCCTGCTACATGCGCCGCCTCGCTCCTGGACCCGGTCCCGGGGCGTGTTCGCCGTTATCCGTGAGAGTGCGGCGAAACCAAATCCGTGGAAGGGCCGCCAAGCCCGCACCACGGCTCACCAGCGAGGGCTCCGGCCCTACGAGAGGATACTATGGCTAAGAAGATCCTGGGCTACATCAAGCTCCAGGTGAAGGCTGGCTCGGCCACGCCTTCGCCCCCCATCGGCCCGGCTCTGGGTCAGCGCGGCGTCAACATCATGGGCTTCTGTAAGGAGTTCAACGCGCGCACCGAGAACGTCGAAAAGGGCACCCCCCTGCCGACCGTGATCACGGTCTACCAGGACAAGTCGTTCACCTTCATCACCAAGACGCCTCCGGCGACCCACTACCTGAAGCAGATCACCGGCCTGAAGTCCGGCGCGAAGCTGACCGGTCGTGAGACCGTCGGCGAAGTGACGCGCACCCAACTGCGCGAAATTGCCGAGAAGAAGATGAAGGATCTGAACGCCAACGACATCGAGGCCGCGGCCAAGATCATCGAAGGCTCCGCCAAGGCCATGGGCCTGAAGATCGTGGAGGCCTAATCCAATGGCTAACCAACCCAAGCGCATCAAGGCCTGGACCGGCGACCGTGACGCCACCCTGGCCGTCGCCGACGCCATCGCCCTGGTCAAGGCCAACGCCAAGGCCAAGTTCGACGAGACCATCGAGATCTCGGTGAACCTCGGCGTCGATCCGCGTCACGCCGACCAGCAGGTCCGTGGCGTCGTTCAACTGCCGTCGGGCACCGGCCGTGACGTCCGCGTCGCCGTCTTCGCCAAGGACGCCAAGGCCGCCGAAGCCACCGCGGCCGGCGCCGAAGTGGTCGGCGCCGAAGACCTGGTCGAAAAGATCCAGAACGGCTTCATGGACTTCGACCGCGTCATCGCCACCCCGGACATGATGGCCCTGGTCGGTCGTCTCGGTAAGGTGCTGGGCCCGCGCGGCCTGATGCCGAACCCGAAGGTCGGCACCGTGACCCCGAACGTCGGCCAAGCCGTGAAGGACGCCAAGGGCGGCGCCGTCGAGTTCCGCGTCGAAAAGGCCGGTATCGTTCACGCCGGCATCGGCAAGGCCTCGTTCACCGACGAAGCCCTGCTGGTCAACGTCAAGGCGCTGATCGACGCGCTGAACAAGGCCAAGCCGTCGGGCGCCAAGGGCATCTTCGTCAAGAAGGTCGGCCTGTCCTCGACGATGGGTCCGGGCGTGAAGGTCGACATCGCCTCGATCACCGCCTAATCGGCTGATCGAAGCTTTTGACTTCGGAGACGGGCGCTGGAGCAATCCAGCGCCCGTCTTGCGTTTGGGGCCTGTATTCGTGGGTCCGTGTTCGTGGGCTCGCGTTTGGCGGCGCGGCTAGCCGATGTTATCTTTCGGCTAGACGGAGGTGACGCATGGCGTTCCATGTTCGAGATCCCGAAACCGACGCCCTTGTTCGCGAGCTGGCCGAGAAGACGCGGCTGGGCATCACCGAGGCCGTGAAGCTGGCCGCTTCGGAAGCCTTGGCGGCGCGCGAAAAGGCGCAGGCGGAAAAGTTGGCGAAGGTGGAAGCCATCCTGGCCGAGATCGACAGCTGGCCGCGTACCGGGCTCAAGGCCGACAAGGAATTCTTCGACATGATCAACGGCGATTGATGTTCGTCGATGCGTCCGCCTGGACGGCCATTCTCCTGAACGAGCCCGAGCGAGAGATCCTGAGGGCAAAGCTGGCCGAAGCCGCGACTGTTTTGACGTCCGCGATCTCGACGTGGGAAGCCGTGCGGGCCGTGACGCGCGAGACCAAGCGTCCTTTCGCCGACGCCGTCGATATCGTCTCTGGGCTCCAAGAGAGCTACGAGGCGCGGATCGTGCTCATCGGTGAAGCCGAGCAGGCAATCGCCCTTGAGGCTCACGCCCGCTTTGGCAAGGGCGTGCATCCCGCCAAGCTCAACATGGGCGACTGCTTCGCCTACGCCTGCGCCAAGGTTCATGGCGTGCCGCTGCTCTACAAGGGCGGCGACTTTTCCCTGACCGACATCGAGGCCGCGTGACGTCTGACACTTCCAAAGGCGACGCTGCCAGGGTCATCGACGTCGCCGTGGTCGGCGGCGGGCCCGCCGGGCTGATCGCCGCCCAGCACCTGGCCCAGGCCGGCCGCTGCGTCGTGGTGTTCGAGAAGATGCCGACCTTCGGGCGCAAGTTCCTGATGGCCGGTCGCGGCGGCCTGAACCTGACCCATTCGGAGGACTTCGAGCGCTTCGGGCCCCGCTATGGCGATCGCGAGACGACGCTGCGGCCGATGCTTGAGGCCTTTACCCCCGCCGACCTCGTCGCCTGGGCCAAGGCGCTGGGGCAGGAAACCTTCGTCGGCGCCAGCGGTCGCGTCTTTCCCAAGGCGATGAAGGCCTCGCCGCTGCTGCGCGCCTGGCTGACGCGTCTGGAGAGCGTGGGCGTGACCTTGCGTACGCGATCCGCCTGGGCGGGCTGGAGCGAGGACGGCGCGCTGCTGGTCGACGGCCCGGACGGCCGCGAGACCTGGCGTCCGCGCGCCACCATCCTGGCCCTGGGCGGCGCCAGCTGGCCCAAGCTCGGCTCGGACGCCGCCTGGACCGGCTTGCTGGAGGGGCAGGGGGCTGACGTCGCGCCCTTCGCCCCCGCCAACTGCGGCTTCGAGGTTCCCTGGAGCCAGATCTTCCGCGACCGCTTCGCCGGCGAGCCGCTGAAGAACGTCCGCCTGACCTGCGACGGCCGCCAGGCGCGCGGCGACGCCATGGTCGCCGGCTACGGGATCGAGGGCGGGGCGGTCTACGCCCTGGGGCCGGCTCCGCGCGAGGCGATTGCTCGCGACGGCGCGGCGGTGCTGACCATCGACCTGCGGCCCGACCTGCCGGCCGAGACCCTGGAGCGGCGTCTCTCCGGCGCTCGTGGCGGCCAGTCCCTGGCCAACCACCTGCGCAAGGCGCTGAAGCTGTCGCCGGTCGAGGTCAATCTGCTGCGCGAGGCCCATGGCCTGGACCTGCCGTCCGAGCCGTCGCGCCTGGCCGCGGCGATCAAGGCCGCGCCGATCCGATTGACGGCCGCGCGTCCGCTGGAGCGGGCGATCTCGGCGGCCGGCGGCGTGACCTTCGACAGTCTGGACGGTCTGTCCCTGCGCGCGCGTCCCGACGTCTTCCTGGCCGGCGAGATGCTGGACTGGGAAGCGCCCACAGGCGGCTACCTGCTGCAGGCCTGCTTTGCGACAGGCGTGTCGGCCGCGAAGGCGGCGGACGAGCGGCTGGCGCGATAGGGCGGTTTCACCTTTCGCAGGGATCTTTCCACACCGGGTTGAAACTTCCTCAACCCCCGTGTATATGGCCCGCCTCTCCGCTGGACTCCGGTTCGGCGGCGAACCTGTTTGAGAACTGCGGGGCGCGGGGTCACCAGCGCCATAATCGAGGAAGAGCCCTTCCTCGCCGTCGGGAGACAGGGATAGAGACGCCAAGATCTCCTTCTCGTGACGCCAGTCCGAGTCAGGTGCGCGGCCGACTTTCCTTGGAACAGGCTGATGCAACTCGCGTGCGGGAGCGATCCCGCTTGTGGCGCGCATCTGGCTGCCGGAATGGTCCGGCCGCCTGCAACTGAGTAGGAGACCGCAATGGACCGCGCTCAAAAGCAGGAATCGATCGAGTCGCTGAAAAGCGTCTTCGCCGATGCCGGCGCTGTCGTCGTGACCCACTATACGGGTCTGACCGTTGCGGAAATGACCGACCTTCGTCTTCGCCTCCGCAAGGAAGGCGCCGCGATCAAGGTTGTGAAGAACACCCTGGCTCTGAAGGCCCTGGACGGCAAGCTCGGTGAAAAGGGCGACACGCTCTTCACCGGTCCGGTCGCCATCGCCTTCGGCCCGGACGCCGTCTCGGCCGCGAAGATCGCGGTGCAGTTCGCCAAAGAAAACGACAAGCTCAAGATTGTCGGTGGCGTTCTGGACCAGACCAACGTGCTCGACGAAGCCGGCGTGCGCGCTCTGGCGACCCTCCCGTCGCTGGACGAACTGCGTGGCAAGCTCATCGGCCTCATCCAGGCTCCGGCGACCAAGATCGCTGGCGTCCTGCAGGCCCCGGCTGCCCAGCTGGCTCGCGTCTTCAACGCCTACGCGACCAAAGACGCCGCGTAACGGTCATCCCCGCAAATCTATCCCAATCTCTCTAAGGAACTGACACATGTCGAAGCTCGAAAAGCTGGTCGAAGAACTGTCCACCCTGTCGGTGCTGGAAGCCGCTGAACTCTCGAAGCTGCTGGAAGAAAAGTGGGGCGTCTCGGCCGCCGCTCCGGTCGCCGTCGCCGCTGCCGGCCCGGCCGCTCCGGTTGAAGCCGCTGAAGAGCAAACCGAGTTCACCGTCGTCCTGCTGGACGGTGGCGACAAGAAGATCAACGTCATCAAGGAAGTCCGCGGCGTCCGTCCGGACCTCGGCCTGAAGGAAGCCAAGGACCTGGTCGAAGGCGTTCCGCAGAACGTCGTCGAAAACGTTTCGAAGCAGCAGGCCGACGAAGTCGCCAAGAAGCTGACCGAAGCCGGCGCCAAGGTCCAAGTGAAGTAATCCGGCTCCGCGTCGCTTGATGCGGATCTGGTCTTCATGACCTTACGAGACGGGCCCGGAGGGAAACCTCCGGGCCCGTTTTCGTTGAAACCTCCCCCTGTGGGGGAGGTGGCCGAAGGCCGGAGGGGGGAAGTTTTCAGCTTTCGAGGCTTCGGCATATTTCGCAGCCACGCCCCCCACCGATCGCTGCGCGATCGCCTCCCCCACAGGGGGAGGTTCCCATTCCTCCCATCAATCACACCCTTGCCTTGACCTTCGCCACCGCCCCCACTACGCCAGCATCAGGAAATGATAGCGGTAACTTAGTGGAGGAAATCGCATGGCCTGGCTCAACGGAGCGCGTCGACGCGCCCTGGCCTTTAGTCTGGTTTCGGGTCTGGCGCTCAGCGCCGCCGCGAACCTCGCCGTCGCGGCGCCGACCACCACGGTCGATCGCAACGGCTCCTATGTCTCGGTCGAGACCTACGCCCCCAACGTCATCCGCGTGACCATCAGCCAGGACAAGGACCTGGCCAAGGCCGCCCCCGGCTACGGGATCAACGGCGCGCCCAGCGACAAGGGCTGGCGCCACGACCAGAAGGCCGGCGCCGACATTTTCACCTCGTCGGACCTGTCGCTGGAAGTCGTCGCCCAGCCGTGGCCGGGCGCGCCCAGCCTGCAGGAGCGCTATTTCGCCCCCTCCCTGCCGCCGGTCTCGATCAAGGTCCGCAAGGCCGACGGGACCTCGCTGGTCGACATGGAAGGCTGGGAGATGTCGCCCCACGTCGTCAGCGGCGAGAAGACCTATCGCGCCGGCGCCACCTTCTCGACCACGCACGACGAGCACTTCTACGGCCTGGGCCAGAACCAGGAGCAGGAGACGACGCTCGACCTGCGCGGCCGCACCGTCGACTGCAAGCACGACTACGACGCCCCGCACGGCGAGACCGTCTGCGTGCCGTTCCTGGTGACCTCCAAGGGCTACGGCATTCTCTGGGACAACCCGTCGGCCACCAAGATCTATCCGGGCGTCAACGGCCGCACCCTGTGGCAGAGCAATGTCGGCGAGCGGGTGTCGTTCTTCGTCATTACCGGCAAGACCACCGACGAGATCTATGCCGGCTACCGCGCCCTGACCGGCGTCACCCCGCTGCCGCCCAAGGCCGCCTTCGGCTACATCCAGTCCAAGGCCCGCTACGAGAGCCAGGCCGAATTCATGGCCGTGGCCGACGGCTACCAGAAGCGCCAGCTGCCGCTCGACATCATGGTGCTGGACTGGTTCCACTGGACCCGCATGGGCCAGATCGACATCGATCCCAAGGCCTTCCCCGACCCGGCCGGCATGAACAAGACGCTGCACGACCGCGGCGTCGAGACCATCATCAGCGTCTGGCCCCGCTTCGAGCAGGAAGGCCGCTACTTCAACTACATGGCCGACAAGGGCTATTTCCTGAGGGACGCCGACGGCAAGGTCGTCGACGGCCTGCCGTTCCGCAGCGATCGCACGGGCGCCCTGATCGACACCACCAACCCCGAGGCCCGCGAGTGGTTCTGGGGCAAGATCCGCGACAACATCCTCTCGCAGGGCTTCGACTGGCTGTGGCTGGACGAGACCGAGCCGGATCTCGTGCCGTCGGGCTTCTTCTTCCACGCCGGCTCGGGCGACCGCATCCGCAACGCCTTCCCGCTGATGCACGCCCAGCTGGCCGCCGACGGCTCGCGCCGCGACCGTCCCGACAAGCGCAACCTGATCCTGGCCCGCGCCGCGTATACGGGCGCCCAGCGCAACGGCTCGCTGTTCTGGTCGTCCGACATCAAGCCGACCTGGGAAACCCTCAAGCGCCAGGTGCCGACGGGCCTGAACTTCACCGCTTCGGGTCTGGCCTATTGGGGCAACGACATCGGCGGCTGGCAGTGGCTGCCGCAAACCACGACGGCGACCAAGCCGCCGCTGCTGAATCCGTCCGACGCCCGCGACGTGGTCGGCCAGAACAACGACTATCCCGAGCTGTTCACCCGCTGGTTCCAGTACGGCGTCTTCACCCCGACCCTGCGCGTGCACGGCATGCGCAAGGAGGCCGAGCTGTGGTCGTTCGGCAAGGAGGCCGAGGCCGTCCTGACCAAGTACGTCAAGCTGCGCTACGCGCTGATGCCGTACCTCTACTCGATGGGCAAGACGACCTACGACACCGGCGCGCCGTTCATGCGCGGCCTGTTCATGGACTTCCCGAACGACCCGAAGGTGGCCAACATCGGCGACCAGTACATGTTCGGCCCGGCCTTCCTGGTGGCCCCGGTCACCGACCAGGGCGTGACCGAGCGCGACGTCTACCTGCCGGCCGGCGCCGACTGGTACGACTACTGGACCAACCAGAAGTACACGGGCGGCCAGACGGTGCATGTGAAGGCGCCGATCGACACCATCCCGCTGTTCGTTCGCGCCGGGTCGATCGTGCCGATGGGCGCGCCGATCCTCAACACCCGCCAGACCCAGGCCCTCAGCGCCGTGAAGGTCTGGCCGGGCGCCGACGCGGAGTTCTCGCTCTATGACGACGACGGCGTCACCAACGCCTACGAGAAGGGCGTCGGCAAGACGGTGAAGCTGCGCTGGGACGACAAGGCCGGCAAGCTGACCGCCACGGGCGACAAGGCCCTGGCGGCCCAGGCCCAGGCCGCGGTCCAGGTGGTGAAGTAAGAGACGAGGGGAGGGCGGAAACGTCCTCCCCTTTTTTATTCCCTCTCTCTGAGAGAGAGGGAGGGGCCCGCCGCCGGAGGCGGTGGGAGGGTGAGAGGTTACGCGCTCTCCGAACTGAGCGCGGATAGGGCGCACGAAAGTCGTCTCGGGGCCGTGCCGTTTGCAAGCGCCGGAATCGGGTTTTCCTGCCGACGGTAAAACCTCTCACCCTCCCACCGCCTCCGGCGGCGGGCCCCTCCCTCTCTCAAAGAGAGAGGGGTTTTCCATCAAGCCGCTCCGCCAACGCCCCCGCCACCTCCTCCAGCCGCGGCCCCCAGTCATCGGCCCCCTCCGGCGCGAAAGCCCGCACGTTCGGGTACCAGGGATAGCCGCCGGTCCCCAGCATCGGCCAGGGCGGGTTGGAGGCGATGATCCAGGTCTCGACGCCGCAGGCGGCGGCGATGTTGCTGGTGGCGGTCATCGGGCTGATGACCATGTCGAGCGCGCAGGTCAGGGCCGCGACGCCTTCGAGGTCCTGCATCAGGTCCAGGCCCGGCGGGGTGCGGATGTCGAGGCCCATAGCGGCGGCCTTGGCCAGTTCGGGCTCGGGGCCGCCATACTGCAGATTGACGAACACCGCGCCGGGCGTGCGCAGCACCGGCGTCCAGGTCTCGAACGGGGCGAAGCGGCGGTTGCGCAGGCCGTTCATCAGCCGGCTGCGCCACATGACGCCGACCTTGCGGCCGGGGCCCAGGCTCGCCAGCCAGTCGCGCCAATGGGCGAGGCGGTCCGGATCGGGCGACAGGAAGGCGCGCGGCGCGAAGCGATCGGCGCTCGGGCGCAGCAGCGGCAGCAGGGCTCCCATCGGCGCCCAGGCGTCGCAGGCGCCGGCCTCCGGGGCGCTGCGGGTGGTCCGGCCGGCCAGGCTGGTGCTGGTGTGAGGGATCACCCGCACGCCGGGAAAGCCGCGGGCGAACAGCGACACCAGGCGCGGCTCGACCGCCAGGGCCAGACGGCCGGACGGACCCAGCGCCGACAGCAGGTCGGGCAGCAGCGATCCGAACATCACCTCGTCGCCCAGCCCCTGCTCGCCGACCAGCAAGAGAGACAGGCCCCGCAGCGGCCGCTCGGGCGTCCACCGCGCGCCGGCGATGTCAAAGGCCATGGCTTCGCGCCGCTCGGGCAGCAGGCGGGCGGCGTAGTCGGCCCAGCCGCCGGCGATGTCCCCCAGGCACAGCTGGGCGAAGGCCCGGGTCATGCGGATCGATGCGGCCTGGGGCTGGCTGGGAGAGGCGGCCAGGGCCGCGTCGCAGGCGGCCAGGGCGCCGGCCGCGTCGCCGACGTCGAGGCGGGCGATGGCGGCGTTGGCCAGCACCGGGATTTCGCGCGGTCCCAGGCGGGCGGCCTCGTCGTGGAACACCTTGGCGTCCTCGTCGTCGCCCCGCTGGGTGGCGATCGAGCCGAGCAGGCTCCACAGATTGGGGTCCTCCGGGGCCAGGACCATGGCCTCGCGCACCACCCTCAGGGCGTCGTCGAAGCGGTCGAGGTCGCGCAGGGTCGAGGCCAGGTCCTGGGCGTCGGCCAGGTCGCCGGGGGCGGCGACGCGCACTCGGGTCAGCAGGTCGGCCGCCAGGGCCGGCTGCCCCAGCCGCCGGGCCAGCCGGGCCAGGTCGCGCACGCCGTCGACGTCGTCCGGCCACAGCTTGTGGGCGGCCTGGTAGGCGGTGAAGGCCTTGGGCAGCTGGCCCCAGCGTTCATAGATGAAGCCCAGCAGCCGCAGGGCCAGCGGCCCGCCCTGCGGGGCGGCGGCCATGGCCTTGCGCTCGGCCGCCTGGAAGTCGCCGGCCGCCAGGTCGGAGCTGGCGGCGATCATCAGCTGGCGCGGAGCGGGCGAGACCTCGTCGATCCGGTCGGCGATCCGCTGCATCGGCGAGACGAGCGTGGTCGCGGCGCTGGGCCTCAGCTTGGCGGGGGGCATGCGGATCCTTGGCGACGAACGACGGCCGTGACGAAGGCTGTCGAGCATAAAACGGAACCTCGCCGACGAATGGGGCGCTATTTCCCCCTTTCCATCCTCGCTTCGATCCCCTATATCCGCCCGTTCACGAAGACATTTCGGCGGAGTGCGTCCACGCACGTCCGCCCTTCAACGCCCCGAGGCGCGATCAGCCGCCCTCCGATCCGCGCGAAGGGGCGCCCATCGAGCTTCCGGTCCCGGTCGCTCGCTAGGGGAATTCCAGCGTCCGACGCTCTCCGACCAGGGGAGCGGCGAGGGTGGACGCCGAGGCATTCGAATTCACGCGCGGATTCCGTCCGCGCCGCAGGGAAAAAACATGGCGCAATCCTTCACCGGCAAGAAGCGGATCCGGAAGTCGTTCGGCCGCATCCCCGAAGCTGTGCAGATGCCGAACCTCATCGAGGTTCAGCGCTCCTCCTACGAGCAGTTCCTTCAGCGCGAGGTCCGTCCGGGCCAACGCCGCGACGAAGGCGTCGAGGCGGTCTTCAAGTCGGTGTTCCCGATCAAGGACTTCAACGAACGCGCCGTTCTCGAATACGTCTCGTACGAGTTCGAAGAGCCGAAGTACGACGTCGAAGAGTGCATTCAGCGCGACATGACCTTCGCCGCGCCGCTGAAGGTCAAGCTGCGCCTGATCGTGTTCGAAACCGAAGAAGAAACCGGCGCCCGGTCCGTCAAGGACATCAAGGAGCAGGACGTCTACATGGGCGATATCCCGCTCATGACCGACAAGGGCACCTTCATCGTCAACGGCACCGAGCGCGTCATCGTCTCGCAGATGCACCGCTCGCCGGGCGTGTTCTTCGATCACGACAAGGGCAAGACCCACGCCTCGGGCAAGCTGCTGTTCGCCGCCCGCGTGATCCCGTACCGCGGTTCGTGGCTCGACTTCGAGTTCGACGCCAAGGACATCGTCTACGTCCGTATCGACCGTCGCCGCAAGCTGCCGGCCACGACCTTCCTCTATGCCCTGGGCATGGACGGCGAAGAGATCCTGACCACGTTCTACGACGTCGTCCCGTTCGAGAAGCGCGGCGACGGCTGGGCCACCCCGTACAAGGCCGAGCGCTGGCGCGGCGTGAAGCCGGAAGTCGCCCTGATCGACGCCGACACAGGCGAAGAGATCGCTCCGGCCGGCCAGAAGATCAGCGCCCGCAACGCCAAGAAGTTCGCCGACGCGGGTCTCAAGACCCTGCTGCTCGGTCCGGAAGCCCTGACCGGCCGCTACCTGGCCCGTGACGCCGTCAACTTCGAGACCGGCGAGATCTACGCCGAAGCCGGCGACGAGCTGGACGTCCCGACGATCCAGGCCCTGGCCGACCAAGGCTTCAGCACCATCGACGTGCTGGACATCGACCACGTCACGGTCGGCGCCTACATGCGCAACACCCTGCGCGTGGACAAGAACGCCGTCCGCGAAGACGCGCTGTTCGACATCTATCGCGTCATGCGTCCGGGCGAGCCGCCGACCGTCGAAGCCGCCGAAGCGATGTTCAAGTCGCTGTTCTTCGACGCCGAGCGCTACGACCTGTCGTCGGTGGGCCGCGTGAAGATGAACATGCGCCTCGAGCAGGACGTCTCGGACGAAGTCCGCGTGCTGCGCAAGGACGACGTTCTGGCCGTGCTGAAGCTGCTGGTCGGCCTGCGCGACGGTCGCGGCGAAATCGACGACATCGACAACCTCGGCAACCGCCGGGTGCGTTCGGTCGGCGAGCTGCTGGAAAACCAATACCGCGTCGGCCTGCTCCGCATGGAACGGGCGATCAAGGAACGCATGTCGTCGGTCGATATCGACACCGTCATGCCGCACGACCTGATCAACGCGAAGCCGGCCGCTGCCGCCGTTCGTGAATTCTTCGGCTCCTCGCAGCTGTCGCAGTTCATGGACCAGACGAACCCGCTGTCGGAAATCACCCACAAGCGTCGTCTCTCGGCCCTCGGCCCGGGCGGTCTGACCCGCGAACGCGCTGGCTTCGAAGTCCGCGACGTTCACCCGACCCACTACGGCCGGATCTGCCCGATTGAAACGCCGGAAGGCCCGAACATCGGTCTGATCAACTCGCTCGCCACCCACGCCCGCGTGAACAAGTACGGCTTCATCGAGAGCCCGTACCGTCGCGTGAAGGACGGCAAGCCGATGGACGAAGTCGTCTACATGTCGGCGATGGAGGAATCCAAGCACGTCATCGCCCAGTCGAACATCAAGGTCGTCGAAGGCGAGATCCTCGAAGACCTGGTTCCGGGCCGCATCAACGGCGAACCGACCCTCCTGCAAAAGGAGACGGTGGACCTGATGGACGTGTCGCCGCGCCAAGTCGTGTCGGTGGCCGCCGCCCTGATCCCGTTCCTGGAAAACGACGACGCCAACCGCGCCCTCATGGGTTCGAACATGCAGCGTCAGGCCGTGCCGCTCGTCCAGTCGGACGCCCCGCTCGTGGGCACCGGCATGGAAGCGGTCGTGGCTCGTGACTCGGGCGCCGTGGTCATCGCCAAGCGCACCGGCGTCGTCGAGCAGATCGACGGCACGCGTATCGTCGTGCGCGCCACCGAAGAAACCGACGCGGCCCGCTCGGGCGTCGACATCTATCGGATGTCGAAGTTCCAGCGCTCGAACCAGTCGACCTGCATCAACCAGCGTCCGCTGGTCCGCGTGGGCGACAAGATCAGCGCCGGCGACATCATCGCCGACGGTCCGTCGACGGAGCTGGGCGAACTGGCCCTGGGCCGCAACGCGCTCGTCGCGTTCATGCCCTGGAACGGCTACAACTTCGAAGACTCGATCCTGATCTCCGAGCGCATCGTCCGTGACGACGTCTTCACCTCGATCCACATCGAGGAATTCGAAGTCATGGCCCGCGACACCAAGCTCGGTCCGGAAGAAATCACCCGCGACATCCCGAACGTCGGCGAGGAAGCCCTGCGCAACCTCGACGAGGCCGGCATCGTGGCCATCGGCGCCGAAGTCCAGCCGGGCGACATCCTGGTCGGCAAGGTGACGCCGAAGGGCGAAAGCCCGATGACCCCGGAAGAGAAGCTGCTGCGCGCCATCTTCGGCGAGAAGGCTTCCGACGTCCGCGACACGAGCCTGCGCCTGCCCCCGGGCGTCGCCGGCACGATCGTCGACGTGCGCGTGTTCAACCGTCACGGCGTCGACAAGGACGAACGCGCCCTGGCGATCGAACGCTCGGAAATCGACCGTCTGGGCAAGGACCGCGACGACGAGTTCGCGATCCTGAACCGCAACATCTCGGGCCGCCTGAAGGACCTGCTGATCGGTAAGAACGCGCTGTCGGGTCCGAAGGGCCTGTCGCGCGGCGAGATCACCGCTGAAGGCCTGGCCTCGGTGGCCTCGGGCCTGTGGTGGCAGATCGCCCTCGACGACGAGAAGGCGATGGGCGAACTGGAAAGCCTGCGCCGCCTGTTCGACGAGAACCGCAAGCGCCTCGACCGTCGTTTCGAAGACAAGGTCGACAAGCTGCAGCGCGGCGACGAACTGCCCCCGGGCGTCATGAAGATGGTCAAGGTCTTCGTGGCCGTGAAGCGCAAGCTTCAGCCGGGCGACAAGATGGCCGGCCGTCACGGCAACAAGGGCGTCATCTCGCGCATCCTGCCGATCGAGGACATGCCGTTCCTCGCCGACGGCACCCACGTGGACCTCGTGCTGAACCCGCTGGGCGTGCCTTCGCGCATGAACGTCGGTCAGATCTTCGAAACCCACCTGGGCTGGGCCTGCGCCAACCTCGGCAAGCAGATCACCGGTCTGCTCGAGGACTGGCAGCACGGCGGCCAGAAGGACGCCCTGGTCCAACGTCTGCGTGACGTCTACGGCCCGGACGAAGAGCTGCCGGACACCGAGGAAGACCTGGTCGAGCTGGCCAAGAACCTGGGCAAGGGCGTTCCGATCGCCACCCCGGTGTTCGACGGCGCTCGCATCGAGGACATCGAGAGCCATCTCGAGATGGCTGGCGTGGCTTCGTCGGGTCAGTCGATCCTGTTCGACGGCACCACCGGCGAGCAGTTCAAGCGTCCGGTCACGGTCGGCTACATCTACATGCTGAAGCTGCACCACCTGGTCGACGACAAGATCCACGCCCGTTCGATCGGTCCGTACTCGCTGGTCACCCAGCAGCCGCTGGGCGGCAAGGCCCAGTTCGGCGGTCAGCGCTTCGGGGAAATGGAAGTGTGGGCTCTGGAAGCCTACGGCGCGGCCTACACCCTGCAGGAAATGCTGACGGTGAAGTCCGACGACGTAGCCGGCCGGACCAAGGTCTACGAGAGCATCGTCCGCGGCGACGACACGTTCGAAGCCGGTATCCCGGAAAGCTTCAACGTGCTGGTCAAGGAAATGCGCTCGCTCGGCCTGAACGTCGAGCTGGAGAACAGCTGATCCGGATCTCCCTCTCCCGCCTGAAGGCGGGGGAGGGGCCCTCTTCAGCCGCTCTCTGACTTAGAATTTTCGCGGGCAATCCCGCAGAAGGAACCAAGATGAACCAGGAAGTCCTGAACATCTTCAATCCGGTCCAGGCCACGCCGACCTTCGACCAGATCCGTATCTCGCTCGCCTCGCCGGAAAAGATCCGCTCGTGGTCGTTCGGCGAGATCAAGAAGCCGGAAACCATCAACTACCGCACGTTCAAGCCCGAGCGTGACGGTCTGTTCTGCGCCCGTATCTTTGGCCCGACCAAGGACTACGAATGCCTGTGCGGCAAGTACAAGCGCATGAAGTACAAGGGCATCATCTGCGAAAAGTGCGGCGTCGAAGTCACCCTCGCCCGCGTCCGTCGCGAGCGCATGGGTCACATCGAGCTGGCCTCGCCGGTCGCCCACATCTGGTTCCTGAAGTCGCTGCCCTCGCGCATCGCCATGATGCTCGACATGCCGCTGAAGGACATCGAGCGCGTCCTGTACTTCGAATACTACATCATCACCGAGCCGGGCCTGACCCCGCTGAAGCAGCACCAGCTGCTGTCGGAAGACGACTACATCCGCGCTCAGGACGAGTACGGCGACGACAGCTTCACGGCCGAGATCGGCGCCGAGGCCGTCCAGAACCTGCTGAAGGCCATCGACCTCGAGAAAGAGGCCGAGCGTCTGCGCGAGGAACTGGCCGGCACCGTGTCGGACATGAAGCAGAAGAAGTTCAGCAAGCGCCTGAAGATCCTGGAAGCCTTCCAGGAGTCGGGCAACCGTCCCGAGTGGATGGTGCTGACGGTCGTTCCGGTCATCCCGCCGGAACTGCGTCCGCTGGTGCCGCTGGACGGCGGCCGCTTCGCCACGTCGGACCTGAACGACCTCTATCGCCGGGTCATCAACCGTAACAACCGCCTCAAGCGCCTGATCGAGCTGCGCGCGCCCGACATCATCATCCGCAACGAAAAGCGGATGCTGCAAGAGTCGGTCGACGCCCTGTTCGACAACGGCCGTCGCGGTCGCGTCATCACGGGCGCCAACAAGCGCCCGCTGAAGTCGCTGGCCGACATGCTGAAGGGCAAGCAAGGCCGCTTCCGTCAGAACCTGCTCGGCAAGCGCGTCGACTATTCGGGTCGTTCGGTCATCGTCGTTGGTCCGGACCTGAAGCTGCACGAGTGCGGCCTGCCCAAGAAGATGGCTCTCGAGCTGTTCAAGCCGTTCATCTATGCGCGCCTGGACGCCAAGGGCCTGTCGGGCACCGTCAAGCAGTCCAAGCGCATGGTCGAGCGCGAACAGCCCCAGGTGTGGGACATCCTCGAAGAGGTCATCCGCGAGCACCCGGTCCTGCTGAACCGCGCGCCGACGCTTCACCGTCTGGGCATCCAGGCGTTCGAGCCGAAGCTGATCGAGGGCAAGGCCATCCAGCTGCACCCGCTGGTCTGCGCCGCCTTCAACGCCGACTTCGACGGCGACCAGATGGCCGTTCACGTCCCGCTGAGCCTCGAGGCCCAGCTGGAAGCGCGCGTCCTGATGATGTCGACCAACAACATCCTGTCGCCCGCCAACGGTCGCCCGATCATCGTGCCGTCGCAGGACATCGTCCTGGGCCTGTACTACCTGTCGGTCGCCCGTGACGGCGAGCCGGGCGAAGGCAAGATCTTCTCGGACCTGGGCGAAATCGAAGCGGCCATGGACGCCGGCGTCGTGTCGCTGCACGCCAAGATCAAGTCGCGCTTCACCGAAGTGGAGTCCGATGGCGTGGCGCGTCGCCGCGTGATCGACACCACCCCGGGCCGCATGAAGATCGCCGCCCTGCTGCCGCGCCACCCCGCGATCGGTCACCGACTGATCGAGAAGGCGCTGACCAAGAAGGAAATCGGCAACCTCATCGACATCGTCTACCGCCACTGCGGTCAGAAGGCGACGGTGATCTTCGCCGACCAGGTCATGGGCCTGGGCTTCAAGGAAGCCGCCAAGGCCGGCATCTCGTTCGGCAAGGACGACATCATCATTCCGAAGCGCAAGGAAGCGATCGTCGCCGAGACGCGCGCCCTGGCCGAGGAATATGAGCAGCAGTACGCCGACGGCCTGATCACCAAGGGTGAGAAGTACAACAAGGTCGTTGACGCCTGGGCCAAGGCCACCGATCGCGTCGCCGACGAGATGATGGCCGAGCTTCAGACGAAGCATAAGGACGAGAACGGCCGCGAGAAGGAAATCAACGCCATCTACATGATGGCCCACTCCGGCGCCCGTGGTTCGCAAGCCCAGATGAAGCAGCTGGGCGGCATGCGCGGCCTGATGGCCAAGCCCTCCGGCGAGATCATCGAGACCCCGATCGTCTCGAACTTCAAGGAAGGCCTGACCGTTCAGGAGTACTTCAACTCCACCCACGGCGCCCGTAAGGGTCTGGCCGACACCGCGCTGAAGACCGCCAACTCGGGTTACCTGACCCGTCGTCTGGTCGACGTCGCGCAGGACTGCATCATCGTCGAGGAAGACTGCGGCACCACGCGGGGCATCACCCTGCACGCCGTCGTCGAAGGCGGCGACGTGCTCGTTTCGCTGGGCCTGCGGGTCCTGGGCCGCTTCTCGGCCGAGGACATCAAGAACCCGAGCACCGGCGAGCTGGTGGTTCCGGCCGACACCTACATCGACGAGAACATCGCCGACGCCATCGAGGCGGCGGCCGTCCAGTCGGTGAAGGTCCGCTCGGTCCTGACCTGCGAAGCCAAGATCGGCGTCTGCGGCGCCTGCTACGGCCGCGACCTGGCCCGCGGCACCCCGGTGAACATCGGCGAAGCGGTCGGCGTCATCGCCGCCCAATCGATCGGTGAGCCCGGCACGCAGCTGACCATGCGTACGTTCCACATCGGCGGCACGGCCCAGGTGGCCGAGCAGTCGTTCTTCGAAAGCAGCAACGACGGTGTGGCTCGCGTCAGCGGCGCCACGGTCGTGGCTTCGGACGGCGCCCTGATCGTCATGAGCCGCAACACCTCGGTGAGCGTGCTGGTCGACGGCAAGGAACGCGAGAACTACAAGCCGCCGTACGGCGCTCGCCTGAAGATCAAGGACGGCGACACCGTGAAGCGCGGCCAGCGTCTGGCCGACTGGGACCCCTACACCACGCCGATCATCACCGAAGTTGGCGGCCGCATCCGCGCCGAAGACCTGGTGGACGGCTTCTCGGTCCGCGAAGAAGTCGACGAAGCGACGGGCATCGCCCAGCGTGTCATCGCCGACTGGCGCGCGTCGGCCCGCGGTTCGGACCTGCGTCCGGCCATGGGCGTGCTGGCCGAGGACGGCAGCTACAAGCGTCTGTCGAACGGCGGCGAGGCTCGTTACCTCCTGTCGGTCGGCGCCATTCTCTCGGTGGCCGACGGCGACGAAGTGAAGCCGGGTGAGGTCATCGCCCGTATCCCGACCGAAGGCGCCAAGACCCGGGACATCACCGGTGGTCTGCCGCGCGTCGCCGAACTCTTCGAAGCCCGCCGTCCGAAGGACTGCGCGGTCATCGCGGAAATGGACGGCCGTGTCGAATTCGGCAAGGATTACAAGAACAAGCGCCGCATCAAGATCACCCCGGAAGTCGACGCAGACGGCAACCAGGGCGAAGCGGTCGAGTTCCTGATCCCGAAGGGCAAGCACATCGCGGTGCATGATGGCGACTTCATCACGCGCGGCGAGTACATCATCGACGGCAACCCGGATCCGCACGACATCCTGCGCATCCTGGGCGTCGAGGCCCTGGCCAACTTCCTCGTCGACGAGATCCAGGAGGTCTATCGTCTGCAGGGCGTGCCGATCAACGACAAGCACATCGAGACGATCGTTCGTCAGATGCTGCAGAAGGTCGAGATCCTCGAGCCCGGCGACACCGGCCTGATCAAGGGCGATCACCTTGATAAGCCGGACTTCGACAAGGAACAGGACAAGGCGGTTGCTCGCGGCGGTCGTCCGGCTGTGACCCAGCCGGTGCTGCTCGGCATCACCAAGGCCTCGCTGCAGACCAAGAGCTTCATCTCGGCCGCGTCGTTCCAGGAAACGACCCGCGTCCTGACCGAAGCCTCGGTGCACGGCAAGACCGACACCCTGGAAGGCCTGAAGGAAAACGTCATCGTGGGTCGTCTGATCCCCGCCGGTACGGGTTCCTACCTGCGCAGCCTGCAGCGCGTCGCCGCCAAGCGCGACGAGCAGCTGGCCCAGCAGCGCGAAGAAGCGATGGAGCCGCTGCCGGCCGAGATCGCGCTCTCTGACGCCGAGTAATCGGCCAGGAGACAGCCTCGCAGGTTGTGCTAAGCAAGGAGCGGTCGGGGAAACCCGGCCGCTCTTTTGTTTTTCACGACCGCGGTGTGCAGTCGGATGTCGGGGGACATCCATGGTTCGCGAAGCACTCGGCGCCGTCGCGCTTCTGACGGGGCTGGCCCTGGCCGCCTGCGCGCCCGAGCCGGCCTCCAAGTCCAAGCCCAAGCCGTCGGACGGCTTCGCCGCCGCCGACAGGCCGCTGGTCGACGCCGCCTTGGCCCAGGCCAGCAAGACCTTTTCCACGCCGGGGAGCGTGGAGATCCGCGACCTGGTGATCAGCGAGGTCGAGGGGGAGGGGCGGTCGGTCTGCTTCGACGCGGCCGAGCCGGGTCAGCGCTGGGTCGGTTTCGTGGTCCGCCCGGCGAAGTTTGCCGACGGCATGGAGCTGGTCGAGGAGCAGGACGCGCTGTCGCCGAGGGCGCGGCCGCAGTGCCGGGCCCTGGTGCTGAAATATCTCGGCGAGCGCGACGTGAATCCGGACGAGGCCGAGATCGCCTTCAACCAGGCGGGCTGCATGGACATCGACGGCGCCTACTGGGACGCCTGGAAACGGGCCTGCAACGGTCGCCAGACCCGTCCAGCGGGTGTTGCCGGTGCGGCGCGCTGATTTGAGCAACCTTCGATAGAAAATGATCTATCGCAAAAAGACTCGCGTTATTTCAGTGCGTTAAATGAAAATTTCAGCGGGACGGTCGATAAGGGGTGAAAGTCTCCTTATCGCCCGGACCCCATGCGCTCGGACATCTCCACCAAGGTCAGCCTGACCATCGCCGCGGCTTTCGCCGTCCTGCTGGCCGGTCTCCTGGGCGTCGTCGCCTGGAGCTCGCTCGGCTTCGCCAAGCGCCAGGCCGTGGCCCAGCAGGAAACCAGCATGCGCGTGGCCTGGGACGTCATCGGCCGCCAGGGCCAGGCGTTCCACCGCGAGGGCGACCAACTGCTGGTCGGCGATCACGCCCTCAACGGCGACCTGGCCGGCGTCGACCGGGTCAAGGCCCTGGCCGGGGGCGTGGCCACCGTGTTCATGGGCGACACCCGGATCACCACCAATGTCGAGAAGCCGGACGGCTCGCGCGCCGTCGGCACCACCCTGGCCAAGGGCCCGGTCTATGAGGCCGTGCTCGGTCGCGGCGAGGCCTATCGCGGCGAGACCCAGATCCTCAAGCGCGACTACTTCGTCGCCTACGACCCGATCAAGGACGCCTCGGGCCAGGTGATCGGCGTGATGTTCGTCGGCGTGCCCAAGGCCGACTATTTCGGTCCCGTCTATCGCCAGCTGGCCTGGCTTGGCGTGGCCGGCCTGGTGCTGGGCCTGGCCGGCGGCGTCGCCTCGGTCGTGACCGTGCGCCGCCAGCTGTCGCCGCTGAAGACCCTGCGCGAGGCCATGGCCCGGCTGATGAAGGGCGACCTGTCGGTGGCCCTGCCGTTCGCCGGCCGCCGCGACGACATCGGCCTGATGGCCGACGCCGTCCACGCCTTCCGCGACGACGCCGAGGCCAAGCAGCGCATCGAGGCCGACGCCGCCAGCCATCGCGACCAGAGCGAGGCCGAGCGCGCCGCCGCCCAGGCCCGCGACGCCCGCGCCGCCCGCGAGCAGGGCCTGGTCGTCGACAGCCTGGCCCACGGCCTGGAGCGCCTGTCGAACGGCGACCTGACCGTGCGCCTCGAGCAGCCCTTCGCCCATGACTACGAGGGTCTGCGCAGCGACTTCAACCAGGCCGTCGAACGCCTGGAGACGGCCATGAGCGCCGTGGTCGACGCCGTCGGCACGCTGAACGCCGGGGCCGGCGCCATCGCCGACGCCTCGTCCGACATTTCCAACCGCACCGAGCAGCAGGCCGCCAGCCTCGAAGAGACCGCCGCGGCGCTGGACGAGGTCACCGTCACCGTCCGTCGCACCGCCGAGGGCGCGCGCGGGGCCCACGAGGCCGTCCGTGAAGCCCAGGCCGAGGCCGGCCGCTCGCGCAGCGTCGTGAAGGACACCATCGCCGCCATCGGCGGCGTCGAGGCCTCGTCGCGCCAGGTCGGCCAGATCGTCGGCGTCATCGACGAGATCGCCTTCCAGACCAACCTTCTGGCTCTACGCCGGCGTCGAGGCGGCCCGCGCCGGGGATGCGGGCAAGGGCTTCGCGGTCGTCGCCCAGGAAGTCCGCGCGCTGGCCCAGCGCTCGGCCGAGGCGGCCAAGGAGATCAAGGTCCACATCGCCGACAGCGCCCGTCAGGTCGAGGCCGGGGTGAAGCTGGTGGGCCGCACCGGCGAGGCGCTGCAGAAGATCGTCGCCCAGGTCGAGGCCATCGACGGCATCGTCAGCGAGATCGCCGCCGGCGCCCAGGAACAGTCGGCGGGCCTGTCGCAGGTCAACACCGCCGTCAACCAGATGGACCAGGGCGCCCAGCGCAACGCCGCCCTGATCAGCCGCTCGGCCGGCGACAGCCGCAACCTCGTCTCGGCGGCCGACGAGCTCTCGGGCATGGTCGCCCGCTTCCGCACCAGCCCGGTCGGCGCCCAGCAGCGCCGCGCCGGTTAAGGCCGGGCCTTCAGTTCCTGGGCCTGCCCAGGGCGTCCGTGCCCGGCAGGCCCAGGGGGATCTCCTTCATCTTGCCCAGGCCGTCGCGGCTGCGATGGTCGATGCCAGGCCCCATCGGGGATTCCTGGTAGCGGCGGTAGGCCTCCTGCGCCGCGGCCTGGCGGTCGAAGCCGGCGCGCTTGGCAGCCTCGATCGGCGCGGCGTAATCCGGCGCCTTGCGCGAGGCCTCGCCCCAGCGCTCGTCACAGCGTTCCTGTTCGCGCCGGTTGAGGCCGACGGCCTTGCCGTTGGCGCAGCCGGTGCCGCTGCCGCGCAGGGCCGTCTTCAGGTCGCCGCCGGGCTGGGCGCCGGGCAGGGGCGCAGGATGGTCGCCGGCTCCGCGTCCGCGCGCGCCCGTCGCCGGGGCGGCGACGAACGGGGAGGGGGCGATTCCCGTTGGCGCGGCCCGGCGGGCCTCCCGTGGATTCGGCAGGGGCGCGGCGGCCGCCGCCGGGGCCTCGCGCGCCGTCTCCCGAGGGATCTCGGGCGGCGTGTTCGTCACCAGGTCGATGGTCACCGTCGAGACCGCGTCCTGGTCGGGAAACACCGTCCGCACGGGCAGGGCCAGCCAGGCCAGCACCGCCAGATGCAGCACCGCCGAGCCGCCGGCGATGGCCCAGAACCGCTTGTCCGGCCTGGGCTGGCCGGGCGCGTCGAGCAGGAGCGTTATGGACCGCGCGGCGGTTTCGACCACGAAGGACTCGACAGGCAAGGAGAGGTTGCAGGTCGAGGCTGGCGACCGCTGATGGCGAAAGCGTGGCCTTCGCGATCGTGCTAAACCTTCCATTAACCGACGCGGAAGGCGGTGATTGACGTGGAGCCCCTTCGCGAGTAGGTTCCGCGCTCTTTTCGAGGTGGGTCTTAACGCCCGTCCTGATGAGCGCCCGTCCATCAACCGACGGCAGGCCCGCCGGAACGCTTTCCGCGTCCCGGCGAGTTTCGTGTTTATCGGGTCTCCAACCGGAGCCTTGAAGCCGGAAAGAAGAACAACAAGGACCCTGAAGCGCTTCGGCCGAAAGGCACACGCTTCCATCAGAGCAGAGACTTAATGCCTACCGTCAACCAGCTCATCCGCAAGCCGCGCTCTCCGAAGCCGGTCCGGAACAAGGTGCCCGCCCTGAAGGGCTGCCCCCAACGTCGCGGCGTCTGCACCCGCGTCTACACGACGACCCCGAAGAAGCCGAACTCGGCTCTGCGTAAGGTCGCCAAGGTCCGTCTGACCACCGGCATCGAAGCCGTGTGCTACATTCCGGGCGAAGGCCACAACCTGCAGGAGCACTCGGTGGTGCTCATCCGCGGCGGCCGCGTCAAGGACTTGCCCGGCGTCCGCTACCACATCCTGCGCGGCGTCCTCGACACCCAAGGTGTCAAGGATCGTAAGCAGCGTCGTTCGCTCTACGGCGCCAAGCGTCCGAAGTAAGGAATAGAAGAAGATGTCCCGCCGCCGTCGCGCCGAGAAACGCCAAGTCCTGCCGGATCCCAAGTTTGGGGACCTGATCGTCACGAAGTTCATGAACTACGTGATGTACGAGGGCAAAAAAGCCGTCGCTGAAAACATCATCTATGGTGCTTTCGACATCCTGGAAAACAAGCGCAAGGACCAAGGTCCGCTTGAGACCTTCCACTCCGCCCTGGACAACGTCGCCCCGGCGATCGAAGTCCGGTCGCGCCGCGTCGGCGGCGCCACCTATCAGGTGCCGGTGGAAGTCCGTCCGGACCGTCGTCGCGCCCTGGCCATCCGTTGGCTGGTGACCGCCGCTCGCAAGCGCGGTGAAAACACCATGACCGAAAAGCTGGCTGGTGAGCTCCTCGACGCTTCCAACAACCGCGGCACCGCGGTGAAGAAGCGCGAAGACACCCACAAGATGGCTGAAGCCAACCGGGCCTTCTCGCACTACCGCTGGTAACCTTTCTTACCAGCACTCTTTCAGGCGCGGGCGGTTTGCGATAAACCGCCCGCGCCGCACGTTTAAATCCCGGTCGTGTCCGTCAGGGCCGTCCCGTTTCGCAGAGCGATCGCTATGCCCCGCACGCATAAAATCGAAGACTACCGCAACTTCGGCATCATGGCCCACATCGACGCGGGCAAGACGACGACGACCGAGCGGATCCTGTATTACACCGGTAAGTCCCACAAGATCGGCGAAGTCCACGACGGCGCCGCCACCATGGACTGGATGGAGCAGGAGCAAGAGCGCGGCATCACCATCACGTCGGCCGCGACGACCGCTTTCTGGAACGACAAGCGCCTCAACATCATCGACACCCCCGGGCACGTCGACTTCACCATCGAAGTCGAGCGCAGCCTGCGCGTTCTCGACGGCGCCGTGACGGTGCTGGACGGTAACGCCGGCGTCGAGCCGCAGACCGAAACCGTCTGGCGTCAGGCCGACAAGTACCGCGTGCCGCGTATCGTGTTCGTCAACAAGATGGACAAGATCGGCGCCGACTTCGACAAGTCGGTCGAGTCGATCCGCGACCGCCTCGGCGCCAAGGCCGTGCCGATCCAATTCCCGATCGGTTCGGAATCGAACCTGAAGGGCCTCGTGGACCTGGTCCGCATGAAGGCCGTGGTCTGGGACAACGACGGCCTGGGCGCGACCTACCGCGACGAAGAAATCCCGGCCGACCTGCTGGACAAGGCCGTGGAAGCCCGCGCCTATCTGGTCGAGAACGCCGTCGAGCTCGATGACGACGCGATGGAAGCCTATCTGGGCGGCGAGGAGCCCTCGGAAGAAACCATCAAGAAGTGCATCCGCAAGGCTGTGCTGAACGGCGCCTTCTACCCGATCCTCTGCGGCTCGGCCTTCAAGAACAAGGGCGTTCAGCCCCTGCTCGACGCCGTCGTCGACTACCTGCCGTCGCCGCTGGACATCCCGCCGACCAAGGGCATCGACTTCAAGACCGAAGAAGAGATCACCCGTAAGGCCTCGGATGAAGAGCCCCTGTCGGTTCTGGCGTTCAAGATCATGGACGACCCCTTCGTTGGTTCGCTGACCTTCTGCCGCCTGTACTCGGGCAAGATGGAAACCGGCATGAGCCTGCTGAACTCGACGCGCGACAAGCGCGAGCGGGTCGGCCGCATGCTGCTCATGCACTCCAACAACCGCGAAGACATCAAGGAAGCCTATGCCGGCGACATCGTCGCCCTGGCCGGCCTCAAGGACACCCGCACGGGCGACACCCTGTGCGATCCGCTGAAGTCGCCGGTGATCCTGGAGCGCATGGAATTCCCGGCGCCCGTTATCGAAATCGCCGTCGAGCCCAAGTCGAAGGCCGACCAGGAGAAGCTGGGCGTCGCCCTGCAGAAGCTGGCCGCCGAAGATCCGTCCTTCACCGTCTCGACCGACTTCGAAAGCGGCCAGACGATCCTGAAGGGCATGGGCGAACTGCACCTGGACATCAAGATCGACATCCTGAAGCGGACCTACAAGGTCGAAGCCAACATCGGCGCGCCGCAGGTTGCCTATCGTGAATCGCTGGGCCGCAAGGTCGACATTGACTACACCCACAAGAAGCAGACCGGTGGTACGGGCCAGTTCGCCCGCGTCATGATCACTTTCGAACCCGGTGAACCCGGGTCGGGCTTCATCTTCGAAAGCGCCATCGTCGGCGGCGCCGTGCCGAAGGAATACATCCCGGGCGTCCAGAAGGGCCTGGAATCGGTCAAGGACAACGGCCTGCTGGCCGGCTTCCCGCTGATCGACTTCAAGGCGACCCTGACGGACGGCAAGTACCACGACGTCGACTCGTCGGTCCTGGCCTTCGAAATCGCCTCGCGCGCCGCCTTCAAGGAACTGCGCGAAAAGGGCAGCCCCAAGCTGCTCGAGCCGATCATGAAGGTCGAGGTCGTGACCCCGGAAGAGTACCTGGGTTCGGTCATCGGCGATCTGAACAGCCGTCGCGGCATGATCCAGGGTCAAGACATGCGCGGCAACGCGACGGTCGTGAACGCCTTCGTCCCGCTGGCCAACATGTTCGGCTACGTGAACACCCTGCGGGGCATGTCGCAAGGCCGCGCCCAGTTCAGCATGGTCTACGACCACTACGAGCCGGTGCCGCAGCACGTCGCCGACGAAGTGATCAAGAAGTACGCCTAAGCTTTCCGTTTCGGAAAAGCCTAGACGCTGGATTGAAAGGGGTTCAAAGGAGCCCCTTTCGCCCCACCCCAGAAGTTCAATCAATCTGAAGGCCCCTCTGGGGTCCTGGAGCTAAGAAGATGGCCAAGGAAAAGTTCGAACGTAATAAGCCGCACTGCAACATCGGCACCATCGGTCACGTTGACCATGGCAAGACGACGCTGACGGCCGCGATCACGATCACGCTGGCGAAGTCGGGCGGCGCGACCGCCAAGAACTACGCCGACATCGACGCTGCGCCGGAAGAAAAGGCCCGCGGCATCACGATCAACACCGCCCACGTCGAGTACGAGACGGCCAACCGTCACTACGCTCACGTCGACTGCCCCGGCCACGCCGACTACGTGAAGAACATGATCACGGGCGCCGCCCAGATGGACGGCGCGATCCTGGTCGTGTCGGCCGCCGACGGCCCGATGCCGCAGACCCGCGAGCACATCCTGCTGGCCCGTCAGGTCGGCGTGCCGGCCCTGGTCGTGTTCATGAACAAGGTCGACATGGTCGACGACGAAGAGCTGCTCGAGCTCGTCGAAATGGAAGTTCGTGAGCTGCTGTCGTCCTACCAGTTCCCGGGCGACGACATTCCGATCACCAAGGGTTCGGCCCTGGCCGCCGTGGAAAACCGCGACGCCAAGATCGGCGAAGAAGCGATCCTGGCCCTGATGGCTTCGGTCGACGACTACATCCCGCAGCCGGAACGCCCGATCGACCAGGCCTTCCTGATGCCGGTCGAAGACGTGTTCTCGATCTCGGGCCGCGGCACCGTGGTGACCGGTCGCGTCGAGCGCGGCATCGTGAAGGTCGGTGAAGAAGTCGAAATCGTCGGCATCCGTCCGGTCCAAAAGACCACCTGCACGGGCGTCGAAATGTTCCGCAAGCTGCTGGACCAAGGTCAAGCGGGCGACAACGTGGGCGTGCTGCTGCGCGGCACCAAGCGCGAAGACGTCGAGCGCGGCCAAGTGCTGTGCAAGCCGGGTTCGATCACCCCGCACACCAAGTTCGTGGCCGAGGCCTACATCCTCACCAAGGAAGAAGGCGGCCGTCACACCCCGTTCTTCACCAACTACCGCCCGCAGTTCTACTTCCGCACCACGGACGTGACCGGGATCATCAAGCTGCGCGAAGGCGTGGAAATGATCATGCCGGGCGACAACGCCGAGCTGGACGTCGAGCTGATCACCCCGATCGCCATGGAAGAGAAGCTCCGCTTCGCCATCCGTGAAGGCGGCCGCACCGTCGGCGCCGGCGTCGTCGCCAAGATCGTCGAGTAATCGACGCTTCTAGCTTCGGCTGACAAAGCGAAGGCCCCGGAGGAAACTCCGGGGCCTTTTCTTTTGGGCTCTGCTTATGACCCTCTCCCATAGGGAGAGGAGGGGCCCACGCGAAGCGTGGGAGGGTGAGGGGGTACGCCGCCAACCGGCGTGCCGGCACTGGCTCTACCGCGTCAAGCCAACAAACTCCGCCTCCCTCGCCCTCGTGGCGAGGGCCCATGCCGGCGACCGCTCAAACCTTGATCGTCCTGCAAAGGTCTGAGCGGCTGAACGATGGATCCTGGGCACAAGGCCCAGGAAGGCGATTTTAGGTTGGGCGGACGGGGATTGGCGCTCGTCCATCCCCATCGCCACGAGAACGAACCCCAGCCCAATCAAAGCCATATAACTTTCTCACCCGAACTTATCAGACGCGTCGAAACCGCCGGCATAATCACAGCTGTCCCGTCGCAGGGAGAGGGCGCAAGGATCCGGCCCGAAGCGTGCGACGGCGATGCGATCGAGCGGGGCTGAGGGAGCTGCGTGAGCAGGGCCTGAAAGCTTAAATGAGGATGGGGGACGTAAACCCATCCATCGGGAGCTTGCCCAATAGGCTCCCGCCCGTCCGAGGGTCCGCGCCGCATGCACGCCTGGCCGCCAAGAAACGGGGCGCATTGCATGGGGAAGGGGCACAGGGCGGAAGAGGCCCGCGCGTCCCGGCCTGAGGTTCAACGATCGCGCGGGGCGTCAGAGCTTCGTCGAAACGGTGTTCTTCCATAGCAAATCCGGGCGTCGCCCGGACGCCCCGCGCCCTCTCCACATCCCCTTCGCAGCCGCGGCGCGAGGCGGCGCCGCCGTGCGTATCGCTTCGGTTTCGCACCCTTGCCGCCGGGAAATATGGGCCTGCGTCGGGTCGGATAGAACGGTGTTCGCGGCGTGTCGGGGGATGCGGCGCGCCGGAGGGATCATGGACGACGGACACGCCGTGCGCGCGGCGCTGCAGGAGGCGAGCGCGGCCTTGGGGCGGGGCGACCCGGCGGCGGCCGAGCGCCGGCTGGCCCAGGCCGAGCGCGCGGCGCCCGCCGACCTGGACATCAAGCTGCAACTAGCCCTGGTCAAGCGGCTGTCCGGCCGGCTCGAAGAGGCCGTGGCCGTGCTCGATCAGGCCCTGGCCATCGACCCCTACTGTTTTCTGGCCCTGCTCTCCAAGGGAGCGATCGTCGAGCGCCAGGGCCAGGCCCGCGCGGCCGCCCGCATCTACAAGGACGCCCTGGCCATCGCGCCGGCTGACCTGCCGCCGGGCCTGGCCGCCCCCGTCGCCCGGACCCGCGCGGCCGTCGAGCGCAACGCCGAGGACCTGGAGGCCTTCCTGCGCGCCCGGGTGTCGGCGCGGGACCTGCCGCCGCGCTTCGCCGAGGGGCTCGAGGTCTATGCCGGCCGCAAGCGCGTCTACAATTCACAGCCCCTGCTGCTGCACTATCCCGGCCTGCCGTCGATCCCGTTCTTCGAGCGCGAGCACTTCCCCTGGCTGCCGGACCTGGAGGCGGCCACAGACATTGTCCGCGACGAACTGCTGGCGTCGCTCGACCCGGCCCTGACCGGTTTCGACCCCTATATCGCCTATCCGCCCGGCGCCCCGGTGAACCAGTGGGAGGAACTGAACCACTCCCGCAAATGGACCTCCAAATGGCTCTGGAAGGACGGCCAGGTCCAGGCCGAGGTCCAGTCGGCGCATCCCCGGACCACGGCCCTGCTCGACAGCCTGCCCCTGGCCCGCCAGGCCGGCTTCTCGCCGACGGCGGTGTTCTCGGCCCTTGAGCCGCGCACCCACATCCCGCCCCACACCGGCTCGACCAATGTGCGGCTGCTGGTCCACCTGCCGCTGATCCTGCCCGGTCCGGCCCGCTTCCGGGTCGGCAATCACACGCGCTCCTGGGAGATGGGCAAGGCCTGGGTGTTCGACGACACGATCGAGCACGAGGCCTGGAACGACGCCGACCAGACGCGGGTGATCCTGATCTTCGACGTCTGGAACCCGCTGCTGGGCGAAGGGGAGCGGGCGATGATCACCGAGATGATGACGGCCCGCCGCGCCTTCTACGCGGCCGAGGGGGAGTGAGATGACGACGACGAGACGAACGACGGCGGCCCTGGTCGCCATGGTCCTGGCGGCGGGCGGAGCGGCCCGCGCCGGCGAGGCCGGCCAGGCCCAGCCGAAGGCCATCCGCGAGGTGCTGGACTGCCGCGCCGTTCCCTTGGCCGAGCGCCTGGCCTGTTTCGAGGCGGCGGCGAACGCCCTGGCGGCGGCGACCGACGCGGGCGAGGTGGTGGCGATCGATCGGGGCCAGGCCCGCGCCGCCCGCCGCGCCGCCTTCGGCCTGCCGCTGGACGGCCTGGCCTTCCTCGACCGCGCGGTGAAGGCCGAGGAGGCCGATCGCCTGACCGGAACCGTCAAGGCCTTCAAGCGGCTGGCGGGTGTCGGCTATGTCCGGGTCGAGCTGGAGGACGGGTCGGTGTGGCGGCAGATCTCGGGCGATCCCGACCAGCCCGTCCGCGCCGGCGCCTCGGTGGTGGTCGAGCGCGCGGCCCTGGGCAGCTTCGTCATGCGCGTCGACGGCCGCCCGCCCTTCAAGGTCCATCGCGACATCTGAACCCCAAAAGAAAACGGCGGGCCGCGGGGCCCGCCGTTCGCCTTTCCGCTGGTCGCGGCTCCGGTCGCCCGGAGCCGCGCGCTGCTTAGAATTCGCGCGAGATCCGCACGAAGCCGTAGCGGCCCAGGGTGTCGTACACCTGCGAATAGGTGTTGCCGTTGCACGAACCGGAGGGGCAGTTGCTGCCGCCGACCAGCGGCGGATCGATGTCGAACAGGTTGTTGACGCCGATGTTCATCTTGTAGACGTCGCGAAGGCTGAACGAGGCCGACAGGTCGATGTAGCTGCGGCTCTTCAGGCGCAGGTCGGTCGCGTACTGCAGGTCTTCGTTGTTCAGCTGCGGGTCGTCCGAGGTGGCGTCCAGGTCGATGCCGGCGATGTAGCGCCACTGGGCCGAGATCGACAGGTCGCTCCACGGCGTGGTCCAGGTGGTGCGCAGCTTGTGGCGCCATTCCGGGCTCGGCGTGCCGCAGATCGTGCCGTAGTAGCCGGCGCAGTCATAGGCGGCGTCGCCGGGCAGGGGCTGGGTCTTCAGCGTGTCCAGCCAGGTGCCGACGAAGTTCACCGAGCCGCGACCCCAGCCGCCGAGGCCGAAGGTGTCGAGGTCGGTGCTGTAGTTGAGGTTGAAGTCGACGCCCGAGGTTTCCAGCGAACCGGTGTTCATCGTCAGGTCGGTGACATAGCCGTCCGACGACAGGTACAGCGAGTTGTTGGAGTCGCGATGGACCAGCGAGCAGAAGGCCTGGTCGTTGTTGTCGACGCAGCGTTGCAGGATCAGGTCGGCGCCGACGGTGGAGATGTAGTCCTTCACCTTGATGTGGAAGTAGTCGACGCTGAGCGACAGGCCGGGAACGACGCTCGGACGGGCGACGAAGCCGACCGTGTAGGTGTCGCTGGTTTCCGGCTTCAGGTCGGGGTTGCCGCCCGTCAGGCCGTTGTACTGCGAGGCGGTGTTGTCCTCGATGGCCAGCACCTGGGCCGTGGTCAGGCCGAAGGCCGTGGCGCACTTGGCCGCGGTGGCCATGTCGTCAGGGTCCGTCGAATCCAGGCCGGCGCAGGGATCGGTCGAGCCGTCGAGCTGCACGGCGTTGGCCGCGTACAGTTCGATGACGTTTGGCGCCCGGACGGCGCGGTTGTAGCTGGCGCGGAACCGCAGGTCGTCGATCGGCGAGTAGTCGGCGCCGATCTTGTAGGTGTTGGTCGAACCGACGGTCGAGTAGTCGGAATAGCGGTAGCCGAGTTCCAGCTGCAGGTCCTTGACCAGCGGGGCGTTCTGGACGAGCGGCACGCGGGCTTCGCCATAGAGTTCGGCGACGTTGAACGAGCCGTTGACGGCCGGCGACGCGCCGCCGGTGCCCGACAGCAGGCCTTCGGTCAGCAGGTAGTCGGCCTGGTAGGTCAGGCTCTCGCGGCGGTATTCGACGCCGGCGGCCACGCCCACGCCGTCTTCGGCCAGCGGGCTGCGCACGCCGTAGTCGCCCAGCAGGCCGGTGATCGAGAAGTTGAGCACGTGCTGGCTGGTCGTGCCCTTCTCGCTGCCGTCCACCGTCAGGTAGTCGAGCGCGGCCTGGGTGACGCCGCCTTCCGAGAAGATGTTGTAGGGCACGCAGCCGGCGTCGGACGACTTACAGACGACGTTGCCGTTGGCGTCGGTCGTGGCGATCAGCGCGTTCTGGATGCGGCTGGTCAGGAAATAGCCCGTGGTCGACTGGGTGTAGATCGTCGTGCCGTACTGGAAGTAGGTGTCGTAGCTCCAGTTCTTGTCCAGGTCGCCGCGGGCGCCGACGACGGCGCGGTACGAAGTGTGGCGGATGTCGCTCTGGCGGCCGCCGCCCTCGGTGTTGCGGCGGGCGACCGTGACGCTCTTAAGGGTCGAGGTGCCGGCGTCGGTGGTGCCGCAGAGCTGGACCTGCTGGGCCGAGGTCATCAGCGGGTTGTCGCAGTTGATCTGGTAGGTGCCGGCGAAGATGCCGCCCGGGGCGATCTGGGCGACCGTGTGGTCGTCCATGAACATCAGGTCGGTATAGGCTTCCAGCCAGGGCTTCACTTCATAGTGGGCGAAGGCGCCCAGGGTCACGCGCTTGTCGGGACGCTGGTAGTAGTTGGTCGGGCCGTAGTTGTAGACGTCGGTGGCGGCGTTGCGGGCGCGGAAGGTGTTGCCGTCCACGACGAAGCTGCCGACACGGGCCGGGTCCGAGGTGCCCGAGCCGCCGCAGGTGAAGACCGAGCCGGAGTTGAAGGTACAGGCGCTGTAGTCGCGGTTGCCCTGCAGCACCGAGGCGACTTCACGATAGGTGGCATAGGCGGTGACATTGCCCTTGCCGTCCGGCGAGTTGGCGCCGATCGTCAGCGAGAACTCGCTGGCCTCGCCGTCCCACACCGTGCCGTCGGGCAGGGAGAAGCCCTTGGCGTTGTTGGCGTTCTTGGCGTTCACGTCTTCGTTGTGGTGCTGGTAGCCGCTGTACTGGGCGTCCAGCTTCACGCCTTCGAAGTCGCGCTGCATGATGAAGTTGACGACGCCGGCGACGGCGTCAGAACCGTACACGGCCGAGGCGCCGCCGGTGTTCACTTCCACGCGCGAGACCAGCGACGAGGGAATGAAGTTCAGGTCGGCGGCCGGCGCGACGGGGCTTCCGGGGGTCATCCGGCGGCCGTCGATCAGCACCAGGGTCCGCGAGGTGCCCAGGCCTCGCAGGTTGACGGTCGCCGTCCCCGTGGCGCCGTTCGAGATGTTGGCGCCCTGGGCCGCGAAGGCCTGGGGCAGCGCGTTGATCATGTCCTCGACCCGCGTCACGCCCTGAGCCTTGATGTCCTGGCTGGTGATCTGCGTGACCGGGCTGATGCTCTGCATGTTCGGCTGCGGAATCCGCGAACCGGTGACGACGACTTCTTCGACGGCGGCCGGATCGTCAGTCGTCTGGGCCTGCGCCAGCACGGGCGCTGCCATCATGGCGATGACGAGCGCGGATGCGCTCAGTAGATAGGTATTTCTAGCCATTCATAGTCCCCAGTATTCGCCAAAGCGTCGCCGCAATGGTCGTTATGGCGAAATAAAATTCCGCCGTAGAGGCAGGGATGGGCAGGGTTTGTTTCTGGATTGTGAGATGACGGTTCTGTAAAATATATACGAATTACAGTATTGGATAAACGAAAGTAGGCTTGTGTCGAATACCGAAGTATTATTGAAGCCATTCGATATAATTCGGAAATCTATGTTTCTCGAAGAAATGAAAACCGCGGTTATCTGGCTTTGCGATATGAATTGGCAATGTCCGGCTGCGTGGCCTCTGGGCCACACCCCCGTGGCCGTCTTTCGCGTGGCGGCGCCGGCGCCTAAACGGTAGTCTTTTGACCATGTCCGATGCTTCCGCCCGTCTCCGTCCGGCCCTCGCTTGGCGCGCGCCCGGGCGCTCGGCGCCCGCCGACCGCTGGACCCCCAGCGAGACCGCCGTCGGCCTGTCGTTCGACGGCCGTCCCCACGCCGTGCTGATGGCCACCCCGGCCGAGGTCGACGACCTGGCGCGGGGCTTCGTCATCACCGAAGACGTGGCGCGGGCGGACGAGATTCGCTCGGTCGAGGTCACGCCCAACGAGCTGGGCCTTCTGGTCGATGTGCGCCTGGCGGAGGGCGCGGGCCGTCGCAAGGCCCGGCCGCGCAACCTCGAAGGCCGCTCCAGCTGTGGGCTATGCGGCGTCCAGCGCTTGGCCGACGCCGTCCGCGACCTGCCGCCGGCCGCCGAGGGCGTGGCGGTCGCCCATGAGGCCATCACCAAGGCCCTGGCCGATCTGGAAGAGGCCCAGGCCCTGGGCCGCAGCACCCGCGCCACCCATGCGGCGGCCTTCTGCGATCCTGCGGGGCGGGTCGTCCTGCTGCGCGAGGACGTCGGCCGCCACAACGCCCTCGACAAGCTGGCCGGGGCCATGGCGCGCGAGGGGCGGGATGCGTCCGCGGGCTTCGTGCTGGTGACCAGCCGTTGCTCGTTCGAAATGGTCGAGAAGGCCGTGCGCATGGGCGCGGCCATGATCGTGGCGGTCTCGGCGCCGACCGACCTAGCCGTGCGCCGGGCCGAGGAGGCCGGCCTGACCCTGGTGGCCCTGGCCCGGGCCGACGGCCACATGGTGTTTTCCCGCCCCGATCGGCTGGTCGAGGCGGTTCTGGAGTCCGCGTGATGGCCGATGATTCCAATCCCGCTGGGGGCAAGATCCCCGGCGTGAAGCCCTATGGCGGTCCGGCCGGCGGTTGGGGGGCGCTGAAGGCGGTGGCCGGCGCCCTGGCCGACCAGGAGACCGTGGTCGAGGGCGGCAAGACGCTGATGCGCGCCAACCAGCCCGAGGGCTTCGACTGCCCCGGCTGCGCCTGGCCCGATCCCAAGCACACTTCGTCGTTCGAGTTCTGCGAGAACGGAGCCAAGGCCGTGGCCTGGGAGGCGACCTCCAAGCGCGCCACGCCCGAGGTCTTCGCCGCCCACACGGTCAGCGAGCTCTTGACCTGGAGCGACCACGCCATCGAGGACCTGGGCCGGCTGACCCATCCCATGGCCTACGACCCGGCCAGCGACCGCTACCTGCCGATCGCCTGGGGCGAGGCCTTCGCCCGCACCGGCGCGGCGCTGCAGGCCATGGACCATCCGAACGAGGCGGAGTTCTACGCCTCGGGCCGGGCCAGCAACGAGGCGGCGTTCCTGTTCCAGCTGCTCGGCCGCAAGGTCGGGACCAACAATTTCCCCGACTGCTCCAACATGTGCCACGAGCCGACCAGCGTCGGCCTGCCGGACTCGATCGGCATGGGCAAGGGCTCAGTCAGTCTCGAGGACTTCGACCACGCCGACCTGATCCTGTGCTTTGGCCACAACCCCGGCACCAACCACCCGCGGATGATGGCCACCCTGCGCGAAGCCTCGCGGCGGGGCGCGACGATCATGGCCTTCAACCCGCTGGTCGAGCGGGCGCTGGAGCGGTTCGCCTCGCCGCAGGATCCGGTCGAGATGGCGACCCTGTCCTCGACCCCGATCGCCTCGCGCTACTATCAGGTGAACGTCGGCGGCGACGCGGCGGTGCTGCAGGGGCTGATGAAGGCGGTTCTTGCCTTCGACCGCGCCGCCCGCGAGGCCGGCCAGCCGGCGATCCTCGACGACGACTTCATCGCCGAGCACACGGCGGGCTTCGAAGCCTTGGCCGCCCAGATCGACGCCGCCGCCTGGGAGGAGATCGTCGCCGTCGGCGGCCTGTCGCGCGCCGAGCTCGAGGAAGCCGCCGCCATCTACGCGCGGTCCAGCGCCGTCATCCTCTGCTACGGCATGGGTCTGACCCAGCACCGCAACTCGTCGAGCACGGTGCAGCAACTGGTCAACCTGCTGCTGCTGCGGGGCAATATCGGACGGCCGGGGGCGGGGATCTGTCCGCTGCGGGGCCACTCCAACGTCCAGGGCGACCGCACGGTCGGCATCTGGGAAAAGCCGTCGGCGGCCCTGCTCGACAGCCTGGGCCAGGTGTTCGGCTTCACGCCGCCCCGCGATCACGGCCACACCGTGGTCGAGGCCATCGCCGCCATGGAGGCCGGCGAGATCAAGGTCTTCGTCGGCCTGGGCGGCAACTTCGCCGTCGCCGCGCCCGATCCGCTGCGCACCTATGCGGCCATGCGCAAGGTCGACCACGCCGTCCACATCGCCACCAAGCCCAACCGCACCCACCTGCTGGTCGGCCGCGAGACGATCCTGCTACCGTGCCTGGGCCGCACCGAGATGGACGTCCAGGGCGGGGTGCGCCAGTCGGTGACGGTCGAGGACTCGATGTCGATGGTCCACGCCTCGCGCGGTCTCAACCCGCCGGCCTCCGAGCAGCTGATGTCCGAGCCCGCCATCGTCGCCGGCATCGCCCGCGCGGCCCTGGGCGATGAGGACCCGGTCGACTGGGAAGGCCTCACCGCCGACTACGACCGCATCCGCGACCTGATCGAGCGCGTCTTCCCGACCGCCTTCACCGACTACAACACCCGCGTCCGCCAGCCCGGCGGCTTCCGCCTGCCGCTGCCCCACGCCGAGCGCAAGTGGAACACGCCGTCGGGCAAGGCCAACTTCCTGCTGCACCCCGGGCTCGACGATCCCCGCAAGGGCGACGCCTCGGTGCTGCTGCTGACCACCCTGCGCAGCCACGACCAGTACAACACCACGATCTATGGCGAGAACGACCGCTATCGCGGCGTGTTCGGCCGGCGCGACGTGGTCTTCGTCCACCCGGACGACCTGGCCGAGCGCGGCATCCAGGAGGGTGACCGCATCGACCTGGCCGCCGCCTTTGATGAAACCGGCGCGCGAGTCGTGCGCGCCTTTACGGCCGTGGCGCGAAAAATTCCGCGCGGGTGCGTCGCCGCATACTATCCGGAAACCAATGCTCTGGTAGCGCTGGAGGATCACGACCGGCGCAGTGGTACGCCGGCCTACAAGTCGGCGCCCGTGCGGCTTTCGCGGCACGAGACCTGACCAGGCCGGACTCTCCGCCCGGCGTCGTCCGCAAGGACAAGGGAGCAGGGGCGGTGGAAAGAGCACTGCAGGCGCGAGTCATCGAGGTCGCCGATCTGGGCGCGCCCGAACGCGCCCTGTGGAACGCCCTGCGCGACGCCGATCCGCTGCTGGCCAGCCCCTATTTCGACCTTCGCTATATAGAGACGGCCGCTGACTGCGCTCCGGGAGCGCGGATCGCGGTGCTGGAGCGGGGCGCCCGCATCGTTGGTTTCCTGCCGTTCCAGCGACGCGGCTCGGTTCTGCAGCCGCTGGGCGCGCCGTTGAGCGACTTCCACGGCCTGGTCGCCGAGCCCGGCGTCGAGCTGGCGCAGGTCCTGGCCCTGCTGGGCGCCGAGCGCATGCGGTTCAGCGGCCTGGTCACCCGTGAGCCGGCCGGCGAACTGTCGGTCCGCCACGCCATGGCCGCCGATCTGTCGAACGGCTTCGAGGCCTACCAGGCCGGACGCAGCGCGGCCTTCCTGAAGGACAAGCGTCGACGGGCCCGGGCGCTGGAGCGCGACCACGGCCAGACGGTCTTCACCTTCGAGCGCCCGACGCCGGACCTGCTGGCCTGGCTGGTGGCGCAGAAGCGCGACCAGATCCGCCGCACCCACCAGCACGACATCTTCGCCTGCGGCTGGACCCAGGACCTGCTGCATCGCCTGGCCAAATACGACGACGCCGACTTTTGCTTGAGGCTGGCCGTGCTGCGGGCCGGCGGGACGATCGTCGCCGCCGAACTCGGCCTGACCAGCGGCGATCGCCATCACCTGTGGTTCCCGATCTACGACCAGGACTTCGCCCGCTATTCGCCCGGCGCCCTGATGACGCTGGAGACCCTGCGCGCCGCCGCCGCGCTGGGCGTCGCACGGGTCGACTTCGGGCCAAGCGAGGAAGCCTACAAGGAAGACTTCGCCCAGCCGATGGAGCCGGTGCTTGAGGGGACGCTGGCCGTCCGCCCGTCGCTGATGACCCATCTGCGTGGCGCGCCCGGCGCAGACCGCATCGACGAGGTCGGCCGTCGCCTGGCCCGTCGCCTCGACCGCATCTCGGCCTGCGAGCCCGGCCTGATCGGCCAGGTCCGGGGCGGCGCCAGTTTCGTCACCGCCCTTGGCCGACGCCACCCGAAGGTCGGGGCGGGCGTCGGAGCGGGCATCGGCGTCATCGGACTTGGACTGAGCATCGGCCTGCTGGCCGACTAGAAAACTGGATCCTAGGGAGGAGTAAGTCGCATGACCCGTCTCGTCGCCCCCTGGTCGGATGATCAGCTCCGAAGCTTCCGCAAGGCCCCGATCACCTTTCGTCACAACCTCGCCGAAACCGGCCTGTTCGACGACGACGCCCTGGCGCGCCTGCTCGACGCCTATCCGGCGCAGCTCTACGACATCAACCTGTTCGACTTCGACGCCGAGGGCCAGGCGACCATGCGCACCGGCGCCCGCGGCCGCCTGCCGGGCCGCGAGGTGCTGGCCGGGGTCAAGGAGGGCCGCATCTGGGTGCAGCTGCGCCGGGCCGAGGCCTGGTATCCGGCCCTGACCCCCCTGATGACCCAGGCCTTCGCCGAGATCGCCGGGCAGGTGAAGGGCTTTTCGCCCGTGCAGCTGAACGGCCAGCTGATCCTGTCGGCGCCCCAGGCCAAGGTGCCGTTCCACGCCGACGCGCCGGGCGTCATCCTGTTCCACCTGCGCGGCCGGAAAAGGATCTGGATCTATCCGGCCGACGAGGCCCACATGCCCCAGCAGGGCATGGAGAACATCCTGCTCAAGCAGCAGACCGAGGATCTTCCGTATCGCCGCGACATGGACGGCGCCGCCCAGGTGTTCGACCTCGAGCCCGGCATGGCCGCCGCCTGGCCGCTGCACGCGCCGCACCGGATCGAGAATCTCGGCGCCTTCAACGTCTCGCTGTCGGTGGACTACCAGACCTGGGGCTCGCGGCTGACCAACGGGGCCCACTACGCCAACGGCGTGCTGCGGCGCTGGGGCCTGCCGGTCGCGGCCATGGACCAGACGCCGATGGCGGCTCGCGCGGGTCTCTGGGCCGCCTCGCTCGGCCTTAAGCGGATGCGGCTGGTCGAGGACCGGATCAAGGCCTTCGAACGCACCTTCGAGCTCGGCGACGCCCAGAAAGCGGCCTGAACGCCGACCCGTTTGGGCGTGACAACCGCGTCATGACCTCGAATTAAGTCGTCTGGCGCGGCCTCGCCGACTAGCGTTCCCTCAACGCAACGCCATCCGAGGGGACAAACAGATGCGCGCGATGATCAGCCTGGCCGCCGGAGCGGCTCTCCTGGCCCTGGCCGGAACCGCTTCGGCCGCCGAACCCAGCGTGAAGATCAAGGATGCGGTCGCCCGCGTCGTGATCATTCCCGAAGCCCGCAACGACGTGAAGGTCGAGTTCTTGACCCGCAACGCGTCCCTGCCGCTCGACGTCCGCGTCGTTGGCGGCCAGACGATTCTCGACGGCGACCTGCGCCTCAAGCGCATCCAGGGCTGCCAGGGCAGCGGCGACGGCGTGTCGGTGAAGGTGCGCGAGCTCGGCGCGGTGAAGTGGGCCGACATTCCGCAGGTGGCGATCCGCGTGCCGCTGAACGTCACCGTCAGCGCCTCGGGCGCGGTCTATGGCAGCATCGGCCGCAGCGACAGCGTCGAGTTGGCCAACGCCGGCTGCGGCGATTGGACGGTGGCCAACACCAAGGGCAAGCTGGAAATCAGCCTGGCCGGCTCGGGCGACACCAAGGCCGGCAGCGCCGGCAAGGCCGAAATCAACCTGGCGGGGGCGGGCGACATCAGCCTTCAGGAGGTCACCGACCTGGAGATCGCCATCGCCGGTTCGGGCGACGTGAAGGTCGCGGCGCTTCGCGGCGGCGACATCGACGTCAGCATCGCCGGCTCGGGCGACGTCAAGGTCGCCGGCGGCCGGGCCCGCGATATCGACGTCAGCATCATGGGCGCGGGCGGCGTCAATTTCGGCGGCGAGGCCGACAAGGTGTCGCTGTCGGTGGCCGGCTCGGGCGACGTCCACGTCGCCAAGGTCAACGGCCCGGTCAAGAAGTCGGCCGTGGGCTCGGGCAACATCTATATCGGCCGCTAGGCCAGGCGGGGCGGCGCTCGGCCAAGCGGCGCCACGCACGCGCATATATAAAGAAGAACGCCCCGGAGCTTTCGCTCCGGGGCGTCTTGCTGTCGGTCGGGACCCGCCGAGAGGAGGAGGGGAGGCGGATCCCTTCCGGCTTCCGCTTAGCGGACGCCGAAGCCGAACAGGTCACCAGCGGTCGCCAGGTCGGCGCCCGAGGTGTTGCGGGCCTTCAGGCTGCCGCCGAAGGTGTAGCGCACGCCCACCTTGACCGCGTCCGACTTCAGGTCGGCCAGATCTTCGGATTCGGTGTGGGTGTACTTGCCGAAGGTCGACCAGCCCGAGTTGGCGAACTTGTATTCGCCGCCCAGGTTCACGTCCCAGGCGTCGGCGTCGATCGAGGAGTCGATCTTCGAGTAGCCGAGGCCGGCGTCCAGACGGAAGTCGTCCGAGACGAAGTAGTTGGCCGTGCCGCGGACGGTCCACAGGTCGGCGTCCAGGTCGTTCGACTGGCCGTAGGCGGCCAGGCCCGTCAGGGTGACGTTGCCCAGGTACTTCTGGGCTTCGGCGCCGACGGCCCACAGGGTGTCGTTCTGCGGACGCGACAGGGCGGTGAAGCCGCCGACGCGCCAGCTGTCGCCGACCGTGGTGGTCAGGTGGGCGGCGCCCGAAGCGACGGTTTCGTCAGCGATGTCGTTGTCCGAGATCGAGACGTCGCCGTTCAGGGTGACGGTCCAGGCGCCGGTCGGGACGGCGACCGAGCCGTCGATCTTCACCGAGGTGCCGTCGGCGTTGGCGACGTCGCTGTCGATGTTGTTGTAGTTCACGGCGGCGCCGACCGAACCGATGTTCTGGGCGAAGGCGGGAGCCGAAACGGCCACGGCCAGGATGGCGGCGGCGGCGAACAGTTGGGTCTTCATAGTGGGTAATCCCCTTACTCATGTGGGCTCGACGGCGATCGGTCGTTTTGGGGGAGGGCCTCCCGTCCGGCGAGCGGGGCGGATCTATGAAGGTTCGATGACGGCCGCAAGGCTTCGAATAGTCGTTCGAGGCCGATTGGTGCGCAAATACTACACTTGCAGGAACGAATTCGGTTCCTATACGCGCGTCGTGCGCACAAAGATTGTGTTCAACACGCGGCGTGAGGTGAACATTGGTCGCTCGCGCCCAGCTTCGGCCACATCTGTTAAGCGGGTGATCGGGGCGGTCGGGCGGCCAGCGGGCGGGTTAGGAAGGTATTAAGCAAACCCTGACGAAAGCCCGTCCAGGGCGCTTGACGAAACTGATTCCGGGACGTAAAAGCGCCCCTCTGTTGGACCGGCTGTGAGCTTCAGGGCTCAAACGCGGTTCGCAAGCGACCCGTACCCAAGCGTCCTTCTCATCCAGAGGAGGGTTCTCCTCGGAGGACGGCGAGGTTGTGGATCACCGGCCTTCGCGGTTCGCCGCGCGGGCCAATTTGTTTTGCGGACGCTGCGTTCGGAGTTCTCGAAAGAGGAGTCCGGGTTGGTCTTTGAAATGGTTCGAGACGCGGGCGCAGCCCACTAGGAAACCGAGCGATATGGATCGTCAGAACATCCGCATCCGGCTCAAGGCCTTCGATCACCGCGTGTTGGATCATTCCACGCGCGAGATCGTGAACACGGCCAAGCGCACGGGTGCGACGGTGCGGGGCCCCATCCCCCTGCCCACGCTTATCGAAAAATTCACCGTCAACCGTTCGCCGCACGTCGACAAGAAGTCGCGCGAACAGTTCGAGATCCGTACGCACAAGCGCGTTCTCGACATCGTTGACCCGACTCCGCAGACCGTGGACGCGCTGATGAAGCTCGACCTCTCGGCCGGCGTTGACGTCGAAATCAAGCTGTAAGGAGGGCCGAACTGATGACTCTCCCCGCTAACCGCACCGGCCTCATCGCCAAGAAGCTCGGCATGACCCGCTTCTTCGACGAAGTTGGCCAGCACGTGCCGGTCACCGTCCTGTCGCTCGACGGTTGCCAGGTTATCGCTCAGCGCACGGTCGAGAAGGACGGTTACACCGCCCTGCAACTCGGCGCCGGTGCTCGCAAGCCCAAGAACACCTCGAAGGCCCAGCGCGGTCACTTCGGCAAGAATTCGGTCGAGCCCAAGCGGATCGTCGCCGAGTTCCGCGTCGAGGAGGCCGCCCTAATCGAAGTGGGCGCGGAATTCACCGCCGACCACTACGTCGCCGGCCAGAAGGTCGACATCCAAGGCGTCACCGTCGGTAAGGGTTTCGCCGGCGCCATGAAGCGCTGGAACTTCGGTGGTCTCCGCGCCACCCACGGTGTCTCGGTCTCGCACCGTTCGCACGGTTCGACCGGCAACCGCCAGGATCCGGGTCGTACGTTCCCGGGCAAGAAGATGGCTGGTCACCTGGGTCAGGAAACCGTCACCACCCTCAACGTCACCGTCTGGAAGGTCGACGTCGAGCGCGGCCTCATCCTGGTCAAGGGCGCCGTCCCGGGCCACGAAGGCAGCTACGTGAAGATCCGCGACGCCGTGAAGAAGGCCGCTCCGGCCGATCTGCCGCGTCCGGGCGCTTTCCGTAAGGCTGGCGAAGCTGCTCCGGCTGCTGAAACCCCCGCTGAAGAGGCCCCCGCGGCGACGACCGAAGAGGGCGAAGGCTAATGAAACTCGACGTCATCAAACTTGACGGCGGCAAGGCCGGCTCCGTGGATCTCGACGACGCCATCTTCGGCATCGAAGACATCCGCGGCGACATCCTGCAGCGCGTCGTTACCTGGCAGCTGGCCAAGCGCCGCTCGGGCAACCACAAGATTCAGGTTCGTAACGAGGTCTCTCGTACGAGCAAGAAGATGTACAAGCAGAAGGGCACCGGCGGCGCTCGTCACGGTTCGCGCCGTGCGGCTCAGTTCGTCGGCGGCGCCAAGGCCCACGGCCCGGTCGTCCGCAGCCACGCCTTCGATCTTCCCAAGAAGATCCGGGCCCTGGCTCTGCGTCACGCCCTGTCGTCGAAGGCCAAGGCCGGCTCGCTGGTCGTGCTGGACAGCGTCGTTCTGACCGAAGCGAAGACGGCCGCCCTGCGCGCCACCTTCGACAAAATCGGTCTGAAGAACGCCCTGGTCATCGCCGGTCCGGAAGTGGACGCGAACTTCAAGCTCGCCGCCCGCAACATTCCGAACGTGGACGTGCTGCCGAACGCCGGCCTGAACGTCTATGACGTGCTGCGTCGCCAGACCCTGGTCCTGACCAAGGACGCGGTCGAAGCGATCTCGGCTCGTTTCGCTGAGAAGGAAGCCGCGTAATGGCCGCTACCGCCCGCCACTACGACACGATCCTGTCGCCGGTGATCACCGAAAAGTCGACCCTGCTCAGCGAGCTGAACAAGGTCGTCTTCAAGGTGGCCGCTGACGCGACGAAGGACGAAATCGCCGCCGCAGTCGAAGAGCTGTTCAAGGTCAAGGTCACCAAGGTCAACACCCTGGTCACCAAGGGCAAGACCAAGCGCTTCCGTGGCATCGTCGGACGCCGTTCCGACGTCAAGAAAGCGATCGTGACCCTGGCCGAAGGCCAGTCGATCGACATCACGACGGGGCTCTAAGACATGGCCTTGAAGCACTTTAACCCGACCAGCCCCGGCCAACGCGGCCTGGTGCTGATCGACCGCAGCGAGCTCCACAAAGGCCGTCCGGAAAAGAAGCTCGTTGAGGGCCTCTCGAAGTCCGGCGGTCGTGGCGGCAACGGCCGCATCGCCGTCCGCTTCCGCGGCGGCGGCGCCAAGCGCCTCTACCGTCTGGTGGACTTCAAGCGTCGCAAGCAAGGCGTGGCCACGGTCGTTCGTCTCGAGTACGACCCCAACCGCACCGCCTTCATCGCCCTGATCAAGTATCAGAGCGATGGCGAGCTGGCCTACATCCTGGCCCCGCAACGCCTGAAGGCCGGCGACGAAGTCGTCACCGCCGACAAGGTCGACGTGAAGCCGGGCAATGCCTCGCCGCTGCGCACCCTGCCGATCGGTACGATCATCCACAACGTCGAGCTGAAGCCCGCCAAGGGCGGTCAGATCGCCCGTTCGGCTGGCGCCTACGCCCAGCTGGTCGGTCGTGACGCCGGCTACGCCCAGATCCGCCTGAACTCGGGCGAACTGCGCATGGTCCTCGACACCTGCATGGCCACCGTCGGCGCCGTGTCCAACCCCGACCACATGAACGAAAACCTCGGCAAGGCCGGTCGTGTTCGTCACATGGGTCGTCGCCCGCACGTCCGCGGCGTCGCCATGAACCCGGTCGACCACCCCCACGGTGGTGGTGAAGGCCGCACCTCGGGCGGCCGCCACCCGGTGACCCCGGCTGGTAAGCCGACCAAGGGCGCCAAGACCCGCGTCAACAAGGCCACGGACAAGTTCATCATCCGTTCGCGCCACAAAGCGAAGAAGGGCCGCTAAGCCATGACCCGCTCCGTCTGGAAAGGCCCGTTTGTCGACGGGTACCTCCTGAAGAAGGCCGACGCCGCTCTCGCGTCGGGCCGCAAGGACGTCATCAAGACCTGGTCGCGTCGTTCGACCATCATGCCGCAGTTCGTCGGCCTGGTGTTCGGCGTGCACAACGGCCAGAAGCACGTCCCGGTCTCCGTGTCGGAAGACATGGTCGGCATGAAGTTCGGTGAGTTCGCTCCCACCCGTAACTTCCCCGGTCACGCCGCCGACAAGAAGGCCAAGAGGAAGTAATCATGGCCAAGCAAAAGCAAGCTCGCCGCCTTGAAGGCGTTGAGGCGATGGCCAAGGTGCGCACCCTGCGCACCAGCGCCCGCAAGCTGAACCTGGTCGCTCAGTCCATCCGTGGCCTGAACGTCCAGCGCGCTCTGAACGAGCTCGAATTCAGCCACAAGCGCATCGCCCAGGACGTCCGCAAGGCGCTGTACTCGGCGATCTCCAACGCCGAGAACAACCACAACCTCGACATCGACTCGCTGGTCGTGTCCGAGGCCTATGTGGGCAAGAACCTGGTGATGAAGCGTTTCTCGCCGCGTGCTCGCGGTCGGGCCACGCGCGTTGAAAAGCCGTTCTCCGAGATCACCATCGTGGTCCGCGAACTGGGTGAGGCCGCCTGATGGGTCAGAAAGTCAATCCGGTCGGGCTGCGGCTCGGCGTGAACCGCACCTGGGACAGCCGTTGGTTCTCCGACGGCGCCCAGTACGGCAAGCTCCTGCACCAGGACCTCGCGGTCCGCACGATGCTGAAGAAGCGCCTGTATCAAGCCGGCGTCTCGCGCATCATCATCGAGCGTCCCCACAAGAAGTGCCGCGTCACGATCTATGCCGCCCGTCCGGGCGTCATCATCGGCAAGAAGGGCGCTGACATCGAGAAGCTCCGCAAGGACCTCTCGGTGATGACCGAAGGCGACGTCCACCTGAACATCGTCGAGATCCGCAAGCCGGAAACCGACGCTCAGCTGGTCGCCGAGTCGATCGCTCAGCAGCTCGAGCGCCGGATCGCCTTCCGTCGCGCCATGAAGCGTTCGATCCAGTCGGCCGTGCGCCTCGGCGCCAAGGGCATCCGGATCAACGTTTCGGGTCGCCTCGGCGGCGCGGAAATCGCCCGCATGGAATGGTACCGCGAAGGTCGCGTGCCGCTGCACACGCTGCGCGCCGACATCGACTACGGTTTCGCGGAAGCCAAGACCACCTACGGCATCATCGGCGTGAAGACCTGGATCTTCAAAGGCGAAGTGCTGGATCATGACCCGATGGCGCTGGACAAGCGTCTCGCCACTGAATCCGGCCCGGCCGGCGAAGGTGGTGGACGTGAGCGCGGCGATCGCCCCGACCGCGGCGACCGCGGTCGTCGCAATCGGGACTAAGGATAGAGCGCTATGCTGTCACCGAAGAAAACCAAGTTCCGCAAGCAGTTCAAGGGCCGTATCCACGGCACCTCGAAGGGCGGCACCCTGCTGAACTTCGGCTCCTACGGCCTCAAGGCCGTTGAGCCGGAGCGCATCACGGCTCGCCAGATCGAAGCTGCTCGTCGCGCCATCACCCGCCAGATGAAGCGTCAAGGCCGCGTCTGGATCCGTATCTTCCCCGACGTGCCGGTCACCGGCAAGCCGGCCGAAGTCCGGATGGGTAAGGGCAAGGGCGCCGTCGATTACTGGGCCGCTCGCGTGGCCCCCGGCCGCATCATGTTCGAAATCGACGGCGTGCCGGACGATGTCGCGCGTGAAGCGCTGCGCCTCGGCGCGGCGAAGCTGCCGATCCGCACTCGTGTGGTCACCCGCCTCGACGCGGGCGTGGCCGTGGAGGCTTGAGGCTCATGAAGATCGCCGAAATCCGGGGCCTGACCCCCGATCAACTCGCCGAGACCCTGCTGACCCTGAAGAAGGAGCAGTTCAACCTGCGCTTCCAAGGTGCGACGGGCCAGGTCGAGAAGACCCACCGCGTCAACGAGATCCGCAAGGATATCGCGCGGATCAAGACCGTGCTGCGCGCCAAGGCCGCGGCTTAAGGAGAACGATATGCCCAAGCGTATCCTCGAAGGGGTCGTCGTCTCCGACAAGGGCGACAAGACCGTGGTGGTGAAGGTGGAACGCACCATCGTCCACCCCCTTCTGAAGAAGATCGTGCGTCGGTCCAAGAAGTACCACGCGCACGACGAAGCCAATGTGTACAAGACGGGCGAAACCATTCGCATCGTCGAGTGCGCTCCGAAGTCCAAGCTGAAGACCTGGGAAGTGCTTCCCAAGGCTTCGGCTTAATATCTGGAAGGTCTAAACCATGATCCAGATGCAAACTAACCTGGACGTCGCCGATAACTCTGGCGCTCGCCGGGTCATGTGCATCAAGGTGTTGGGCGGCGCAGGCCGTCGCTACGCCAGCGTTGGCGACGTCATCGTCGTCTCCGTGAAGGAAGCCATCCCGCGCGGTCGCGTGAAGAAGGGCGACGTTCTGCGCGCCGTCGTGGTTCGCGTGAACCAGGGCCTGAAGCGCAAAGACGGTTCGATGATCCGCTTCGACAAGAACGCGGCCGTCATCGTCAACAAGCAGAGCGAGCCGGTCGGCACGCGGATCTTCGGCCCGGTTCCCCGTGAACTGCGCGCCAAGAACCACATGAAGATCATCTCCCTCGCGCCGGAGGTGCTGTAATGGCTGCTAAGATCAAGAAGGGCGACCGCGTCGTCGTTCTGGCCGGCAAGGACAAGGGCAAGCAAGGCGCTGTGACCCAAGTCCTGCCGAAGGAAAACCGGGTTGTCGTGGAAGGCGTGAACTTGGTTTCGCGTCACACCAAGCCGACCCAAGCCGACCCCCAGGGCGGCATCAAGCAAAAGGAAGCCGCGCTGCACGTCTCGAACGTCGCCGTCGTGGATTCCAACGGCAAGGCCACCCGCGTCGGCTTCAAGATCGAAGGCGACAAGAAGGTGCGCGTCGCCAAGACGACCGGCGAGGTGATCAATGGCTGATCAAGCTTACGAGCCCCGGCTGAAGACCGTTTATCGCGAGCGCATCCGCGCCGCGATGAAGGAGCAGTTCGGCTACACCAACGAAATGCAGATCCCCAAGCTGGACAAGATCGTCCTGAACATGGGCGTCGGCGAGGCGGTGGCTGACTCCAAGAAGGTCCAGATGGCCCTGAAGGATCTGACGGCGATCGCCGGTCAGAAGCCCGTCGCCACCAAGGCCCGCAAGTCCATCGCCGGCTTCAAGCTGCGCGAAGGCATGGTGGTCGGCGCCAAGGTGACCCTCCGCAAGGACCGGATGTTCGAATTCCTGGACCGCCTGGTCACGATCGCGCTGCCGCGCGTGAAGGACTTCCGCGGCCTGAACGGCAAGAGCTTCGACGGTCGTGGCAACTACGCCATGGGCCTGAAGGAGCACCTGGTGTTCCCGGAAATCAACTATGACCAGATCGAACAGATCTGGGGCATGGACATCATCGTCTGCACCACTGCGAAGTCCGACCAGGAAGCCAAGGCTCTCCTGAAGGAATTCCAGTTCCCGTTCGTCAACTAAGAGAGCGGGAAGGGAAAAGCACATGGCCAAGAAAAGCGCCGTCAACCGCAACGAAGCCGTCAAGGCTCTCGTCAAGCAACTCGCCGACAAGCGCACCGCGCTGAAGGCGATCGCCAACGACGACACCCTGCCGCTCGAAGAACGCTTCGAAGCTCGCCTGAAGCTCGCGAAGCTGCCCCGCTCCTCGTCGCCGGTTCGCATCCGCAACCGCTGCGAAGTCACGGGCCGCCCGCGCGCCTATTATCGCAAGCTGAAGATGAGCCGTCTGGCCCTCCGCGAACTCGGTTCGCAGGGCCTGATCCCCGGCCTCGTCAAGTCGAGCTGGTGAGGACGATCATATGTCGATGAACGACCCCCTGAGCGACCTGATCGCTCGCATCAAGAACGCCGCCACGCGCAAGCGCTCCAAGGTCTCGACGCCGGCTTCCAAGCTGCGCGCCCGTGTCCTGGACGTGCTGGCCGACGAAGGCTACATCCGCGGCTACTCGCTCGTCGAGAAGCCCGGTGCGTTCCCCGAATTCGAGATCGAGCTCAAGTATTTTGACGGTGAGCCCGTGATCGCCGAGATCAGCCGCGTGTCCAAGCCTGGCCGCCGCGTCTACTCGTCGATCAAAGACCTGAAGCCGATCAAGAACGGCCTGGGCATCTCGATCCTTTCGACGCCCAAGGGCGTCATGTCGGACTCTGCCGCTCGCGACGCTAACGTCGGCGGCGAAGTCCTCTGCCGCGTCTACTAAGGCGCGGGAGGGAAAGAGAACATGTCACGGATCGGTAAGAAAGCCGTCGTCATCCCCGCGGGCGTCACCCTGACGATCGCGGGCCAGACGGTCACGGTGAAGGGCCCCAAGGGTCAGTCGTCGTGGACCATCGCCGACGAGATCGAGATCAAGCAAGAGGGCTCCGAGCTCTCGCTGACTCCTCGCGACGATACCAAGCGCGCCAAGGCGATGTGGGGCCTGTCCCGCACCCTGGTGGCCAACATGGTGCACGGCATCACCGCCGGCTTCGAGGAAACCCTCGAGCTGGTCGGCGTCGGTTACCGCGCGGCCATGAAGGGCACCGCCCTGAGCCTCCAGCTCGGTTTCAGCCACGATGTGGACGTTGCGGCTCCGGCCGGCATCACGTTCGCCGTGCCGAAGCAAACCGAAATCAAGATCGCCGGCGCTGACAAGCAGGCGGTCGGCGAGATTGCCGCGAAAATCCGCCGCATTCGTCCGCCGGAGCCCTACAAGGGCAAGGGCGTGCGCTATGCTGGCGAGAAGGTTCGCCGCAAGGAAGGCAAGAAGAAGTAAGCCATGGCGCTCTCACCTCGCGAATCCGCCGTGCGTCGCGCTCAGCGCAACCGCACCCGCCTCAAGTCGCTGGCCAATGGCCGCCCGCGTCTGTCGGTCTTCCGTTCGTCCAAGAACATCTACGCCCAGATCATCGATGATGAACGCGGCGTGACCCTGGCCTCGGCTTCCACTCTGGAAGCCGAAAGCAAGGGCGCGGACAAGGACGCGGCCGCCGCCGTCGGCAAGCTCGTCGCCGAGCGCGCGATCGAAAAGGGCGTCAAGGACGTCGTCTTCGATCGTGGCGGCTACATCTTCCACGGACGGGTGAAAGCCCTGGCCGACGCCGCGCGCGAAGCCGGCCTGAACTTCTAAGGGAAACACAATGGCTCGTGGTGACCAACAGCGCGGTGAAGGCGGTCAACGCCGTGACCGTCGCGACCGCAACGCCCCCGAAGAGCGGGTCGACAGCGACATCGTCGAAAAGCTCGTCCACATCAACCGCGTCGCCGCCACCGTAAAGGGCGGCCGTCGCTTCAGCTTCGCTGCTCTGATGGTCGTTGGCGACCAAAAGGGCCGCGTCGGCTTCGGTCATGGCAAGGCGCGTGAAGTGCCGGAAGCCATCCGCAAGGCGACCGAAGAAGCCAAGAAGACCATGATCCGCGTCCCGCTCCGCGAGTCGCGTACCCTGCACCACGACGGCGCTGGCCGTTGGGGCGCTGGCAAGGTCATGATGCGCGCTGCCCCTCCGGGCACGGGCGTCATCGCCGGTGGTCCGATGCGTGCGGTTCTCGAAACCCTGGGCGTCCAGGACGTCGTGGCCAAGTCGACGGGTTCCTCGAACCCGTACAACATGGTTCGCGCCACGTTCGAGGCCCTGAAGGTTCAATCGTCGCCCCGCCAGATCGCCGCCAAGCGCGGCAAGAAGGTTGGCGACATCCTCGGCCGCCGCGCCGACGGAGCTTCGGCTCCGGACGCTATCGAGGGCTAAGTCATGGCTGAAGCTAAGCAAGTCACGGTCCGCCAAACGGGCAGCCCGATCCGCCGCGAAAAGGACCAGCGCGCCACGCTCGCCGGTCTGGGTCTCAACAAGCTGGGCCGCACGTCCACGCTGGAAGACACCCCGTCGGTCCGCGGCATGATCCGCAAGGTCGCGCACCTGCTGGAAATCGTCGAGTAAGTCTGTTACACGACGACCCAAGATCGCCACCCCGGTGAAAACCGGGGTGGCTTTCGTTTGAAGTTCTATTTTTTTCAAAGCCGAGTCTGGCCGACGGCCAGGCGCAGATCTCCAAGGAGAGGCACATATGACCAAGCTGAACGATCTGGCTCCGGCCCCCGGTTCGACCAAGGGCCGCATGCGCGTTGGCCGCGGCCCGGGTTCGGGCAAGGGCAAGACCGGCGGTCGCGGTGTGAAGGGCCAGAAGGCGCGCTCGGGCGTCGCCATCAACGGCTTCGAAGGCGGTCAGATGCCGCTGCACATGCGTATGCCCAAGCGCGGCTTCAACAACCCCTTCCGTCTCGAGTTCGCTGAAGTGAACCTGTGGCGCCTGGAACAAGCCGTCGAGGCCGGCAAGCTGAAGGCCGGCGCCGACGTGTCGGTGGCCGACCTGGTCGCCGCCGGCGTGATCCGTCGCGAACTGGACGGCGTGAAGCTGCTGGGCAAGGGCGAGATCAAGTCCGCCCTGAAGCTGACCGTCTACTCGGCGACCGAAGCGGCCATCAAGGCCGTGGAAGCCGCCGGCGGTTCGGTGACCGTGACCAAGAAGGCCAAGGCGCAAGCCGAAGCCTAAGACCACAGTGTCATCCCGAGCCGCCTCGCCTGGTCGAGGACGGCGCGGGAGCCTGGCGGGGGAGGGGCTTTCGAGCACCAGCCCGCCATAAAGCCCATCGGGATGACGTTCTTTCGAGGCTCGCCGTGACATCACGGCGAGCCTCACCTATGTGTGGCTCCGCACTGGGGCCCGGTGCGTCCGCCAGGCGATTCCGTCCGGCGTTTTCGACCAGGCCCCATCCAATACTTGGAGCGCGCCCCGCGTCCGTCGAGCGACGGCCGGCCGCGTTCTCGTCGTGGGGAATTGAATGGCCTCGGCCGCCGAACAGCTCGCAGCCAATATGAACTTCGGGTCCTTCCAGAAGGCCACCGAACTTCACAAGCGCATCTGGTTTACGCTCATCGCCCTGGTGGTGTTCCGCCTGGGCACCTACGTGCCGATCCCGGGCATCAACCCGGAAGCCTTCGCCAGCGCCTTCGCCGGCCAGTCGAAGGGCATCCTGGGCATGTTCAACATGTTCTCGGGCGGCGCCGTCGAGCGGATGGCGATCTTCTCGCTGAACGTGATGCCCTACATCAGCGCCTCGATCATCGTGCAGCTGATGGGCTCGGTGTATCCGCCGTGGGAAAAGCTGAAGAAGGAAGGCGGCGAAGCCGGCCGCAAGACCCTCAACCAGTACACCCGCTACCTGGCGGTCGTGCTGGCCCTGGTGCAGTCGTTCTCGATCGCCGTCGGCCTGCAGAGCCAGCCGAACCTGGTCTATTCGGAACTGCCGGGTTGGTTCTTCATCCTGTCGACCGTCGTTTCCCTGACCGGCGGCACCCTGTTCCTGATGTGGCTGGGCGAGCAGATCACCAGCCGCGGCGTGGGCAACGGCGTTAGCTTGATCATCTTCGCCGGCATCGTCGCGGCCCTGCCGCGCGGCCTTGGCCAGCTGTTCGTGACGGCGCAGAACTCGGGCAACTACTTCCCGCTGGTGGTGATCTTCCTGCTCGCCATCGCCGTGGTCGGCGCCATCGTGTTCATGGAGCGCTCGCAGCGCCGCCTGCTCGTGCACTATCCCAAGCGCCAGCAGGGCAACCGCATGGTCGGCGGCGACAGCTCGTTCCTGCCGCTGAAGATCAACACCGCGGGCGTCATCCCGCCGATCTTCGCCTCCAGCTTGCTTCTGCTGCCTACGACCGCCATGGGCTTCCTGAACCCGGCCAACCTGCCCAACTGGGCCCAGTGGCTGCCGACCGTGGTCGGCGCCATGCAGCACGGCCAGCCGCTGTTCATGCTCTGCTACGCGGGCCTGATCATCTTCTTCTCGTTCTTCTACACCTCGGTGGTGTTCAATCCGGACGAGACGGCCGAGAACCTGCGCAAGTACGGCGGCTTCCTGCCGGGCATCCGTCCGGGCAAGCGCACGGCCGAGTACCTCGACTACGTGCTTACCCGCCTGACGGTGATCGGCGCGGCTTACATCACCGCCGTCTGTCTTTTCCCGGAAATCCTGATGGGCGCCCTGGGCAACAAGCAGTTCGCTCTGGGCGGCACCTCCATCCTGATCGTGGTGACGGTGACCATGGACACCGTCGCCCAGATCCAGTCCCACCTGCTGGCGCACCAGTACGAGGGCCTGATCAAGAAGTCGAAGCTGCGCGGTGGCCGCGGTCGCTGACGCAGGTGTGAAACCGTCGGAAGCCGGATTGTGACAATCCGGCTTCCGTTTTCTTTGAACGCATTCTAGGTCTGACCACGAGAGGGGCGTCAGACCCTTTAGGAAACGCGTGAAGGGGCTTTTATGAACTTGATCCTGTTCGGGCCGCCAGCGGCGGGGAAGGGGACCCAGGCCAAGCGGCTCGTCGCCGAGCGCGGCATGGTCCAGCTTTCCACCGGCGACATGCTGCGCGCCGCCATCGCTTCGGGCTCCGAGCTGGGCCAGAAGGTGAAGGGCGTGCTCGACCGCGGCGACCTAGTCACCGACGAGATCGTCATCGCGCTCATCGAAGAGCGCCTGCCCGAGGCCGAGGCGGCCGGCGGCGCGATCTTCGACGGTTTCCCGCGCACGGTCGCCCAGGCCGAGGCCCTGGACCGCATGCTTGCGGCCCGCGGTCAGCAAATCGACTCCGTGCTCCGACTCAAGGTAGACGAACCGGCTCTGATCGAGCGGATCTCCAAGAGGTTCCAAGAGCAGGGACGACCCGACGACAACCCGGAAGTGTTCGTGACGCGCCTGGCCGCCTACAACGCCCAGACCGCTCCGCTGCTTCCGTACTATCGCGATCAAGGCAAGCTCACCGAGCTTGACGGCATGGCGAGCGTCGAGACGGTCGCCGCCTCGATCGACACGGCCCTTTCGGTCGTGGCGTGACTTTTAACGGAATCTGTTTCAGGACGGATTCCACCATTGACGGATGCGCAACGATCCCTATAACGGGGCGCTTCCGCGAAAGGGCGCGATCTGTGCGCGTCGGTCTGGATCTTCGGATCGGGCCGGGCGCGCCGTTCGCGTCTTTGGTGCGTGACTAGGAGAACATTAGACGTGGCCCGTATCGCAGGCGTCAACATCCCGACGAACAAGCGCGTAGTGATCGCGCTTCAATACATTCACGGCATCGGCCCGAAGTCCGCGCGTGACATCGTCACGACCGTGGGCATCGAGGACGCCCGTCGCGTCAATCAATTGACCGACGCGGAAGTCCTGCAGATCCGCGAGACGATCGACCGTGAGTTCACCGTGGAAGGCGACCTGCGTCGCGAAAACTCGATGAACATCAAGCGTCTGATGGACCTGGCCTGCTACCGCGGCCTGCGTCACCGTAAGGGCCTCCCGGTCCGCGGCCAGCGCACCCACACGAACGCCCGCACCCGCAAGGGTCCGGCCAAGCCGATCGCCGGCAAGAAGAAGTAAGGTAGCCTGACCGATGGCCAAGGAACCGGGTCGCGTTAAAAAGCGCGAACGCAAAAACATCACCTCGGGCGTGGCGCACGTGAACGCCTCGTTCAACAACACCATGATCACCATCACCGACGCGCAGGGGAACACCATCTCCTGGTCGAGCGCCGGCATGATGGGCTTCAAGGGCTCGCGCAAGTCGACCCCGTACGCCGCTCAGATGGCCGCCGAAGACGCGGGCAAGAAGGCTGCGGAACACGGCGTGAAGACCCTGGAAGTGAACGTCTCGGGTCCGGGTTCCGGCCGTGAGTCGGCCCTGCGCGCTCTGCAGGCCGCCGGCATGACCATCACGACGATCCGCGACGTCACGCCGATCCCGCACAACGGCTGCCGTCCGCCCAAGCGTCGTCGCGTCTAGTATTTTTTAGATCCAATTCTATTCGCCGGCTGCGTGAAACGCGGCCGGCGAGTCGCGTTCAAGGGACACCACGTGATCGAAAGAAACTGGAACGAGCTGATCCGTCCTGAGAAGCCGCAAATCGAAACCGGCGCCGACGCGACCCGCAAGGCTCGTATCGTCGCCGAGCCGCTCGAGCGCGGTTTCGGTGTGACGCTCGGCAACGCCCTGCGTCGCGTTCTTCTCTCGTCGCTGCAAGGCGCCGCCGTCACCGCCATCCAGATCGATGGCGTTGTGCACGAGTTCTCGTCGCTCGAGGGCGTTCGTGAAGACGTCGTCGACATCGTTCTGAACATCAAGCAACTCGCCGTGCGCATGCACGCCGAGGGCCCCAAGCGCATGACCCTGCGCGCCACGGGCGCCGGTCCGGTCACCGCTGGCCAGATCGAGACCCCGGCCGACATCGAGATCCTCAACCCTGACCACGTGCTCTGCACGCTGGACGAGGGCGGCTCGGTGCGCATGGAATTCACGGTCAACACCGGCAAGGGTTACGTCCCGGCCGACCAGAACCGTCCGGAAGACGCGCCGATCGGCCTGATCGCCGTCGACGCCCTGTACTCGCCGGTGAAGCGCGTGGCCTACAAGGTCGAGCCGACCCGCGAAGGCCAGCGCCTGGACCGTGACAAGCTGACCCTGGAAGTCGAGACCAACGGCGCCGTCACCCCGGTGGACGCCGTGGCCTACGCCGCTCGCATCCTGCAAGACCAGCTGCAGATCTTCATCACCTTCGAAGAGCCCAAGGCCAAGGCCGCGGACGAGTCGAAGCCCGAGCTGCCGTTCAACCCGGCCCTGCTCAAGAAGGTCGACGAGCTGGAACTGTCGGTCCGTTCGGCGAACTGCCTGAAGAACGACAACATCGTCTACATCGGCGACCTGATCCAGAAGACCGAGGCGGAAATGCTCCGCACCCCGAACTTCGGCCGCAAGTCCTTGAACGAGATCAAGGAAGTGCTCGCCGGCATGGGGCTGCACCTGGGCATGGACGTGCCGAACTGGCCGCCGGAAAACATCGAAGACCTGGCCAAGAAGTTCGACGACCAGATCTAAGACACTATCGCGCTGAATCCGGGCCGCTCTTTGTCCTCCATGAGGTCGAAGGGCGGCCTGGGCCTTTTGAAGCCGCTCTGCGGTGGAGGGCCCCGGCGCTTCGTTGTGACCCGGCCGGGAGGCGAGCTGGGACTGGTGACAATCGGCGCCGACCTCTAGGCGCCGCTGCGGGCTTGAATGCCCAGGAGATAAGACAATGCGTCACGGTTACGCCCACCGCAAACTCGGCCGCACCTCGGCTCACCGCACCGCCATGTTCGCCAACATGTCGGCCTCGCTGATCAAGCACGAGCAGATCGTCACCACCCTGCCGAAGGCCAAGGAATTGCGCCCGATCGTCGAAAAGCTGGTCACCCTGGCCAAGCGCGGCGACCTGCACGCCCGCCGCCAAGCCATCAGCTCGGTTCGCGACGTCGAACAAGTCGGCAAGCTCTTCGCGGTCCTCGGCCCGCGCTACAAGGACCGCCAGGGTGGCTACATCCGCGTCCTGAAGGCCGGCTTCCGCTACGGCGACAACGCCCCGATGGCCGTCATCGAGTTCGTCGATCGCGACGTCTCGGAAAAGGGCAAGGACTCGGGTCCGGTCTACGCCAACGAAGCCGAAGACTAAGAGATTTCGGCCTAACCGGCTGAAACGAAAAGGCCCCGGAGCGATCCGGGGCCTTTTTGCTGCTTGGGGCAGGAGCGCTTTTCCACTGTTCTTAGGCGGTGCTTTGAGCCGGTCTGGGCGTTTGCAGCACTCGCTCGGCCGTCCAAGTGGATCGCCCAACCTCGGTGGCATTTCAGTCGCTGGCAAATGACGAACACCGTTCGGCGTGGTAAGGACGTTGCCTTGGAACAGTGTTTCGCAAGGAGGCGAGCATGCTGCGTTTGGCCGGCAAGCTGATCGCAACGGGCCTCCTGCTTTGGCCTGCTCTGGCGCTCGCTCAGGATGAGGCTTCTCTGCGCGCCGCCGACGCCGAGCAGCGGCGGCTGGTGTTCGAATCCGACGTCGCGGGGCTAAAGGCGCTCGTTCATCCTGACATGCTGATCAATGGTCCCAGTGGGCGGATCGTCGATCGGGAACAGTTCTTCGAGTCGGTTAGAACTGGCGCCATCGCCAAGGAAAAATTTGAACGAGTTCCCGAGCGCGTCAGTATAGTTGGGGGCGTTGGAACAGTGATGGGTCACGAAATCGTCGTCGCCAAGCCTGGCTCGCGGGACCATGCGGTCTTTGCAGATCGTTCGTTTGAGCGGCGCTACACCAACGTTTTCATCTTCCTCGACGGCCGCTGGCGGTTTCTGTCTCGCCAAGCAGCGATTGCGCCACAGGCGGCTCCGCATTGATAGGCTCCGCGTGGAGCTTTAAAATTTGAGTCCGCCGGAAGAACCAATCCAGGTCTATTGTTGGGCGGCAATGGCGCGCATCCGCCCAAGCCGACATCGCGAGTGACTGCTTTTGGCAGGCTGTCGAAGCCGCCTCACCGGCTGACGATGATCCCGTCGAACTCCGGCAGGGCCCTGGCCAGCTTCTCGCGGGCGAAGGCGTCGGCCGTCAGCGGGCCGTGCACGGTTCCCGCACCGTCCTTGGCGGCTTCAACGTAGTAGAACTGAGGGGTCTCGTCGGGCAGGTCGCGGCGGGAGAGGACGATGTAGCGGTCGTTGCCGCCGTACTGGTCGATGCGCGGCCCTAGCACCGTCTCGCAGGTCAGGGCGTCGCGTTCCCAGCACAGGCTCAGGCGCTCGCCCCGGGCGTCGGACGCCAGGCGATATCGCCCGGCCACGGTCTCGTAGCTTCCCGCGAACAGCAGCCAGCCCGTGTCGCCGGCGGCCCGCACATAGCGGACGTCGGACGTGCGCCAGGTGCGGCCGAGCAGAGCCTTCTCCCGGCACAGCGCCACGTCGGCGATCGAGGTCAGACGGCAGCGGGCCGGGCGCCACGTCTTGGGCATGGGGGGCTCGAGCGGGCTCAGGCCCATCGCCTCGGCCTGCGCCATCCCCTGTCCCATGGCGATCTCGAAGGCCTGCTTCTGCTGGGCTTCGGACAGGACGAAGTCCGCCGAAGGCGCGGCCGTGGCCACGCCCCCGCCAAGCAGCGCGGTCGCCACGGCTAGCAGCGGGAGGACGCCCCTCATTCCCGCGTCAGATCCTGTCGCTGGAACAGGGCCAGCGCCGCTGCCGACAGGCCGATCGCCCAGGCCAGCAGCACGGCCAGGGCCGCGGCCCACGGAACCGGATCGTCGGTGACGCTGTGCGGCATCAGCAGCGCCGTCTTCAGCAGGTCGCCGGAGAAGGCCGGGATCGCCAACGCCTTCCAGGTCGGCTCGCGCAGCTGCGAGGCGACGATCGACTGGGCGAAGGCGAAGACCAGGCCCACGACCAGCGCGCCCATGGTCGAGCGGGTGACGACGCCGACCACGGCGGCCAGGGCGACCAGCACCATCAGCTGCAGCCAGCTGATCGCGAAGGCGCCGGCCAGGTCGCTCAGCGCCTCGCCATGATAGGCCGTGAACGGCGAGCCGCTGGTCGCCGCGCTGAACAGGCCGCCCACCGCCGCCAGCAGGGCGTAGAGCAGCAGGCTGGCCGCCACCGCGACGCCGGCCGTCGCCAGCTTGGCCAGCAGCAGGTTGGCGCGGCCGTTGCGCGGGGTCAGCAGCCGCCAGGTCTCCCAGCGATAGTCGCCGGCCAGCACGGCGGCGGCCAGGATCAGCACGAACAGGCCGGTGATCGGCGAGGCGCCGCCGGCCAGGGCCTTGACCATCCGCCCGACCAGGTCGACCGGAATGACCGGCGCGCCCTTCATCAGGCGGCGGGCGAACAGCTCGCCGCCGATGCTAAGCACCAGGCCGGCGGCGGGGGCGAAGACCACGCCCCAGAACAGCGCGCCGCGGTCGCGCAGCAGCCGGAAGCGCTCGGCGGCGAAGGCGTCAGCGAGCATCGGCCGGTTCCTTGGCTTGCAGGATGTCGAGATAGGCGCTTTCCAGGTCGGCCTCGCGCCAGCGGGCCTCGTGGATGTCGACGCCGGCGCCGACCAGGGCGCGGATCAGGGCAGGGGCCTCGTGGCGCTCGATGGTCGCCAGCACGGCGTCGGGACCGTCGGCGCGGCCCTGGTCTCCCAGCAGCTCCAGCACCTGGGCGACCGGAGCGGCGACGAGTCTCAGGGCGGGTTTCTGGCCGGTCAGGGTCTCGACCGGTCCTTCGGCGACCAGCTTGCCCTTCGACAGGATAGCCACCCGGTCGCAGACCCGGCGCACCTCGTCCAGCTGGTGGCTGGCCAGGATGATGGTCACGCCTTCCTCGGCCGCCAGGCGGCGGATCAGCTCGCGGATCTCCTGGATGCCGGCCGGGTCCATGCCGCTGGTCGGCTCATCGAGAATGGCCAGGGACGGGCGGGTGAAGAACACCGCCGCCAGGCCCAGCCGCTGCTTCATGCCGACCGAGAAGGTCGAGGTCTTGCGGTCGGCGGCGTGGGTCAGGCCCACCCGGTCCAGCCAGCCGTCGATGTCGACGTCGCGGGCGCCGCTTTCCAGGGCCAGCATCTTCAGGGCGTCGCGGGCGGTCAGGTAGGGCGGATAGCGCGGGGTCTCGATCATCGCCCCCACGCGGCGCAGCGACGAGGCGTGGCCGGCCGGCGCGCCCGACAGCCGGGCGACGCCCGAGCTCGGCCGCACCAGGCCCATGGCGATGCGGAACAGGGTGCTCTTGCCCGCCCCGTTGGGGCCCAGCACGCCGAACACCCCGCCGGCGGGGATCTTCAGGCTCAGGTCGTCCAGCGCCCGCACGGCGCCATAGGTCTTGGTCAGCCCTTCGGCTTCGAGCGCGAAACTCATGCGGCGCGATCCCGGCTCGGCGACATCGGCGACTCCCTTATGAACTTGGCGCGACTATGGGCGAGGAAACGGTGGTCGGCCAAGTTGTTTGCTCGCCGCAATACGAATTGTTGTCGAGCTGTTCTATAGGGGCGGAAGTCTTCGTTTCTGGGCCTGGCCATGACCGTGCTTTCCCGTGTCGCCGCTTTTCTGGCGATCGTCGTTCTTTCCGGCTGCGCCACCGCGCCGCGACCGGTCGCGGAGGGCGTGCCGCCCAAGGCGGCCCTGGCCATCCTGGTCTCGATCGACGGCTTCAGGGCCGACTATCTCGACCGCGGCGACACCCCGGCCCTCAAGGCCCTGGCCGACGACGGCGTGCGGGCGGCCATGCGGCCCTCGTTCCCGTCCCTGACCTTCCCCAATCACTACGCCCTGGTCACCGGCATGCGCCCCGACCACAACGGCATCGTCAGCAACACGATGGAGGACCCCCAGATCCCGGGCGTGACCTTCACCCTGTCGAACCACGACGCCGTCACCGACACCCGCTGGTGGAGCATGGCCACCCCGATCTGGGCGACGGCCGAGAAGCAGGGCGTGCGCGCCGGCACGATGTTCTGGCCGGGCTCGGAAGCCGAGATCGCCGGCGTGCGGCCCACCCGCTGGAACAAGTTCGACCAGAAGCTGCCGTCCAACGACCGCGTCGACACCCTGCTGTCCTGGCTGGACGACAGCAAGGACGCGCCCCTGGGCTTGGCCACCCTCTATTTCGACATCGTCGACAGCGCCGGCCACAAGTACGGCCCGGACTCGGCCGAGGTGCGCGCCTCCGCCGCCACGGTCGATGCGGCGATCGCCCGCCTGGTCGAGGGGCTGAAGGCCCGCGGCCTCTATGAGCGCACCAACCTGGTCATCGTCGCCGACCACGGCATGGCCCCGCTGCCGGCCAGCCAGCGCGTGGTGCTCGACGAGTCGGTCGACGTCTCCAAGCTGCGCTATGTGGGCCTGGGCGCCATCGCCAGCCTCTATCCCAAGCCCGGCGAGGAAGCGGCCGTCACCGCCGCCCTGGTCAAGCCGCACCCGCACATGACCTGCTGGGAGAAGGGCAAGATCCCGGCCCGACTTCACTACGGAACCAACCGCCGCATCGGCCCGATCGTCTGCTCGGCCCAGACCGGCTGGTACATCACCACCGCCGCCTCGCAGAAAAAGAAGAAGAAGGATGACGACGATGAGAGCGCGCGCGACGGCGGGGCGCACGGCTACGACAACGCCGACCCGCTGATGCGGGCGGTGTTCGTCGCCCATGGTCCGGCCTTCAAGTCGGGCAAGACCCTGCCGGTGTTCGACAATGTCGACGTCTATCCGCTGCTGGCCAAGGTGATGGGCGTGCGCGGCGAGAAGGTCGACGGCCGCCTGGCTCCGGTCGCCGGCGCCCTGCGCTAGACCGGAAAGACGGCGCGGCTCGTCGCTTGCGAAGCGCCGAGCCGCGCCTTCCCCCGCTACCTCTCTACACCTTGGTCAGGGTCGGCTCGTTGAGCAGGGCCCGCTCATCGAGCAGCGAGACCATCGACGCGGCGCGCTTCTGGCTCTCGGCCAGGGCGCGGCGCACTTCGCGGACCCTGGATCGACAGGGTCTCCAGGTCCGCCAGCCAGGTCTTCAGGTCGTCCTTGCCCTCCTGGGCCGCCGCGGCCAGCACCGCCGCGCCCACGATCACGTCGGCGAAGATCTTGGCGTCGACCTCCAGCCGCTGATCCAGCACCTCGGCCCGCTCCTTGATCTGCGGCCGAGGAGCTGAACCAGCGCGGATAGATCTCCTGGCCGCGGTTGTCCGACTGATCGTCGAACTCGTAGTCGGCGTCCGGATCGTCGGGGCCCTCGCGCAGGGTATCGTGACGCAGTTGGAGATTGTTCTCGCCGATGGTGCCGACCGGGGCCGGCTGCTCGCCCAGCGGTCCTGGGTTGGGCCAGTACCAGCCATGGAGCGGACGCGCGGGATGCCGCGGCACAGGCTCGCGCCTAGGTTCTCGTGATCGCCGGTCGCGAACACTCCGCCGCCGCGGTCCATGAACCGGGCGATGGCCGCCACTTCAGCGGGCGAGGCGTTGTTCGCGCCGCCGTCGCGAACGATCGGGAACAGGAAGATCTCGTCGTACTGATTGAGGTCGTGGGTCGAGAAGTCGAAATTGACCACGTCGGTCCCGGCGCCCGCCGGATTGTCGCGATGGGCCTTGGTGATCTGGATGTCGAAGCCGTCCCAATCGGTGTTCCGCAGGACGTGGACAAACTCGCCGAGATGGAACTGCTCGCCTATGGTGGGCGGCACGGTGCGATTGTAGCCGCCGCTCGAGGCGTCGGTGACGATCAGGATGTTGACCGTGGGCATGCGCGTGCTTTCCGTCGGTGCGGGGAAAAGCTGGCTGGATTGGACGCATGGGCTAAGCGCGCCGACTGGCTTCGCGAACAGGATCCCCTGGGGCGCGGATACGGCGGCATAGGGCTCGCGAGCATGTAAACTCACAAGTTGAAAGTTTTACGTGTGCCGGCCTTGTGTTGCACGGCTCGGCATTATTGCATTTAGTTTTGTTTTGAGTGAAATATTGTCGGTATCTGAAAATGGAGGCGCGCCATGGCCCGCACCGGTCTGACCTCGGCCCTCAGCTACCGCGACCCCAAGGCCGCCCTGAAATGGCTCCAAGCGGCGTTCGGCTTCGAGTTGGTGCTGTTGATCGAGGACGGCGAGGGCAACCTCGCCCATTCGCAGATGACGTTCGGCGACAGCCACGTGATGGTCGGCAACGAGTGGAGCGCCGACCACGCTAGCCCCGCCTCGCTGGGCGGCAAGAACACCCAGACCGTGCACATCCATATCGACGAGGACGTCGACAAGCATTGCGAGCGCGCCCGCGCCGCCGGCGCCGAGATCCTCGCCGAGCCGGCTACCCAGTTCTACGGCGACCGCACCTATCGCTGCCGCGACCCGGAGGGACACATCTGGACCATCGGCCAGACCGTCCAGGCGGTCACTCGCGAGGAGGCTGAGGCGGCCACAGGTTTGAAGATCCAGGGCTGGGCGTGATCCTGGACCTGTTCCGGCGATGAGCATCGACCGCACCCTGGCGGCCCTGGCCGACCCGCACCGCCGGCGCACCGTGGAACTGCTGGCCGACGGCCCGCGCCGGGCGGGCGAGCTGGCCGAAACCCTGGGCCTGACGCCGCCGGCCATGAGCCGACACCTGCGTGCGCTACGCCAGGCGGAACTGGTCGAGGAAAGCCACCCGCCGTTCGACGCCCGGGTGCGGGTCTACGCCCTCAAGCCCGGACCCATGGCCGAGCTCAAGGCCTGGGCGGCGGCCGCGGAGGCGCTGTGGAGCGACCAGCTCCTGGCGCTGAAGGCCCACCTGGAGACCGAGGGATGAGCGCCCGCATCCTGGTGGCCCTGCGGATCAAGGCCGCGCCCGCTCGGGTGTTCGACGCCTTCGTCGGCGAGATCGGCGCCTGGTGGCGGCCCAATCCGCTGTTCTCGTTCACCCCGCGCTCGCCGGGCGTCCTGGCCTTCGAGGGCGCAGGGGAGGGCGCGCGTCTGGTCGAGCGGCTGGCCTCGGGCAAGGTCTTCGAGATCGGGCAGGTTCGCGTCTGGACGCCGGGCGAGCGGCTGGTGTTCGGCTGGCGCCAGGCGGCCTTCGCCCCCGGCATGGACACCGAGGTCGAGGTCCGCTTCGAGGCCGTCGGGGAAGAGACCCGCGTCACCGTCGAGCACCGCGGATGGGAGACCGTTCCGGCCGAGCACGTGGCTCGCCACGGCTTCCCCAACCAGCTGTTCCTGCTGCGCCACGGCCAGTGGTGGACGGGGCTGCTGCAGGGCTTGGCGAGCCATCTCCATCCGTAAAATCCCCGCGAAAGCGGGGACCCAGGCTTTTTCTGAAGCCCACGGCGCTCGACGATAAAACACCTGGGCCCCCGCTTTCGCGGGGGTTTTACGGAGAAAAAGCCGGCCAAGAACAGGGGCGGTAGCCCTTGCCCACTATCCGCCACGCGGTCAAACATCCCGCCCCCAGGGAGGCCTCATGTCAGAACCCATCGCCCATCATCCGGCCCGCAAGGCCGCCCTGGGCTTCATCTTCATCACCGCCCTGATGGACGTGCTGTCGCTGGGCCTGATGATCCCGGTGCTGCCCAGCCTGGTGAAGTCCATGGCTGGCGGCCGCACCGACGACGCCGCCCAGTGGACCGCCGCTTTCGGCATGGTCTGGGGCGTGATGCAGTTCGTCTGCTCGCCGATCCTGGGCATGCTGTCCGACCGCTACGGCCGCCGGCCGGTGATCCTGATCTCGATCTTCGGCCTAGGCATCGACTACATCTTCATGGCCCTGGCCCCCAGCCTGTGGTGGCTGTTCCTGGGCCGGATCATCCACGGGGCCACGGCGGCCAGCTTCTCGGCGGCCGGCGCCTATATCGCAGACGTCACGCCGGAGAACGGCCGGGCCAAGGCCTTCGGCCTGATCGGCGCGGCCTGGAGCGCCGGCTTCATCGTCGGCCCGGCCCTGGGCGGGGTCTTGGGCAAGATCGACCTGCACCTGCCATTCTGGGTCGCCGCCGGCATGGCGCTGCTGAACGGGCTGTACGGCCTGCTGGTGTTGCCGGAATCCCTGCCGCCCGAACGCCGTGTGGTTCGTTTCGACTGGACAAAGGCCAACCCCGTCGGTTCGCTGAAGCTCCTGGGCTCGCATCCCGACCTGCCGCGCCTGGGCGTGGTCAGCTTCCTGATGCAGCTGGCCCACAACGCCTATCCCAGCATCTTCGTGCTCTACACCGGCTACCGTTTCGGATGGGACACCGCCCAGATCGGCCTGTTGATGATGCTGTCGGGCGTGCTGGGCGTCATCGTCCAGGCCGTGCTGATCGGGCCGATCGTCGATCGCCTGAAGGAGCGCGGGGCGGTGATCGCCGGGCTCATCTGCTTCGTCGTCTCGTTCGGGATCTTCGCCCTCGCCCCGACCGGCTGGATCTTCGCCTCGGGCCTGGCCGTCAGCGCCTTCTCGGCCCTGATCCAGCCCGGCCTGATGGGCATGATGAGCAAGCGCGTCGGGGCCAGCGAGCAGGGCCAGCTGCAGGGCGCCAACTCGGCCATCATGGGCCTGACCGCCATCGTCGGGCCGGTGCTCTACGGCCTCTCCCTGGCCTTCGCCGTCCGACACGAGCAGAGCCTGCACCTGCCGGGGCTGCCGCTGGTGATCGCTGGACTGTTGGCCCTGGCCGGCCTGTTCGTCATCCTGCGCACCCGGCGCGCCAGCCTGCCGACCGGGGAACCCGGCCTTGATCCCGTGCGCTGAAGGCCTTGAATGCGCCCGAAACCTCCGCTGTTTAGAGGGGCGAGCACGCGTGCCTGGACCAGGCGCGCCTTGAAGAAGACTGACGGAGCCATCGACTTGTCCAAGCCCGCCCTTCGCGTCCTGATCCCGACCCTGGCCCTGCTGGCCGCCTGCTCGGATCCGGCCTCGCGCAGCCAGGCCCAGTCCATCCCCGACCTCGCCCAGCCGACCCGCAAGTCGCCGACCGACCCGATGTCGATGAAGGCCTCCTTCGCCCCAGTGGTGAAGAAGACGGCCCCGGCCATCGTCAACGTCGCCAGCCGCCGCGTCGTCCAGCGCCAGCAGTCGCGCGACCCCTTCTGGGACTTCTTCATGGGCGGCGGCGGCGGCGCGCCCCGGGCCCAGGTGCAGGGCTCGCTCGGCTCGGGCGCCGTCGTCCGCGCCGACGGGGTGATCATCACCAACCACCACAATATCGAGAACATGAGCGACATCACCGTGCAGCTCGCCGACCGGCGCGAGTTCCCCGCCACGGTGCTGCTCGACGACCCGCGCTCGGATCTGGCGGTCCTGAAGATCGACACCAAGGGCGAGCGCCTGCCGACAATCGCCATCGACGACCAGGAGCAACTCGAGGTCGGCGACCTGGTTCTGGCCCTGGGCAACCCGTTCGGCGTGGGCCAGACCGTCACCAACGGCATCGTCTCGGCCCTGGCCCGCACCGACGTCGGCGCGGCCGAGTTCGGCAGCTACATCCAGACCGACGCGGCCATCAATCCCGGCAATTCCGGCGGTCCGCTGGTCGACATGGATGGCGACCTGATCGGGGTGAACACCTTCATCATCTCGCGCTCGGGCTCGTCCAGCGGCGTCGGTTTCGCCATTCCGGCGGCCGTGGTGCGCCAGGTGGTCTCCACGGCGCTCGGCGGCGCCCACAGCGTCGTGCGGCCCTGGCTGGGCGTGCGCGGCCAGCCGGTCACCGGCGACATCGCCAAGGGCCTGGGCATGTCCACCCCGCGCGGCGTGCTGATCTCCGACGTCTATCCCGGCGCCTCGGCCGACAAGGGCGGCATCAAGGAAGGCGACGTCATCCTGTCGATCGACGGCCAGCCGGTGAACGACGAAGGCGGCGGCGCCTTCGCCATCGGCACCCACAAGATCGGCGACCGGGTGCCGGTGGTCGTCCGCCGCGGCGACCGCGAGCAGACCCTGACCGTCCGCGCCGACGCGGCGCCCGAAACCCCCGCCAAGGACGAGCGCACCATCACCGGCCGCAACCCCTTCGAGGGCGCCACGGTGCTGAACCTGTCGCCCGCCGCCGCCCAGGACGTCGGCGCCGACGCCTTCGCCGGCAAGGGCGTGCTGGTCACCAAGGTCGGCCAGGGCTTCGCGCTCAACGCCGGCCTGCGCCCGGGCGACTTCGTGCGCGAGGTCAACGGCAAGGCCGTCAACAGCACCGCCGACCTGGCCGCCGCCGTCCGTGGCGAGACGGGAACCTGGACCGTCGTCATCGAGCGCGGCGGCCAGCGCATCTCGGCGCGCTTCCGGACCTAGTCCCGGCGAACCCTCTCCCCTGCGGGAGAGGGTTCCCGCAGGGGGGCGAAACCCCTACATCTTCTCCCATGTCCGATCTCTTCCAAGCCGCCGGCCTGACGCCCCACGCGCCCGCGCCGCTGGCCGACCGTCTGCGTCCCCAGAGCCTCGAAGAAGTAGTGGGCCAGGAGCATCTGCTCGGCCCAGACGGCCCGATCGGCCGGATGGCGGCCGCCCACCGCCTGGCCTCGATGATCCTCTGGGGCCCGCCCGGCACCGGCAAGACCACCATCGCCCGCCTGCTGGCCAAGGCCGGCGGCTACGAGTTCATGCAGATCTCGGCCGTCTTCTCCGGCGTCGCCGACCTGAAGAAGGCCTTCGAGCAGGCCCGCATGCGCCGCCAGGCCGGCCAGTCCACCCTGCTGTTCGTCGACGAGATCCACCGCTTCAACCGCGCCCAGCAGGATGGTTTCCTGCCATTCGTTGAGGAGGGGATCGTCACCCTCGTGGGCGCGACCACCGAGAACCCGTCGTTCGAGCTCAACGGCGCCCTGCTGTCGCGCGCCCAGGTCTTCGTGCTCAAGCGTCTCGACGAGCCGGCGCTGGAAAGCCTGCTGGCCAAGGCCGAGGCGACCGAGAACCGCAAGCTGCCGGTCGACGCCGAGGCCCGCCAGGTGCTGATCGCGATGGCCGACGGCGACGGCCGCTACCTGCTGACCCTGACCGAGACCCTGCTGTCGATCGGCACGGACACGCCGCTCAATCCTACCCAGCTGGGCCAGCTGCTGCAGAAGCGCCGTCCCGCCTACGACAAGGACCGCGAGGAGCACTACAACCTCATCTCGGCCCTGCATAAGTCGGTGCGTGGCAGCGATCCTGACGCGGCCCTCTACTGGCTGGCGCGGATGCTGGAGGGCGGCGAGGACCCGCTGTTCATCGCCCGCCGCCTGGTGCGCATGGCGTCCGAGGACATCGGCGCGGCCGATCCGCTGTCCCTGCTGCTGACCACCGCCGCCAAGGACGCCTACGACTTCCTGGGATCGCCCGAAGGCGAGCTGGCCCTGGCCCAGGCCGTGGTCCACATGGCCAGCGCGCCCAAGTCCAACGCCGTCTACACCGCCTACAAGGCCGCCCGCCGCGCCGCCAAGGAGACCGGCAGCCTGACGCCGCCTGCCCATATCCTCAACGCGCCGACCAAGCTGATGAAGACCCTCGGTTATGGCGACGGCTACGCCTATGACCACGATGTCGAGGGCGGCGTCTCGGGCCAGAACTACTTCCCCGACGGCATGGCCCGCCCGAAATTCTACGAGCCCAAGCCGATCGGCGCCGAGGCCAAGGTCAAGGAGCGCCTGGACCACTGGAGCCAGATGCGGCGGGGTGGTAAGTAGGGCGAGTTTCAGCTTGCGCTCGCCCTATAATTGTTCTCTATTTGTTCGCGCAATGGCGACGTAGAGGCGGCAATGGCCAGAGCTGTCGATCCGGAGAAGCGCAAGGCCGATCTGGTGATCCGCCTCAAGCTCTTCACCACGAACGTGACGACCTACGGCTACGCGATCATGGGGGCGTCCTTCATCGACCCCTACATCAAGGGCGCAGGTTTCAAGACCGCCAGCTATGTGGGCATCGGGCTCGCGATCGTGTTTCACCTCCTGGCGTGGTATGCTGCTCCACACGGAGAAAAGTCATGACGCCGCTTGAGGCCATGATCTACATACTCGGACCGATTGGCATCGCCGTCGGCGTCTACGCTCTGTTCCTCAAGCGAGAGCTGAACGAGCTGGAAGCCCGGCAACGAGAGAAGCACTCCGCTGAGTAAGTCCCAGACGGGCGCGCCACGTCCGCCCCGCCGTCCGCCCGCCGCGCCCAAGCCCAAGGCCTCCGACACCCCGATCGCGCTCACCGACGACGAGATCGCCTTCACGCGCGCTTTGGTGATCCACGAGGACGACAGCGTCTTCGTGCTCAACAAGCCCGCCGGCCTGTCCAGCCAGGGCGGCCGCATCAAGGCCCATACGCTGGACGACCTGCTGTGGGCCCTGGCCCGCCGCGACCGGCCGCGGCCTCGCCTGATCCACCGTCTGGACCGCGACACCTCGGGCGTGATCCTCACCGCCCGCACCAAGCCGGCGGCGACCTTCCTGGGCAAGGCCCTGATGGGCAAGCGCTTCCGCAAGACCTACCTGGCCATCGTCGCGCCGGGCGCGCCCGAGCCGCGCGGCGGCCAGATCGACAAGGCCCTGCGCCGCGAGTCCATCGGTCGCGAGGCCTATATGCGGGTCTGCGAGGACGATCACCCCGACGCGGAAAACGCCCGCAGCCGCTATCGCACCCTGGCCGCCAACGCCCAGGCCGCGCTTGTCGAGCTTTCCCCCGATACCGGCCGCATGCACCAGTTGCGCGTCCACATGGCCTCGATCGGCCGGCCGATCGCCGGCGACAGCCGCTATGGCGGGGCGCTGATGCTGGCCGGCGCGCCGGTCCCGCGCCTGATGCTGCACGCCGCCCGGCTGGTCTTCCCGCATCCCGAGGGCGGCGAGCGTCGGATCGAGGCCCCGGTTCCCGACGACTTCAAGGCCGTGCTCGAAAAGCTGGACCTGGCGATCCCGGAACGCTGAACTTGGCCAGGCCGTTTGGAAGGCAAGGGAGAAGCGCCATGAAGATCGCCCGCCTTGCCCCGGCTCTCGTCGCCAGCGTCCTGGTCCTCGGGGCCTGCGCCACCGCCAAGCCCACCGTCTATCGGCCCCAGGCCACGGCGACTGACGTCGGCTTCGCGCAGTACAGGATGGAGGAGGGGCGCTATCGCGTGACCTTCCGCGGCGGCCCGGGCGCGCCCGTCGGCCAGGTCACCGACTACGCCCTGCTGCGCGCCGCCGAGCTGGCCCTGGCCGAGGGCTATCCCTGGTTCCGCGTCGCCGACCGCGTCACCCAGTCGACCGGGGGAGGGGGCGGCGGCCCGACCTTCTCGATCGGCGGCGGATCGGGCGGCTATGGCCGCCGCTCCAGCGTCGGCCTGGGCGTCGGCACGAGCTTCAACCTCGGCCCGGGGCCTGCGCTCAGCACCACGCTGGAAGTCGTGTTCGGCAAGGGGCCCCGCCCGCCCGGCGAGGCCTATGACGCCCAGAGCGTCGTCAACACCATCGGCAAGGGCATGGGCCGGATCTGACGCTTGCGCCGCCGCAGCGCCGGACCTAGCGTTCGCGGCGGAGGCTCCCATGCGGCTCGCCCTTTGCATCGTCGTGCTGCTTGCAACCGCCGGCCCGGCGCTTGCCCAGCCTCGTGACCCGCCGACTTTCTGGGCGAGCGGCGCGGGGCGCTCGGCGGCCTGCTTCCAGATGGCGGATGGCCGAGTGCGGGTTCCGGCCGACAACCACGTGCGCGTCGCCGACTATTCCATGGTCGGCGAGACCCTGCAGCTCGAGAACCTGCGCGACGAGGGCTGGCAGTCCTGGCATCCCGACCTGTACGGCACGCCAAGGCAGCGCGCGGCGAGAGAACGCGAGGCGGCGCGGATGGAGCGCGCGCTCGACGAAGCCTGGTACCTGCTGCGCGGTCTGCCGAAGGTGGAAAAGCGCGACGCTTCGCGGCTGGTGCTTCGATCCCGCGACGGGCGACGAGCCAGCTTCGTCGCCGTCCGCGTCTGTCGCGCCCTGGAAGGCTGATCGGGCCTAGGCCGCCGCACGCGCCGCATAGGGATGCACCGCCCGCAGCGAGGCGTGGCTGAGGCCGGCGGTCTCGGCGGCGGCGAAATAGCCTTCCTGGGGAAGGCCCTGCAGGCTGACCATCGGCGCCAGGCCGCGGGCCTCTCGGCCGAAGGCCATGATGTCGGCGGCGATCTTCTCGGCCGGGCCGCCCAGGTCGCAGGCGTCCAGGGTCAGGCCGGCCAGGCGGGCGTCGCGCAGGTGCTTGAAGGCTTCCTTGTCGGGCGGCACGCGGGCGACGACGCCGCGGGTCAGGGCCTTCAGCAGGCCGACCACTTCCAGCAGGCGGCCGGCGGGGGTGCCGCGGGTCACGTCCACCAGCTCGATCATCACGCCGCCGCGCAGCAGGGCCAGCGACAGGCCCGAGGTGCCGGTCAGCAGGTCGCGGCCGCGCTGGGTGCCCAGGGTGCGGAACGAGGCCGGCAGGACGAGGTCCGGACGGTCGTTGCCCTGCGCGGCCTTGGCGAAGGCCGCGCCGTAGCGCAGCGTCGCTTCGTCGATGAAGGCGATGTCCTTGTCGGCCAGCTTGGTGATCGCCCGGCCGCTGATCGAGCGGCCGGTGCCCAGATGGGTGACGATCGGCTCGACGCGAATGGCGGTGGTGATGTTGCGGCGCAGGCCGATCACGTGCTCCAGCGCGAAGTCGACCCGCAGGGCCGCCCCGCCGCTGGTGGTGAAGGCCACCGGCGTGCGGCGCATGTCGTCGCTGTCGTCCATCTCGACGCGGAACGGCGAGCGTTCGGAATCGCGTCGGGCGCGGGCGGCCAGCACCACGGACGGATCGATCGTGCGGCAGACGATGCCGCTGGCCTCGACCCCGATCACCGAGCGCACCCCGATGTCCTTCAGCTCGGCCGCGCCCAGCAGGTGTGTCAGCACGTCTTCCAGGATGCGGATGCTGGCGGCCTGGGCCGATAGGCCCTGGTCGTTGTGGGTGGCGATCAGGAAGTCGTCCTCGCTGACCCGCCCCCGCAGGTCGGCCCGGTCGAGATGTTCGTTCAGCTTCCGCTCGACATAGGTCCAGACGTCGGTGCGCTTCTGGTCCCACCAGTCGCCGGCCCAGCGGCGCACGGCCTTGATGCTGATCACGTTGACCGAACCGCGCCCGATCAGGTCTGAGGCGGCCAGTCGGCTCAGCATCGCCGGCGGCAGCGCCAGGCGTTCGGTCGTGTCGTCCGTGGGGGGCATGGAGGCGGGCATCGGACCGTGGGATTCGAGGGGTGAGATCAGAGCCTGCCCCGAGCGCCCTTAACCTCCGGTGCAGGAACAAGGTTGAGGTCGTCTTTACCTTGTCCTCAAGGCCTTGCCCGATAAGGCTCCGCTTGGTTTTGACCTGTTAATCTTTGGCGCGGCCCTTCATGGCGAAAGTTACCGGAACCAGGCAGCCTGTGCGCCCCCAGATCGACGGATCCGGACGGGCGCCCTGCAGCGCCAGGCGCGCGGCGTAGCCGAAGGTCGCGGCGGGCTGGGCGGCGACGATCTCGACCGGGCCGACGCGGCCTTCCGGAGTGATGTCGAACTGGAGAAGCGCCCAGCCTTCGACGGCCTGCCTGGCGAAGTTGCGTGGATAGCTGCGCTCCACAGAGAGATTGAGCGCCGCCGACCGGACGCCCGAGCAATCACGTTCTGTCGGGACCGCCAGCGCCTTCGGATAGGCCTTGGCCGTCGCCTCGGCCGTCTTGGGGCGCACCGAGAAGGCGCCGTAGCAGCCGGTCACCGGCCGGCCGGGGTGAAAGCGCGACTCCGCGATCGACGCGGCCGCCAGGTCGGCCAGCACCGGATCGCCGCCCTGGGTCGCGATGCGCACGTTGCGCACCTCGCCGTCCGCGTCGATGTCGTAGAGCACGCCGGCCCAGGGGGCGGCGAAGTCGCGCCCTTCGAACGAGCGCAGGTCCGGATGGCTGGTCAGGGCCGGGATGCGACGCGGCGCGCGACCGCAGTCGCCCCGCTCGGAGATCGCCGCGCGCACCCCCGTTAGGGGCTCGCGCTTCCGCCGGGCGACCACCTCCAGCAGGGTGGCGGTCGTGGCCTTGGCCTGGAGCGTGTAGGTCTGGGACACCTCGATGCGGCAGCCGCCGACCGGCTGGCCCGGCATGAACCGCCAGCGGGCGACGCCGGCGATCACCTCGTCGGACGCCGGGGCGTCGCTCGCCGGCTTCAGATCGGTCGGCGCGCCCTTGGCGTCGATGCCGAAGGTCACCGCGCTCACCGGGCGGTCGCCCCGCGCGGGGGTGTCGGGGGCCGATCCCGCCGGCAGATAGGCCGTGCTGACTTCCGGGGCGAAGGGCGCGCTGGCGACGACGCCCACCTTGCGGCCGTCGCACGACGCCACGCTCGGCGGCGGGCCGTAGGACAGGATCCGCTGGACCATGTCCTGCCGCTGCATCGGCGGCGGAATGGGCAGGGGAGACGCCAAGGCGCCGGAAGCGGAGAGGGCGCCCGGAGCGGCGATGACACATAGAGCCAGGGTGAAGGCGAGCCGGCGACGCATGCTATCTCCGCGGGAGCGTTTGGCGTGACGCTATGCAGGCGGGAGCGGCCGGGTCAAGCCGCCCTGGCGTTCGCACCTTGGCGTCAGGGGCGGGGCGGCGCATAAGGGGGCCATGACCAAGGTGCTTCTCGTCGCCGTGGGCGGCGCCGCCGGCTCCGTCGCCCGCTATCTCGTGGGTGCGGCCGCGCTGCGCTGGATCGGCCCGGGCTGGCCCTGGGGAACCATGACCGTCAATCTGGTCGGCGGCTTCCTGATGGGAATGCTGACCGGCTGGCTGGCGCTCAAGGCGACCGGCGAGCAGGAGACCCTGCGGGTGTTCCTGGGCGTCGGCGTCCTCGGCGGCTTCACCACCTTCTCGGCCTTCTCGCTGGACACCGCGCTGATGATCGAGAAGCGCGCCTACGGTCAGGCCTTTTCCTACACCGCCGCCAGCGCGATCCTCGCGCTCGCGGCCCTTTTCGCGGGCCTCTATCTCGCCCGCAGGATGTTCGCTGCATGAAGGAAGTCCGCACCCTCTACGTCGAAGGCGGCGAGGACGGCGTTCGTCTGGACCGCTGGTTCAAGCGCCGTTGGCCGCACCTGAACCACGTCCAGCTCAACAAGCTGTTCCGCTCGGGCCAGGTCCGGGTCGACGGTTCGCGCGCCAAGGCCGACACCAAGCTGGCCGCCGGCAGCCAGATCCGCGTGCCGCCGCTGCCCGACGCGCCCGATCCGGCAGACAAGGGCAAGCTGTCGCCGCGCGACATCGCCTATGCCCGCTCGCTGGTGCTGTATGAAGACGAGGACGTCCTGGCGCTGAACAAGCCCGCGGGCCTGGCCGTCCAGGGCGGCACCAAGACCACCAAGCACATCGACAAGTTGCTCAGCGCCTGGGGCGAGGGCGTCGATCGCCCGCGCCTGGTCCACCGCCTCGACCGCGACACCTCCGGCGTGCTGCTGCTGGGCAAGACTCCCAGCGCCGCCGCGCGCCTGTCGGGCGCCTTCGCCAAGCGCAAGGCCCAGAAGACCTACTGGGCGATCGTCACCGGCAACCCGCACCCGGTGGAAGGCGTCATCGAGCTGCACCTAGCCAAGCGCGGCGTCAACGATCGCGAGATCGTCGTGCCCGCCGATCCCAAGGACAAGGACGCCTCGCCGGCCGAGACCGAGTTCGTCACCATCAGCCGCGCCGGTCCGCGCGTCACCTGGATGGCCTTGCGCCCGCACACCGGCCGCACCCACCAGTTGCGCGCCCACATGAAGGCCATCGGCCACCCGATCCTGGGCGATCCCAAGTACGGCGACGAGAAGTCGGCCCAGCTGTCGGAAGGGCTGAAGCTGCAGTTGCACGCCCGCTCGATCCTGCTGCCGCACCCCAGCGCCGGCATGCTGCACGTCGAGGCCCCGCTCAGCCCCGAGATGCAGGCCGGCTTCGCCAAGTTCGGCTTCTCGGAAGACGAGGCCGAGCAGGATCCCTTCGCCCGGCGGCAGACCAAGCGCCGATGAGCCAGGACCTCGTCCGCCAGGCCTGGGACCTGCTCGGGCGAGGGCAGGCCGAGCCGGCGCTCGCCCTGACGACGGCGGGCGCGGCGCGGCCCAGCGCCATGCCGGGCCTGCTGATCGTCCACGCCGCCGCGCTCAAGGGCCTGGGCCGCCACGCCGAGGCCCTGCCGTTCAACGAGCGGGCGGTGCGCGCCGCGCCGCAGGACCGCCTGGCCTGGTACAATCTGGCCGCCACCAACGGCGATCTCGGCCGCCAGGCGGAAGGTGAGGCCGCGGTGCGCAAGGCCATGGGACTTGGCCTCGACGCGCCCGAGGCCTGGCTGGTCCTGGCCCGCGCGATCCAGTTTCAGCATCGCTACGACGAGGCCGAGGCCGCTTTCCAGGCCGCCATCGCCCGCCGCCCGGCCTTCGTCGACGCCCATCGCGATCTGGCCCAGTTGCGCTGGATGCGCACCGCCGATCTCGACCACGCCCTGGATCCGCTGAAGGCCGTGCTGGCCCGGCAGTCGGATCCGCGCCTGGTGCACGTCCAGGCCCTGGTCGAAGAGTTCGCCGGCCGGCCGGCCCGGGCGCGCGACAGCTTGAACGAAGGCCTGCGCCGCCATCCGGGCGACGTCCAGCTGCTGCTGAGCGCGGCCCATGTGGCCGCCGAACTCGGCGAGGCCGCCGAGGGGCTGGCCCACGCCCAGGCCGCCGCGCGCCGGGCGCCCGGCGCCCCTCCGGTGGTGAAGACCCTGGCCGAGGCCCTGCTGGCGACGGGCGATGCGGCCGGCGCCTCGGCCGCCGCCGGTTCGGTCCTGACCGCCTTTCCGCACGACCAGCACGCCCTGGCCATCCAGGCCACGGCATGGCGTATCCTCGGCGATCCCCGCCATGGGGCGCTCTACGACTATGGCGCCTTCGTTCGCCCCTACGTCTTGCCGACGCCGCAAGGCTGGCCCGACCTCGATAGCTTCCTGGCCGATCTGCGCGCGCGTCTCGGGCAAATGCACGACCTGGAGACCCACCCCCTGCAGCAGTCGTTGCGCGGCGGCGCCCAGGTGCAGTCGCTGCACGTCTCGCCTGAGCCCCTGTTCCAGGCCTTCTTCGCCAGCGCCCTGGCCACGGTCGAGCGCTACGCCGCCGAGATCGGGAAGGGGAGCGATCCATTGCGAAGCCGCCGCACCGGCCGCGCGGCCATCCAGGGCGGCTGGTCGGTCAGCCTCAAGCCGAACGGCTTCCACACTGACCACGTCCACCCCCAGGGCTGGATCTCCTCGGCCTTCTATATCGACCTGCCGCCAGGCGTGGACGACGCCGACAAGCGCGAAGGCTGGATCAAGTTCGGCCAGCCCGGCTGCGCGACCTTGCCGAAACTGGCCGCGGAGCACGCCGTGAAGCCCGCGCCGGGGACCCTGGTGCTGTTCCCGTCCTACATGTGGCACGGCACCGTGCCCTTCACCGGCGAGACGCGCCGCCTGACCATGGCCTTCGACGCGGTTCCGGCCTAAACAACCTCCCCCTCTGGGGGAGGCGGCCGAAGGCCGGTGGGGGGCCGTTTTCAGCTTCCGAAAAACCGGCCATATCGACCTTCGCCCCCCCTCCGATCGCTGCGCGATCGCCTCCCCCACAGGGGGAGGTTCATTGAACCAAGCAACGAGCCTCCCGTGTCCGACAAGCCCGACCTGATCGACAAGCCGCGCCGCTTCTACAAGGCCGCGACCGCCGGCGAGGCCAAGGACGGCGCCTTCCCGGTGCTGCTCGACGGCCGCACGCCCAAGTCGCCGCAGAAGAAGCCGCTGGCCCTGCCGACCCTGGCCCTGGCCCAGCTGGTCGCCGCCGAGTGGGAGGCCCAGGAGAAGGTCATCGACTCCACGGCCATGCCGGCCACGCGCCTGGCCTTCACCGCCATCGACCGCATCGCCGAGACCCGGGCCGAGGTGGCCCGCGAGGTCGCCGCCTATGCCGGCTCGGACCTGCTCTGCTACCGGGCCGACAACCCCACGCCCCTGGTCGAGCGCCAGGACCGCGAGTGGGGCGCCATGCTCGACTGGGCCAAGGCCGAGCATGGCCTGGCCCTGCAACCGGTGACCGGGATCATCCACGCGCCGCAGCCGCCGGCGACCCTGGCCGCCGTCGAGGCCTTGGCCCTGACCCTGGACGACTTCAGCCTAGCCGGCGTGGCCTATGCCGCCGGCCTGCTGGGCTCGACCGTCCTGGCCCTGGCCGTGCGCGCGGGCCGCGTCACCGGCCAGAAGGCGATGGACCTGTCTCGCCTGGACGAGATCTTCCAGGCCGAGCACTGGGGCCAGGACCAGGAAGCCGTCGACCGCGCCGCCGCCCTGGCCGTCGAGGCGGCCGTGCTCGAGCGGTGGTTCGCCGCCCTTCGCCGGTAGGGCCGGTGAGAAGCCTCCTCGTCTACGTCCTGGCGGCCGCGTGCGAGATTGGCGGCTGCTTCGCCTTCTGGACCTGGCTTCGGCAGGGCCGTTCGGCGCTGTGGGCGGTCCCCGGCGTCCTGGCCCTGGTCGCCTTCGCCTGGCTGCTGACCAAGGTCGAGGCCGACGCCGCCGGCCGGGCCTTCGCGGCCTATGGCGGCATCTACATCCTGTCGTCCATCGTCTGGATGCGGACGGTCGAGCAGGTGCGGCCCGACCGCTGGGACCTGATCGGGGCGGTGGTTTGCCTGGCCGGCGCGGCGATCATCCTGTTCGGACCCCGCACGGCCTAGTCCCCAAGCCTTGCCAGCCCCGCCGGGGCTCTTTACGCCTTTGGGTTCCAGTCCCTGCTTGGAGCCCACGACCTTGCAACACATCCTCGAAGAGCTGGATCGTCGTCGTGAGCAGGCCCGGGCCGGCGGTGGCGAACGCCGCGTGGCCGCCCAGCACGCCAAGGGCAAGCTGACCGCGCGCGAGCGGATCGACCTGCTGCTCGACGAGGACTCGTTCGAGGAGTTCGACATGTTCGTCGAGCACCGGGGCGTCGAGTTCGGCATGGCCGAGCAGAAGGTGGCCGGCGACGGGGTGGTGACCGGCTGGGGCACGATCAACGGCAAGGTCGTGTTCGTGTTCTCCAAGGACTTCACGGTGTTCGGCGGCAGCCTGTCCGGCGCGCACGCGGCCAAGATCGTCAAGGTCCAGCGCCAGGCGATGAAGGCCGGCGCGCCGATCATCGGCCTGTTCGACGCCGGCGGCGCGCGCATCCAGGAGGGCGTGGATTCCCTGGCCGGCTATGCCGACATCTTCCTC
>NZ_JADWOX010000010.1 GCF_016135805.1 Caulobacter hibisci
CGCCCATCTTGAACGATGGGATGAATGAGGTTCTATCGTTCAGTTTTTCGGAATGATTGGACGTTCATGGACAGGCTGCGCGCATTCGAGGTCTTCACGACCGTCGTCGCCAGGGGCGGCTTCGCCAAGGCGGCCGAGGCGCTGGACACCTCGCCGGCCAACGTCACCCGCTATGTCGCCGAACTGGAGGCCCACCTGGGCGCGCGGCTGTTGAACCGCACGTCCCGCCGGCTGTCGCTGACCGAGGCCGGGGAGGCGCTGTACGAACGGGCCCGGGCCATTCTCGACGAGTTCGCCGAAGCCGAGGCCGCTGCCTCGGCCAATGTCGCCGAACCGCGCGGGCGATTGCGGATCAACGCCCCGCTCAGCTTCGGCGTGCTGCACCTGGCCCCGCTGTGGCCGAAATTCATGGCGCTTCACCCGAAGGTCGAGCTGGAGATCAGCCTGTCCGACCGGGTCGTCGATCTGGTGGAGGAGGGTTACGACCTCGCCATCCGCATTTCGAGAGGCGGCTCCCAGGCCCATGTGGCGCGCAAGCTGGCGACCTCGCACAACATCGTCTGCGCCTCGCCCGACTATCTGCGGACCCATGGAACGCCGACGACGCCCGAGGAACTGTCCGCCCATCGGTGCCTGGCCTACAGCTACACGGCCATGGCGGAGGACTGGCGCCTGACCCATGAAGACGGGCGCGAGGCGAGCGTGCGGATGCGGCCGGTGATGTTCTCCAACAACGGCGACACGGCGCGAGCGGCGGCCCTGGCCGGGCAGGGGGTGATCTGGCAGCCAACCTTCCTGATCGGCGAGGACCTGCGCGCGGGCCGGCTGGTGCGACTGCTGCCCGACTGGCGCCTGCCGGACATTGACGTTCTGGCGGTCTATCCCAGCCGGCGGCACCTGAGCGCCAAGGTGCGGCTGATGGTGGATTTCCTGGCCGAGGCGTTCAGGGGCGCGCCACCCTGGGATCGTTGAACGGGCAGGGCCGTGCGCGCATCGCGCGGAGGTCGAAAACGACCGCCGATATCCGGTTTCCACTCGCTTTTTCGTTCACCTGAGCCGTAAGCCCGCCTATTGCTGCCCCTTCCTGAGAGTTCCGGGGGCTTCATGTTCGATATGCGTTTTGGTCGCCGCGCGGCGGCCCTTGCTTCGACCGCCGTGCTGGCGGCTCTGATCGGCGGTGCGTCCGTCGCCTCCGCCGGCGAGGCCTATCGCCTGCCGCCCGCGCCGATCGCCCAGATCCTCGACGCCGCGCCGACGCCGGGCGTCGGTCTCAGCCCTGACCGCAAGACCCTGGCCATCCTGGGCCGCGAGAACCTGCCGCCGATCCGGGCGGTGGCCGATCCGATCCTGCGCCTGGGCGGCTATCGCCTGAACCCGCGCATCAACGGCCCGACCGAGGCCCGCACGACCTGGATGAACAGCCTGTCGTTCGAGGACGTGAAGACCGGCGCGGTGCGCAAGGTCGCCCTGCCGGATGGCGCGCGCTTCATCGAGACCCGCTGGTCGACCAACGGCCAGAGCCTGGCCTTCGTGATGGAGGCCCCCACGGGCCTGGAGCTGTGGGTCGCCGACCTGAAGACGGCCACGGCGCGCAGGCTGACCGGTCCGGTGCTGAACGCCGCCTTCGGGTCGGTCGGCTATGACTGGCTGCCCGACGACAGCGGCCTCTTGGTGCGGCAGATCCCGGCCGGACGCGGCTCCGCGCCGGCCGAGCCGGCGGCGCCGGAAGGCCCGATCGTGCAGCAGGCCGCCGGCCGCACCGCCGCCATCCGCACCTATCAGGACCTGCTGGCCAACGCCCATGACGAGGCCCTGTTCGACCACTACTTCACCAGCCAGCTGACCCGCGTGGCCCTGGCCGACGGCGCGGCGACCCCGGTCGGCGCGCCCGGCGTGATCAGCGGCTTTTCCACCTCGCCCGACGGTCGCTACCTGCTCGAGACGCGGCTGAAGCGTCCCTACAGCTACCTGGTGCCGGCCGGTCGTTTCCCGACCGAGGTGCGGGTGCTGAACGCCGCTGACGGCAAGCTGGTCAAGACCGTGGTCGACCGTCCCCTGGCCGACAACCTGTCGGCCGCCTTCGACGCGGTGGTGGCAGGGCCCCGCAGCGCCCAGTGGCGGGCCGACGCGCCGGCCACCCTGGTCTGGGTCGAGGCCCAGGACGGCGGCGATCCCAAGAAGAAGGTCGCCATCCACGACCGCGTCCTGACCCAGGCCGCGCCGTTCGACGCCGCGCCCGCGACCCTGGTCGACCTCGACCTCCGCTATGCCGGCATCGACTGGGGCCGCGGCGACTTCGCCCTAGTCACCAGCCGCTGGTTCGACAACCGCAAGGAAAAGCGCCTGGCGGTCGATCCGTCCAAGCCCGGCGAGAGCCGCCTGCTGCTGGAGCGCAACTACCAGGACCGCTACGGCGATCCGGGCGACGCGGTCAGCCGCCGCAACGCCCAGGGTGAGGCGGTGCTGCACTTCACGCCGGACGGCAAGGGCGTGTTCGTCACCGGCGACGGGGCCAGCGCCAAGGGCGAGTTCCCGTTCGTGGGCGTGATGAACCTGGCCGACGGCAAGACCGCGCGCATCTGGCAGGCCAAGGCTCCGTACTACGAGACGCCGGTGGCCCTGGCCGACGAGGCCGGCAAGACCCTGATCACCCGCCGCGAGAGCAAGGACGAGGTTCCGAACTACTTCGTCAAACCCCTGAAAGGCGGAAACGGCAAGGCCCTGACGGCCTTCGTCGATCGCGCCCCGCAGTTCGCCGGCGTCACCAAGCAGACCATCACCTACAGCCGCCCCGACGGGGTGAAGCTGTCGGGCGACCTCTACCTGCCGGCCGGCTACGACAAGGCCAAGGACGGCCCGCTGCCGATGCTGATGTGGGCCTATCCGGAAGAGTTCACCGACGCCTCGGTGGCCGGCCAGACGGTGGACGCGGGCAACCGCTTCACCCGGCCGGGCGGCGCCAGCCCGCTGTTCCTGCTGACCCAGGGCTACGCGGTGCTCGACGGTCCGGGCATGCCGATCATCGGCAAGGACGGGGCCGAGCCCAACGACACCTATATCGAGCAGCTGACCGCCGACGCCAAGGCGGCCGTCGACGCGGTGGTGGCGCTGGGCGTGGCCGATCGCGACCGCATCGCCGTGGGCGGCCACAGCTACGGCGCCTTCATGACCGCCAACCTCTTGGCCCACACCGACCTGTTCCGGGCCGGCATCGCCCGCTCGGGCGCCTACAACCGCACCCTGACGCCGTTCGGCTTCCAGTCCGAGCAGCGCACCTACTGGCAGGCGACCGACACCTATACGAAGATGAGCCCCTTCACCTATGTGAAGCAGGTCAACGAGCCGATCCTGCTGATCCACGGCGAGGCGGACGACAATTCCGGCACCTTCCCGATCCAGAGCGAGCGCTTCTACGCCGCGCTGAAGGGGGCGGGCGCGACGGTGCGCTATACGGTGCTGCCCTACGAGGCGCACGGCTATCGCGCCCGGGAGTCGGTGATGCACACCCTGTGGGAGATGACCGACTGGATGGACCGCTACGTCAAGAACGCCCCGCCGCGCGCCGCCGCGCCGGCGGCCGCCGCAAAGTAAGGACCCGCCGCCGGTGATCCGCTTCGACTCCGTCTCCAAGACCTATCCCGCCGCCCGCGGCGCGACGGGTCATGCCGCCTTGCGCGAGGCTTCGCTCGAGGTCGCGCAGGGCGAGGTGTTCGGGGTCATCGGCGCCTCGGGGGCGGGCAAGTCGACCCTGATCCGGCTGATCAACGGCCTGGAAACGCCGACCGGCGGCAAGCTGGTGGTCGACGGCGACGACGTTGCCGCGCTCGACGTCGCCGGGCTTCGCGCCCTGCGCCGGCGGGTGGGGATGATTTTCCAGCACTTCAACCTGCTGTCGTCCAAGACCGTCGAGCAGAACGTCGCCTTCCCGCTGAAGCTTGCGGGCTGGGAGCCGGCGCGGATCAAGACGCGGACGGCTGAACTCTTGGCGCGGGTGGGGCTGACCGACCAGGCGGCCAAGTATCCGGCCCAGCTGTCGGGCGGCCAGAAGCAGCGGGTCGGCATCGCCCGGGCCCTGGCGACGGGGCCGAAGATCCTGCTCTGCGACGAGGCCACCAGCGCACTCGATCCCGAGACCACCGAGCAGATCCTGGCCCTGATCTCCGACCTCAATCGCGAACTGGGCCTGACCATCGTGCTGATCACCCACGAGATGGACGTGGTGCGCCGCGTCTGCGACCGGGTGGCGGTGCTGGAGGCCGGCCGCGTGGTCGAGGAAGGTCCGGTGGAGGAGGTGTTCCTGCACCCGGCCAGCGGCACGGCCCGCCGCTTCGTGGGCGAGGCCGAGGAGGTCTCCGAGATCGCCCTGCCGGCCGGCGTGCTGGTGCGGCTGACCTTCAAGGGCGAGGCCACCTATAAGCCCGTGCTGGGCGCGGTAGCCCGCGAGACTGGCGTCGACTATTCGATCCTCGGCGGCCGTATCCACAAGCTGCGCGATGCTCCGTACGGCCAGCTGACTCTGGCCCTGACCGGCGGCGACATCGAGGCCGCCATCACCCGCTTCGAGGCCGCCGGCGTGTGGGTGGATCGTCTGGAGGACGCCCGGTGAGCCTGTTCGCCAACATCGACTGGACGGATATCGGTCTGGCCAGCCTCGACACCCTGACCATGCTCGGCGGTTCGATGGCCCTGACCGTGATCCTGGGCCTGCCGTTGGGCGTGATCCTGTTCCTGACCGGCAAGGGCCAGATGCTGGAGCACAAGGCCGGGCACACGGCGCTGGGCCTGCTGGTCAACATCCTGCGCTCGGTGCCGTTCGTGATCCTGCTGATCGTGATGATCCCGCTGACCGTGCTGCTGGTCGGCACCTCGCTGGGCGTGGCCGGGGCCATCCCGCCGCTGGTGGTGGGAGCCGCGCCGTTCTACGCCCGCCTGGTCGAGACCGCCCTGCGCGAGGTCGACAAGGGCGTGGTCGAGGCCAGCTTCGCCCTGGGCGCCACCCGCCGGCAGGTGGTGCTGGGCGCGCTGCTGCCCGAAGCCATGCCCGGCATCATCGCCGGGGGCACGGTGACGGCCATCGCGCTGGTCTCCTACACCGCCATGGCCGGGGTGGTCGGGGCCGGGGGCCTCGGAGACCTGGCCATCCGCTTCGGCTACCAGCGCTTCCAGACCGACGTCATGGTGGTGACCGTGGTGCTGCTGCTGATCCTGGTGCAGGTGCTGCAGATGGTCGGCGACGTGGTGGTGCGGCGGGTTTCGCATCGTTGATCGGGCGGGCGTTGCGAGCGCAAAGCCGCCGTCCTAGAACCCGCTCATGAGCGACGACATCATCCTTCCCGCCCCGCCGCCCGAGCACTGGGACGCCGCCCTGGCCGAGACCCTGCCGGGCAAGACCATCCTGGTGGGCCTGACCTTCCTCGACGCCGACGGCGAGATCGAGGAAGTCGAACAGTTCCACGGCGTCATCCTGTCGGCCGAGCTCGACGAGGGCATCCTGGTCGACCTGCTGGGCGAGGAGGACGACGGCGACACCTATCTGCTGCCGCCCCAGACCTCGAACATCCAGGCCGCCCAGCCGGGGACCTACACCCTGGCCAATGGCGAGGTGCTGGAGAACCCCGACTTCGTGTCGAACTGGACGATCCAGGGCCCGGAAGATCCGGCCAACGAGGCTTAAGGCGACGGTCCGTTCTCTTCTTGGGAGTCATCGCCCGACTTGTTCGGGCGACCCAAGCCGACTTGGCCATGTCCTGACGCGCCGCTTGGGTCGCCCGCATGAAGCGGGCGATGACTTCTGGATGGGGGAGGCGTGGCCCGGCCCACCGCCCTCTTCCCCGCCCCAGGAAAACTGATTCCGCCCCGGCGGCGTTTTCGCGCAATACCCATCCGGAATTATCGACTTACCGGAGCCGTTCATGGTCGCCCGCCGCGCCGCCCTCCTCAGCCTCGCCGCCTTCGCCCTGCTGGCCGCCTGCAGCCGCCAGCCCGCGCCGTCGGCCGCCGATACCCTGGTGGTTGGCGCCACCGCCGTGCCGCACGCCGAGGTGCTGGAGTTCATCAAGCCGAAGCTGGCGGTCGAAGGCCTGAAGATCGACGTCAAGGTGTTCAACGACTACGTCCAGCCCAACACCCAGCTGGCCGAGAAGCATCTGGACGTGAACTACTTCCAGACCGGTCCCTATCTCGACACCGTCAACGCCGACCACGGCTGGGGCCTGGTCAAGGTGGCCGGCGTGCACATCGAGCCGCTGGGCGCCTATTCCTCGAAGATCAAGGCGATCGCCGACCTGCCGGCCGGCGCGACCGTGGCCATCCCCAACGAGCCCAGCAACGGCGGCCGCGCCCTGCTGCTGCTGGCCCGCAACGGCCTGATCACCCTGAAGGACCTGAGCAATCCCGTCTCGACCCTGAAGGACATCACCGCCAACCCCAAGAACCTGAAGTTCAAGGAGCTGGAATCGGCGACCCTGCCGCGGGTGCTGAATCAGGTCGATCTGGCGGTGATCAACACCAACTACGCCCTCGACGCCAAGCTCGACCCGTCCAAGGACGCCCTGCTGATCGAGGACAAGACTAGCCCCTATGTGAACTTCCTGGTCAGCCGGCCGGACAACGCGACCGATCCCCGCGTGCTCAAGCTGGCCAAGGCCCTGACCTCGCCCGAGGTGAAGGCGTTCCTGGCGGAGAAGTACAAGGGCGCGGTGGTTCCGGCGTTCTGATCGGGGAGCTCCCTTTCCACGCATCCCTTCCAGAAGTCATCGCCCGGCTTGTCCGGGCGACCCAAGCCGAGGCGGCAACGCCGCTTGGGTCACCCGCATGAAGCGGGTGATGACATCTTGAGGGAACCACTCTCGACAACTCCAGATTGCTAAGCTCTAATCCCGCTCTCGCAGAGGGGCGCGATGGTCAGCGGCAAGTCCTTGAAGGTGTCGGAGGCCGCGCCGCGCGCGCCCAAGGCGCCGGCGGCAGCGCCGTCGCACCAGAGCGGCCATCGCGAGCGCCTGCGCGAGCGGGCCAGGGCCGGCGGTCTCGCCGCTCTGCCCGACTACGAACTGCTCGAGCTCTATCTCTTCCGCAGCCTGCCGCGCGGCGACGTCAAACCCTTGGCGAAAGCGCTGCTGGCCCGGTTCGGCTCGTTCGCGGGCGTGATCGGGGCCAGCGTCGAGGAGCTGAAGATCGTCTCCGGCGTGGGCGAGGCCGCCGCCGTCGAGCTGAAGATTCTGCACGAGGCCACCTTGCGCGCCGGCCGCGAAACCATCGCCAAACGGCCGGTGATCTCGTCGTGGACGGCGCTGCTGGGCTATGTGCGGGTGGCCCTGGCCAACGAGTCCCGCGAGCAGTTCCGGGTGCTGTTCCTCGACAAGAAGAACCAGCTGATCGCCGACGAGGTGATGAACCACGGCACGGTCGACCACGCCCCGGTCTATCCGCGCGAGGTGATGCGCCGGGCGCTGGAGCTGGCCAGCTCCAACGTCATTCTGCTCCACAATCACCCCAGTGGAGATCCCACCCCTTCGCGGCCGGACATCGAGATGACCAAGCAGATCATCGCCGCCGGCAAGGCGTTGGGCATCGTCGTCCACGACCACCTGGTGGTCGGCCGCGAGGGCGTGGCCAGCTTCAAGGCGCTGGGGCTGATCTGACGCTCACCCTCCAAAAGTGGGCGCGGAGAAAATCTAATATCCTTGACGCGGGGCGCGGCGCCGCAGAGCTTGACCGGATCAGCTGTTCCGGAGTGTTCCATGCGTCGTCTGCTGTCAGTCCTGCTCGCCTCGACCGCCCTGCTGGGCGCTTCCGCCCAAGCCGCCGACGCGCCAGTCTCGAAGGCTGATAAGGCCCTGCACGAGCGCATCCTGACCCTGGACACCCACCTCGACACGCCCGAGCACTTCTCGCGGCCCGGCTGGAGCATGACCGACCGCCACACGGTGGGGCAGGACTTCACCCAGGTGGACCTGCCGCGGATGAACGACGGGGGCCTCGATGGCGGGTTCTTCGTGATCTACACCGGCCAGGGCGACCTGACCGCCGAGGGCTATCGCTACGCCCGCGACTTCGCCCTGACCCGGGCCACCGAGATCCGCGAGATGGTGGCCGCCCACAGCGACAAGTTCGAGCTGGCCTACACGCCGGAGGACGCGGTCCGCATCAACAAGGCCGGCAAGAAGTTCGCTTTCCAGAGCATCGAGAACAGCTGGCCGATCGGCGAAGACCTGACCCTGCTGCAGACCTTCTACAAGGCCGGCGTGCGGATGGCCGGGCCGGTGCACTTCCGCAACAACCAGTTCGCCGACAGCTCGACCGACCCCAAGGGCAAGATCTGGAACGGCTTCTCGCCGCTGGGCCTGCGCTGGCTGGCCGAGGCCAATCGCCTGGGGATCCTGATCGACGTCAGCCATGCCTCTGACGACGTGGTCGACCAGGCCGTGGCCCTGTCGAAGGTTCCGATCATCGCCTCGCACTCGGGCGCCAAGGCCGTCTTCGACCACCCGCGCAATCTCGACGACGCCCACATCAAGCGCATCGCCGACAGCGGCGGGGCGATCTGCATCAACTCGGTCTATCTGAAGGCGGCTCCGGCCAGCCCAGAGCGCAAGGCCGCCCTGGAAGCGCTGGGCAGGCCGCCGGCCGACGAGGTCGCCACCCAGGCCGACGTCGTCGCCTACGCCAGGAAGCGCGGGGAGCTCGACAAGCAGTACCCGCCGATCCGCGCCAACTTTGACATCTTCATGGACAGCATGACCCACGTGCTGAAGATCGGCGGCCCGAAAGCCGTCTGCGTCGGCGCCGACTGGGACGGCGGCGGCGGCGTCGAGGGCCTGGAGGACGTGGCCGACCTGCCCAAGATCACCGCGCGGCTGAAGGCGGCGGGGTATAGCGACGCCGACATTGAGGCGATCTGGAGCGGCAATGTGCTGCGGCTGCTGGGCCAGGCGCAGGCGTTCGCGAAGACGGCGGGGAAGTAGGTTCAAGAAAAGCCCTCCCCCTTGATGGGGGAGGGTTGGGTGGGGGTGGCTGCAGCGGTCAGTCGTGGTGCGGCGGAGCGGTGGGTGGTCACCCCCATCCCCGACCCTTCCCCCATCAAGGGGGAAGGGAGCTAGCGCGTCGCAAAACGCCTCCAAACCCGCCACCCCAGCAGCACCGCCAGGATCGCGCCGTAGACCAGCGGCGGCCGGTGGTCGGCCTTCACCAGCAGGTAGTAGTGGGCCACCCCTAGCGGCACGATGACATAGATCAGCCAGTGCAGCCGGCTCCAGGCCGCGCGGCCCATGCGGATCACCCAGCCGTTGGTCGAGGTCACCGCCAGCGGGATCAGCAGCACGAACGCCGCCATCCCCAGGGTGATGAACGGCCGCTTGAGGATGTCCTTCACCAGCTGGCCGACGTCGAAATAGAGGTCGACGCCGATGTAGCTGAAGAGGTGCAGCGTCACGTAGGCGAAGGCGAACAGGCCGATCGTGCGGCGAAAGCGGACCAGGCGCGGCTTCTTCAGGATCATCGCCGCAGGCGTGATCGCCAGGCCGACCAGCAGCAGCCGCAGGCCCCAGACGCCCAGTTGGCGGATCAGGGCCTCGATCGGATTGGCGCCCAGGTCGCCGGTGAAGGCGCGGAAGGCCAGCCAGACCAGCGGCGCGGCGCAGGCCAGCCAGACGGCGGCGTAGACGAGGTTGTCGCGGGTTTTCGAGGGCCTCCGCGCAGACCCCCTCCGGCCCTCCGGGCCACCTCCCCCAGAGGGGAAGGATTTGGTCGGCGCGGATGATGCTCCCCCTCTGGGGGAGCTGTCGCGGAGCGACTGAGGGGGCTGAGCCATCAGTAGAACTTCTTCAGATCCATGCCGCGATACAGGTCCGCCACCCATTCCCCATAACCGTTGAACGCCAGCGTCTCGCGCCGCCGGAACTCGCCGATCCTCCGCTCGCTGGCCTGCGACCAGCGGGGGTGGTCCACGGCCGGATTGACGTTGGAATAGAAGCCATATTCGCGCGGGGCCGAGCGGTTCCAGGCGGTCGGCGGCTGGCGGTCGACCAGGCTGATGCGGGTGATCGACTTGATGCTCTTGAAGCCGTACTTCCACGGCACGACCAGCCTCAGCGGCGCGCCGTTCTGGTTGGGCAGGGTCTCGCCGTAGAGGCCGACGGCGATCAGGGCCAGGGGGTGGGTCGCCTCGTCGATGCGCAGGCCCTCGCGATAGGGCCATTGCAGCACGTCCCACTTCTGGCCGGTCATTTCCGAGGGCCGCATCAGGGTCTCGAAGGCGACGAACTTGGCCTTTGATGTGGGTTTGACCGCCGCGATCAGGTCCTTCAACGGAAAGCCGACCCAGGGGATGACCATCGACCAGCCCTCGACGCAGCGCAGGCGATAGATCCGCTCCTCCAGCTTCTGGCCCTTGATCAGCTCGTCGATGTCGAAGGTGCGGGGCGCCTCGCAGGCGCCGTCGACGCGGACGGTCCAGGGACGAGTCTTCAAGCGTCCGGCGTTCTCGGCCGGATCGCTCTTGTCGACGCCGAATTCGTAGAAGTTGTTGTAGCTGGTGATGTCGTCCTTCGGCGTCGGCTTTTCCGGGGTCGAGAAGCCCTTGGTGAAGGCCAGGGGCGCGGCGGCCGCCGCTCCGCCCGATCCCGCCAATCCGAGCCCCGCCAGCCCAAGGCCCGCCGCGCCGGCGATGAACTCGCGCCGCCGCAGATAGAGCCCGCGATCGGTGACGTCGTTCTCGGTCAGGTCGGGACGGTGGCGGATCAGCATCGCGGGGCTCCGGGCTTGGCCTTGAAGATACGTATCGGGCTGGGCGAAGGTTTAAAGGCCGCGGCGCCTTTTTCACGACCGCGTCGCGCGCATTTCCTCATGGTGCAGCTTGAAATAGTTATATTGTGAATGCGCGCACAGATTGTGTTTTGGCCGGGGCGTATCGATCAGGCGTCGCCCAGCGAGGCGATCAACAACCAGAGGAGACACGTGATGGGTTTCTATGGTCCCGAACCTTTCGACACCGCCGAGGCCACCTACGTCTGGACCGGCCTGCGCACCCCGGGCTTCTTCAGCGTCAAGGTCCAGGGCGCGGCGCCGAACTTCACCAGCGGAATCCAGCTGGTCCGCGAGCCCGATTTCGTCGGCGGCCTGGCCGTCAAGGTCATGGGCTGGACCGGCCCCGTGGCCAAGGGCACGACGCCCTACGCGGTGTCGGGCACGTTCAACGGCTTCTACGTGCCCAAGATCCTGATCGTGGGCGCCAACAAGAGCCTGCTGATCGACGTGAAGGAGATCCCCTTCACCACCGACGAGGCCTATGTCGCGCAACTGACGGCCGCGGCGAAGGAGCCCGAGCCGGCGTACTGAGTTCCTAGCTGAATAAGGTCGTCATCCCGGGCGTAGGACCGCGAAGCGGGCCGTAGACCCGGGACCCAGGGGCCACTGCAATGCGGCTGCTTCTGGGTCCCGGCTCTCCGCTGCGCTGCGGCCGGGATGACGACGAATTTTGGTTTGCGCTAAGCCTTCACCACGGTCTCGAACGCCGCCCGCGCCTCGGCCTTGGCCTTCAGCAGCTTGGCCTTCAGCGAGCGGAACTGGCTCACATGCCCCGCCCGCGCCAGCAGCGCCCGGAAGGCCTTGGGTTCGGCCTCCGGATCGCCGCCGTCCTCCAGCGCCACCTTGATCAGCTGCGACAGGTCCTGCTCCAGCCGCCAGGCCGACAGGGCCGCGGTTAGGGACGCCTTGTCGCCCAGGCCCGCGGCGATCAGGGCCGACAGGGCCTCGCCGGTGTTCTGGGCCAGGGGGGCGCCGTCAGGGCCGTGAGCCAGTTGCAGGAACTGGGCGATGAACTCGATGTCGACCAGGCCGCCGGGTTCGAGCTTGAGATCCCACGGCCCCTTGCCCGGCCGCTCGCGCTCCATCAGTTCGCGCATCTCCAGCACGTCGGCGGCGGTCTTGGCGACGTCGCGGGGGCGGCGCAGGGCGGCCTCGATGGCGCCCTCGGCCCGCGCCTGGAAGGCCGGCGAACTGGCCCAGATCACCCGGGCGCGGGTCAGGGCCAAGAGCTCCCAGGTCTCGGACTCGCGCTCGTAATAGTCCTCGAAGGCGGCGAAGCTGACGGCCACCGGCCCCTTGCTGCCCGAGGGGCGCAGTTTCAGATCCACCTCGTAGAGCGTGCCCTCGGCGGTCGGGGCCGACAGGGCCGAGGCCAGGCGCTGGGTGAAGCGGGCGTAGAAGACGTCGGCGCTCCAGCCTTTGATCTCAGACGCGCCGGCCGGATCGTCGGCGGCATAGAGCGTCATCAGGTCGAGGTCGGACTTGGCGGTCATCTCGCGCGAGCCGGCCTTGCCCAGGGCCACGACCGCCACCTGTCCCGGGAAGGCGCCGCCCAGCCGCTCGACCTCGGCCAGGGCCGCGGGGGCGAGGCCGCCGACGATCAGGTCGCCGAGGTCGGCGAAGGCCCGGCCCACGTCGCGGGCGTCGGCCGTGCCGCTCATCACCCGCACGCCGATGCGGAACGACTGGTCGCGGAACAGGCGCCGGGCCGCGTCCATCGACGGCTCGAACTCGGAAGGATCCCAGGGAATCTCATCCGGCATCTCCATAGGACCGAAGAAGGCCGGGTCCAGCAGGGCGTCCAGCGCCGTCGGCCGGCGGGCCAGGGTGGTCGCCAGGCGCGGGGCGAAGGCCATGACCTGCACCACCAGCTCGAACAGCCGCGGCTGGGCCAGGAACAGCGACTGGATCTGCACGCCCGAGCTCAGCGACGAGAAGAAGTCGCCGAACCGGTTGAAGGCCGCGTCCGGCGCGCCGGTGGCGTTGGCCGCGTCGAGCAGGCGAGGGGCCAGGCGCGTGAACAGCTCGCGGCTGCGCTCGGTGCGGGTGGCGGCGATGTGGCCGTGGTGCCAGCCGCGGATGGTGGCGGCCACCCGCTCGGGCGACGAGAAGCCCATGCGCTTCAGCGTCGCCAGGGTCTCCGGATCGTCCTCGACGCCGGTGAAGACGAGGCTGCCGAACCGCGACGACAGCTCCTCCTCGCCCTTGAACAGGGCGCCGTAGCGCTGGTTGACGCCCTTCAGCATCTTGCCGACGGCGGAGTCGAAGCTGCGCAGGTTGCCGTGGTTCCACAGGGCGGCGACCTTCTTCCGGTCGGCGTCGGACTCCGGCAGCTTGTGGGTCTGGTCGTCGGCGATCATCTGGGCCCGGTGCTCCAGGGCCCGCAGGTCGTGATAGGCGGCGGTCAGATAGGCGCAGTCGTCAGGGGTGACGTGGCCGGCGTCGCGCAGAGCGGCCAGGGCGTCCAGGGTGCGCGGGCTGCGCAGGTCCGGATGGCGGCCGCCGAGGATCAACTGCTGGGTCTGGACGAAGAACTCGATCTCGCGGATGCCGCCGCGCCCCAGCTTCAGGTCCGCGCCCTTGGCCTCCAGCCGCTCGTCCACCTTGTAGGCGTGGATCTGGCGCTTGATCGAGTGGATGTCGGCGATGGCGGCGAAGTCGAGATTGCGCCGCCAGATGAAGGGCTGAAGCTCTTCGAGGAACGCCTCGCCGCGCGCCAGGTCGCCGGCCGCGATCCGGGCCTTGATGTGGGCCGCCCGCTCCCAGTTCTGGCCGACGCTCTCGTAGTAATCGAGGGCCGCCTCGATCGGCATGGCCGGCGGGGTCGAGCTGGGGTCGGGACGCAGGCGCAGGTCGATGCGGAAGACGTAGCCGTCGGCGGTGCGCTCGGCCAGCATCCGACCCAGGTGCTGGGTCAGGCGCACGGCCACGCCCTGCGGCTCGGTTCCGTCGCTCACCGGCAGGGCCTCGGGCGCGTAGAAGATCGAAAAGTCGATGTCGCTGGAATAGTTCAGCTCGAAGGCGCCGTGCTTGCCCATGGCGATGCAGAACAGGCCCGGATTCGGGCCGTCGGCGCCGTCTCCGACATGGGTCAGGGCGCCGCGCGCCACCTCGACCCGGGCGGCCTGGGCCAGGGCGGCGTGCAGCGAGGCGTCGGCAAAGCGGGTGAGGGCGCCGGTCACCGCGTCGAGGTCCCACACCCCGCCCAGGTCGCAGAGGGCGGTCAGCAGGTGCAGGTCGGCCTTCAGGTCGCGCAGGATCCGGCGGGCGGTCTCGAAGTCGGGCTCGGCGGCGACGGCCTCGGCGGCCGCCAGGATCTGCGACAGGCGGGCTTGCGGATCGCTGTCCAGGATCGTCGGCAGGCGCGCGCCGTCGCGACGGGCGAGGCCCGCGAGGTAGGGGCTGGCGGCGAACACCGGGGCCAGGGCCGGCCAGGCGGCGTCGATGCTCGCCATCCGCTCGCCGACCCGGCGGGCGATGCCTTCGTGGGCGCGCTCGGCCGCCTTGTCGTCGATGATCGGGCCGCAGGGGGCGAGGCGTTCGTCGAGGCGAAGGGGGAGGCGAGTCATGGCCGCACTCTTACCCGCTCGTCCCCGTCCGCCAAGCATCGCTTGACGAGGTCATTTACGGGCGTAATCATTCGGTTCAGCAGCGCAGCAGGCCGTCATGAGCATCACCCAAGCCGAAAGCCACGTCATGGAGTCGCTCTGGACCCAGAGCCCCCTGACCGTCGAGGAGATCCTCGAGGCCGTCGCCGCCCCGCAGGGGTGGGGCGAGGCCACGGTCAAGACGCTGATCAACCGCCTGCTCAAGCGCAAGGCCATCGAGTCACGCCGCATCGACGGCCGCGTGCGCTACGTGCCGATCGTCAGCCGCGCGGAGTATCTGCAAAGCGAGAGCCAGGGCCTGCTCGATCGGCTGTTCGACGGTCGGCTCACCCCGCTGGTCGCCCATTTCGCCAAGCACCGCTCGCTGTCGCCCGACGAGGTCAAGCAGCTGAAGCAGCTGATCGCGGAGCTGGACGATGCTGGTTGAACTGCTGGCCCTGACCCTGCTGCGCGTGCAGTTCGCCGCCGCCGCCGGCGTGCTGCTGGTCCTGGTGCTGCGCGTTCCGGTGCGCCGCCTGGTCGGTCCCGAGGCGGTCTACAAGCTGTGGCGCCTGGCGCCGATCGCGGCCCTGGTCAGCATCTTCCCCAGCCTGTCGGAAGCCCTGAAGGCGGGCGCGGCGGCCCAGCCGCCCGAACGGCTGCTGGCGGTGTCCCTGCTGACGGTGTGGATCGTCGGCGTTGTCGGCCTGGCCGGCTTCATCGCCCTGGCCGAGCGGGCCTTTCGGATCCGCGCCCGCGCCGGCCTGGAAGGGCCGGCGGTCATGGGCGTGTTCTGTCCGCGCCTGGTCATTCCGCACGACTTCGACCAGCGTTTCGACGCGGCCGAACGCGACCTCGTCCTGGCCCACGAGCGCGCCCACATGCGGCGCGGCGACCCGCGCGGCAACCTGATCATCACCGCCTGCCAGGTGCTGGGCTGGCTGAACCCGATGGTCCACCTGGGCGCGGCGATCGCCCGCCTGGACCAGGAGATCGCCTGCGACGGCGACGTCGTGGCCCTGCACCCCAAGGCCCGCAAGCGCTATGCCGAGACGCTGATGAAGGCCCATGCCTGCACGGCCGCCTCGCCGCTGGCCTGCGCCTTCGGCCGCCATCCGCTGGTCGCCCGCGTGCGGGTGCTGGCCGCTCCGGGTCCTGTCGCCGCCGAGGGGCTGGCGGTCACCATCGCGGCGCTGACAGCCATGACCGTGCTGGCCGTCTGGAGCCTGGCGCCGCGCGGCCTGGACGTGCCCGCTTTCCGCGTGCCCGGCGGCGAGGCCCGGGTGTTCGTCGACGGCGTCACCCCGCCGCCGCTGAACCGTCACGTCGAGGCGGTGGCGCGGTAGGGGGCATTTAACCGGCCAAGGGTTGAATGAGTTAGAATTACATGCGTAATATTTGCCTGGCTTTCAGGGAGATATCCGCGCATGTCGTTCGTCCTGCCTGTCCCCGACGCTGATGCCGACCGCAACCGCGCCGCCCTGGTCCGGCGCATTCTGGGGACCGGCCTGGCCCTGAGCCTGTTGGCCGCCCTGGCCTATACGATCTTCGACTTCGTCCGCTTCGAGCGGGCCATGGGCGCGCTGCCGCCGGCTAAGGGGACGGCCCTGGAGCCGGCGCGGGCGCAGGCCGCTCAGCGCTGGGCCGTGGTCAAGCCGATCCTGGTCGCGCGGATGAAGCAGTCACGGCCGCTGGAGCTGGGCGGGGTGTGGATGATGCGCACCGGCCGGGTCTGCGGCGTGGTCAACGGCAAGACCAGCTTCGGCGGCTTTACCGGCATGACCCGGTTCTACACCGACGGCGATACGCCGGTGTTCCTCTATGACGACCGCGGCGGCTTTCGCCAGACCTGGCATCAGTGCGATCGCGACCGTTGGGCGGTGATCCATCCGGGCTCGGACGAGACGGGCTTCTGCGCCACCAAGTTCGGGGCGACGCGCTGCCGGATCGTGCGGGTGCAGGCGAGAACGATGCCGCGGTAGGGGAGGTCAAGCCGGCGAACCGAACTTCCAGTCGGGGGCAGCGCGGCTAAATCCCGTCTGCGAAACCTGCGATGACCCCTTGGGCGAAGCCGATCCCAAACTCGCCCGCCAGGCGCGCGGCCACGATCGCGACGATCACCAGCACCGTCATCTTGAGCGGCTTGTCTTCGAAGCGGGAAAGCAGGGCTCTCAGCGACACCACCGAACTCCTTCGTTTCAGGACGGAACGATAGAGAACCGCATGTCCGCTTTCCACTCATAGTTGAAAATACTTCGTCTGCTGCAAGGGCGGGCGCTTGGCTTCACCGCGCGAACGGGAACGGCGTCACCGACTTGGTGGCCTCTTCCACCAGCAGCGTCCGGTTGATCGGCGCGGCCGCGCGCTGCGGGCAGGCGGGGCGTTCGCAGATGCGGCAGGAGGGGCCGATCTCGACGGTGACTGGGGCGGCGATGTCGAGGCCGCGGGCGTAGACCAGCTTGCTGGCGTATTTCAGCTCGCAGCCCAGGCCGATGACCAGTTCGTCCTCCAAGCCGGCTTGAAGCCCCGACACCCGCCGCACGGTGCGCGACAGGGTGAAGTAGCGGGCGGCGTCGGGGGTCTCGATTACCTGGGTGACGATGCGGCCGGGGGTCTTGAAGCTGTCGTGGACGTTCCAGCGCGGGCAGGCGCCGCCGAAGCGCGAGAACGGGAAGGGGCCGGCGGCGAAGCGCTTGGAGATGTTCCCCGCCGCGTCCAACCGCATCATGAAGAACGGAATCCCCCGGGCGCCGGGCCGGCTGAGCGTGGTCAGGCGCTGGGCGGCCTGCTCGTAGCTGACCCCGAACCGCGAGCGGGCCCGCTCGATGTCGTAGCCGCCGGCCTCCATGGCCGCGTGGAACGGCTCGTAGGGCATCATGATCGCGGCGGCGAGGTAGTTGTCGAGGAACACCTTCAACAGCTGGCGCGTGGCCCGGTCGGGGGCGGCGAAGCGGTCGGCCAGGCGCGTGAGGGCCTCGGGCGCCTCCATCAGGCCGAGCTGGTAGCACATGGCGAAGATGCGGCTGGCCGGGGCCAGGGTCTCCGACACCATCAGCCGCTTGCGGTGGTGGTCGTAGCGGCGCAGCGAGCCGGCCATGACCTCGACCGGCATGACCCGCACCTGGATGCCGAACCGGTCCAGCAGGCGCTCGCGCACGGCGGGGCCGAGGTCCTGCGGGTCGGCGTCGAGGGCGGCGACGATGGCCTCGGCCGCCGTCTCCAGCTCGGCGAAGTGGTTGCGCTGCGAGCCGACCAGGTCGCGGACCCAGTCGGTGGGCGAGGACGACACGGCGGGCGTTCCGTCCGGCCGCTCGAAGGCGCCCAGGTCGATCATCCGGCCGCGATCGAGATAGGCGCGGTAGAGGCGGGCCACGGCCTCGGCCAGAGCCGGCGACAGCTCGGCCACCTCGGCGGCCTCGTGCCGGCCGATGCCGAGGTCGGCGAACATCTTGTCGGCCAGCACCTCTTCCAGCCCCGCCCCGCCGCCGGGATCGTCTGCCGACAGGGTGCGCAGGTCCAGGTCATAGGCTTCCGCCAGCCGCAGCAGCATCTGGGCGGTGACCGGCCGCTGGTTGCGCTCCAGCAGGTTCAGGTAGCTGGGCGAAACGCCCAGTTCCTCGGCCATGCGGGCCTGGGTGACGCCGATGTCGCGCCGCAGCCGCTTCAGCCGGCCGCCGAGGAAGAGCTTTTTGTCAGTCGTGACCATGGATGTCACGTTGTCATGGATTTACAGATTACACAAAGTCAATTCATGACAAATCGTCTTCAATAGGTTCGACCGCATCGCCGCCGCCGCGTTAGCTCCCCAAGACGAAATCACGCCCGCCTCCCACAAGCGGGCCCCGATGGGGAAGTACGACGACCATGCGCAAGACCTACGCCGAGCACCGCCAGGACCTCCTCGCCCGCTATCCGCAAGGGCTGACGCCGGGCGGCGTCGCCATCGACGACATCATCCAGCTGAAGCTGCAGAACACCTATTCGACCCACCTCGACATCGCCCGCGACATGGCCGTGGTCATGCGCGCCGACATGGCCGCCTATGACGCCGACAGCAGCCAGTTCACTCAGTCGCTGGGCTGCTGGTCGGGCTTCCACGCCCAGCAGATGATCAAGTCGGTCAAGCGCCTGCGCGGCACCACCAAGGGCGCCTATGTCTATCTGTCGGGCTGGATGGTCGCCGGTCTTCGCAACCGCTTCGGCCACCTGCCGGACCAGTCGATGCACGAGAAGACCTCGGTCGTCGACCTGATCGAAGAGATCTATGTCTCGCTGCGCCAGGCCGACGAAGTGGCCATCAACGACCTGTTCAAGACCCTGAGCGCGGCCCGCAAGGCCGGCGACCAGGTCGCCGAACAGGCCGCGATCAAGGCCATCGACGGCTTCGAGACCCACGTCGTTCCGATCATCGCCGACATCGACGCCGGCTTCGGCAACGAGAACGCCACCTACCTGCTGGCCAAGGAGATGATCAAGGCCGGCGCCTGCTGCCTGCAGATCGAGAACCAGGTTTCCGACGCCAAGCAGTGCGGCCACCAGGACGGCAAGGTCACCGTGCCGCGCGAGGACTTCATCGAGAAGCTGCGCGCCTGCCGCCTGGCCTTCGAGGAACTGGGCGTCGACGAGGGCGTCATCGTCGCCCGCACCGACAGCCTGGGCGCGGGCCTGACCCAGAAGATCCCCGTCAGCCAGGAACCGGGCGACCTGGCTTCGGACTACATCAAGTGGCTGAAGACCGAGGCGATCACGCCGGAAAACCCGATCCAGCCGGGCGAGCTGGCCCTGTATCGCGACGGCGAGTTCCAGAAGCCGGTGCGCATGCCCAACGGCCTGTTCGCCTTCCAGGACGGCACCGGCCGGGCCCGCGTCATCGAGGACTGCATCGCCTCGCTGACCCAGGGCGGCGCCGACCTGCTGTGGATCGAGACCGACACCCCTAACGTCGACGAGATCGCCGCCATGGTGGCCGAGGTCCGCCAGGCCGTGCCGAACGCCAAGCTGACCTACAACAACTCGCCGTCGTTCAACTGGACGCTCAATCTGCGCAAGCAGGTGCGCGACCAGTGGATCGCCGAGGGCAAGATCCATGCGGACAGCTATCCGGAAGGCGCGGCCCTGATGTCGGCCGACCTGGACGACACCGACCTGGGTCGCGAGACCGACGAGCGCCTGGCGCGCTTCCAGGTCGACATCGCCGCCCGGGCCGGGGTGTTCCACAACCTGATCACCCTGCCGACCTTCCACCTGACCGCCAAGAGCATGGACGAGCTGTCGCGCGGCTACTTCGGCGAAGGCCGCATGCGCGCCTACGTCAACACGGTGCAGCGCGAGGAAATCCGCCGCGGCGTGTCGGCCGTGAAGCACCAGCACGAGGTCGGCTCCGACCTCGGCGACAGCTTCAAGGAAATGGTCGCCGGCGAGCGCGCCCTGAAGGCCGGCGGTCACGCCAACACCATGAACCAGTTCGCCGCCGAATAGCGGCGAGCTTCAAACCCTCCCGTCCCCCAAAGCCCGAACTGAGGAGAAACGTCATGACCAACGTCACGCAATTCGCTCCCGCCGCCATGCCGGATTCGTCGGCCCAGGACCGCGCCGTGGACCGTCTCGCCGAGGCCTCTCACCGCCTCAACGAAGCCGTCCGTCGCGCCATCGAGGCCGGCTATTCGGTCGAGCTGGTGCGCACCTCGCGCCACCACGACGGCTCGGGCAATTGGGGCGACCAGATCGTCCCGACGATCCGCGCCACGGAAAAGAGCGCTTAAAGACGCTCAGGCCAGGGCGGGAGGAGATGCAAGCGCTCCTCCCGCCCGCTCTCTGAAATCGTCATCCCGGAAGACGCCCAGCGTCTATCCGGGACCCAGGGGCCGGCGCGTGGCGCTCGAGGCTTCTTCGCGGTGGCCGGCGCTGCGCGGCGGCCCCTGGTTCTCGGCCCCTCCGCTCGCCTTCGCGGGCGTGCGGCCGGGATGACGAAATTTCGCTACAAGTACCTCCGCGTCACCACACACCACGGAACACGCCATGCCCCTCGACATCGCCGCCAACGTCCAGATCCTCGGCCCGGTCGAGGGTCGCGCGGTAGAGATCCTGACGCCCGAGGCCGTGGCCTTCGTGGCCGACCTGCACCGCCGCTTCGACGGCCGTCGCCGTGAGCTTCTGCAAGCCCGCCAGGCGCGCCAGGCCAAGTTCGACGCCGGCGAGCTGCCCGACTTCCTCGACGAGACCTCGCACGTCCGCGCCGCCGACTGGACCGTCGCGCCCGTTCCGGCCGATCTTCAGGATCGCCGTGTCGAGATCACCGGTCCCGTCGACCGCAAGATGATCATCAACGCCCTCAACTGCGGGGCCAAGGTGTTCATGGCCGACTTCGAGGACGCCACGGCCCCCACCTGGGCCAACGTCGTCGAAGGCCAGGTCAACCTGAAGGACCGCTGGAACGGCGTCTTGGACCACGTCGATCCGAAGTCTGGAAAGGCTTACGCGCTGGGAGCCAACCCGGCCGTCCTGAAGGTCCGGCCGCGCGGCTGGCACCTTCCCGAACGCCACCTCGAAGTCGACGGCGCGCCTGTCGCCGGCGCGCTGTTCGACTTCGGCCTCTATGTCTTCCACAACGCCAAGGCCGCCCTGGCCCAGGGCTCGGGCCCCTATTTCTACCTGCCCAAGCTGGAGAGCCATCTGGAGGCCCGCCTCTGGAATGCGGTGTTCGTCCACGCCCAGGAAGCGCTCGGCCTGCCGGTCGGGACCTTCAAGGCCACGGTGCTGATCGAGACGATCCCCGCGGCCTTCGAGATGGACGAGATCCTGTTCGAGCTGAAGGACCACATCGTCGGCCTCAACTGCGGCCGCTGGGACTACATCTTCTCGTTCATCAAGCGCCTGGGCCGCACGCCCGCCTTCCTGACCCCGGACCGCTCGGCCATGGTCATGGGCAAGGCGTTCCTGGGCGCCTATTCGCTGAAGCTGATCCAGACTTGCCACCGCCGCGGCGCCTTCGCCATGGGCGGCATGGCCGCCCAGATTCCGGTCAAGGGCGACGAGGCCGCCAACCAGGCCGCCTTCGCCAAGGTTCGCGCCGACAAGGAGCGCGAGGCCGGGGCTGGCCACGACGGCACCTGGGTCGCCCACCCCGACCTGGTGCCGGTGGCCATGGAGGTCTTCGACCGCCTGATGCCGACGCCGAACCAGCTTTCCAAGACCCTGGAAGGCCTGGAGATCACGCAACCCCAGATGCTGGAGCTGCATGACGGCGTGCGCACCGAGACGGGCGTCCGCGAAGCCATCCGGGTGGGCGTGCGCTACACCCAGGCCTGGCTCGAAGGCCGGGGCGCGGTGCCGCTCTACAACCTGATGGAAGACGCGGCGACCGCCGAGATCTGCCGCACCCAGCTGTGGCAGTGGGTGCGCCTGGCCGCCGAGCTCGACGACGGCCGCGTGCTGACCTCGGAGCTGTTCATCGGCCTGTTCACCCAGGAAATGGGCGACCTGCGCAGCCAGTTCGGCTCGCCGAAGCTGGAAGAAGCCGCGCACCTGTTCACGCGGATGGTGCTGGAGGAGGGGATGGAAGAGTTCCTGACCCTGCCGGCGTATGAGCTGATCGCGTAGTAGATCCGTGTCGTCCGGGCCGGGATGATGCGAAGGGGCGGCGGATCCAGTCGATCCGCCGCCCCGCTCTCATTCCGATATGTCCCCGCGAAGGCGGGGACCCAAGCTGTCTCTCATGATGAAGCGCGACCGTGGATCATCCTCGGCCTCGGCTTGGATCCCCGCCTTCGCGGGGATGCTCGGTTATTGGGCGTGCTGTAGGATAGGGGACCCAGCTATCGACACAGCCCCTTCGGATCCACCGGCTTGCTCAGCGCCGGCGGCAGGTCCGACAGGTCGACGCCGGTGTTGCGGGCCGTGCGCTCCATGATGCCGTCGCCGCCCAGCCACTGCTCGGCCTGGGCGTAGGCCGGGTCCTTCTGGGCCTCGTCCAGGGTCACGTAATGCGCCCCGGCCGCGTCGAGGCGGTCGAGCACCTGGGGCAGCATCCGCGCCGACCAGCCGCCGATGTGGGTCAGCAGCACCTGCGGGATCATCCGGCCGTAGACCTTCTGCGATACGGCCTGCATCCGCACGAGGGCGTCGTCGACGCCGCGCAGGTATTGGTCTTCCATCAGCTTGATCGCCGCCTGGTCGTTCCTGGCGACGCAGCGGGCATAGGCGTCGCTATAGGCCCAGTCGTCGAACGACACGGTGACGTGGGCGATGCGGTAGCCGTGCTCCTTCAGCCAGGCCGCGGCGCCGTCGTGGCGCTCGCGCGTCGCGCCGGTCGAAAGGTTGGGAAACCTCAGATACCGCCAATCCTGACCTTTCATCCGATCGGCGACCGCCGGCTCGCCCGCCTGCACGTCGGCGATCCAGGCCTCCAGGCTCGGGGCGCGGTCGATGTTGAGGTGGGTGGCGGCGTGGTTGCCTAGCGGGTGGCCGGCCTTGCGCCAGACGTCGAGCGCCGCCCGGGTCTCGACGTCGGTCGCGTTGGCGCCGTTGACGAAGCCGAAGGCCTGGGTGACGCCGTGGGCCTTGAATGCGGCGATGTGATCCTGGGTGATCGCCAGCCGGCTCATGCCCGAGGGCAGGGCGCCGTGCACCGGCAGGTCGTCGACCGTCACGGCGACGTCGAAGCCGGCCGCCAGGGCCGGGGCGGGCACGAGCAGCAACAGGAGCGCGGCGGCCCGGCGCAAAAGGCGTCGGAAGGGCATGGGTCGTCTCCTGGGTGGTGGTGGCGCAATTGGTTTGACCAATCTGGCCAAGACTCGCGCCTCCTCGAGGCAAGCTTCAGTCGGCGTCGGTATAGCGGTCGCGGGTGGCGGCGATGCGGGCGCGGGCCTCTTCCAGCTCCTGCACCTCGGTGGCGGCCAGCAGCGAGTTCAGCACCCGGGTCAGGTGGCGGCGCATGGCGTCGCGGGCCTCCTCGGGCGAGCGGGCGCGCAGGGCCGAGACGATGGCCGTGTGCTCGTCAATGCGCGGGATCACCCCGGCGGCGTGGGCCTTGACGCCCATCAGCTGGGTCTGGGGCGAGCGGGCGCGGGCCTCCCACAGCATCTCGACCGCGGCGATCATGGCGCTGTTCTGGGTGGATTCGACGATCAGCATGTGGAAGCGGCGGTCGGCGTCCTCGGCGCGATCGACGTCTCGGGCGTTCTCGGCCTGCATCTCGGCGACCAGGCCTTCGAGCTCGACCAGCGCCTCGTCGGAGATGCGCTTGGCGGCCATGGCGCAGGCCTCGGCCTCGATGGCGCGGCGGGCTTCCAGGAGCTCGAAGGGGCCGATGTCGGTGACGCCGGCCTGGCCCTGCTCGGGGACCTGGGCCTTGACGTAGACGCCCGAGCCCAGCCGCACCTCGACCAGGCCGTCCAGCTCCAGGGCGATGATGGCTTCGCGGACGGTGGGACGGGAGACGGAATAGGTCTGGGCCAGGTCGCGTTCCGACGGCAGGCGTTGGCCCACGGCGTAGCGACCCTCGGCGATCTGGCTGGCCAGATCGCGGGCGACCCGTTCGTAAAGGCGGCCTTCGGCCTTGGCGGACATGGGTAATCCTATAAATTGGTCAGGCCAATATGGACAGGCCGAACCGTGGGGACTATGGAACTGCCCATGGAAGATCACGGGAATCCCGACGTGCATACTAGCCAAACCGAGCCGTTCAAGGCAGCCGGCCTGCCGCCGCTGAAAATTACCGCAGCGCGGGTCATCGTCACCTCGCCGGGCCGCAACTTCGTGACCCTGAAGATCGAGACCGACCAGGGCGTCTACGGCATCGGCGACGCCACCCTGAACGGACGCGAGAAGTCGGTGGTCGCCTATCTCGAGGATCACGTGATCCCGGTGCTGATCGGCCGCGACGCCCGGCGCATCGAGGACATCTGGCAGTATCTCTATCGCGGGGCCTACTGGCGGCGCGGCCCGGTGACCATGCGGGCCATCGCCGCCGTCGACGTGGCCCTGTGGGACATCAAGGCCAAGGCTCTTGGCGCGCCGCTGTACGACCTGCTGGGCGGGCGTTCGCGCGACGGCGTGCTGGTCTATGGCCACGCCAACGGCTCTGACCTGGAAGACACCGTCGAGGCGGTCGGCCGCTACATCGACGCCGGCTACAAGGCCGTCCGCGCCCAGTCGGGCGTGCCGGGCATCGACCTGGCCTACGGCGTGGGCCGTGGCGACATGTACTACGAGCCGGCCGACGCCACCCTGCCGACCGAGACGGTGTGGGACACTCGCAAGTACCTGCGCTACCTGCCGACCCTGTTCGAGGCCCTGCGCAAGGAGCACGGCTTCGACGTGGCTTTGCTGCACGACGGCCACCACCGGATGACCCCGCGCGAGGCGGCCCAGCTGGGCAAGAGCCTGGAGCCCTACGACCTGTTCTGGCTGGAGGACTCGACCCCGGCCGAGAACCAGGAAGCCTTCCGCCTGATCCGCCAGCACACCACCACGCCGCTGGCCGTGGGCGAGGTGTTCAACACGATCTGGGACGCCAAGGACCTGATCCAGGAACAGCTGATCGACTACATCCGCACCACCATCGTCGGGGCCGGCGGCCTGACCCACCTGCGCCGCATCGCCGACTTCGCCTCGCTGTGGCAGGTGCGCACCGGCTGCCACGGGGCCACCGACCTGTCGCCGGTGACCATGGGGGCTGCGCTGCACTTCGACACCTGGGTGCCCAACTTCGGCATCCAGGAATATATGCGCCACTCGCCCGAAACCGACGCGGTGTTCCCGCACGACTACCGCTTCGACAAGGGTCTGCTCTACGTCGGCGACACCCCGGGCCATGGCGTCGACATCGACGAGGCCCTGGCGGCGAAATATCCTTACGAGCCGCGGCAGCTGCCGGTCGCCCGCCTGGAAGACGGGACGATGTGGAACTGGTGACACTCTCTCCGAATGAAGCGCGGGCCTGACCAGACCCGCCTCCCTAGGCCTTGTGCCTAGGGTCCAGGGGGCCGCCGCTCAGATCGTCGACCAGCGCATGGCCATGCTGGCGACGTTCTTCCGAAACACGCCGAGCCTTGCTCGCCCATGGATCCTCGCCACGAGGGCGAGGAAGGCGGGTATTTGAGGACAAAGGCCGTCTCGAACGGGGCGGTCTTTTCCATGGGCAAGACGGCCAGCGGTGAAACCTCTCACCCTCCCACCGCTTCGCGGCGGGCCCCTCCCTCTCTCGAAGAGAGAGGGTTTCAGGTGGGCCGTCGCTTCCGCTGCATCTGTGTCAGGTCCATCGGCCGGAGGATGTCGAGCAGCAGCTCGCGCATGGCGTCTTCGGCCGCTTCGGGGCGGCGGGCGAGGATGGCGTCGGCGATGCGGGCATGGGCGGGCAGGTGCTGGTCGGCCTGCTGCTCGATGCCGGGACGCTGGGCGCCGAAGCGCAGGGCCGCCTCGATCAGGTCGCGCATCTGGCGGTGGAAGCGGTTGCCGCTGGCCTCCAGCACGGCCACGTGGAAGGCGATGTCGGCCGTCAGCGGATCCTCGTCGCCCTGTTCGGCGGCGGCCATGCGGGCCAGGGCCTGTTCGACGCCGGCCCGGCGCTTGGCGTCGGCGCTGCGGGCGGCCAGGCCTGCGGCCAAGGGCTCGACGCTGAGCCGCAGCTGGGTGAACTCGATCAGCAGGTCCAGCGAGAACTTCCGTGTACGGATCCACGACAGGATGTCGGGATCCAGTAGGTTCCAGTCGTCCTCGGCGTTGACCGTCGTGCCGCGCCGGGCGCGGCTGGCCACCAGGCCCTTGGCGATCAGCATCTTCACCGCCTCGCGCACCACCGTGCGGGAGGTCTGGTAGCGATCGCAGATCTCGGTCTCGGTCGGGAAGGCGCGGACGGCGAAGGCGCCGGTGACGATCAGCTGGCCCAGGTCGTTGGCCAGGGTCTGGCTGAGAGTGCCGGCCGTGGTCAGGGAACGGGTCATGGTCGGTGAGCCCTGTCGGTGGCGAGCCAGCCGAAACCGGCCGCCGGAACAAGCGGAGGGGCGTCGCCCGGAGGGCCCCGCCCCGGCGCCGGGCCGACCCGAAGGGGCCGACGCGACGCCGAGGCGGGCGGTACTCAGTTCTTGTAGGTGAAGCCGACCGCGACGCGGGTGCCGCCGTAAGCGACCGACCACGGGTTGGGCGAGTTTTCGAAGCCGCGATCGTCCGAGCCGACCGACAGGCGGGCGGCGTTCAGCAGGTTGCGGCCTTCGAGATAGACCTCGAAGTTGTTGTTGATCTTCCGCGAGATCTTGGCGTCGAGGTACTCGTACTTTTCCGAGTAGTAGGCCTCGCTCGGATTGTACGGGAAGCCCACGAAGTTGCCGATGTTGGTGTTCGGCGGGTTGCGGACCGGCGAGCCGCTGGTGCTGGTGCACGGCGAGATGCACGACAGCACGCGGTCGCGGGTCTGGTAGGCGATGCGGGCCTTGGTGACGCCGTCGTCGTACCAGAACACCAGGTTGGCGAAGTACTTCGACTGGCCGGCCGGATCCAGGCCTTCGCCGGTCAGCGGGTCGATGTAGTTGACCGCATTGCCCGACTTGGTGGTCGAGATGTTGAAGTCCATGCCGGTCTTGTCCAGCTTCCAGGGCAGGAAGGTGAAGGCCGTCCGGGCCACGAATTCCCAGCCGGTCTGAACATAGCCGGGGCCGTTCTCGTAGCTGGTCATGGCGAAGTCGACGTCCGACAGCGGACGATCGGTGCCGGGCACGACCGCGTCGCTGCCGCCGAAGATCGTGCGGTTGTTCTTGATCGGCACGGCGATCGGGGCTCCGACGCGCACCTTCTGGCGATAGTAGGCGACGCTGAAGGTGGTGTCCTTGTTGGGATACCACTCGATCGAGGTGTTGTTCTTGGTCGCCTGGTAGGGCTTCAGGTCGGCGTTGCCGAAGGTGCCGCAGGTCATGTCCTGGTTCGAGCCGTCGGTCTCGATCACGTCGAGGCGGCGTTCGTCATAGGTACAGGCGCCGCCCGGCCACAGGCGGTTCATCGGCGGCGGGGCGACCGTCTTGGCCCAGCTGTAGCGCAGCACCAGCTTGTCCGGGATGGTCCACAGGGCGGCGTTGTAGGACGGCAGCCAGGCCGTGTAGGTCTTGTTGAGGGTCACCGGACGGGTGATCGCCGCGGTGGTCACGCCCAAGGCGTTGGTCGGGTCGTTCGGATTGAAGTTCCCGTTCTTCAGCGTGTAGTTCAGGGTCACGTAGCCGGAGCCGGCGACCTCGGTCTTGAACATCCGGCTGCCGAGGTTGCCGCGCAGCTCCATGCCGAACGGCAGGTCCTGGGCCAGGTCGGCCATCCAGTACCACGAGCTCATGGTCTCCTGGGTCTTGTTGACCGGCTGGTCGTAGACCTTGCCGTCGCTGGCGGTGCACGACTTGATGCAGTTGAGGTTGTAGTTGGCCGCGGCGGCCAGCTGCGAATAGGCCTTCTTGACGTCGATGCCGTCCCACAGCTTCAGGCCCGAGGTGCCCTCGTAGCCCTTCATGAAGGCGCCGTTCAGGTCTTCCAGCGAGTTCTGGTAGACCGAGATCAGCTGGGCCTGGGTCAAGGTCTCGATGCCGTACAGGAAGTTGACGCCCGTGGTCGGGTTGGGGGCGTAGCCGTAGACGCAGTTGTTGGCGGCGATGGTGGTCGACACGTTCTGGCAGGCCCGCACGTCGCTGCGCAGGGTCAGGGTCGGCACGAAGACGCCGGCCGAGGGCGAGTAGCCGCCGCCGGCCCAGGAGTCGGCGTTGCCCTTCTTGTAGAGCACGCCGGCCTTGAAGCGGGTGAACAGCGGCATGTCGGGCAGGTAGGTGACGTCGAACTTCAGCTGGTCTTCCGAGCTTTCGACCACGCGGGGCGTGAAGGCCAGGCGATAGGCGTTGCTGTACGACGGCAGGCCGGCCGCCGTCGGCGCCAGCATCTGCACGAAGTTCGTCATGTTGGTTTCGTCGTAGGCGGTGGGCGTGTCGATCGTCCAGATGCCGTTCTCGAGCACCCGCATCGTCGCGTTGCCGTAGTTGTACGACCGCGTCAGGCGGATTTCTTCGCGGGTGTACTTGCTTTCGTTGCGGCCGAAGGTCAGCTCGGCCAGCAGCGGGCCGCGGTCGAACTTGGCGCCGGCCGAGGCGTAGTTGGTGTGCCAGTCCTGGGAGTTCTGGATGTGGTCGATGTTCACCCCGGCGTTGGTGATGTCGAACTCTGTCAGGTGGTGGTTGCCGTCGACCTGGATCGTGCCGGGCACGATGTTGGCCGCCACGCCGTACAGCGGGAACGAGTTGTTGGTGACCGCCGTGCCCGGGGTGGTGTCGATGGTGAAGGGGGCGGTCGGCAGGCCGGGCATGTAGATGTAGTAGCCGCCGCCGTTGACGGCGCTCAGCACGTTGGGCGTGCCGGCCGGATAGAAGGTGTTGGTGGTCAGCGAGGTCGTGGTCAGGCCGTTCGACGCGCCATAGAGGGTGGCGATGCCGCCCCGGGTGCGCTGGCGGTTCTGCTCGGTCTGGTCACGGTTGGAGACCTGGTACTTGGCGAACACCGTCAGGTCGTCGCTGACGCGGTAGTCGAGGCGCAGGTCCCACGACAGGCGGTCTTCGTACTGCGTCCAGTTCTGGTCGCGCACCAGGTTGGGCGTGTAGTCGTTCCACTGGTTGAGACAGCTGATCTGAGCGTTGATCTGGGCCGCCTGGGCCGCGACGCGGTTGGCGCCGTTGCTGCCGGCGACGATCGTGCCCAGCTGCGCATCGTTCAGCAGCGGGAAGGCGCTGAGGCACTGGGCCTTGGTGGTCGCCGCCGCCGACTTGGTCAGCACGTCGACCGGGGTGGGGGCGTTCCACAGGCCGCCGCCGGTCGTGGCCCACGAGGCGATCGGGTCGTTGGCGCCGACGCCGTTGGCCGTGGCCGGATTGTAGGTGAAGGTCTTCTCGGCCGAATTGTCGAAGTCGGCGAAGCGGGTGTAGCCCTGGGCGTTGTTGGCGCCGCCGCTGTTCAGCGCGTGGCTGTCGTTCAGCCGCTTGCTGTAGCTGATGTTGCCCATGATGCCGATGCGGTCGTCGAAGAACTTGCGCGTCGCCACCACGCCGATCTCCGGCGAGGCCTTGCGCGACAGCGTGTTGCCCGAAGCCGCGCCGCGCACCGAGATGTAGGGCTTCTTGAAGTCCAGCGCGGTGCGGGTCTGGATCTGGATGGTCGCGCCGAGGCCGCCGGGCGTCATGTCGGCCGTCTGGCCCTTGATGACGTCGAGGCTCTTGATCATCTCGGCGGGGAATTCGCGAAGGTCGGCGGCGCGGCCGTCGCCGCCGCCCACGGCCAGGCTGAAGCCCGAGGCGGCCACGCCCATGCCGTCCAGCTCGACGCGCGTCAGGTCGGCGCCGTTGCCGCGGACCACGACGCCGTCGCCTTCACCGAAGCCGTTGCGCTCGATGGCGACGCCGGCGATGCGCGACATGGCTTCGTTGACGTTGCCGTCCGGGAACGAGCCGACGTCGTCGGCGACGATGGAGTCCTGCGCGGTGGCGCTGCGCTTCTTGCGCGCGATCGAGGACTGCTGCGAGGCGCGGGCCCCGACGACGATGGTCTCGACCTGCGTGGGCTCTTCCCTGGTCGCCGGCGTGGCGGTGGTCTGTGCGTGGGCAGCGTGTGCGGGCCACAGGGCCGCGCCCAGGGCGATGACGGACACAGCAGCGGCCATATGGCCGCGCGCGCTAAGGCGCTCCATTAGATTTCCTCCCGATGTATTTTTCTTTTTCGAGGACCCCTCGCCCTCGCCGGACTCTCAAGTCCGCGCACGACCCGAAGCTGCGCCTGCACGCAGCCGAGCCTGCCCTAGGGCGGTCCCGCCCTTGGTCTGAATGCCATTGTTCCCTCTCCCCAGCCCGTCAAACAGTGGTTTGGCCAGTCCCAATATGTTTGGAACGGTTCCACTATGTGGCATGACCACTTCATTACATACCGGAGATATTTTGGCAAGAATTGATATTATCAATGTGATGACGACTGTGGCCGCCAAAGCACGATCCGGCGCTCGAGCGCTTCAGCTGGGCGCCGAAATTATCCAGTTATTATAGAGCTTTATAGGCGTGTTATGGCGATGGCGTTCCGCGTCGCGAACCGGTTCCAGGCGAGGCGAGCGCCGCAGCCTGGGCGCGAGTTGGAGCCGTCGCCGTGTTGACCAATGTTTCAAGTTGGTAAGGCGACGCCCGAGCTTCGGACGTCAAGGCGCGCTGGCGGCTAAAGCGCCGCGCCCAGGGCTTCGGCGATGCGGGCGGCGTCGGCGCGGTCCAGGTCGATGTAGAACGGCAGGCCCAGGGTCGAGGTCGCCAGGATCTCGGTGTTGGGCAGGGCTTCGCGCGGGAAGGCGGCGAAGGCCGGAGACGCGTGGCAGCCCTCGCCCCACCACTGGCGGGTGTCGACATCGCGGGCCTTCAGCGCGGCGATCAGTTCCGGGGCGGCGCCCTCGGGCGTGGTCACCACGCAGACGCTGGTGGTCCAGTCGCGGCCCCAGCCGGGCTGGTAGCCAATTTCGCGGGGCAGGGGGAAGTGGCGCAGGGTCTGGGCGGCGGTGAACCAGCGCAGGCGATCGCCCGGCCAGGCGTCCAGCGAGGCCAGGCCGACGGCGGCCGCGTACTCGCTGATCTTGGCGTTGTTGGCGGTGTGCTGCGACAGCCGCGTGCCGTCGAAGCCGAAGCTGGTCAGGCGGCGCAGGCGGGCGGCGAGAGCATGGTTGTCGGTGGCCACGAAACCGCCTTCGCCCATGCCCAGCACCTTGGTGGCGTGCAGGCTGACGACGGTCGGCAGGCGCGCGTCGCAGGCCGCGTCGAAGGCGGCGGCGGCGTCGATGATCACCTTGATCCCGGTCTTGTCCTGAAAGTCGAGCCAGGCGGCGACGTCGGGCATGCGGCCGAACGGCGCGACGACGATGAGGGCGCCGACCGTTCCCGGCGCGCGGGCCAGGGCCTCGGCGGCGATCTGCGGCGTCAGCATCCAGCTGTCGCGGTCGGCGTCGAGGAACCACGGCGTCAGACCGGCCTGGACGGCGGCGTGGCCGGTGGCCACGAAGGTCCACGACGGCATGGCGCACAGGGTTCCGGGCGCGATGTTCAGGGCCTGCAGGGTCAGGGTCAGGCCCTGGGTGGCGTTGACGCAGGTGACGGCGCGGGCCTGCGCGCCGAAGCGGTGGGCCAGGCGCTCTTCCAGTTCCTGCACCAGCGGACCGAAGTTGGAGTACCAGCGCGCGGAATCGATGCGGCGCAGATAGGGGACGATCGCGTCGGTTTGCGGCAGGCGCGGCTTGGCGACAGCGATCGGCGTCGTGCTGTCGGTACGCGGGCTGCGGGCGTGCTTGACCATGGAGAATCCCCGAAATCCTCCGTAGCCTGCCGGTCACATGGTTAACAGGCGCTAACTGTCGCTGCGTCAGAGTTGCGACGGATTGCCTCGCCGCCGTGAAGCGATATTGGTTCTGCCGGTCTTTCGTCGTTTTCGGCGCAAAGTCTCGACGCAATTGGAGCAGCCTTCGATGTCCGCACCTTCGTCCGGCCCGGTTTCTGACCTGCCGGTGTCAGACCTGATCGAGCGCGGCTATCACGTGCTGCCCGGCGGCCTCGATCCCGCCGCCGCGGGCCGCCTGCTGGCGCGTATCCGCGAGCTGCGCGCGTTCGGCTCGGAGCTGTTCCTGAGCGAGGAAGAGTTCGACGCCGCCCCGCAATATGTCGGCGTCAATCCCGCGCCCGGCCGCAACCTGCTGGAGCGCTTCGACGAGGAACTGGCCTTCGTCGAGCGGGACGCCGGCCTGACCGCCGCGGTTGGCGGCCTGCTGGGCGACGACTACGAGATCCTGCTCAAGAAGCTGATCTGCGGCGTGCCGGCCTCGGCCGTGCCCCAGTGGCTGAAGACCCGGATCCACGGCAACCCGGTCAACAACCTGGGCCCCTACGTGAAGCCGCAGTACCGGGACGTGACCTATTTCTACGGCATCGACTTCCACCAAGACCTGATCGACTACAAGGACCGGGAAGCCGACTTCATCACCCTCTATGTCTATCTGCACGACGTCGGCGAACGCGACGCGCCGCTGTTCCTGCTGGAGAACAGCCACAAGCTGGGCGGCACCCTGTTTCCGCACGACCTGAGCAAGGACGAGACCGGCTGGACCTACGGCGACCGCAAGGGCGGGCAGGTGCACTGCCCGCAACACCTGCTGGTCGGGCCGGCCGGCTATGCCGCCATGTGGCACGCCTGCACCCTGCACGGCACCCAGCCCGACGCCGCCGACCACGAGCGCCTGTCGCTGCGCTACCTGATCGCCCGCAAGCCGACCCGCAAGGACACCGGCATCGACGCCGTCAACGCCACGCTGAGGGGGCCGCTGAGCCTGACGGCGACGCGGAACGACCTGGACGAGGCCGGCGCGGCGAAGGTGAAGGCCAATAGCGTCAACGAGGCTTAGGGGCCTTTCACTCAAGGCTACCTAATTTCCCGACTGTCCCCGCGAAGGCGGGGACCCAAGCTGGCGTTCAGGATGTGGCGCGGCCTTGGGTCACCCGCTGACTCGGCTTGGATACCCGCCTTCGCGGGGATGCTCGGATGAAAGATTGGCGTCCTATGCGGTTTTAGCCGCCATCTCCGCGAACGCCGCCTCCATCCGCCGCGTAAACCCGGCCTCGTCGCGATAGGCCGAGGCGTCGTAGGCGGGGCGGACGCGCGCGCGCAGGACCGCCAGGGCGTCGTGGTCCTGGTCCAGACGCGCGACGAACTCCGCCATGGCGCTCCAGTCGTCGAACAGCAGGTCGTCCAGGCCCATCGCCCCCAGCGCCTCGACGGCGACGCGGCTGTAGTAGTCGCGGCCCCGGATCGCCAGCACCGGCACGCCGCGCGAGACGGCCTCCATGGTCGTGGTGCCGCCGCCCACGGGCGTGGGGTCCAGGGCGAAGTCGATCTCCGCGAAGGCCTGCTCGTACTCCTCGCCGGTGGTCTTGCCCTCGAACAGGATGCGCTGCGGGGCGATGCCATAGGCCAGGAACCTGCACTGGGTCGTGGTCTGCAGCACCGGATCGACGAAGTAGCCGTACTTGCACAACAGCTTGGCGGTCGGGCTGGCGTGCAGCAGCCTGGCCCAGCCGGCGATGGTCTCGTCGCTGAGCTTGGCCGGGTGGTTGAAGCTGCCGAAGGTCAGAAAGCCGTTCGCGATCGCCGGCGACGGCGAGGTCTTCGCTGTCGGGGTCGGGCGGAACGGGGCCAGGATCGGGCCGATGTCGTACAGGGTCTCGACGAACAGCGGCGGGGCGTCAGCGGTCAGCATCTGCGAGCCGAGCATGGAGTAGTCCATGGTCTCCAGGCCGGTGGTCTGGATCCAGTTCAGCCAAGCGACCTGCACCGGCGCGGGCTGCCGGGCGAACACCGCCAGCCGGTTGCCCGAGGCGTGGCCCCAGACGTCGACCAGCACGTCGATGGCGTCGGCGCGGATCAGGTCGGCGTGGGCGTCATAGGTCAGGGCCTTGCACGAGCGGACGGTGACCTGGGCGGGCAGGGCTTCGGCTTCGGCGTGGTCGACATAGGCGAACACCTCGAAGCGGTCGGCGTCGTGGTTGTCGAACAGCGGGCCGGTGAAGTGGCGCAGCTGGTTGGCGAAGCTGGGCGCGACGTAGCCGACGCGCAGCTTGCGCTGGCCGTCCCAGGCGGGGGGGAAGGTCGGGGCGGCGGGGGCGACCTTGCGCATCACCTCGCCCCAGCGGCGGGCGGTTTCGGCTTGGCGGTTCAGCCCGTCCTTGGCGAACATCAGCGAATAGAGCACGAAGCCTGAGAGGTAGGAGGCGCCGGTCAGGGCCAGGGCCTTGTCGAAGGCGCCCAGCGCCGCCTCGATGCGGCCGGCGTGGTGCAGCGACTGGCCGTAGACGAACAGGCCCTCATTGGCCGCCACCGTCGCGTCGTTCAGGGCGCAGCCGCAGGCCGCCGCGGCGACCCCGACATAGTCCTCGCCATAGAACAGCCGGCCGACCTCGAGGGCGTAGGCGGCGTCGCGGGCCACGCGGTCCAGGGCGATCTCGTTCTCGCCCATCACCGTGAAGGCGTGGTTCATCCAGGCGGTCTCGAAGGCCTGGCGGGCGCGGGCCTCCTCGCCGATGCCGAGCAGGGCCGCGGCGTGGAAATAGTGCACCTGGACGTCGTCGCCGTTCCGGGCGGCCAGGGGCGCGAGCAGGGCCTCGGCGGCGGCGGGCTCGCCGGCCAGCAGCAGGTCCATGGCCCTGGGGAAGACGTCCTCGGCCGACATTGCAGGTCCCCCGCAAATCAAACGGCTGGCTCTCGGCGCAGCGACGCGCTTAGATTGCGCCAGACACTGTTCTGCAACGATTCATTCCGCGGCCGCGAGGCGTATATGTTGACCGCCAGGATCAAGGCGATCGCAGGTCACCTGCCCGAAGGCCGCCTGACCAACGACGCCCTGGCCGCGCGCTTCCCCGACTGGAGCGCCGACAAGATCCTGGACAAGACCGGCATCGCCGAGCGCCGGATCGCGGCCGACGGCGAGACCTCGCTGGACCTGGCCGAGGGCGCGGCCAAGGCCTTGCTGGCCCAGGAAGGCCTGAATCCGGGCGAGATCGACTTCCTGCTGCTGTGCACCCAGACGCCGGACTACGTGCTGCCGACCAGCGCCTGCCTGCTGCAGGCCAGGCTGGGCCTGCCGACCAGCGCCGGCGCTCTGGACTTCAACCTCGGCTGCTCGGGCTTCGTCTATGGGCTGAGCCTGGCCAAGGCCCTGATCGAGAGCGGCCAGGCCAAGCGAGTGCTGCTGGTCACCGCCGACACCTATTCCAAGCTGCTGGCGCCAGACGACCAGGGCGTGCGCACCCTGTTCGGCGACGGCGCGGCCGCCACCCTGGTCGAGGCGGTCGAGGCGCAGGCCCCGCTGATCGACCCGGTGGTGTTCGGCACCGACGGCCTGGGCGGCGAGCGGCTGATCGTCAAGCGCGGCGGTTTCCGCGAGCCTTCGGCCGGGGCCGACATGGTGTTGGAGATGGACGGTCCGGGCGTCATGGCCTTCACCCTGGGCCACGTGCCCAAGGCGATCGAGCAACTGCTGGCGCGCACCGGCCGGACGATGGACGAGCACGACCTTTTCGTCTTCCACCAGGCCAACGGCTTCATCCTGGATCGCCTGCGCAAGAAGCTGGCCATCCCGCCCGAGCGCTTCGTCATCGACATGCGCGAGGTCGGCAACACCGTGTCGTCCACCATTCCGCTGGCGCTGGCCCCGTTGTTGTCGCAAGGCGCGGGCGCCCCTAGACGCGTGATGCTGGTGGGGTTCGGCGTGGGCCTGTCCTGGGCCGCCGCCAGCGTCGTCATTTGAGGAGACCAAGATGAGCGCCCTTTTCGCCGGACTGGCCGAGATCTTCGAGGTCGACGAGTCCGAGATCTCGTCGGCTTCCGAGCTGGCCGCCTTCAACTGGGACTCGCTGGCGATCATCTCGACCCTGGCCCTGGTCGACGAGATCAACGGCGTGTTGCTCGACGGTCAGGCCCTGGCCAAGTGCGAGACCGTCGCCGACATCGAGGCGCTGATCGCCAAGGAAGCGGCGTGATGCAGGCCGCGCCCGGCGGCTATCGCGTCGAGGGCGTCCGCCTGGCGGGCGTGGTCTCGGCCGTGCCCGCCAGGCGCCTGGAGAACCAGGCGTTCGAAGAGCGGCTGGGCGAGGCGGCGGTCGCCGACGTCGCCAAGATGACCGGCGTCCAGACCCGCTACTGGGTGGAGCCGGGCCAGACCACGGCCGATCTCTGCCAGGTCGCCGCCGAGCGGCTGATCGAGCGGCTGGGCTGGGACCGCGCCTCGATCGACGGGATGATCTTCGTCTCCCAGACCCCCGATCACGCCCTGCCGGCCAGCGCCTGCCTGCTGCACGGCAAGCTCGGCCTTTCGCCGCACGCCCAGGCCTTCGACGTGGGCATGGGTTGTTCGGGTTACGTCTACGGCCTGTGGCTGGCCGCCTGTCTGCTGCAAGCGGGCTTGAAGCGCGTGCTGCTGCTGGCCGGCGACACCATCAGTCCCTTGCTCGACCCCGACGACCGCGCCACCGCCCCGCTGTTTGGCGACGCCGGCTCGGCCACGGCGCTGGAGCGCGATCCGGCCGCCGCGTCGCTGCATTTCAGGCTTGGCACCGACGGGACCGGAGCCAGCGACCTGATCGTCCAGGACGGCGGCTTCCGCTCGCCGTGCGGTCCCGCCGCCAGCATCGCCCCGACCCTGAAGATGGACGGCAACGCGGTCTTCGCCTTCACCCTGCGCGCGGTGCCGGCCCTGATCGAGGCTGTGCGCGCCGATGCCGGCCTGGCGGCCGAGGAGGTGGACTTCCACCTGCTGCACCAGGCCAACCAGTTCATGCTGCGCCACATCGGCAAGAAGGCGAAGGCCCCGCCCGAGCGTCTGCCGATCAACATCGGCAAGTTCGGCAACACCAGCTCGGCCACCCTGCCGCTGCTGCTGACCGACGCCGTGGCCGAGCCGTTGTCGAAAGAGGCCGCGACCCTGGTCCTGGCCGGCTTCGGCGTCGGCTATTCCTGGGGCGCGGTGGCCGGCCGCTTCGGTCCCCTCGACTGCGCGGAGACGGTGTACCTGTGAGCCTGCATCCCGAAGCCCTGGCGGGAAAGACCATCCTCGTGACCGGCGCCTCCTCGGGCCTGGGGCGGGCGAGCGCCCAGGCCGCAGCCGCCGTGGGCGCGCGGGTGATCGCCGCCGGCCGTGACGCCGAGCGCCTGGACCAGACCCTGGCCAGCCTGGCCGGCGAAGGCCACGTCTCCCTGATCCAGGACCTGTCCGAAGGCGACGCCGCCACCGACGTGGTGGCCAAGGCCGCCATCGAGGCCGGCGGGCTGGACGGGATCTTCCACGCCGCTGGCGTCGAGATGGTCCTGCCGATCCGCATGACCAAGGACGCCAAGCTCGACGAGGTGATGGGCGCGTCGTTCGGCAGCGCCTTCGCCGTCAGCCGGGCGGCCGCCAAGGCCAAGGTGATGAAGGACGGCGGCTCGATCGTCGTGGTCAGCTCGGTCGCCGCCGAGCGCGGCCGCGCGGGCATGACCGCCTATGCCGCCTCGAAGGCCGCCGTGGAGGGCCTGGTGCGGTCGCTGGCCTGCGAGCTCGCGCCCCGCCGCATCCGCGTCAACGGCCTGGCGGCCGGCGCGGTCGAGACCGAGATGCACCAGCGGATTTCGCGCGGCCTGACCGGCGAAGGGCTGGAAGCCTATCGCGCCCGGCACCTGCTGGGTTTCGGCCGGCCCGAGGATGTCGCGGCCGTCGCCGCCTTCCTGCTGAGCCCGGCCGCGGCCTGGGTCACCGGCGCGATCTGGGACGTCGACGGCGGCTATAAGGCCGCGTGAAGCGGCCGTACGGAGGAGACGGCAGATGGACTACGTGATGGTCGGGGGCGGCGCGCTCGCCCGGGAAATTATCGACTGGTTCGGTCCGCAGTTCGCCCGGACCGGCGACCGCTTCGTCGGCTACCTCGACGACGGCGACGCGCCGATGGCCCGCTTCGGCCGCGACCTGCCGCAGCTGGGACCCATCGCCGGCTACACCCCGGCGGTCGGCGTCCAGCTGGTGATGGGCATCGGCACGCCGGCCGGCAAGGCGGCGGTGGCCCAGGCCCTGCGCGCGGCCGGCGGCACGTTCGCCACCCTGGTCCACGACCTGGCCTTCGTCACCGCTTCGGCCAGGCTGGGCGAGGGCGTGCTGGTCGGGCCGTTCGTCAACGTCTCGTCCGACAGCAAGGTCGGCGATCTGGTCACCGTCAACGGCCATTCGGGCGTCGGTCACGACGTCGAACTGGGCGACTACTCGACCCTCAGCTGCCATGTCGACCTGACCGGCCGGGTCAAGGTGGGCGAGGGCGTGTTCTTCGGCTCGGGCGCGCGGGTGCTGCCCGGCGTCAGCATCGGCGCCAAGGGCGTGATCGGGGCCGGGGCGGTCATCGTCCGCGACACCGCGCCGGGCGCCACCTATTTCGCCGCGCCGGCCCGGAAGCTGTAGCCAGAAAGCCCTGATGACGCCGCTCGTCGACACCCTCTACCGCCGCTACTGGCACCTGGTCGCCCACCGCTCGGAAGTCGCCGAGCCGGGCGCCTGGCTGCGGCTGGACTGGGCGTTCGGCGATCTGGTGATCTACAACGACGACGGCGAGATCGGGGCCTTCGACAATATCTGCCCGCATCGCGGCGCGCGGTTCTTCGTCGGCGACCATGGCGTCGGACCGATGCTGTGCCCCTATCACGGCTGGCGCTACGGCGGCGGGGTGCTGAAACCGGCCCTGGCCAAGGGCTTCGACCCCGAGGTGTTGGCGGCCCAGTCCATCGGCCGTTACGCCGTCGCCTGGTGCGGCGACTTCCTGTTCGTCGGGATCGCGCCCGAGCAGGCCCTGGCCGACCAGTTGGGCGAGGCGGCCGGCAAGCTGGAGACGGTGTCGCGGCTGATCACCCGCCGCCGCGACTTCCACGCCCTGCCGTTCGAATGCGACTGGCGGGTGGCGGTCGAGAACGCGCTGGAGACCTACCACGTCAACCTGATCCACGGCTCGACCCTGGCCAGCCTGGGCATGGTCGAGAAGACCCTGATCGTCGACGGCGCGAACCTGACCTGGGAAGGCGAGGTCACCGACAAGCGCACCCTGCGCGGCCTCTCCGCCTTGGGGCGTTACTTCGACGCCGCCGAGGCCTACCAGGGCTACTGGACCATCCACGTCTTTCCGTTCGCGATGATCTCGTCGACCTTCGGCTACTCCTACGCGATGCAGACCTATTTCCCGGCGCGCGAGGGTCGGCGCACGCACTTCTGCACCCGCCTGCTGGACGGACGCGTGCGGCCCGGCGCCGAACGGGCGGTCGAGGCCTTCCTCGACTCCAGCGCCGAGATGAACCGCCGCATCTTCGACGAGGACCGCGAGATCTGCGAGCGGGTCAGCCCGGCGTATGACCTGGACAAGCCGGTGCGGGCGTTTGCGAAGTCGGAGGAGCGGCTGCGGTTGCTGCACGAGCGGCTGCGTCATCTCACCCCTCTCTCTTAGAGAGAGGGAGGGGCCCATCGCGGAGCGATGGGAGGGTGAGAGGTTTCACCCTTTACCGTCTTACCCCAAGAGGCGGGTGAGGCAGGCCGCGCCTCTTCCTGAGAGTTTGTTACCTCTCACCCTCCCACGCCTTCGGCGCGGGCCCCTCCCTCTCTCAAAGAGAGAGGGTCAGGTTTTATCCGGCCACTTCGCCGCGAACATCCCGAGATACGCCGCCTCCAGCGTCCGCGTGACCAGCGTCTCGTCGCTGAACGAGGCTTTGGCGAAGCCGTCCCAGGTGCGGTCGCGCAGAGACTGAAGGTTGGCGCAGGCCGCCACCGCCTTGGCGACGTAGTCGTCCCAGTCCTCGGCGACCAGGTCGGGCAGGCCGACGGCCTCGACCAGTTGCACGCCGATGCGGCTGTAGAAGGTCGGGCCCTTGAGGGTGATCACCGGCACGCCGCGGGCCATGGCCTCCAGCGTGGTGGTGCCGCCGGGGCAGGGCGAGGGGTCCAGCGACAGGTCGATCTTGGCGAAGGCCTGCTCGTAGCCGTCGCCCTCCGAATGGCCCTCGTAGAACAGCCGATCAGGCGTCACGCCGTGGGCCGCGAAGCGGGCGGTGGTGGCCCGGATCAGGATCGGGTCCTCGAAATAGCGGTACTTGAGCAGCAGGCGCGCGGTCGGCAGGGCCTGCAGCAGGCGCGACCACCCGGCGACGGTCTGATCGCTGAGCTTGGACGGGTTGATGAAGCTGCCGAAGGTGACGACGCCGCTCTCCAGGCTGGGGGCGGGCGAGGGCTTGGCCGGATCGGCGCGGAACGGGGCCGAGATCGGCTCGACCGGCCAGACGGTCTCGGTGAACAGGGCGTCCATGCCCGGCGTCAGGATCGACTTGGAGTGAATGGCGTAGTCCATCGAGCGCAGGCCGGTGGTCTGCTGGTAGTTCAGCCAGGTGGCCTGCACCGGCGCGGCCCGGCGGGTGAACACCCCAAGCCGCGAGCCGGAGGTGTGGCCCCAGGCGTCGATCAGCACGTCGATGCCGTCCTGTCGGATCAGGTCGGTCGCCTTGGCGTCGTCGAGCTCGCCGATCGCCCGCACGGTCGGCCGGCTCTTCCATTTGCCGCCGTCGTCGGGGTTCTGCGGATAGAGGAAGATCTCGAACCGCTCGGGGTCGTGATGGTCGAGCAGCGGGGCCACGAACTGGCGGATCTGGCCGCTGGAGAAGGTGGGCGCCACATAGCCGACCCGCAGCCGGCGGCCGGCCAGCGGCGCGGGCGGCGCGGCCGGCGCCAGGAACGGCGTCTCGAAGCGCTCGGCCCAGGCCCTGGCCGCCTTCGCGTGCCTGGCCACGCCGTCCTCGACCATGAACAGGCTGTAGAGCTCGAACTGCGCGGCCGGGCCGCTGTTGGGCAGCATGTCCGACAGGGCGTGGAACAGGTTGTTGGCCTCGTCGGCCCGGCCCTGGTGCAGGTAGGAGAGGCCCAGCGACACCACCTCCTGCGGCTGGTCGCGCCCGGCGATGACCGCCACCCCGAAGGCCACCCCGGCCGAGGCCGGATAGTGGGCGTTGTAGAGCCGGTGGCCGATCTGCACGGCGTAGTCGGCGTCGGTGGTCAGGCGCTCGACGTCGGCGCCTAGAGCCTTGATCACCGCCAGGCCGTGGGTCAGGCGCGCGTCGTTGAGGGTCTGGCGGGCGGCGGGATCGCGGTTGGCCAGTTGGGCCGAGGCCAGCCAGTACAGCGGCTCGATCGCGCCCGGCGCCTTGGCCACGGCGGCCTTGGCGGTGTGCAGGGCCACGGCCGGCTTGCCGGTCGCCAGGGCGTTGCGGGTGCGCAGGAGGTCTTGGTCGGGCGCGGCCATGGGGCTCTCTAGATGCGGGGATAGTCGCCGAGCGTGGCGAGGTCCGGACGGCCGCGCACGAAGGCGCGGACCTCGTCGGAGGTGAAGGGGCGATCGGGGCTGTAGAGCCCCTCGTAGACCGCGCGGACGAAGGTCAGGTCCGACGGCTCGTCGACGGTCCAGCGCAGTTCGTTCTCGTCCACGGCCTGGCGCACGCCGTCGAGGCGGAAGCGCTCGGGGCGGCGGTAGAAGAACGGGGTGACGTGCTCGCGCTCGTAGGGATCGGCCGCTTCCGCAGCGGCCTGGCGCAGGAAGGCCACGCCGACCATCTCGGCGTCGAGGCCCTTGGGATAGGTGCGGTCGGGATGGGTGGTGGCCGAATAGTCGGCCCCGCTGGCGACATGATGGGCGACCAGGGCGTCGATCAGCTGCGGGTCGGCCAGCGGGCAGTCGGCGGTCAGGCGGACCACGACGTCGCTGCCGGCCAGGTCCCGCGCCGCCCCGGCGAACCGGCCCAGCACGTCGTCGAGGTCGCCGCGATGGGTCTCGACCCCGGCCTGCTGCAAGGCCTCCGCCAGCACGTCGTCGGAGGCCTGGTCGGAGGTGGCGACGATCAGCCGATCCAGCCGGGCGGCGGTGCGCAGCCGCTCGATCTGACGTAGGATCATGGGCGCGCCGACCAGGTCGGCCAGCACCTTGCCCGGCAGGCGCGAGGAGCTCATCCGGGCCTGGAGGATGGCGACGATCATGCCTTGGCCCTGTCGGCCAGGGCCGTGGCGATGCGGGCCATGATCTCCGGCCATTCGGCGAAGTTCTTGGCCACGAAGGTCTTGGCCTGCGGGTACCAGGGATAGTGGTCGGTGCCCAGGCGGGTCCAGGCCTTGGCCGCGGTGATCATCCAGATCGGCGCGCCGCAGGCCCCGGCCAGGTTGATGGTGGCGTTGGAGAAGCCGATCGTCAGGTCCAAGGCGCAGGTCAGGGCCGCGACCTCGTCGAGGTCCTCCTTCAGGTCGATGCCCGGCGGCTGCCAGACCTCGACGCCCAGCATGTCGCGGGCGTAGGCGATTTCCTCGGCGCAGTCGCCGTACTGGATGTTGATGAAGCTGACGCCGGGGGTCTTCAGGACCGGCTCCCACAGCTGGAACGGCGAGAACTGCCGCGCCCGCTCGCCGTCGAGCTTCAGGCTCTTCCATAGCAGGCCGACCTTCAGGCCGGCCGGCGCGTCCTCCAGCACCTTGCGCCAGTGCGCCACGCGCTCGGGATCGGGTTCAAGGAAGCGCTCGCGCTCGGGGAAGGCCTGCGCGGTCGGGCGCAGCACCGGCAACAGCGAGGCGATCGGCGTCCAGGCGTCGTAGCGCGACACCTCGGCGACATTGGGAGCGCTGCGATAGGTGCGGCCCTCGTAGGCGACGGTGCGGTGCTGGCTGACCTCGACGCCCGGGAAGCTGCGCTCGAACAGGGTCTTCAGCCGGCGCTCGACGACCAGGCCCATCGAACCGTCGGCGCCAAGGCGCTCTTTCAGGTCCGGCAGCAGGTTGGCGAACATCACCTCGTCGCCCAGGCCCTGTTCGGCGACGACCAGCAGACGCTTGCCGTCCAGCGGCTCGCCGATGCGCCAGGGCTGGGCCTCGATGACGAAGCGCGGGGCGTCGCCGAGGTCGGGCGACAGCCGCGCCTCGTAGGCGCTCCAGCCCTCCTCGACCCGGCCGAGGGCCAGCAGGATGGTCGAGCGCGCGAACTGCATGGTGGCGATGTCTTCGCGCGAGTCCGAGCAGGCGATGCCCTTGTCGCAGTCGTCCAGCGCGCCCTCGGCGTCGCCCAGGTCGAGGCGGGCATAGGCACGGTTGTGATAGCCCTTGCCGAAGTCCGGGTTCAGCCGCAGGGCCTCGTCGAAAAAGGTCACCGCCGTGGCCCCGTCGCCCAGGCTGCACATCACCGTGCCCAGCGTGTTCCACAGGATCGGCTGCTGCGGATGCTCCTGGATCGCCGGCCGCAGGATGTCGATGGCCTCGCTGTTGGCGTTCAGGTCGCGCAGGGCGCAGGCCAGGTTGTTGACGCCGGCCACGTCGTGGGGCTGGGCCTTGACGTGGATGCGGAACAGCTTGGCGGCGATCTCCGGCATGTCCATGCGGTAGGCCAGGCGGCCCAGGTCGCCGGCCACGGCGTCCTCGCTGGGCAGCAGGCGCAGGGCCGCCTCGTAGCACTGCATCGAGCCGGAGAAGTCGCCCAGCTTCTCGCGCGACACCCCCAGCACGTGCCAGGCGACGCCGAGCTTGTCGTCGGTGGACAGGGCCTTCAGGGCCAGCTTGGCGGCGCGCTCGTAGTCGTGCTTGCGCACCGCCCCGATCGCCTGCTCCAGCAGGCGGGCCTGGGCCGAGTTGCCGAGGGTCTGGGTCTGGCGGGTCAGCCGGGCCAGGGCCTCCTTGGAGGCGGAATCGCCGACCGGTCCGGCCCGAAAGCCCATGTGGGCGGCGACCGGCGCGGCGTCCTGGCCGAGCGCCAGCACGCTGGGCGAAACCGGCGCGGCCAAGGCAGCCAAGGCGGGGCGAGCCGGACGCGCGCCCGAACGCGCGGAAGACGGCGATTTGTTGCGCGGCGCCATGAACGGTCCCCAGCGTGAGCGGCCGGCTCAGCCTTGTAGCGTCCTTGAATAGTCTGGTTCGCGGGAGAACGGGAATAGGGGTGTAGGCATGGCCGTTTCGCAGCGCCGGGTTGCAATGGTCCGGCGTGGCCTATTGTCGTTGTGGTCGAGCCTCGGGCCTGCTTCTATCGGTGCCTTCGAGCGGTCGCCTGGACCGGCCGATGGAAGTGTGGGGCGGCTTATGGCGCTGGTGAAGACGACGAAGCTCTCGGGTCGGGCGAAGGGCCGCGAGACCGCGCCGCCGCCCGAGGCCGTGGCGCCGGTCGCCAGGCGTACGCCGGCGCGAAAGCCCGTTCCGCGTCGCCAGAACGCCGAGGAGCGGATCGCGGCGGCCGTCCTGGAGTTGACCAGCGGCCTGACCGAGGCCGCCAGCGCCGTCGAGGAACTGCGCCGGGCCCTGGCCCAGATCTCCAGCGGCGCCGAGGAAGCCGCAGGAGCCGCGCACGAGTCCCTGGCCTCGATCAATGCGATGACCGAGCTGTTCGCGGCGGCGCGGGAGCGGGCCGAGGCCGCCCGTACGCGCGCCGAGACCTTGCAGGGCCTGCTGGCGGAGTCCGGCGCGGCGGTCACCACCTCGGTCAAGGCCGTCAGCCTGAACGCCCGGCGGCAGCTGGCGACGGTCGAGGCCGTGGCCCTGCTCGACCAGCACGCCACGCGCATCAACGAGATCACCGTCGGCGTCGCCGACATCGCCGACCAGACCAACCTTCTGGCCCTCAACGCCGCCATCGAGGCGGCGCGGGCCGGAGACGAGGGGCGGGGCTTCTCGATCGTCGCCGACGAGGTTCGGGCCCTGGCCGAGGCCGCCGAGCAGCGCTCGCGGCTGATCCGCGAGTCCGCCGACCGCATGGCGGCCCTGGTGCGCGACGTCGGCCAGCGGCTGCGCAAGGCCGCGACCGGCGCCGAGGCCGAGGCGATCTCGGCCGCCCGGATCACCGACACGCTCGACGTCATCCGCGGCGACATGGGCCGGCTGAGCCAGGACAGCCAGGAGATCCTGATCTCCGCCGTCGAGGCCGCCGCCGCCGCCAACGAGACCCGGCGCGGGGCCGAAAGCATCTCCAGCGCCGCGGAGGAGCAGGCAGCCGCCGGGACCGAGGCCCAGCGGGCGGTGCAGCAGCAGGGTCAGTCTCTGGACCAGAGCCAGACGGCGGCCGAATCCCTGAGCGAGCTGGTCGAGGTCGGAACGAGCGGCGAGGGCGCGGCCGACGCCGCGCGCGAGACCGCCGCCGCGGCCGAGGAGCTGTCGGCGGCCATCCAGCAGCTTTCCGGCTCGGCGGCCGAGATCCTGGTGGCCATCGACCAGATCAGCCGCGGGGCCCAGATCCAGGCGGCCGCCACCCAGCAGGCCAGCGCGGCGATGACCGAGGTCGAGCGCGCCGCCCGCCTGTCCACCGTCAATGGCGGCGAGAGCGCCAAGCGGGCGCAGGCCATGGGCGCGCTGCTGCGCGACAGCCGCGCGGCCATCTCGTCCCTGGTTGCGAACGTGGCCCAGGCCGCGAGCGAGAACCGTTCGATCCTCGACGCCATCGAGACCTTGGAACTTGAAAGCGCCACGACCGCCAAGCTGGTCGACGGCCTGGCCCTGGTGGCGGTGCAGACGACCATGCTGGCCACCAGCGGCGCGGTCGAGGCGGCGCGGGCCGGCGAGGCCGGGCGCGGCTTCGCGGTAGTCTCGGGCGACATCCGCACCCTGGCGCGCGACGCCGCGGGCAACGCCGAGGCGGTCAAGGACGTGATCGCCGCGATCGCGGTGCAGATCGGCAAGGTCCGCCGCGAGGTGGACCAGACCGCGGCCGTGGCCGAGCTGGAGGTCGACCGCAACCGGGCGATCGAGGAACGCCTCGAGGTGGTGGTCCAGGGGGCCGAAGCCCTGCGCGCCGGCGCCGAGGAGATCGCCCAGGGCGGCGAGGCCATCCTATCGGCCTGCACCCAGGTCACGGTCGGCGTCGGCCAGATCGCCGTCGCCGCCGAGGAGGCCAGCGCCGCCGCCACCCAGGCCGCCGTCGCCGCCCGGCAGCAGTCGCAGGCCGCCGAGGACCTTGCCGCGGCGATCGAGGAAATCGCCTTGCTGGCCGGCGAGCTGCAACGCGCGGCGGAGACGTGAGCGTGGCCGCCGAGGCCCGCCGACGGCTGACGGTTCGGGCTGGCGGAGCGCGGATGAGCCTGCCCGCCCAGGCGGTGGCCGAGGTGATCAAGCAGCCCAGGCTGACCCGCATGCCGCACGGCCCTGCCGAGCTGCTGGGCGTCACCCACCTGCGCGGCGTGGTGCTGCCCGTCGTCTCGCTGGCCGACATCCTGGGCCTGGAGGCGGGGGAGCCCGATCGCGTGGTGGTGCTGCGGCGCGATCCGCCGGTGGGCCTGGCCGTCGAGAGCGTCGAGGCCCTGGGCTTTTCCGACGACGCCTCGGACGACGCGGGCGAAGGCCTGAGGCTGCGCCGGGGCGACGGCGCCTCCTGGCTCGATCTCGACGAGGTTCTGGCGGCGCGCTTTTCGGCGACCCGCGAGCGGGGTCGGACCGATACGCGTATTGCGTCGGACGTCCTGCCGTCCAGTGCCCGCGAGGCCGAGCGTACCCTGGCCATGCTCGGGATCGCCCTGGCCGGCCAGGCCTATGGCCTGCCGCTGGAGGCGGTGGTCGAGGTCGCCGCCGTGCCGGCCGCCATCGCCGGCCTGCCGCGCACCGACGCGGTGCTGCTGGGCGTCTGCGACCATCGCGGCGCGGTGCTGCCGGTGCTGTCGGCCCGGGGGCTGCTGGGCCTGGCCGAGACGGCGCCCAGCCCGCGCGAGCGCCTCGTCGTGGTGCGCCTGGGCCAGGAGCGTCTGGGCCTGATCGTAGACGAGGTCACGTCCATCGTCCGCGAAAGCGCCGACCGTCTTGGCCGCGCGCCCAGCCTGTTCAATCGCGGCGGCGGCGAGGCCCGCATCGACACCGTCCTGCGCCTGACGGGCGACCGAGGCGTGCTGGCGATCCTCACCCCCGACCGCCTGCTGGCCGACGAGCGTGTCGGCCAGTGGCTGGCCCTGGCCAGCGCCTCCGAGGAGACCGCCATGACCCAGGGCTCCCTGGCCGCCCAGCGCGAACGCTTCATCGTCATCCGGCTGGGCGAGGAGCTGTACGGCCTGCCGATCGCCGCGGTCGACGAGGTGGTGCGCGCCCCCGACCAACTGACCCGCCTGCCCAAGGCTCCGGCCTATGTGAAGGGCGTGATGAACCTGCGCGGCAAGACCCTGCCGGTGATCGACCAGCGCGCCCGCCTGTCCGCGCCCGGCAAAGCCGAGGGCGCGGGCCGCATCGTCGTCGTCACCGTCGACGGCCTGCAGGCCGGCTTCGCCGTCGACGCCGTCATCGAGATCCTGGAGGCGGGAGAAGGCGATCTTCTGCCTGCGCCGGAACTGTCCGACCCCGGCGCCCGTTTGTTCGACCGCGCCGTGCGGCGCGGGGGCGACGTCATCTTGCTTATCGATCCAAAAGCGCTGCTGGAGCGGGCGGAAGCCGATCTCCTGCGCGACCTGGCGCGGACCGCTCCGGCGTCTTCGTGACCCCTTGCCCATGACAAAGGTCCTGGTCGTCGACGACTCGGCGCTTCTCCGGCGTGTCCTGAGCGAAATCCTGACGGAGGCCGGCTTCGAGGTCGCCATCGCCCGTGACGGGGTGGAAGCCCTGGCCAAGCTGGATGAAGTGCGCCCGGACGTCGTCACGCTGGACGTGCAGATGCCGCGCATGAACGGCCTGGAGTGCCTGGAGCAGATCATGGCCCGGCGGCCGTGCCCGGTGGTGATGGTCTCGTCCCTGACCGCCGAGGGGGCGGAGGCGACGCTGTCGGCGCTGGAACTCGGGGCCGTCGACTTCCTGCCCAAGCCCGACGGCGTGGTCTCTCTGGCCATAGACGAACTGGCGCCGGTGCTGATCGAGAAGGTCACGGCCGCGGCGACCGCCAAGGTGGGCCGTGGAAGCCGCTTGCTCGAACGCCTGCGGGCCAGGCGCGAAGCGGCCCGAGCCCCGACAAAGACGGGGGCGCGGCCTCGCAAGCAGGGCGCGGCCCCGGCCGGCGATCCGCCCGAGGGACTGGTGCTGGTCGGAACCTCGACCGGCGGTCCGGCGGCGCTGGAGGCGCTGCTCGGCGACATCGCCCCCGACTTTCCCTGGCCGATCCTGGTCGCCCAACACATGCCGGCCAGCTTCACCGCCTCGCTGGCCGCGCGGCTGGACGGCCTGTGCCCGCTGTCGGTGGTCGAGGCGGCCGGGCCAACGCCGCTGCGCACCGGCGGCGTCTATATCGCCCGCGGCGGGGCCGACATGGTGGTCAGTCGCCGGGCCGCGGGCCTGGTGGCCCTGCCGGCCCCGGCCGATCCCGCGCACCGCTGGCATCCCAGCGTCGACCGCCTGGTCGCCAGCGCCATGGCCCACGTGGCCCCCGACCGGCTGGTCGGGGTGCTGATGACCGGCATGGGCGACGACGGGGCCAGGACCATGGCCGAGCTGCACCGGCTGGGCGGGCGCACGGTCGCCGAGTCCGAGGAGACGGCCGTGGTCTGGGGCATGCCCGGCGCGCTGGTGCGGCTGGGCGGGGCCAGCGCGGTGGAGCCGGTCGACGCCATCGCCGGCCGCCTGTCGATGATGCTCGCCCGATGATCCCGCCCTTCACCGACATCGAGCTCGACCGCTTTCGGGATCACCTCTACCGGCAGACCGGCATGTGGTTCGGCGAGACCAAGCGCTACTATATCGAGCGGCGGCTGGACGAGCGGCTGGCCGCGACCGGCGCCGCCGACCTCGGCGACTACCTGGCCCACCTGCGCACCGACCCGGGCGAGCGCCAGGCCCTGGTCAACGCCTTCACCGTCAACGAGACCTATTTCTACCGCGAGGAACATCAGCTGACGTGCCTGGGCCGTTCGCTGCTGCCCGACCTCGTTGCGACGCGGCGGGCGGGCGACAAGGTGCGGATCTGGTCGATGCCTTGCTCGACGGGGGAAGAAGCCTATTCCATCGCCCTGTGGCTGCTGGAAAACTGGCGCATGGTCGACGCCTACAACATCGAGATCGTCGGGTCCGACATCGACACCCAGGCCCTGGAGGCCGCCCGCGCCGGGCTTTTCGGCGAGCGGTCCCTGGCGCGGCTGCCGCAGTCGGTGCGCGACGCCTATTTCGAGCCGGCCCGCCGCCATCGCTGGAAGATCATCGACGACCTGCGGGAGTCGGTGACCTTCACCGCCGCCAACCTGATGGACGGGCCGGGTCTGCGCGACCAGGGGACCTTCGACGTCATCTTCTGCCGCAACGTGCTGATATATTTCGACGACGCCTCGCGCGCCGTCGCGGCCCGGAACCTCTATGACCGCCTGTCGCCCGGCGGCTATCTGTGCCTGGGCCACACCGAGTCCATGAGCCGCATCGACGATCGTTTCCTCGTCCGGCGATTCGAGGACGCCGTGGTCTTCCAGCGTCCGGGAGGCCCGGCGTGATCGACGAGCTTCTCGCCCAGTTCCTGATCGAGGGCCGCGAGCAGGCGCTGGAGGCCGGCGCGGATCTGGCCGCCCTGCAGCGCGGACCGGCCGATCCGGCGCGGCTGGATCGCTGCTTCCGGGCCGTCCACACCCTGAAGGGGTCGGCCGACCTGTTGGGCCTGACGCCGATGGGGCGCGTGCTGCACGCCGCCGAGGACGTGCTGGGCCGGCTGCGCGGCGGGCAGGGCGAGGGGGGCGATTTCTCCGTCCTGCTGGAGGTCGCCGACCAGGTCGAGCGCTGGCTGGACGACCTGGACACGGTCGGAGTTCTGCCGGAGTCCGCCTCGGCGGCGTCGCAGGCCCTGATCGCCCGCCTGGCCGGCGACGGCGCCGCGCCGCAAGTCGCTGCCGCCGACGACTGGGACGGGGCGAGCGCCTTTCCGGGCCGGGCGGGCGTGGCCATCCGCTATCGCCCGCGCGCCGACGGCTACTTCGCCGGCGACGATCCGATCGCCATCATCAAGGCCGTGCCGGACCTGGCGCAGCTGCGGGTCAGCCTGGCCGAGCCCGTCGCCGATCCGGCCCTGTACGATCCCTTCCGCTGCACCCTGGTCATCGAGGCCCTGTCCACGGCCGCCCTGCCGGCGGTGGAGACCGCCCTGCGGCTGGTCCGCGACCAGGTGGCGCTGGCCACCCTTCGCGCCGCCGAGGCCTTCGCGCCGGCCGGCGTCGAGGTGGAAACGGCCCGCCGCACCCTGCGCATCGACGCGGCCCGGGTGGACCAGTTGGCCGACCTTTCCGACCAACTGGTGGTCGCCAAGGGCGGGCTGATCGAGCTGGCGGCCCAGGCCGAGCGCGGCGGCGACGGCCAGGCCCTGGGCCAGGCGCTGCGCGCCAAGCAGGCCGAGCTCGACCGGCTGGTCGCGGCCCTGCACACCACGGTCGGCCAGGCGCGGATGACGCCGCTGGCGCCGTTGCTGGGCCGGTTTCCGCGCCTGGTGCGCGAGATCGCCGCCACCCTGGGCAAGCCTGCGGCGCTGGAGATCGAAGGCGGCGAGGTCGAGGTCGACAAGGCGGTGGTCGACGGGCTCTTCGAGCCGCTGCTGCACCTGCTGCGCAATGCGCTCGACCATGGCGTCGAGCGGCCCGAGGCGCGGACGGCGGCGGGCAAGCCGGCCCAGGCCCTAGTGCGCCTGTCGGCCCGCACCGTCGGCGACCAGGCGGTGATCGAGGTCGTCGACGACGGGGCGGGCGTCGATCCGGCCCGGGTGCGCGACCGCGCGGTGGCCCGAGGCTTGATCGACGCAACCAGCGCCGAGGCCATGAGCGACGCGGCGCTCGTCGACCTGATCTTCCTGCCCGGCTTCTCGACCGCCGAGACGGTCAGCAGCGTCTCTGGCCGCGGGGTCGGCATGGACGCGGTGCGCGCCGCCGTCACCCGCCTGGGCGGGCGGGTCGAGATCGACAGCCGCCCTGGTCTCGGAACGACCGTGCGGCTGGCTCTGCCGATCCGCATGGTGCTGGCCAAGCTGCTGGTGGTGGAGAGCGCCGGCGAGCGCTTTGGCCTGCCGCTGGACGGCGTCGCCGAGATCGCCCGGGTTCCCGCCGACCGCATCTTCCCGATCCGCGCCGGCCGGGCCTTCGTGCTGCGCGACGAGGTCGTGCCGCTGGTGGATCTGGCCCAGGCTCTGGGGGCGGAGGCCGGCCCGTCCAGCGACCGCGTCGTCGTGGCCGGGGTGGGCGGCGAGCCGGTCGGCTTCGCGGTCGACGCGGTGGTCGAGCGGATCGACGCCGTCGTGCGGCCGATGGCCGGCCTGCTGGCCGGGGCGCGCGGCGTTTCGGGCTCGACCCTGACCGCCGACGGCTCGGTCATGCTGGTGCTGGACCTGGCGGAGCTTCTGGCATGAGGATCGAGCGAAACGGAGCCATCGCGGCGCTGCACGGCCACTGTCGGGTAGAAGACGCAGAGACCCTGGCGGCTCTGCTATGGGAGGGGAGCGTGACCACGCTGGACCTGTCGGGCTGCGACAGCCTGCACGGGGCCGTGGTCCAGGCGATCCTGGCGTTCCAACCTTCCGTCGTCGGTTCGCCCGGCGACGAGTTTCTGAAACAGCATCTGGTCCCGGCCCTGGCCCGAAGGGCGACGGCCGACTAGAGCCGGGCTATAACCGTCCGCCGCCCTAGGGGGCGCGGCATGTCGAGGAGTGTTCATGGTGGCGACGGTTCTGATCGTCGATGACAGCAAGCTGGCCCGCATCGTCGTGGGCAAGGCGATCGCTGCTCTGCAACCCGACTGGCGGCGGCTCGAGGCCGGCGGGGCCGACGAGGCCCTGGCGCTGTTCGAAAACGAGGCCATCGACCTCGTCATCCTCGACTTCAACATGCCCGGCCGCGACGGCCTGGAGCTGGCCGAGGAACTGCGCGGGCGCTTCGCCGACCTGCCGATCGCGGTGGCCACGGCCAACGTCCAGGACGAGATCATCGCCCGGGCCCGCGCGGCCAACGCCGCCTTCATCGCCAAGCCGGTCTCCGAAGAAGGCTTGAGGGGGTTCATCTCGGGGGCCGCCCTGCGCCTTCGGTCGGCCGGCCGATGAGCATCCAGACGATCTTTCTCGAAGAACTCGAACGCGACGCCCTGACCGAACTGGTCAATATCGGCGTCAGCCGCGCGGCCAGCAGCCTTCGCAAGATGGTCGGCGAGCAGGTGCTGCTGTCGGTGCCGTCGGTCGAGGTGGTGACCCGCCAGGGCGCGGCCACCCTGATCCGCGAGCGCGAGAACGGCGAGCTGGTCGCCGTGCGCCAGGACTTCGAGGGCGTGTTCTCGGGCCGCGCCCTGCTGATCTTTCCCCAGGCCAACAGCATGGCCCTGGTCCACGCGGTGACGGGCGGCGCCCTGTCCCACGGCGAGGCCGTCGACATGGAGGACGAGGCCCTCGCCGAGACCGGCAATGTGGTGCTCAACAGCTGCTTGGCGACCATGGCCAACATGCTGCAGAAGCCGCTGCAGATGTCGCTGCCCGAGGTGCTGCGCGGCGACGGGGCGTCGCTGTTCACCCTGACCGACCAGCACGCCGACGGCGGGGTGGTGCTGTTCCTCTACATCAACTTCGCCATCAACGACCGCGACATCCGCGGCTACATCGCCATGCTGATGGACCTGCCGTCGTTGCAGGCGCTGCGGTCGCTGATCGCCGACTTCATCGAACGCGTCGCCGGCGATGTCGGCTGATGCGCCTGAACCTATTGCTCAGCTTGGCGTTCCGATGAGGTCATGACCGACACCGTCGATGCAGCGATCCGCCCCGAGAACGCGGGAGCGGCCGTGGACCTGGACGCGCTGCGCGCGCTCGCCGGGCCGCTGTTCGACGCCCTGGCGGGATCGGGCGTGGCGATCACCGTCACCGATCCGCGCCAGCACGACGATCCGATCGTCTTCGTCAACGCCGCCTTCGAGGCCCTGACAGGCTACGAGGCGGCCGAGGTGATGGGCCGCAATTGCCGTTTCCTGCAGGCCGAGGGTGTCGACCCGCAGGCCGTGGCGGGTCTGGCCGGAACCTTGGAGAACGCGGGATCGGCCACGGTCGATCTGCTGAACGTCCGACGCGACGGGACGCGGTTCTGGAACCGACTGAACGTCACCACCCTGAAGGACGCGGCCGGGCGGCCCGCCTTCCGGTTCGCCACCCAGACCGACGTCAGCGCCGACTATGGCGACGAGGACCTGGGGCGAGAGCTGCGCTCGACCCGCCAGCGTCTCGCCGAGGCCAAGGAGCGGCTGCGCGTGGCCCAGACCGTGGCCGGCGCCGAGGGCGCCTGGGAGTGGAACATCGCCCAGGGACGTCTGGTCGCCGACGCGCGGTTCGCCGGTCTCTACGGCCTGGATCCGATCGCCGCGGCCAACGGCCTGCCGACCTCGGCCTTCTTCGACGCCGTGTTCGCGGCCGATCGCCTACGGCTGAAGATCGCCGTGGCCGGCGCGCTGAACGGCGCCGAGGTCTTCGCGCGCGACTACCGCGTCCTCGTCGACGGTGAACTCCGCTGGGTGTCGGCCAAGGGGCGGACCTATCTCGACGCCCAGGACAGGCCGGTGCGCTTCGCCGGCGTGCTGGCCGACATCACCGAGCAGAAGCGCGTCGAGGAGCGGCTGCGCATCGCCCAGTCGGCCGGCGGCGTGGGCAGTTTCGAATATCTCAGCGGCTTCGGCACGGTCGAGGTGTCCGACACCTTCTGCGGCCTGCTGGGCCTGCAACCGGCCACCAGCCTGCCGGTGCGGACGATCAACGCCGTGGTCGATCCCGAGGACCAGCCGCTGATCGGCGGACGCGAGAGCGAACGGTTGGGGCCGGCCTTCCACGAGTTCCGCATCCAGCGGGCCGACACCGGCGAGGCCCGCTGGCTGGCCTGCCGCGGCGAGCATCAGGCCGCGCCGAGCGGCGGGGTCAGCTTCATCGGCGTCATCTACGACGTCACCGCCACCAAGCGGTCCGAGGATCGGCTGCGCGACCTGGCCGCCGCCCTGGAAGCGCGGGTCGAGGTCAGCAACCAGGAGCGCGACCGGGTCTGGAACCTGTCGCGCGACCTGCTCAGCATCTCCGGCCGCGACGGCGCCTATCGCGCGGTCAATCCGGCCTGGACCGCCTTGCTCGGTTACGAGCCGGTCGACCTGATCGGCTCGGTGATGGGCGGGCTGGTGCATCCCGACGACCGGGAGATGGCCGGCGAGCTGGCGGCGGGGCTGCGGACCGGCGAGGCGGTGACCGACTTCGACTGCCGGGTGCTGTCCAAGGACGGCGAACTGCACTGGATCAACTGGACGGCCCTGCCGGACGGCGACTTCATCTATGCGGTCGGCCGCGACATCACCCAGCGCAAGCTGCTCGAAGACCAGTTGCGCCAGAGCCAGAAGATGGAGGCGGTGGGCCAACTGACCGGCGGCCTGGCGCACGACTTCAACAACATGCTGACCGGCATGCTGGGCGGTATGGACATGGGCCGCCGCCGCATCGCCGAGGGCCGGATCGCCGACGCCGAGCGGTTCTTCGAGGCGGCCACCCAGTCGGGCCAGCGCGCCGCCGCCCTGACTCACCGGCTGCTGGCCTTCTCGCGCCGGCAGTCGCTGGACAGCCGGCCGCTGGATGTGGCGGCGCTGGTGGCCTCGATGGAGGACCTGCTGCGGCGGACCCTTGGCGAGCAGGTGCGGCTGGAGACCGATGTCGACGCGGACCTCTGGACCGCCGTCGCCGACGACAACCAGCTGGAAAGCGCCATCCTCAACCTGGCGATCAATGCGCGCGACGCCATGCCCCACGGCGGCCGCCTGACGATCTCGGCCCGCAACGTCGCGCTGTCGGCCGCCCGCCTGGCCAAGAGCGACCGCGCCGAGCCGGGCGACTATGTCGAGATCGGCGTCGCCGACACCGGTATGGGCATGTCGCCCGACGTGCTGAGCAAGGTGTTCGACCCGTTCTTCACCACCAAGCCGCTGGGGCAGGGGACGGGTCTTGGCCTGTCGATGATTTACGGCTTCGTGCAGCAGTCGCGGGGCCATGTGGAGATCGAGAGCCAGGAGGGCGCGGGCGCGGTGATCCGCCTGTTCCTGCCCCGCCATCGCGGCGAGGTCGCCGACCTCGTCGAGGAGACCGACGATCGGGCCGAAGGCGGCGCCGGCGAGACGGTTCTGGTGGTCGAGGACGATCCGGCGGTGCGGCTGCTGGTCGTGCAGGTGCTGCAGGAACTGGGCTACCGCGCCATCGAGACCGAGAGCGGCCGCGAGGCCGCGCCCATCCTGCAGTCGGCGCGGGCCATCGACCTGATGATCACCGATGTCGGCCTGCCCGGTCTCAACGGCCGCCAACTGGCCGAGATCGCCCGCGAGAGCCGGCCGGACCTGCCGATCCTGTTCATGACCGGCTATGCCGAACAGGCCGTCGATCAGAGCACGTTCCTGGCGCAGGGGATGGAGATCATCACCAAGCCGTTCGCCATCGACCGCTTCGCCAAGCGGATCAGCGCCATCCTGCGCCGCGCGGAAGCCGAGCAGGCCTGAAGCTCTCGCAACCGGGCGTTTGTCCGCTCGGCGAGAGGGGCGTTACATTGTTACCACGCCGGCCCAGAACCCGACAAAAACGCGCCTCGAATATGCTGGGGCCGCGAAAATGCCCTTGTAGGAAAAATGGGCCCGGTTTAATAAATCAAATTAATTAAAAGACGCCACACGGCCAGATCCGGCAACCAAGTCGGGCGAGGCGAGCGTCGAAGCGCCGGCCATTCGCGGTGGGCGCTGAATTCTTAGGGGAGGAAGCATGAAGCTCATCGACAAGAAACGCGTCCTGTTCGTCTCGGCCGCCATGGCTTGCGTGGCCGGCGCCTGGAGTGTCGCGGCGCAGGCCCAGACGGCCGACGGAACCACCACCGAGACCGTTTCCGAGGTCGTCGTGGTCGGCCAGCGCAAGGCGATCCAGTCGGCGCAGGACCTCAAGAAGAATTCCGACCAGATCGTCGATTCGATCACCGCCGTGGACATCGGCGGCCTGCCCGACCGTTCGGTCACCGAGGCGCTGCAGCGCGTTCCGGGCGTGACCATCGGCCGGACCACCCAGCCCCGCGACGTCGATCGCCTGAACGCCGAAGGCTCGGGCATCCAGATCCGCGGCCTGACCTGGGTTCGTTCGGAGCTCAACGGCCGCGACATGTTCTCGGCCCGCGGCGGCCGCGCCATCTCGTGGGAAGACGTGACGCCCGAGCTGTTCGCCGGCGTCGACGTCTACAAGAACCCGTCGGCCGACATCGTCGAAGGCGGCCTGGGCGGCACGGTCAACCTGCGCACCCGCATGCCCTTCGACCAGAAGGACCGCCAGTTCGCCTTCTCGGCCGACTACACCCGCGGCGACCTGCGCAAGGAAGGCTCGCCCTCGGGCAGCATCCTGATGAGCGACCGCTATCAGACCAACTGGGGCGAGTTCGGCGCGTTGCTGAGCTACTCCAACTCGACGCTGAAGACGGCCGTCAACACCATCGCTGTCGACCCCTACAACGTCCACAGCACCAACACCCAGTCGTCCTACGACGGCGGCGCGACGCTGAACTACAGCGGCAACAACGCCATCGCGGGCCAGACCCAGGACCAGGTGTTCGTGCCGGTCGGCATCCAGTACCGCAACAACGACCAGGACCGGAACCGCAAGGGCTACTACGGGGCCTTCCAGTGGCGCCCGACCGACAACCTCGAGCTCTACACCACGCTGTTCCGCACCGAAGCCAAGCAGACCTTCATGGACAGCTTCGCCCAGACCTCGGCGTGCTGCTCGGCGACCAACAACCAGTCGTTCGTGGTCCAGCCGGCGGCGGGCACCGCGTTCGTGTTCGACGAGGACGGCAACTTCGTCAGCGGCACGCTGGTCGACGGCGGCGGCGGCGGCAACGGGGTCGCCAACTCGTTCCTGCTGAACGTGGGCACCCGATACGGCGTGGTGAAGGACAACACCAACGACATCTCGGCCGGCTTCAAGTGGCAGAACGACCGCTGGGCCGTGAACGGCGACCTGCAGTACGTCAAGTCGCACCGCGAGAGCACCGACCTGACGGTCTACAACACCGTCACCCTGCAAGGCGGTTTCGGTCTGGATCTGAGCGGCGACCTGCCCAAGATCACCATGAACAACGTCACGTCCTCGCCGTCGTCGTTCAACCTGTACGCGGCGATGGACCACATCGACGACAACGACGCCAACGAGAAGGCGGCCAAGTTCGACGTCACCTATTCGTTCGACGACGACGCCTTCCTGAAGGACGTCAAGGTCGGGGTGCGGGCGACCCAGCGCGAGGCGATCTCGCGCGACGGCGGCTATAACTGGGCGGTGATCTCGGCCCCGTGGGCCACGCGCGTCACCGCCACGGCCGACAAGTACACCCAGTACCAGGACACCGTCGCGTTCAGCAATTTCTTCAAGGGCGACGTGTCGGTGCCCTCGCTGATCATGCCGTCGTTCGACCTGGCCAAGAGCGCGACGACGCTCTCGGACTACCTCAACAAGGTGGTCTGGAACGGCCAAATCCCCGGCGGCGGCCCGGCCTATACGGACGGCGAGTACGGCTACTATCCGCAGACCGGCAGCGCCACCATCCCGTGGGGCGAGCTGGCCGGCCAGAAGAGCCCCTATGTCCAGGGCTCGCTGTGGAGCTACAACCCGCTGTGGGCGGCCCCGGGCAGCGGCATCAACTACTGGACCCCGCTGGGCGACTCCGACACCACCTTCGCCAACGGCAAGGGGGTCAACAACCAGCAGGAAGACACCACCTCGCTCTACGCCAAGGTCCGCTTCGGCAAGGACGAGCTGCCGCTGCAGTGGAACGGCGAGGCCATGAGCTTCGACGGTAACTTCGGCCTGCGCGTCGTCCACACCTCGACCGACAGCCGCGGCTACGGCACGGTGACCGAGATCGACCAGGGCCAGGCCCTGTTCGGCTCTGCGACGGCCGCCGCCAAGATCAAGTTCGCCGACGGCGAGTCGTTCACCTCGGTCGGCAGCACCAGCTACACCAACGTCCTGCCCAGCCTGAACCTGCGCCTGAAGGCCCGGGACAACATCTTCATCCGCTTCGCGGCCTCGAAGAACATCGTCCGTCCCGACTTCTACCAGATGGACCCCAGCGTCACGCTGTCGGGGACGCTGCAGTCGCGCAACGCGGTGCTCAGCGACAACCTGATCAACCAGCAGACCGGCTTGGCCTATACCCAGGCCCAGCTCGACACCGCGGTGGCCAACGGCCAGGCGATCCAGTACCACACCGACGTCGCCTTCGGCTTCAGCTCGGGCAACCCGAACCTGAAGCCGATGCGCTCGAACTCGTTCGACCTGTCGGCCGAGTGGTATTTCCACGGCGGCATGCTGGCCACGGGGATCTTCCACAAGGACGTCTACGACTATATCCAGTCGGTCGCTACCCAGGCCACGATCACCAAGAGCAGCGGCGAGTCCGTGACGGCCATCGGCACGGTTCCGCTGAACATGGGCCACGGCAAGATCTACGGCATGGAGTTCCAGTACCAGCAGTTCTTCGACTTCCTGCCGGGGCCGCTGGCCGGGATCGGCGCGGAATTCAACACGACGATGCTGGAAAGCCGCGGCGCGCAGAACGCCTCGAGCAGCACCACCGACGCCTCGCAGATCAACGCCTCGAAGCTCAACCTGCCGCTCGAGCAGCTGTCGCGCTACACCTACAATGCGACCCTGCTCTACAGTAAGTACGGCTTCGACGCCCGCCTGGCCTACAACTGGCGCTCGCGCTACCTGATGAGCGCCTCGGCCTCGAACCTGATGGTGCCCGTCTATGCCGAAGACTTCGGCCAGCTGGACGGATCGATCATCTACTCGATCAATCCGCGCCTGAAGGTCGGCGTGCAGGCGGTGAACCTGCTCAACAGCCGTTACGAGCTGACCATGGACCAGCGGGACTCCTGGTACCTGGGCACGCAGGGCAACTTCTCCGAAGCCCTGGTCCGCACCCACAGCTGGACCGTCAGCGACCGCCGCGTCTCGTTCATCCTGCGCGGCACGTTCTAGGACGGGCTGGCGCCGGGCCGAGGCCCGGTCCATCCTGAGCTTCGAAAGCCCCGTCGGCGCGCCGCCGGCGGGGCTTTTTCGATAGATCCACGCGACGCGTCACACGCGACAAGCCATCGGGGACGGCGGCATGGAAGACCCAGGTAAGATCTCGCATGTCGTGATCGTCGGCGGCGGCACCGCCGGCTGGATGTCGGCGGCGTTCCTCTCGCGCATGTTCCCCCAGCGGCAGATGCGCATCACGGTGGTGGAGTCCGCCGAGATCGGCACGGTCGGCGTCGGCGAGGCGACCGTTCCGTCGATCCTGTTCTTCAACCAGTTCGTCGGCGTCGATGAGCCGACGATGATGTCGGCCAGCCAGGGCAGCTTCAAGCTTGGCATCGAGTTCGTCGGCTGGAGCGATCCGGGGGCGCGCTACCTTCATCCGTTCGGCGCCTTCGGCGCGCCGATGGAGGGCGTCTCGTTCCACGCCTACTGGCTGCGGGCCCGGCGGCGCGGCTACAAGGCGGAGCTGGCGGAGTTTTCGCTCAACAGCCTGGCGGCCCAGGGCGGCCGGTTCGACTGGCACGTGGACGACCCCCACGATCCGCGCTCGGGCATGGTCCATGCCTACCATTTCGACGCCTCGCTCTACGCCCAGCTGCTGCGCCGCGTGTCCGAGGGCAGGGGCGTGCGCCGGGTGGAGCGCACCATCCGCGGCGTCAATCTCGACCCCGTCGACGGCACGATCGCCTCCCTGGCGCTCGACGACGGCGAGACCCTGGCGGGCGACTTCTTCATCGACTGCTCGGGGTTCCGGGGACTGCTGATCGGCCAGGCCCTGGGCATGGGCTACGAGGACTGGTCCGAATACCTGCCGGCCAACCGCGCGGTCGCCGTGCCTTCGGCCCGCTACGAGGATCCCGTGCCCTACACCCGCGCCACGGCCGAGCGGGCCGGCTGGCGCTGGCGCATCCCGCTGCAGCACCGCACCGGCAACGGCTATGTCTATGTCGCCGACCAGATCAGCGACGACGAGGCGGCCGGGTCGCTGCTGGCGGCCTTGGCGGCCGAGCATCCAGGCAACGAGATCCTCGCCGATCCGCGCTTCCTGCGCTTCACCACCGGCCGGCGCACGCGGTCGCGGCACAAGAACTGCGTCTCGCTGGGCCTGGCCAGCGGCTTCCTGGAGCCATTGGAATCGACCTCGATCCACCTGGTTCAATTCGGGCTGATGAAGCTGGCCGCCAGCTTCCCGCGCGCCAAGGACGACCCGGTGGCGACCGATTTCTACAACCGGATCATGGCCGACGAGATGGAGCAGATCCGGGATTTCCTGATCTACCACTACCACGCCAACCGCCGGGTCGGAGAGCCGCTGTGGGACCGCATGCGCGCCCTGGCCATTCCTGAAAGCCTGCGCGAGAAGATCGACCTCTACCGCACGCGCGGCCAGGTGATCTTCCCCCACCAGTCGATCTTCGTGGAGCCCAACTGGCTGGCGGTGATGATGGGCCAGCACGGCGAGCCGGAGGGCTACGATCCCCTGGCCGACCGCATGGACGACCGTCAACTGGCCGAGTACCTCCAGCACATGCGCATCGCCTGCCGCCAGGCCGCCGACCGCATGCCCAGCCACGCCAGCGTCCTGGAACGGCTGGCGGCCGCTGCGCAGCAGAAGGCCGGCTCGGCCTGAGCAGCGCCGGCTAGCTCTTACCCGGCGGCTTGGGCGCGACGCTGGCGTTGGCCAGCCTTGGCGGCAAGATTTTGGCCACGAGATGGAAGGCGAGCTGATCAGCCGCCCACCTTCTTCTCAAGCCCTGCAATAGCAGCGTTGACGACCGTCGACGCCCCTTCCTGCGGGGCGGCCTTCACGAAGGCGGTGTCCTGGCTTTGGAAGATCGCGGTGGCCGCTTGATGCAAGATGATGCTGCGGTCGCTCTCGGAACCGGCGGCCTCGACCAGCAGGCGATAGGTGGCCACCCAAAGCTCGACGGCCCTCCCGAACGCCGACGTCTATCTGGGCGGCCGCAACGGTGGGACCAACTACACGCCGGAACGGACGCACAATTTCCTGGCGTTCCATGCCGGCTTCACCGACGCGCAGGCAGTGGTCTTCCAGCAAGCGGTCGCGACCTACATGGCCGCGGCGGGCCTGGCCAGCTGATCGGTGGCCAGGCCTCGGCTGTCGTTCGGGGGTGGGCCTAGAAGTTTCCGCACAGCTCCTATAGCAAAGCTAGCCAAGCTTTGCTTTGAGGGTGGATGATGCTCGGGCGTAGTATCCGGTTCGGCGTCCTATTGATTGGCGTGATGGTGGCCGGCCTGCTCGCCTGGGCGGTCTATGTCGCGGCGCCCATGTCGACGAAGCCCGCTCGCTCTCTTCGGGCGCTTGCCGTGCTTGCAGAGGCGACCCGGCCCGCTGAAACCGTGGTGCTGGGCGACAGCATTACTCAGATGGGTGGTGATCTAGACCCAATCTGTGGGCCGCGCACCCTGAACGCCGGCGTGCAGGGCTCTGACGCCTACACTTGGCGCCGGATGGCTGGGCCGGTCTTTGGGCTCAGCCGACCAGCGCATTCGATCATCGCGCTTGGGACGAACACCAAGGCCACACCGGCCGAGTTCATCGCCGACTACCGCGCGATATTCGACGCCGCCCCCCGACCGGTCGCGATCGTTGGCATATGGCCGTTCGAGGCGTCACGGCTGGGCGCGGAGAAGGATCGCTCTGCGATGCTGGCGCGCTACAATGCTGAGCTGAGAAAGCTGGCGGCGGAGCGGGGCGTGGCCTTCATCGAGCCGCCAACGTCTGCCAACGGGCTGACAGCTGACGGCATCCATCCGAACGGCGCGGGTAAAGCGGTCTGGAAGGCCGGGCTCGCGACGGCCTGTGGGCCCATCACTAAGCGGATCGCGACCCTCGGCGCGTCAGGACGCTGATCCTCAGATCTGGCGATCCCACCACTCCTGATCGGTCTCAGGCTGCTCGCGCAGTTGGCGCGCTGCCCACACGCCCGTTTCAAACGCGGCGGCGACCGAGGCGATTAGCAGCAGAAGTTAGATTGCGGCGTCGTACATACGGTCAAGCTACAGCCGCCACCTTAGCTTGACTAGTGTCTAGGCGCTCCCGTTCCTTCGTGCAGCCGGTTCCAGCGGTGCTGCACGAAGGAACGAGGCTCCGGCCGAGCAAGAGATGGGGTTCTGATGCTCGGCCGGACATGCGCAGACGATCCGGGGGATACGGCTGCGCAACGCCCCCACGCTAGCGCTTAGCGTGTGTCTGCATCAGAGGGAATCTCTCTGGTCGCGGACGCGCGCTCTACAATGCTGAGCGGCGGAGCTTGTTCCCGCCGCGCTCCCTGACATCCCGAAAGGAAGCCCATGAGGCGTCACCCCATTCTGTGGGCGCTTGCGCTCGCATGCGTCCATGCCGCCAATGCTCTGGCTGCGCCCCTTACCGTGTCGGCCACGCCGGCCAAGCCGTCGTCCACCTATCGCTGGCTCGACGGCCAGGCGCGAGACCTCACCGGCGCGCGTATTTCCGGCGTGACCCTGGCTGTGGCGTTTCTTTACCGCTGGCGGTCCAGGAGGGACTCGAACCCCCGACCTTCGCTTTAGGAAAGCGCTGCTCTATCCGGCTGAGCTACTGGACCGTGCGGCATGGCGCGGACCGGGGTGCATAGCGCATGTTGCGGCGGGTGCGAAGCCTAGGTTGGCGGGCGGCGCGGCGGATTGTCGCAAGGGTTGGCGTTGCGGGCGTTTGGCGGCACCTACTGTGGAGCTGCAAAGCCTTGATGTGCCTGGACTGTCGGCCAACGAAAGGAATTCATTAACCTTCCCGGCAACCGGGAGTAGTCGTGTGCGGCGCCACGCCTCTTGTTGTTGTCCCCCCGACGCGTGCTAGGCTTTCGGTCTAGTGGACCCGCGAGCGTCAATTCGTATGTTGGACATGGCCGAACACGACGTGTCGAGCGGCGAAGACGATTCCGCGCTGCTGACGCTTGTCGAGACGATCGAGGAACTTTCGGCCACGCGCACCATCGATGAGGTGGCCGCCGTGGTCCGCTCGTCCGCGCGCCGCATCTCCGGCGCCGACGGCGTGGCCTTCGTCCTGCGCGACAACGAGTGCTGCTGGTACCTGGACGAGGACGCCATCGGCCCGCTGTGGAAGGGCAAGCGCTTCCCGCTGACCGCCTGCATCTCGGGCTGGGCGATGCTGAACCGCCAGACGGTGGTGATCCCCGACATCTATCAGGACGACCGCATCCCGCACGACGCGTACCGGCCGACCTTCGTCAAGAGCCTGGTGATGACGCCGGTGCGCACCCGCGACCCGATCGCGGCCCTGGGCGCCTACTGGGCCAAGGAACATACGCCGGCCCCGGAGATCGTCGCCAAGCTGCAGGTCATGGCCAGGGCCACGGCCGCGGCCCTGGAAAGCGGCCGGCTGCACGCCTCGCTGAACAAGGAGCTGGAGCGCCGCACCTTCCTGATGCGCGAGCTGGACCACCGGGTGAAGAACACCCTGGCCTCGGTGCAGTCGATCGCCAGCCAGACCCTGCGCACGGCGACCTCGCCCAAGGCCTTCAACGAGTCGTTCGAATCCCGCCTGCTGGCCCTGTCGCAGGCCCACGAGCTGTTGACCAAGCAGGCCTGGGGCAAGGCCCAGCTGCGCGAGATCCTGGCCGCCGCCATGCGCCCGTTCGGCGGGCTGGAGGACGGCCGCTTCGTGGTCGAGGGGCCGCCGATCGAGATCACCCCGGAAGCGGCGGTGGCGGTGCACATGACCCTGCACGAGCTGATCGTCAACGCCGCCAAGTACGGCGCCCTGTCGACGCCGCAGGGCAAGGTGTTCGTCACCTGGAGCGTGGAGCAGGAGGGCGGGCTAAACCCGGCCTTCGCCCTGGAATGGCGCGAGCGCGGCGGTCCGCCGGTCAGTCCGCCCGAGCCTGGCGGCGAGGGCTTCGGTTCGCGCCTGATCCGGCGCGGCCTGTCGCGCGATCTGGGCGGGGCGGCCAGCCTCGACTTCGCGCCCGAGGGCCTGGTCTTCACCTTCCGCGCCCCGCTGTCGCAACGGCTGGCGGCCGCATGAACGGTCGTCGGATCATGATCGTCGAGGATGAGGCGCTGGTGGCCATGATGGTCGAGGACCTGCTGACCGATCTCGGCTGCGAGGTCTCCGGCTCGTTCGGGGCGGTGGGCGAGGCCCTGGCCTATCTCGACGACGGCAAGCCCAGCCTCGACGGCGCGGTGCTCGACATCAACATCGGCGGCGAGATGGTGTTTCCCGTGGCCGAGGCGCTGCGGGCCAAGGGCGTGCCCTTCGTCTTCGCCACCGGCTACGGCGCCCTGCCGCGCAAGGGCTTCGAAGACGTCACCGTGCTGGCCAAGCCGATCAATTTCGGTCACCTGCGCGACGCCGTGCACGGTTTCGGCCAGGCGGCCTAGAGGCCTCTTTCGCGGCATCTGCCTTCGATGGCAGGCTCGGTCTCCAGTCGCCTGGAGGTCGCCATGAACCGCAAGATCCTGACGCTCGCCCTCGTCGGGGGTCTCGTCGCCAGCGCCCTGGCCGCGCAGGCCCAGCCCCTTCGCAACCGCCTGCGCGAGCGCATGGCCGAGCGGATGGAGCAGAAGCGCGTCGAGGAGGAGCGTCCGGTCGACCTGCAGGCCATCGCGCCCGGCGCCCGCAAGCTGACCCAGTCGTACGGCGCGGCCAAGGGCCAGGATCTCGACGTCTACATCCCGCCCGGCGCTCAGGACGCGCCGGTGATCATCATGGTCCATGGCGGCGCCTGGAAGGTCGGCGACAAGGCCAATGTCGGCTTGATCGAGAACAAGCTGAAATACTGGCTGCCCAAGGGCTACGTGTTCGTCAGCGTCAACTACCGGATGCTCCCCGAGGCGATGGCGGATGCGCAGGCGGGAGACGTGGCGCAGGCCGTGCGCTGGGTTCAGGCCCATGCGGCCGCGTGGGGCGCCAGCGACCGCCGGATCGTATTGATGGGCCACTCGGCGGGCGCGCACCTGGTCGCCCTGCTGTCGTCCAAGCCCGACATGGTGGGCAAGCCGTGGGCCGGGACGGTGGTGCTGGACTCGGCGGCGATGAAGGTCTCGACCGTGATGGACGGGCGTCACCCGCGCTTCTACGACGAGGCGTTCGGCGCCGATCCGGCCGCCTGGGCCAAGGTCTCGCCGATGGACCAGTGGACGCCGGCGGCCGTGCCGATGTTCGTCGTCTGCTCGAGCCAGCGGCCTGACAAGCCCTGCGACGACGCCAAAGGCCTTCCAGGCCCAGGTGCAGAAGGCGGGCCAGGCCATGCCGGTGCTGCCCCAGGCCTTGAGCCACGCCGACATCAACCGGACGCTGGGCGCGCCGGGGGCCTATACGCAGGCGGTGGAGGCGTGGATCAAGCAGCGGGTGGGGCGCTGATCTGGTACCTTCTCCCAGAGGGAGAAGGAGGGGCCCGCGCCGCAGGCGTGGGAGGATGAGGGGTTACGAGGCCGGCCGGCGTGCCGGCACGATCGTGGGCCATGCGGTGAGGGTGTAACCCCTCACCCTCCCACCGCTACGCGGCGGGCCCCTCCCTCTCCCTCTGGGAGAGGGTCGCCTTAGCTAGGCTCGCCATACACAATCCCCCGCCCGTCGGTGCCGACATACACCCGGCCGTACACCCGCATGTCGGCGGCCAGACAGCGGAAGCGGCGGCCGTATTCGTGGTGGGGGTCGTTGACGCGGACCCAGCTCGCGCCTTCGTCGTCCGAGCGCCAGATGGCCTTCACGCCGTCCTTGCGGCCGATGGCGAAGAGGGCGGGATGATGCCGGCCGGGCGGCGGGGCGCCGAGATCGAGTTGATCCACTTGGATCCCACCGTCGATGTGGGTGAACCGCGCGCCGCCGTCGGTGGAGCGGAACAGGCCCTGGCCCGAGACGAACCACAGATGGCCGGCCTGGCCGGGGACGGCCTTCAGCGGCCAGGGGATCTCGCGCCAGGTCACCTGGTCGGCCGAGAGGTCGGCGGGCAGGCCGCTCACCGGAGCCGCGGCGAACGAGGCCCCGGCGTCGGTGCTGATCCAGCGCTTGCCGGTTTGCAGGTCCAAAGCGGTGAAGCGCCGGGGATCGACGCGGTCGGGTACGGGGCGGAGCCAGGCCGGCAGGCCCTGGCTGACCTGCCAGGACGCGCCGCGGTCGCGGGTGATCTGGGCCTGGGCGGTCATGACCATGAACACCGAGCCGTCGGCGTTGACGACGATGGCGGCGTCGTCGTGCGGATCGGGGCCGCGCCGGCCCTGGCCGGGCGGGGGTGGGGCGTTCGGGATGCGCGGCGCCGTCATAGGCGCCCAGGTGCGGCCATGGTCGCCGGACCAGGCCAGGGTCGGGCCGCCGTGGCGCTGGTGCGGCGTGCCGCTGCGAACGACTATGGCGGGCTGCACACCTGCGTAGTCGATGAAGTTGGTGTTGCCGAACACCGGGGTCGTGAACTGGTCGGTCGGCGAGACGGACAGGTCGTCGTGCACGAAGCCGGAGATGTCGCCGAAACCGCTGAGCAGGGGCGGGCCTTCGGGCAGGCTGGCCAGGGTGATGATCGCCGTCTGTTCGATGCCCTCGATCCATGGGAACCAGGTGGTCGGCCGGCCGGCGGCGGCCTTGGTGAACTCCCGCGTGGCGTAGATCGTCGCGCCGGTGGTGTAGCAGGCGAAGTCGGGGTCGAACGGGTCGATGGCCAGGCCCGCCATCCACCAGCCGAAGTCGGCTTCCGGCTCGCCCCAGTGCAGGAACGGCGTGGTCGTCACGTCGCGGCGAGCGTCGGCATAGAGGTCGGTCCAGGTCGCGCCGTGGTCGGTGGAGCGCCACAGGGTGTCGTGCGGGTTCCAGCGGTTGAGGCTGGTGACGGCGACCGCGCCGGAGCGGTCGACCGCCACGCCCATGAAGCCGCCGCCGCGCTGGGCCTGCGGCTTGGCGGGCGTGATCTCGGTCCAGGCGTTGGTCGCCGTATCCAGCCGCCAGACCGCGCCGCCCTCGACATTCGACGGGCCGATGCCGCTGGAGTAGGTGACGTAGAGCCGGCCCTGGCCGTCCAGCGCCGCCTTGCAGGCCAGATAGGCGTGCGGGGCGGGGATCGGTTTCCAGCTGGCCCCGCCGTCGTCGCTGCGCCACAGGTGATGCTCGGAAGGATCCGCGACGCCGACGAAGAGCGTCCGCGAGCCCCGGCCCGGCTTTCCGCTGCTGGGATCGAAGATCACGAACGACAGGCCGCCGTGCGTCGGGGCGGGGCGGGCGTTGAGGCCGAGGCCTGGCAGCGGGAAGCTCGCGGACTTTGACCAGGTCGCGCCCCGATCGCGGCTGACCTGCAGGCCGTCGTGGCGCGAGGCGAATACGAGCGTCTTGGTGTCGTTTGGATCGATGGCCAGGCGCTCGCCCAGGCCCCGGCCGTCCTCGTTGCCGCCCATGCGGAAGGGCACAGGGATGACGGTCCAGTCGGTCCCGCGGTTCTCGGACCGCAGGATGGCCGCCGGATCGGGCCGACCCATGCCGCAGGCCAGATAGACCACGTTCGCGTCGACCGGATCGGGCGCGACGCTCTCGACGCCCTGCCAACTGCCCTGGGCCTGGTCGTCGAGCAGCGGGATCCAGCGCCCCTCCGAGGCCTGCCAGCGATAGGCGCCGCCCATGTCGGAGCGCAGATAGGCCAGGCCCTTCTCGACCGGGCTGAACACCACGCCGGGGATGAAGCCGCCGCCGCCCACCCGGACGTTGCGCCAGCGATAGGGCAGGGGGCGCGTCGCCGCCTGGACCGCGGCGCCGAAAGGCAGCGCTGTCATCGCGGTGCTGGCCAGGAGGCTCTTCAGGGTCGCGCGGCGGCTCGGGGCGGGAGAGATCGGCATGGCGGCCCTAATGCGAAGCGTCGTTTTCGGCGATGTGGCATGAGGCGTCGCCGTTTCGCCAGCCACAATTGTTAGCGCTAACCAAGCTCTACCGCCGCGCGCCGTGGCCGAAAGGACGCATCCTGAACGCAAACGCGAAGCCTTTGCATCCTGAGGTTTGACAGGCCTCGACCTCGGATCTATTCGCTCTTGCGACTTATTCTTGATTGCACGAGCGCTCCCCGATGTCCCGATCCCTTCGCGCCTTCCTGCTCGCCGCCGCCCTGAGCCCGGCCATCCTGGCGGGCGTCGCCCATGCCGCCGAGGTGGTGGCCGTCGATGCACCGGCGGCCGACGCCGACGACCTGGAAGGCGTGGTGGTGACCGGCGCCAAGACCCGCACCTCGGCGGTGACGGGCCTGGACATGAGCCTGCGCGAGACCCCGCAGTCGGTCAGCATCATCGACCAGTCGCTGATCCGCGACTTCGCCCTGACCAACGTCAACGAGGTGCTGCTCTCGGCCACCGGCGTGAACGTCGAGAAGGTCGAGACCGACCGCACCTATTACAACTCGCGCGGCTTCGACATCAGCAACTTCCAGGCCGACGGCGTGGGTCTGCCGCTGATCTGGGGCATCCAGTTCGGCGAGCTGGACACCGTGCTGTTCGACCGGGTCGAGATCGTGCGCGGCGCCAACAGCATGATGACCGGCACCGGCAATCCGTCGGCCACGGTCAACTACGTGCGCAAGCGCCCGACCGCCGAGTTCCAGGCCAGCGCCGCCCTGCAATACGGCTCGTGGGACTCCAAGCGCCTGGAAGCCGACGTCTCGGGCCCGCTGAACGAGAGCGGCACGCTGCGCGGCCGGCTGATCTACGCCAACGAGGACCGCGACTCCTATCTCGACCACTACAAGGTCAACCGGAACGTCTATGGGGCCTTGCTGGCCTGGGACGTCACCGACAACACCACGGCCACCTTCGGCTGGTCGATGCAGGACAACCGGGCCAGCGGCGTGCTGTGGGGCGCCCTGCCGCTGACCTATGGCGACGGGACCCTGATCAACTACGACGTCTCGGCCTCGACCTCGGCCGACTGGACCTATTGGGACGTGCGCGACCAGACCGGCTTCGCCGAGCTCGAGCACCGCTTCGACAACGGCTGGCGGGTGAAGGCGATCGCCACCGCCAAGCGCTTCGAGGAGCACGCCAAGCTGCTCTACGCCTACACGCTCGAGGACGGCGTCGATCCGGACACCGGCCTGGGCGTCTATGGCTCGAGCGGCGTCTATCCGTCGATCTATGAGAGCTACACGCTCGACACCTATGCCTCGGGCCCGTTCACCGCCTTCGGCCGCGAGCACCAGCTGGTGGTCGGCGGTCAGATTTCGCGTTCTGAAGGCTTTGAGTACGAGGACTTCTCGGGGGACACGATCGTCTATGCGCCGGTGACCAGCTGGGGCTCGACCCAGCCGGCCCAGCCGACCTATCCGGGCGCCTATCTGGCGGCCAACGAGACCAACAAGCTGGCCCGCTTCTACGCCGCCACCCACCTCAGCGTCACCGACCAACTGAAGCTGGTGGCCGGCTTCAACGCCCTGAAGCTGAAGGCCTACGGCTTCTCGTACGGCGCCGACATGGTCCGCGACGAAAGCAAGGTCAGCCCTTATCTCGGCGCGGTCTACGAGCTGAACAAGAACGTCTCGCTCTATGCCAGCTACACCGACATCTTTAATCCGCAGTCGGAGGTCGACTTCGGTAACCAGAAGCTGGCCGCCGTGCACGGCAAGAGCTACGAGGCCGGCGTCAAGAGCGAATGGCTAGACGGCCGGCTGTACGTGACCGCGGCCGTGTTCAAGGCCGTGCAGAACGGCCTGGCGGCCTATGCCGGGACCTTCGAGGACGGCGACGACGGCAAGGTGGGCGGCTCGTACTACACGGCCCAGGACACGGAATCGAAGGGCTACGAGATCGAGGTCAGCGGCAGGATCACCGACAACTGGCGCGTCGGCGCTGGCTGGACCGACCTGGAGATCGAGGACCGCGACAGCGGCGCCGACGCCCGCGTGTTCCTGCCGCGCAAGACCCTGAAGGCCTCGACCACCTACAGCCTGCCGTCGCTGCGCAACCTGAAGCTCGGCGCCGCCGTGCGCTGGCAGGACGAGATCCACCTGGAAGACTTTTCGGTCACCCAGGACGCCTATGCGGTGGTCGACCTGATGGCCGGGATCGACGTCACCGACAAGATCCGCGCCACGCTCAACGTCCGCAACGTCGGCGACGAGAAGTACCTCAACAGCCTGATGTGGAACCAAGCCTATTACGCCGCCCCGCGCAGCGCCTCGGTCCGCCTGGACTATCGCTTCTAAGAAGCGTTATTAAGAAGGCTCAGGAGGCGGGATGGACGCGCGTAATCGAGAAACCCCCTATGCGCCGGCTCTTCCGCCGGCGCCGGAGCCGGCCAAGCCCTCCGCCTCGGCGGTCAAGGCCGCCAAGGCTGTACGCGCGGCCGTGCGCCCGACCCTGACCTTCGTCCACCGCTGGGTGGGGCTGGTCATCGCCGGCTTCCTGTTCATCTCCGGGGTCACCGGCGCGGTGATCTCGTGGGACCACGAGCTGGACGACATCCTCAATCCGCACCTGATGCACGCCAGGACCGACGGTCCGGCCCTGCCGACCCTCGACATCGTCAAGCAGGTCGAGGCCCGCGATCCCCGCGTGATCGTCTCTTACTTCCCGCTGACCGCCGAGCCGGGCGAGACCCTGGCCATCGGCGTCGACGCCCGCCAGGATCCAAAGACCGGCAAGCACTACGAGCTCGGCTACAATCAGGTGTTCATCGACCCGGCGACGGGCCAGGAACAGGGCCGGCGCGAGTGGGGCGCGGTCTGGCCGATCACCACCGAGACCTTCGTCTCGTTCCTCTACATCCTGCACTACACCCTGCACATTCCCGAGTTCTGGGGGATCGACCGCTGGGGTGTCTGGTTGCTGGGCGGCATCGCGGTGCTGTGGACGCTGGACTGCTTCGTCGGCTTCTACCTGACCCTGCCGGCCAGCCCGACCAATGGGCGCAAGCCGGCCAAGAGCTTCTGGAGCCGCTGGAAGCCGGCCTGGCAGATCAAGACCAAGGCCAGCGCCTACCGGATCAATTTCGACATCCACCGGGCCTTCGGCCTGTGGCTGTGGGGCGTGCTGTTCGTGGTGGCCTTCACGGCCTTCTCGCTGAACCTCTACAGCGAGGTGTTCTACCCGGTGATGTCGAAGATCTCGAAGGTCTCGCCGACGCCGTTCGACACCCGCGTGCCGACCAGCCACGACAACCCGATCCTGCCCAAGCTGACCTATGAGGCGATCATCGCCAAGGCCAGGACCGACGCGGCCGCGCGCGGCTTCACCGCCCCGGTGGGCGGGGCCTTCTACTCGCCGCACTACGGCGTCTACGGCGTGGCCTTCCACAAGGTGGGCGACGACCACGGCGCTGGCGGTGTGGGCCCGCCCTACCTCTATTACGACGGCGCCGACGGCCGCTATCTGGGCGAGCGCCTGCCGTGGAAGGGCACGGCGGCCGACATCTTCGTCCAGGCGCAGTTCCCGCTGCACTCGGGCCGGATTCTGGGCCTGCCGGGCCGCATCCTGATCTCGCTGACCGGCCTGGTCGTGGCCGCGCTCAGCGTCACCGGCGTGGTCATCTGGCTGAAGAAGCGCCGGGCGCGGGTGCTGAGGAAGAAGCCGGCCTGAGGTCTCAGCAGCTGGTATGGCCGCTGCGCGTCCAGGCGGCCGACGCTTTGGCGAGCTCGCGCAGCACGGACAGGTCCACGTCGCTCAGGCGCTTGAGATAGACGCAGGCCACGCTGGAGCGGTGCTTGCCGAGCCTGGCCAGCAGAGTTTCGCGCTCGGGGAAGTCCGAGGCGAAGTAGAGCACCAGGTCGGCCTTGCGTGGCGAGAAGCCGAGCAGGGGCCAGTCCATCGGCTTGGCGCCGTCCGTCGAATAGGAGCCGAAGCCGACGATCGAGGGACCCCACATCACCGCCGGCGCGCCGGCGATCTCGCTGAGGATCTCGCGGACGACGGCCGCGTCGGCGCGCCGGTTCTCGGGCGCGGCGGCCAGGAAGTCGTCGACGCTGGCGTCGGTGGGGCGGGTCTTGGGTTCGGCGGCCATGGCGGGGCTCTCGGGACGATCCGGGCAGATTGAGCGGGGAGGCGGCTTCTGCCAAGGTCCCCGCGCAAGTGCGCGCTTTCGGGGGAAACATGGTCACGCGTCGCGGATTTCTGGCTGCCGGTTGCTGCGCGGCCTGTTCGACTCCGGCCTTCGGCGCTTTAGCGGCCTCGGGCAAGGCCAAGCCGGGCCTGTCGACCTTCGCCTATGACCGCGTGCGGCTGGGGCCGGGCAAGATGCAGGACCAGCTGGCGCACCAGCACCGCCTGTTCATGGGCCTCGACGACGACCGCCTGCTGAAGCCCTTCCGCCAGCGCGCCGGCCTGCCGGCGCCGGGCGCCGACATGGGCGGCTGGTACGACGACAGCGCCGACTTCCATATCGACGTCAACGACTGGAGCACGGCCAACTGGCACGGCTACATCCCCGGCCACAGCTTCGGCCAATACGTCTCGGGCCTGTCGCGCTACGTCGCCATCACCGGCGATCCGGCGACGCGCGAGAAGGTGCGGGGTCTGGTGACGAAGTACGCCGACACCATCTCGCCGCGGTTCTTCGCCGGCTACACCCTGCCGGCCTATACCTACGACAAGATCGTCATCGGCCTGATCGACGCGTACCGCTACGCCGGGATCAAGGAGGCCGGGCCGGCGCTCGACAAGGTCACCGACGCCGTCCTGCCGGTGCTGCCGGAAAAGGCCCTGACTCGCGAGGAGCGCCGCCAGCGGCCCTATGCCAGCGAGGCCGAGATCTGGGACGAGCCCTACACCCTGCCCGAGAACCTGTTCCTGGCCTGGGAGCTGGGCCTGGGCGAGCGCTACAAGGATCTGGCCCTGCGCTACATGCAGGACGCGGCGCTGTTCGATCCGCTGGCGCGGGGCCAGAGCCCGCTGGCCGGCAAGCACGCCTACAGCCACGTCAACGCCCTGAACTCGGCGATCCAGGCCTGGTACGCGACCGGCGACGAAAAGTACCTGAAGGCCGCCCGCAACGGTTTCGACTTCGTGGTCAGGCAGTCCTTCGCCACCGGCGGCTGGGGCCCGAACGAGGAGCTGGTCGGGCCGGACGACACCGAGACCCTGCTGAAGTCGCTGACCGAAACCCACCGCACCTTCGAGACGCCGTGCGGGGCCTACGGTCACTTCAAGATCGCCCGCTCGCTGCTGCAGATCACCAAGGATCCCCGCTACGGCGACAGCATGGAGCGGGTGCTCTACAACACCATCCTCGGCGCCAAGGACACCACGCCCAAGGGCGAGACCTTCTACTATTCCGACTACAGCGACACGGCGTCGAAGTTCTATCGCGACGAGCTGTGGCCCTGCTGCTCGGGGACCTTCATACAGCTGGCGGCCGACTACGGGATCAGCGCCTATCTGCGGGACGGCGCGCGGCTCTATGTGAACCTCTACGTTCCTTCGACCCTGAAGGCGTCGGTGGGCGACCTGCCGGTGTCGCTGCGCCAGGACACCCGCTATCCGCTGGAGCCCACGACCGAGATCGCCGTCGACCCGGCGCGGGCCGGGCGCTTCTCGCTGATGCTGCGGGTGCCCGCTTGGGCGGGGGCGGGCAGCCGCATCCTGGTCAATGGCCAGCCGGCGGGCGTGGCGGCGCGGCCGGGGACCTTCGTCGAGCTCGATCGCGTCTGGTGGCCCGGCGACAAGGTGCGGCTGCTGTTCGACATGGCCCCGCGGCTGGAGCCGCTGAACGCCGCCCATCCGGAGGTGGTGGCGCTGATGACCGGCCCGTTGGCGCTGTTCCCGCTCGGCCATGGCGAGGTGAAGCTGACTCGGGCGCAATGGCTGTCGGCGCGCCAGCAGGGAGCCGAGTGGCGGGCCGGGAACGTGGCGTTCAAGCCCTTCATGGCCATCGGCGACGAGACGTATCGGCTGTACGGGCGGCTAGTGTGATCCCTCTCCCAGAGGGAGAGGGAGGGGCCCAGGCGTAGCCTGGGAGGGGGAGGGGTTACGAAGTTGGACGGCGTGTCGGCGCTCCGTCGGGCGCCGTAACCCCTCACCCCGACCCTCTCCCTATGGGAGAGGGAGACCCACACCGTCTTTCCCAAACGAAAAACGCCCCCGGTGAACCGGGGGCGTCTTCGGAAACGTCGTCGGAGGCGGGAAGGCCTCAGGCGGCGGTCTTGACCAGCGACTTGGTCAGGATGCCGATGGCGGCTTCGCGGTCGATGCGCTCGATGGCGGCGACTTCGCGGGCCATGCGGTCCAGGGCCGATTCATAGAGCTGGCGCTCCGAATAGGACTGTTCCGGCTGGTTTTCGGCGCGGTGCAGGTCGCGGACCACTTCGGCGATCGAGACGAGGTCGCCCGAGTTGATCTTGGCTTCGTATTCCTGGGCGCGACGCGACCACATGGTGCGCTTCACGCGGGCGCGGCCCTTCAGGGTGGTCAGGGCCTGGTTGACGACGTCGCCTTCGGCCAGCGGGCGCAGGCCGGCGGCCTTGGCCTTCTTGGTCGGGACGCGAAGGGTCATCTTCTCGTGGTCGAAGGTGATGACGTAAACCTCGAGCGACATCCCGGCCACTTCCTGGGTCTCGATGCCCTGGATCGTCCCCACGCCGTGGGCGGGATAGACGACATGATCGCCGACCGAGAATTCCAGACCGCTCTTGCTCATTCGTTCGTCCTCATAAAATTGGGCTCGCGCCCAAAACGCCGTTTCCAACCATCCCAAAAGGCGATAGCAACCCGTCCGTCGGAGAGGCGGGGCCAAGTCGGTCAGGATTTGGAGTGTCTTCTTAAGTCACCCTTCGCCTTCGATCGGGCGAGCCGTTGGACGGCTGTCGTCTTCCACCAGACGTGCAGGTGCGAGGGCGCATCCGTCACGTCGGAGGCGACAATAGCATAAAATTCAGCCTCATGAAAGGCTTGCGACCCCGCATGGGGGCGCCGCGGCGCGAAACGCGCCGCCTGAACGCTGATCAGGACGCGATCAGGAGCCCTTGCCGGGCTTTTCGCTGAAGTACTTTTCGAACTTTCCGGTCTCGCGCTCGAACTCGGCGCGGTCGGCCGGGGGCTCGCCCTTCACGGTGATGTTCGGCCAGACCTTGGCGTAGTCGGAATTGATCCGCAGCCACTTGCCGTCGGCGTCGTCCTCGGTGTCCGGCTTGATGGCGTCGACCGGGCATTCCGGTTCGCAGACGCCGCAGTCGATGCATTCGTCCGGATTGATCACGAGGGTGTTTTCGCCCTCGTAGAAGCAATCCACCGGGCACACCTCGACGCAGTCCATGAACTTGCAGCGGATGCAGGCGTCGGTGACGATGTAGGTCATCGGAACTTGGCGGCTTTCTGGGACGGACGTAACGCGGCCGCGTTTTCGGAGCGACGGCGCCGAATGTCAATGCGGCGTGGCGTGCAGCGCACGCAGGATTTCTTATCACGCCAGCAGGCGGGCGCCGAAAATACCGTTTCGTCGGGTCCTCGACAGTGGAGAACGAGGTTCGTCGAAAGATACCAATTCTTATGGAAAAGCGTTTCACTGTGCGGTTGAGGATACGCCGCATAACAACGTCGGGCAGCCGACATCAGATGATCAACATGGCCCTGAAGACCGCTTCGCCATTCGCGGCGGAGGACATCAATGCGCAGCTCAGGCTTCGAATGGCGTCGTTCGAGGCCTTCGTCGCGCATGCGCCGTTCGCGGCCGCGCTGATCGATCGGGCCGGCCGCCTGAACGCGGTCAGCGCCGAGTGGCGCGACGAGGACCTGACGCCCGGCCTGCATCCGGGCGACCTGTTCGCCCGCAGCCTGATGAACGTGGAGGACGTCGAGAGCCTGGAGCAATGCCTGGCTTCGGGCGAGCCGTTCTCGCGCTACCGCGCCCAGGTGGTCGACGGCGCCCAGCGGATCTGGCGCAGCGAGTTCGCCGCCTGCCGCAGCGACGAGGGGGTCATCTTCGCCGTCATCGTCACCGCCCGCGACGTCACCGGCTACGCCCAGACCGCTCTGCGGGCCGAGCGCAACGAGCAGCGGCTGAAGCTGGCGCTGGAGCTCGACGACCTGATGGTCCGCGAGGTCGATCTGAAGACCGGCGAGGTCTATGTCTCGGGCACCTGCCCCGAGCTCGAGAAGTGGTGCCTGTTCGACCGCGACCCGCTGGAGATCGTCCACGAGGAAGACCGCGAGCGCATGGCCCAGATCATGCGGTCGCGCCGTGACGGCGAGGCGGCGGTGTTCGAGTTCCGTCTCAACCGCGACGACGGCGTCGAGACCTGGGTGCGGTCGGTCGGCAAGCGCTTCGTCGGCGGCGACGGCCAGCCCGAGCGGCTGGTCAACCTGTTCAAGGACATCACCGACCGCCGCCGCCAGACCGAGGCGGTCGAGACCCTGGCCTTCCGCGATCCGCTGACCAGCCTGCCCAACCGGGCCTTCTTCCAGCGCAAGTTCCAGGAGGCAGTCGACGCCTCGGAGATGGTCGGCGAGATTTTCGGCCTGATCATGATCGACGTCGATCACTTCAAGGACATCAACGACACCCTGGGCCACGACGCCGGCGACGCCCTGCTGCGGCGGCTGGCCGACGTGCTGCGCCACGCCTTCCGGGCCGGCGACACCGTGGCCCGCCTGGGCGGCGACGAGTTCGCGGTGATCCTGCGCGGCCTGCACGGCGAGGCCGACATGCTGCGGCCGATCAAGGCCCTGCAGGAGCTGCTGCGCCAGCCGATCCAGCACGCCGGCCGCAGCTTCTCGGTCAGCGCCAGCATCGGCGCGGCCCTGCACGGCGATCCCGACGCCGACCCCAGCCACATCTTCAAGAACGCCGACATCGCCCTCTACCGGGCCAAGGACGAGGGCCGCAACCGCTCGATCGTCTTCGACCCGTCGATGCGCTCGGCCCTGGAGCAGCGGCTGGAGCTGCTGCGCGACGTGCGCGCGGCGATCGAGGCCGACGAGTTCACCCTCTACTACCAGCCGGTGATCGACCTGGCCTCCAACAGCATCGCCGGCTTCGAGGCGCTGATGCGCTGGGCCCACCCCGAGCAGGGAATCCTGACGCCCGACCGCTTCATGCCCGCCTTCGAGGACCAGGACCTGTCGTTGAAGCTGGGCGACGTGGCGTTCGAGACGGCGCTGAAGCAGATGCGGGCCTGGCTGGACGCCGGCATCGAGTTCGGCCGGGTGGCGGTCAACATCTCGGCCGCCCAGTTCCGCTCGGGCCGCCTGGCCGAGGAGGTGCAGGAGCGCCTGGCCCGCTGGAACGTGCCCTGCGATCGCCTGACCATCGAGGTCACCGAGCACGTCTACATGGGCTGGGCCTCGGACGTGGTCAGCGACACTGTGCGCAAGCTGCACGCGGCCGGGGTTATGATCGCCCTGGACGACTTCGGCACCGGCTACGCCAGCCTGGCCAACCTGCGCCAGTTCCCGATCGACCGGCTGAAGATCGACAAGGGCTTCGTCCAGAACGCCGAGGACGCGGCGATCGTCAAGGCCGTTATCACCCTGGGCTCGTCGATGGGCATGAAGGTGGTCGCCGAGGGCGTCGAGGACAGGGAACAGCTGGAAGCCCTGGCCGCCTATGGCTGCGACCAGGTGCAGGGCTACCACTTCAGCCGCCCGATGCCGGCCGACAAGGTGCCGGGGTTCGTGGACGGGTTCGTTGGGTAGGGCGTAAGCGGTCCAGGCAGACTTGGGCGGCGTGCGCCTCCAGCAAGCGCTGAAGTCTAGAGGGCTGCATCCCGTCGGACCGCCTCGATCAGCCGTCTCCTGCTCAGGATGACCGGCAGTGTCACAAGGACGCCGACCAAAAAGTACAAGAGCGCGTTCGACGCTATTATGGCGATGGTCCAGAGGCCGGCGGCGTAATCACTGATGCCCGACAGGCCGAGCATGAAGACCGAAGATGGCCAGAGAACAATGCCCCACCACGGCAGGCCGATCACGGGATTTAGGAAGTACAATGCCGTGGCGGCCAACAGGCCGGTCATCGCGAAGATCACCCCGTAGCCAAAGGCGTATGACCACCGAGGACGAGCTGATTTCGACGTCGTCATCGTGCTTTGAAAGTTTTCGTCGCCCGTCATCGTCGCCAGCTACTTCAGCTGCGTCTTGTTGATCTTGCCCTGGTCGACGATCCAGACGTCCTTGCCGCCGTTGGTGCCGATGGCCAGGGGCAGCTTGTAGAGCAGGCTGAGGAAGACCTGGGTCTCGACCGGGGTCGGCGAGACGATGTGGGTGGCGAAGGCCAGGGCGGGTTTGCCCTCGGCGGCCTTGGGCTTCTCGATCATCAGGCACGAGGCCGACAGGGCGTCGACGCGGGTCACCGTCTTGCCGTCGGCGGCGACGCTGATCCGGTAGTGGCCGCCGACCGGAATGGCGCCGGCCGCGGGGCTGGGGGCCAGCAGCCAGACGATGAAGCCGTCGCCCTCGGGGTCGCGGACGATGGCGGTGTTGTAGCCGGCGCGGCAGGTCTTGGGCTGGACGGCGATGGCGGCCTGGCGGGCCGAGAAGGTCAGGCGCTCGTCTTCGGAGAGCTTGCGATCGGCCGGTTCGGTGACCGCGCCGGCGCCCTTGCCGTCGACGACGACGTCGTAGCCGATCTCCAGGCCCGAGCCGGTGTCGCGCAGGAAGCGGACGGTGGCCGTCCGGCCGTCGTCCTCGACCAGCCAGCCTTTGAGGCCGGCGCCCTGCAGGTCGGGCACCTTCTTGGCCAGGGCGTCGCTGGCCAGCCAGGCGGCGATGTCCTGCCGGTAGATGGCGCGGCCCAGCTGTTCGACCTGGGGCAGGTCGAAGGCGCGGATAGGCGGGGGAGGCTTGGCGGGAGATTGGGCGGGTTGGGCGTGGGCGACGCCGGTGAACAACAGGGCCAGGCTGAAGGCCAAGGCCGGATGGAACGACGCCACGCGATGAACTCCCCCGGATTGAACTCCACCGAAGGTAGCGGATGGCGCGACGGCGTCTATGGCAAAGGTGGGGCGTTGATCAGATGCTCCCCCTCTGGGAGAGCTGTCGCGAAGCCAGTGAGGGGGTCTTGCCGCGGCGCTGTCCCCCTCCGGCGCTCTGGTCCTCGCCCAGAGGGGGAGAAGCTCCCTTACCCCTCCACCGCCTCGTACAGCCCCCGCGCCTCGGTGGCGGGGCCCCGCCGTTCGCCGCAGTCGAGGACCCGCACGTTGACCAGCCGGCCGCCGATGGCGAAGAGCAGGACGTCGCCGGCCTTGAGCGTGCGGGAGGGCTTGTCGACGCGGCTTTCGGGGACGCCTGCGCGGGTCAGGCGGATGCGGCCCTCATCGACGAAGCGGGCGGCCATCGAGCGGGTCTTGAAGAAGCGGGCGCGCCACAGCCAGACGTCGGCCCGGCAATGATCTTCATGAACGACGTCGCTCATGACGCGGCTTTCGCGGGCGCGGCGGCCGGCTTGCGGCGGCGGGGCTTCTTGCGGCGGGCAGCCGGGGCCGGCGGCGGCTCGGTCAGCTTGGCCAGGGCCGCGAAGGGCGAGTCGGGGCGGGCCTTGACCGGCTTGGGCTCCAGCCGCTGGGCGCCGCGGCGCTTCCAGACGATCGGGGCGTCGGGCTTGGCGCGCACGGCCGGGGTGTAGTCGAGCGACCGCAGGATCGAGGAGGCCTCGGCGGCGGTCCAGCCCAGGGTCTCCAGCGCCGCCGGGGTCAGCACCACGCCGCCGGGGCGCTGCTCGGCGCGCAGCAGGTCGTCGAGCTTTTCCAGGGTTTCGACCGGGACCAGGTGCTTGCCGGCGATGCGCAGGCCGCTGGCGGCCAGGGCGCGGGGCGAGGGCAGGGGCGTCGGGAGGGGCGCGAGGCCGGTCACCGCGCCGCGCCAGCCGCCGGGATCCAAGGCTCGGGCGCAGGCGATGGCTTCGGAGCGCAGCACGCCCGGCGCATAGAGCGAGAAGGCCCCGATGCGCACGCCCAGGCTCTTCAGCGTGCGACGTTCGGCCTGGCTGAGCGCTTTTAGTTCCGGTTCGAGCGGGCGCTTGTCGAGCACGCCGCCGGCCTCGAGCAGGCGGTGGGCGACGCCGCGCGGCAGGCCGCGCAGTTCGCCGCCGGCCAGGGCCTGCTGCAGCTTGCGCAGCGGGGCCAACTGGCGATCGACCTCGGCGGCCAGGAAGGCGTCCAGCCGCCGTTCGGCCCGCTCGCGGGCCGGGACGGGGCCAAGCTCGCCCAGCAGGCGGGCGCGGGGCGAGAGCAGATCGCCGCCGCCGCGGACCACGCCGGCCGCCTCGCCGCGCCACAGCACCATGCCGTCGGGGTTCAGGGCGAAGGCCTCGTCGGGCTCGGCGGCCAGCAGGCCAAGGCGGCGGGCGATCTCGGGTCCGACGGCGCGCTGGGCGGCGTTGCGCAGGGCGCGTTCCTCCAGCGGGGTCGAGCCCTTCTCGGCGACGAAGGTGACGCCGGTCAGCCGGCCGACGACATGGCCCTCGACGCTGATCTCGCCGTCCTGGGCCACGCCCGCCAGCAGGGTCTCGCGCTCGCCCAGCTGCTTCATCAGCACGCTGGTGCGGCGGTCGATGAACCGGGCCATCAGCTTTTCGTGCAGGGTGTCGCTGATCTTGTCTTCCAGCTCGCGGGTGCGGCCCTGCCAGTGGACGGGGTTGGCCAGCCAGTCGGGGCGGTTGGCGATGTAGGACAGGGTGCGCACGCCCGAGAGCCGCGCAGCCAGGCTGTCGATCTCGCCGTCGGTGCGGTCCAGCGCCTTGAACTGGCCGTTGATCCAGTCCTCCGGCAGGCGCTTGCGGCCGGTGGTCAGGTCGTCGAACAGGGTGCGGACCATCCGCTGGTGATCGTCGTCGGTGGTCTTGCGGAAGTCAGGGGTCTGGCAGACGTCCCACAGCTTCAGCAGGGCCGAGCGGTCGGACTTGCAGCGGGCGACGACGTCTTCCTGCTGGGCCAGCTTGCGCAGGGTGCGCTCGTCCAGGGCTTCTTGCGACAGGCTCAGGCCGTTGCGGTTGGGCGGTTCGGACAGCGAGCGCAGCAGGCCGGGCAGGTTGCCGAAGTCCAGCCTGGCGCTGCGCCACTCGGCGGCCATCACCGGCTGGAAGGCGTGCTCCTCGACGGCCTGGACCAGGTCCTCGTCCATCTCTTCGCAGTCGCCGGTGACGCCGAAGGTGCCGTCGCGGGTGTAGCGGCCGGCGCGGCCGGCGATCTGGCCGACCTCCTGCGGGTGCAGCCAGCGGGTGCGGCGGCCGTCGAACTTGCGCAGGCCGGCGAAGGCCACATGGTCGACGTCCATGTTCAGGCCCATGCCGATGGCGTCGGTGGCCACGAGGAAATCGACCTCGCCGCTCTGGTAGAGGGCGACCTGGGCGTTGCGGGTGCGGGGGCTGAGGCTGCCCATGACCACGGCCGCGCCGCCCCGCTGCCGGCGGATCAGCTCGGCGATGGCGTAGACGGCGTCGGTGGAGAAGGCGACTACGGCCGTGCGCCGGGGCAGGCGGGTCAGCTTCTTGGAGCCGGCGTAGGACAGGTTGGAGAACCGCTCGCGGCCGACGATCTCGGCGTCGGGCAGCAGGCGGCGGACCAGCGGAGCCATGGTCGCCGCGCCCAGCAGCATGGTCTCGAACCGGCCTCGGGCATGCAGCAGACGGTGGGTGAAGATGTGGCCGCGCTCGGGATCGGCGCACAGCTGGATTTCGTCGATGGCCACGAAGTCGACTTCGCGGCCCAGCGGCATTGCCTCGACCGTGCAGACGAAGTAGGCCGCGCGCGGCGGGACGATCTTCTCCTCGCCGGTGATCAGGGCGACGCTGGCCTTGCCGCGCAGCTTGACGATGCGGTCGTAGATCTCGCGCGCCAGCAGGCGCAGCGGCAGGCCGATCATGCCCGAGCCATGGCCGAGCATGCGCTCGACGGCCAGGTGGGTCTTGCCGGTGTTGGTGGGCCCCAGGACCGCGGTGAGCCGCGACGGGGCGAGGCCGGTGGAACGGTCGCTCATGACCTTGCGAAAGTGGGGCGGGAATCGGGGCGAGGCAAGCGGGGCTTGGTCGGCGACCTGGATCCGGGCCCGAAGTGTCGACGATGCGACGATCCGCCGCTGGCGCCGTAAACCAGACCGGCCAAGCTGCCCGGTTATGAAGGACGCGGGGGAGTCTCCCGCCCCGCTTACCCTCGGCCAAGGACGCCATGTTCGCAACGCTCCGGTGTTTGGATCAGCACGACCCGACGCTGGTGATCTGGGCGCTGATGGTCTGCCTGGCCTCGATGGGGGTCGGGGTGCACGCCCATCACCGCGCCGCGACGGCCGCCCGGTCGGCGCGCGGCGCCTGGATCGTGCTGACGGCGGTGGTGCTGGGCAGCGGCGTCTGGGCCACCCACTTCATCGCCATGCTCGGCTTCCAGCCCGGACTGGGGCTCAGCTTCGACGCGCCGCTGACGGCGCTGTCGTTCGCCGCCGCCCTGGGCGGCCTGGCCTTCGGCAGCTGCGTCGCGATCCAGGCGGCCGGGCGGCGCCAGCGGGTTCTGGGCGGCGCGATCTGCGGCGCCGGCATCGCGGCGATGCATTTCGTCGGGGTGTCGGCGATGCGGCTGCCGGCCCTGCTGATCTGGCGGCCCGACCTGGTGGCGGCCGCCGTGCTGCTGGCCGTCGGCCTCTCGGCCCTGGCCTTCCGCGACCTGACGCGGGAGAGCGGCCTGAAGGAGCGGCTGGTCAGCGTCCTGCTGCTGGCGGCGGCGGTGTGCGGCCTGCACTTCGTCGGCATGGGGGCGGTCACCCTGCTGCCGATCGCCGGGAACGAGGAGATCGGCCGCTTTACCCGCGACGAGCTGGCCCAGCTAGTGATCGCCATGGTGACGATGATCGTGCTGGCCGGCGGCGGCATGCTGTTCACCCATCGTCTGGCCCAGATGTCGGCCTTCGGCACGCTGCGCTCGGCCCTTAACCGGGCGCCGATCGGGCTGGGCTATTTCGACCGTCACAGCCAGCTGCGGGTGTGGAACGCCACCCTGGCCGACTTCGCCCGGCCCTATGGCATGACCCTGGCCCAGGGGATGACCCTGGCCGAGATCGCCGAGCGCACCGCTTCGGACCGGGCGTCCCGCGACGCCGCCCAGGCCGTGATCGAGGCGGTCGGCGGCGGCGAATGGGTGTCGCCCGACATCTTCACCTCGCCCGACGGCCGCTTCCAGTCGGTGAAGATGGCGCCGGCCGACGACGGCGGTTACCTGCTGATCATCACCGACATCACCGAGCACGTGGCGGTGACCGAGCGCGAGGTCGAGGCGCGTCGCCTGGCCGAAAGCGCCAGCCGCGCCAAGAGCGAGTTCCTGGCCAATATGAGCCACGAGATCCGCACACCGCTGAACGGCATCCTCGGCATGACCCAGGTCATGGCCCGCGAGGCCCTGGCGCCGGACCAGCGCGAGCGGCTGGAAATCATCGGCGCCTCGGGGGCGACCCTGCTGGAGATCCTCAACGACGTACTCGACCTGTCGAAGATCGAGGCGGGCCGGATGGAGCTGGACGAGGCCCCGTTCGACCTGGAGGCGACGGTGCGGCTGGCTGTCGCCCCCTACGCGCCGTTGGCCGCGGAGAAGGACCTGTCACTGTCGCTGACGGTGGATGAGGCGGCCGCGGGCCTGTGGCTGGGCGACGCGGCGCGCCTGCGCCAGATCCTCGGCAACCTGGTGGTCAACGCCGTCAAGTTCACCGACCTGGGCGGGGTCAAAATCGCGGTCGAGCGCCGGGAGACGGGCCTGCGCTTCACGGTGGTCGACACCGGCGAGGGGGTGTCGGAGGAAGACAGCGAGCGCATCTTCAAGGCCTTCACCCAGGCCGACGCCTCGTCCACCCGCCGTCATGGCGGCACGGGCCTGGGCCTGACCATCTCGCGCACCCTGGCCGAGCGGATGGGCGGGACGATCTGGCTGGACAGCTGGCTGGGCGCGGGGGCGACCTTCGGCGTCGACCTGCCGCTGGTCCCGGTGATCGAGGACGGGGCGGCGGCGGACGCGGAAGCGCCGCCCGCGCCAAGCCCGCCGCGGAGCGCCCTGCGCATCCTGGCGGCTGAGGACAATCCGGTGAATCAGGCCGTGCTGAAGGCCCTGCTGGCGCCGTTCGACATCGACCTTCGGCTGGTGGACGACGGCGAGCAGGCGGTGGCCGCCTACCAGGCCGATCCGGCCGTCGACCTGATCCTGATGGATATCCAGATGCCGGTGCTGAACGGCCTGGCCGCCGCCGAGGCGATCCGCCGGTTCGAGGCCGAGCAAGGCCTGGAGGCGGCCCCGATCATCGCCGTCACCGCCAACGCCATGCCGCATCAGGTCGAAACCTACTTGACCGCCGGCATGACCGGCTTCGTCGCCAAGCCGCTGAAGCTGGGCGACCTGCTGGCGGCGATCGAGATGGCGACGCCGCGGGCGGACGCGGCCTAGGAGCGCGATCCTCACGCCCGACTCGCCGGGCGCGAGAGCCGTGTTAATCTCTGGGCCATGGCACAGGGCTTCATGCTTTTCGAGACGGCGATCGGCCGCTGCGGCCTGGCCTGGGGCGCGGGCGGCCTGATCGGCGTGCAACTGCCCGAGGTCGGCCCTGGCGCGACCTGGGCCCGCCTGCGCAAGCGCTATCCCGACGCGGTCGAGGCCGCGCCGCCGGCCGAGGTCGACGCCGTGGCCGACCGCATCATCGATCTGCTGGCCGGCGGCCGCGACGACATGGCCGACGTGGCCCTGGACCTGACCGTGGTCCAGCCGTTCAACCGCCGGGTCTACGAGATCGCCCGCGCCATCCGGCCCGGCGAGACCTCGACCTACGGCCAGGTGGCCAGGGCCATGGGCGAGGCGGGCGCTATGCGGGCGGTGGGCAAGGCCCTGGGCGAGAACCCCTGGCCGATCGTCGTGCCCTGTCACCGGGTGCTGGGAGCGGACGGCAAGATCGGCGGCTTCAGCGCCGACGGCGGCGCGGCCACCAAGGCCCGGCTGCTGACCATCGAACGGGCCCGGGTCAACGACGTGCCGACCCTGTTCGACCTGGACTTCTCGGTCGCTCCGCCCAAGGGCCGCTGACCGGCGCCTTGAAAGGCGGGTCATGAAAAAGGGCGGCGCCTCGCGACGCCGCCCCCGTACCTCGACCTTGCGGGGGGCGGCCTAGAGGCCGCCGGGACCGCAGCCGGTCTTCAGGTAGTTCTCGATGGTCGTCAGCACCTTGACCTGCTGGTCGGGGGTGTCGCCGGCGGTGTGGGCCATGTCGGCGATCTTTACGAAGGTCACGTCCTTGCCGGCGTTCTTGAGCGCCTGGACGAAGCGTTCGGAGTGGCTCATCTCGACGGTCAGGTCGCGGTCGCCGTGATAGACCAGGATGGGGATCGAGACCTTGTCGGCGTTCTTGAGCGGGCTCAGGCCGTCGATGGTCGGCTCCTGGAACTCCTTGCCCCAGCGGCTGCCGGACAGGATGCCGGTCTTGATGCGGGCGATTTCCGACACGCCGGCGCCGGCGATGGCGCACTGGTAAAGGCCGTTCGGCCGAACCGAGGCGGCCATGGCCGAATAGCCGCCGTAGGAGAAGCCGTGCATGGCGATGCGGTCAGGCGCGGCGATCTTCTGGTCGATCAGCCAGCGAGCGCCGTCGTCCTTGTCGTCCTGCATCTTCTGGCCCCACTCCTTGTCGCCGGCGCGCCAAAGCTTCTGGCCCCAGCCCTCGGAACCCCGGAACTGGGGTTGCAGCACCGCATAGCCGCGGGCGGCGAAATACTGGACCCAGCCCGAGCCGTCCCACCCCAGATCATCGCGACCCCACGGTCCGCCGTGCGGCAGGATGATGGTCGGGTAGGGGCCTTCGCCAAAGGAAGCCTTGGGCGGCGTGGTCAGGAAGGCGGGAATGATCAGGCCGTCACGGGCCGGGTATTGCACGACGCGCATGTCGCCGAGCGTTTCGGGGGCGATCCAGGGCTTGGCCTTGGCCAGCAGTTTGATCTGCCCGTCGACGATCAGATAGTATTCAGCGGCCACCTTGGGGCCGGAGCGGACGATCAGGAAGCGTTTACGGTCGTTGGACCAGTCGGCGAGGCTGACCTTCGCGCCGTCGGGATAGGAGATGCGGGCCTTTTCGCCGGTGGCGATGTCGGTCCACTCGGTCTTGACGGTCTGGTATTGTAGCGCCTTGCGGGCTTGGTCCTCGGCGGCCTTCAGCGTGGGATCGAGCCAGTAGCTCCCGCCGTCCGGACCTTCATAGGTAAAGCCGAGGATTTCGCCGTAGTCGGCCTTGTCCTGGGACTCGTAGACGGAGCCGGCGTCGAACAGCTTGTGGGCAAACGCCTCGCCCAACATCTTCTTGGCCTTGATGTCGTATTCGAAGATTGCCGACTTGTCGCGACCCTTGCTGGTGCGCACGAGGGCGATGTTGGGGTCCTTGGTGAAGCCGATGATCTCGGAGATTTCGCGGTCGGCAGCGTAGGAGCGGAAGTGTTCCTCCCAGGCGTTGGTGGCCGGGTCGCGAATCCACTGGGCGATATAGGCCTTGCCATTGTCGAACGCGAATTCGACCCGGGCGCGCACATCGCCGTTCAGGTCGGTCTGTACGCCGCTGAACTTGTCGGAGTCCTGCAGGACCTTGGTCATCGCGCCAGTATAGGCATCCATCTTGTAGATGCCCTGCACGTATACGGTGCCCTTCGAGTTCGGCCGGAACAGGTCGACCAGGACGTTCTTCGGATCCAGAGGCAGGGTGTCGATGATCGAGCCGGCTTCGTCGGCGAACTGATCGCGGCCGCCAGCCGTCGTCATCACGTTGCCGCCGTCGAGGTCCATTATGAAATTTCGACCGGTGTACGATTTGACGACGAAGCCTTGGCCAGTTGTCGTCTCGACCGGCTGCCAGCTCGAAACCAAAATGCGATCGTTCTTGATGAAGCGAACACCGACCATGTTAGACCGCGGGGGCGGGCCGATAATCTTCGGCGGCTTGGTCAGGTCGTCGGCGTTCCAAACCGAAATGTAGGTCTTCTCACCATCGGGCGAGACGACGCCCGCCAGATGTTTGCCGTCCGGAGAGATGCTCACGCCGCGAAGCGCCGGCCGCTTGGCCCATTCGGCAGCCGTGGGCGGCGCCGCGGAGGCGTTGGTCGCGGCGAGCGCGGACGCGCCCAGCATGAGCGCGGCGACAGCCGCGGACAGTGAAAGCTTCGACATAGAACTTACGATTCCCCAGCTGGCGCCCCAAGGCGCAGCAACATTTGGAAACGTAATGCAGCGCCTCGCGGCGGGTAAACCCCGTAGCCCTCGCCTCGGCAAGATTTTCGAACGTCGTTCTCGGGTGCGCAAGTTTCCGCCTGCGTCTCCAGACGCGTCAGAATCGGCGGTCAAGCCTGCTAAACATGGCCTGTCGCGGGTTTCAGAAGGTTGCGGACGCCGATTCCCGATGGCGCAAATATGGCTTTTCGGTCGCGAAAATAGTTCTGGGTGCCCTGATTTTGCGCGGGGATGTGGTGGTCTCGGCAAGCCTCGCTTGAGGGGTTCTTTTTGCTATTATCAGCCCGTTTCTGGCTCAATTTTCTTAAATACCGGCGATATTCAAAACATATACTCCGAAATCGGGCTGATCAAAAAAATAGCGTGCGCCGACCAAAAGGGCGATACTGTGACCGGATTGTAACGCTTTCGGCCCGAATTATGCCTTTGAGCGACCTTTCGTTGAGCTCTTCGAAAGAGCTGTTACGAATTTGCGACCCAGTCATATTTCTGTGGGCGCGGCTTAATGTCCGCCCGCCATCTGGGGGATAGGGGACTAGAAACATTATGCTCCAGCGTAAGCTACTTCTTAGCACGTCCGTCATTGCGGGCCTCATCGCCGCAACCGCGGCGCCGACCTTCGCCTTCGCCCAGTCGACGACGGCCAAGGCCGACGATCCGGCGGAAGTCGAGGAACTGGTCGTCACCGGTTCGCGCATTCGCCGCAACGAGTTCACCAGCTCGTCGCCGATCCAGGTGATCAACGCGGAAACCTCGAGCCTCGAAGGCCTGGTCAACACCGCCGAGGTCCTGCAGGGCTCGGTCGCCGCGACCGGCTCGTTCCAGGTCAACAACCAGCTCACCGGCTACGTCACCGACGGCGGCCCGGGGGCCAACAGCATCTCGCTGCGGGGCTTGGGGGCCAACCGCACGCTGGTGCTGTTCAACGGTCGTCGCGTCGGACCCGCCGGCACGCGCGGCACGGTCGGCCCGGTCGACCTGAACGTCATCCCGCAGGCCATCGTCGAGCGTCAGGACATCCTGAAGGACGGCGCCTCGTCGGTCTACGGTTCGGACGCCGTCGCCGGCGTGATCAACATCGTCACCAAGACCAATCTCGATGGTGGCGTGATCAACCTCTACACCAACCAGTCGTTCGAGGGCGGCGGCGAAGTCTACAACCTCAGCACCGCCTGGGGTAAGACCTTCGACCGTGGTCACTTCTCGATCGCCGCCGAATACAACGAGCGCAAGATTCTGCGCCGCGGCGACCGCGACGACACCTCCTGCGCCGCCGACTACCTGTTCAACCCGACTTCGGGCGCTCGGGTCGACCTGCGCGACCGCAACGGCAACACCATGTGCTATAACCAGCTGTCGCAGGTTATCCGCACCGGCAACTTCGGCGACCTGATCTACAAGGAAACCGGCGTCAACTATAACGTGGTCGGCAACTCGGGCGGCACGGCCAACGCGGCCGGACTGTTCGGCAACACCCCGATCCCGTACGCCGATCTGGCCCGCCAGACCCGCGCCGGCTTCCCCGACACCTTCGGCTACGCCAAGTACAATAACCCGCTGTACGCCCGCGCCTCGGCCATCAGCCCGGTGAAGCTCTACAGCCTGTACGCCTCGGGCGGCTATGATCTGGCCGAAGGCGTCGAAGCCTACGGCGAGTTCCTGTTCAACCGCCGCGAGTCGGAACAGAATGGCCTGCGCCAGTTCTTCCCGACCCTCAGCAGCACGCCCGGCAACAGCTTCTACACCAGCAACCCGAACAACCCGTACGGGACCACGCTGGGCACCCTGCTGCCGATCATCCCGCTGAAGTCGGACGGCGAGCAGCGCGTCGACTACTTCCGCCTGGTCGGCGGCCTGAAGGGCACCGTCAACGTGCTCGGCGGCTGGGACTGGGACATCTACGGTCAGTACTCGAAGTCGGACGCCGTCTATAAGGGCGACATCATCTATAACGACCGCGTGCTCGCCACCACGGGCGCCGCGGCCTGTAACCAGTCGCTGATCACGATCTCGGGCGGCAACTGCTCGGCCGTTCCGACCGGCATCCGCTGGCTGTCGCGCGACGTCATCGGCGGCAACTTCAACGACGGCGAAGCCGGCTTCCTGTTCGGCCGCTCGCGCGGCACCACCACCTACGAACAGAAGATGGTCGAAGGCACGATCTCGGGCGATCTGTTCACCCTGCCGGCCGGCAAGGTGGGCGCGGCGCTCGGCTTCGCGCTCCGCAAGGACGAAATCGACGACACGCCGGACCGCAACGAGCAGCTCGGCAACCTGTGGGGGTCGACCTCGGCCGGCCGCACCGCCGGTTCGGACACCGTCAAGGAAGTCTTCGGCGAAATCGAAGTGCCGCTGCTGAAGGGCCTGCCCCTCATCGAAGCCCTCGATTTCTCGGGTTCGGCTCGCTACACCGACTATGACAGCTACGGCGCAGACAAGACCTACAAGGTCGGTCTGAACTGGGCCATCACCCCGTCGATCCGCGTCCGCGCGACCAAGGGCACCTCGTTCCGCGCTCCGGCGCTGTACGAACTGTACCTGGCCAACCAGACCAGCTTCCTGGGCCAGACCGCTATCGATCCCTGCATCCGCTGGGAAGACAGCACCAACCCGCGCCTGCAGGCCAACTGCGCGGCCGCTGGCGTTCCGGAAGGCTACACCGCCGCTGGCGGCAACAGCGCCCTGATCACCACGGGCGGCGGCGCCGGCATCCTGAATGCCGAAACCTCGAAGGCCTGGACCGTCGGTACGATCTGGACGCCCAGCTTCGTCGACCTGTCGGTCGCCGTCGACTACTACGAGATCACCGTCAACGACGAGATCCGTCAGTTCGGCTCGGCCAACATCCTCAACACCTGCTACACCTCGGCCAACTATCCGGGCGACCCGCTCTGCACCCTGTTCACTCGTGATCCGAGCACGCACTACATCACGGACGTGAACAACAGCTACGTCAACGTGGCTGAGCAGGGCACCCGCGGTATCGATCTCTACATCCGCTACAAGCACGAGTTCGACTTCGGCAAGCTGTCGATCGACTCGCAGTTCGCTTGGCAGCTGGAAGACGTGGTCGAGCTGCTCGCCGGCTCGGCGACCGAGGACTACAACGGCACGACCTACGGCTACGACGGCCCCGACTTCACCGGCAAGATCGTCACGCGCTTCGACCGCGGCGACTACACCTACCAGTGGGGCGTGGACATCATCGGTAAGGCTTCGGACACCGAAGAGTTCGAAGGCGACGTGTTCCCGAGCACCCGCTACTCGACGACGTGCCGCAACACCGTGACGAACGTCACCGGCCCCTGCGCCACCCTGCTGGGCACCGGTCCGATCGCCGTCGTGGCCGCCGACGTCTACTACAAGCAGTACTCGGAGTTCACCGCGGTCCACAGCCTGTCCGTCCGTAAGAAGATGGACGACTGGACGATCCAGGCCGGTATCCGGAACGTCTTCGACGAGCGCTCGCCCGCTCAGTCGTCGGGCCAGTTCCGCATCGGCACCGCGGCCATCACCACGGGCTACGACCTGCTGCTGGGCCGCCAAGGCTTCGTGAACATCAGCAAGCGCTGGTAGTCGCGAGGACGCTTTCCCAAGCGTCCAGGCAAGAGAGAGGAGGGGCGGCGAAGGCGACTTCGCCGCCCCTTTTCATTGTCCGCTTGCCCTGCCGGTCCTGCGGCGAACGACACGAAAAAGGCCGCGCCCCTCGTAGGGACGCGGCCTTTTCGTCGGTGGAAGCCGGTAGGCGGCTTAGGCGACCTGGGCGGCCAGGCCTTCGAGCACGCGGCGCAGGTCGGCTTCGCGGAACGGCTTCTGCAGCACGGCCGAGCCCTTGTGCGGCTCGGTGAGGCCGGCCTCGCCATAGCCGCTGGCGAAGGCGAAGGGCACGCCGCGGGCTTTCAGGGCGTCGGCGACCGGGAAGATCGGTCGACCGCCCAGATTGACGTCGAGCAGGGCCGCGTCGATCTCGGCCGAGCCGGCCAGGCGCAGGGCCTCCTCGATCTCGGCGGCCGGGCCGACGACCTCGCAGCCGAGATCGCCGAGCATGTCCTCGACCAGCATCGAGACCAGGGCTTCGTCTTCGACCACCAGTACCTTCAGGGCGGCGAGGGTCTTCATGTGTTTCAAGGCTCCAGGGCGGCCAAGGGCAGCGTCATGGCGCAGACCAGGCCAGATTGATCATAGGCGAGACGGACCTGCCCGGACAACTCGCCGGCGAGGCCCTTCTCAAGAAGACGGGCGCCAAAGCCGCGACGGCTCGGCGGGGTGACGGGCGGGCCGCCGCTTTCGGTCCAGCGCAGATGCAGGCGGGCCGGGGTGGTGTCGGACGCCGGCTCGGTGGTCCAACTGATCGTCACCCGGCCCTCGGCTCCCGACAGGGCTCCGTACTTGGCGGCGTTGGTGGCCAGTTCATGCACGGCCATGCCGATCGCCACGGTGGCCTTGGGATTGAGCCGCAGGTCGCGGGCGTAGTCGAAGTCCAGCCGCTCGCGGCCGCCGAAGGCCTCGAGCTCGGCGTCGACGATCTCGCGCAGGCTGGCGCTCTCCCAGTTTTGCTCGGTCAGCAGGTTGTGCGTCTGGGACAGGGCGATCAGCCGGGCCTCGAAGGCCTCGCGGAAGCCTTCCAGGTCGTCGGCGGCGCGCAAGGTCTGGGCGGCCATCGACTGCACGGTGACCAGGGTGTTCTTGACCCGGTGGTTTAGCTCGTTGAGCAGCAGGCGCTGGCGCTCCTCGGCCCGCTTGCGCTCGGTGACGTCCAGCGACACCCCGGCCATGCGGCGCACGCCGCCGCGGACGTCGCCATCGCTCTGGTAGCGCACTGCGGCGCGGCCGCGGGCGTGCACCCAGCGGGTTTCGCCGCTGGGGACCACCACCCGGTACTCGATGTCGTAGTCTCCGCCAGTGCGGATCGCCTCGTCCATCGCCGCGAGCATGCGGTCGCGGTCGCCATGGTGGATCGTCGCCACGAGATCGTCGAAGCCGAAGGCCGCGTCCGGGCCCCGGCCGTAGTTCGAGCGGCAGATATCGGAAGCGTCGTAGGCGCGGGTTTCGACGTCGAGCTCCCACGAGCCCAGGCGACCCGAATCGAGGGCGAACTTCAGGCGTTCCTCGGCGCGGCGGCGTTCGGTCAGCTCGCGGTCGCCCGCTTCGCCGGCCTGGTTCCATTCGATGGCGACGGCGGCCTGGGCGGCCAGGCCGACGATCACCGTCTCGGCGCGGGCGTCGAAGCGTCCGGTGTCGCGGTGACCGAAGAACAGGCCCCCCAGCACCAGGCCATCGGCGGTCTTGACCGGCGCGGCCAGATAGCTGCGCACCGGCAGGTGGCCGGCGGGCATGCCATGGAAGGGGGCGTTCTTGCCGTAGCGGGGATCGGCGGTGATGTCGTCGGAGCGGACGACCCCGACGCCGTCGAAGGTCGGGGCGAACACGGCGGTCTTGCGGACCATGGGGAAGTGGGCGAAGGCCTCCGGCGGCGCGCCCGCCAGGGCGTAGAGCATGTAGTTTTCGCCGGTCTGGTCGACGACGGTGTAGAAGAAGGCTCCGAACTGGGCGCCGATCAGCTCGACGCCGCCGTCGATCACGGCCTGCACGGTCTCGCCCAGGCTCTGGTGGGCGCCGATGGCGGTGGCGATCCGGCTGAAGGCCTGGTTGCGGCGGATCTCTTCGGCATGGGCCGCCTGCGCCTCGGCCAAACGCCGGCGGAGGTCGGCAACCTCCTCCGTCGCAGCGCGCACGTCAGCCTCCAAAACGATCACCCCGGGCTCCCCCTAGACCCCACGCCGAAGACTACGGCGCATCGTGGTCAACGCGCCGAATGCGGAGCGGTTCCGACCGAGCGTAAACAAGCTTGGCTATTGGGGAAGGGGCGATCTTCCGACCGCCGTCAGTCGACCGCGCCTTCGGCCAGCAGGAAGGCGCGCAGCGGGGCCGGATCGACGCCCTTGGCGACGAAGGCGTCGCCGATCCCGCGCACCAGCACGAAGGTCAGGGCCCCGCCCTCGGCCTTCTTGTCCTGGCCCATGTGGGCGATCAGGGCGTCGACCTGGAACGGCTCGGGGCGCACGTCCGACAGCCGGGTCGGCAGGCCGGCGGCCTTGATCGCGGCCTCGGCGCGGACGGCGTCCTGGGTCGAGCACAGGCCTTGCGACACCGAGAAGCGGAAGGCCTGGGCCATGCCGACGCCGACGGCCTCGCCATGCTTGAGCGCGTCGCCAAAGCCCATCTCGCCCTCGATGGCGTGGCCGAAGGTGTGGCCGAGGTTCAGCAGGGCGCGGCGGCCGGCTTCCTTCTCGTCCTCGGCGACGATCTCGGCCTTCATCTCGACGCTGCGGCCGACGGCGCGGACCAGCGCCTCGGTGTCGCGCTCGAGCACGGCATGGACGTTCTTTTCCAGCCATTCGAAGAACGGGAAGTCGCCCAGCAGGCCATACTTGATGACCTCGGCATAGCCGCAGGCCAGCTCACGGGCGGGCAGGGTGGCCAGAACGTCGAGGTCGGCCAGGACGAGACGCGGCTGGTGGAAGGCGCCGATCAGGTTCTTGCCGCGCGGGGTGTCGATGGCGGTCTTGCCGCCGACCGAGCTGTCGACCTGGGCCAGGAGGGTGGTCGGGATCTGGATGAAGTCGACGCCGCGCTTGTAGATCGCCGCCGCGAAGCCGGCGAGGTCGCCGATGACGCCGCCGCCGAAGGCCACGATCATGTCGCCGCGCTCGAGATTGAGGGCGAGAAGTTGGTCCGACAGATGCGCCAGGCCTTCGAAGCTCTTGGTCTCCTCGCCGGGCGGCAGGACGATGACGTCGACCGAGGCCCCGGCCTTTTCCAGCGACACCGACAGCCGCTCGACATGATGCTCGCCAACATTGGCGTCGGTGACCACGGCGCAGCGCCTGCGCTTGGCCAGGAACGGCAGGACGTGGTCGCCGGCCTTGTCGATCAGGCCGGTGCCGATGACCACGTCATAGGCGCGATCGCCCAGGCCCACGGGAACGGTGCGGATCACGGCTGTACTCTTTCCGAGGTCGGGGCGGGGGAGGCGAAATAGGTCCGCAGGGCGGCGATGACGGCCTCGACGGCCACCATGTGCGGCGTGTCGCCGGTCTCGACGGTCAGGTGGGCCTCGCCATAGGCGGGGTAGCGCGTGGTCGCCTGCTCGCGCAGGACGTCCATCGGGTCGCGGTTCTTGAGCAGCGGCCGGCCGTCCTTGCGGCCGACGCGGCGGGCCAGCAGCTCCAGGTCGGCCTTGAGCCAGACGGCGATGGCCTTGTCCTTGATCAGGGCGCGGGTCTCGGCGTTGACGAAGGCCCCGCCGCCGGTGGCCAGCACGTGCGGCGGGTCTTCCAGCAGGCGCGAGATCACCCGGCGCTCGCCGTCGCGGAAGGCGGCCTCGCCCATCTCGGCGAAGATCTCGGGGATGCCGCGGCCGGCGGCGCGCTCGACCTCGTTGTCGGCGTCGCGGAACGGCAGGTCGAGCGTCTGGGCCAGGCGCCGACCGACGCTGGACTTGCCCACGCCCATCAGCCCGACGAGGACGATGGTCCGGTCACGGAGGTCTGGATGGCGTGGGGCGGTGAGGTCGGCGGTCATGGTCGATCCTCCCGATACACGAGCCGGGCGGCCGCCGCCACGCCTGGAGCTGCGCTTATTCCTGAGGCGGGCGCCATGTTTCGTGAAAGGGGAGGGCGGGCCGCTAGAACTGCGCCTTCAGCTGCGCCCCCACCGCCAGCGCGTTAGACGTCGAGCGATAGCCGAACGCGCCGGGGTCGAGGATGTACTGCACGTCTGGCCGCACAGTCAGCCAGCGGGTCGCCTGCCAACCGTAGCTGAGCTCGATCGCCGTCTCGCCGGCCGGCAGCACGCCGTAGTCGACCAGGGTCGGCGAGGCGTCCGCATAGGCCTGGCGCAGGCGCGGATTGACCTGGGCATGGACAACCCCCAGCGCGAGGGTGTCGGCGTCGCGGCCGGGGAAGGTTCCGGTCTGGACCAGGCCCGCCTCGTACCAGCGGTTGATCGGGGCCGAGGCCTTGGGATTGAGCGTGACCTGGCCGAACAGCGACAGGCCCCGATTTCCGCTCCCCTGGCGCCAGACCATCTGGTCGGCCAGCAGGTAGACGCCGTAGCGGCCCTTCACCTTGCCCGTCTCGCCCTGCCGCGTGACTCGCGAGCTGTCGTAATAGGCGCCAAGCTTGTAGTGGCCGGGCATCGCGCCGCCAGAATTGTGAGAGGCCGCGCCGCGGTCGTACTCGACCTCCAGCGGAAGCATCACCCCGGTCGAGCCCGAGGCGAACGGCTTCCAGGCGTTGCGCTCATCGTTCAGCGACGGATTCACCTGGAAGGCGCCGGTGCGCAACAGCAGGTTCGGCCGCACGGCGTAGCGCACGGCCAGCCCCCAGCGGGCGTTGGGATAGTTGTACCAGCCGCTGTCGCCCGACATCGACAGCGGGTGGGCGCAGAAGGCGGCGTTGACCAGGTTGCAGCCGATGGCCATGCCGCCCAGGTCGTTGCCCATGGCGAAATAGCCGACCCGCAGGTTCAGCCGGCCGCCGTCCAGCCGCTGCTCGACGGACAGTTCGGTCAGGCGCGTATACTGGCCGCCATAGGCTTCCTGGATCGGCAGCCGGTTTCCGACCACGTCGGACGACACGCCCTTGCCGCGCCGGTCGTTGAAGGTCAGGTGGGCGATGGCGCCCGACCAGCCCGACAGCTTCTCCAGGTCGAAGTCGGCGCCGACCCGGATCTGCTGGGTGTAGCCGCCGCCGCGTCGCAGGCCGCCGTCGATGGCGCTGAAGGTCTCCGAGACGTAGTCGCCGCGAAAGGCGATCCCGTCTTCGGCGAGATCAGTGCGGAGCCCGCCCCAGCCTCCGGTCAGGGTCGTGCGCTCTTCGGCCAGAGCGGACGAGACGAGCGCCGACGAGGCGAGGAGCGCCGCCGCCAGACCGGCGGCGACGCTCAGCCGTTCGAGACGCCCGCTCATTTCAGGGCGTAGGCGATGACGTAGTCGCCGCGGTCGGGCGACTGGCGGGCGCCGCCGGCGGTGATGACGACGTACTGCCTGCCGGTCTTGGGCGAGCGGTAGCTCATCGGGCCGCCCTGGCTGCCGACCGGCAGGCGGGCCTTCCACACTTCCTTGCCCGTCGCCGAGTTGAAGGCCCGCAGGTAGTAGTCCTGCGTGCCGGCGAAGAAGACGAGGCCGCCTTGGGTGGCCAGGCTGCCGCCCAGGGTGGGCAGGCCGATCGGCATCGGCAGGCCCATCTTGATGCCCAGCGGGCCGGTGTCGCGCACCGTGCCGACCGGCACCTGCCACTTGATCTTCTGGGTCTTCATGTCGATGGCGGTCATCGTGCCATAGGGCGGGGCCTGGCAGGGGATGCCCAGCACCGACAGGAAGCGGTTCTTGTCGACCGAGTAGGGCGTGCCCTTCAGGGGCACGGCGCCCATGCCGGTGTTGACCGCCTCGCCGCCGGTCGCCGCCGTGGCCTTGGCGGCCTGCGGCGTCATCCGCACCCACAGGCCCAGGCGCATGTCGTTGACGAAGAGGGTGTTGGTGGTCGGGTCGGTCGACAGCCCGCCCCAGTTCATGCCGCCCAGCGAGCCGGGGAAGCTCAGCGACTTGTCGGCGCCAGGCGCGGTGTAGAGCCCCTCGTAGCGCATGCCCTTGAAGGCGATGCGGCACAGCAGCTGGTCGAAGGGCGTGGCGCCCCACATGTCGGCCTCGGTCAGGGTCTGGGCGCCGATCTGCGGCATGCCCACCGACTTGGGCTGGGTCAGGGCGTAGGGCTCGCCGGGGATGTTGGCGGCCTTGACCGGCACGTTCTCGACCTTGGTCAGCGGTTTGCCGGTGGCGCGATCCAGCACGTAGAGCTGGCCGGCCTTGGTGCCGAAGACGAGGGCCGGAATCGTGCCGCCGCCCGTCTTCGGGAAGTCGATGAAGCTGGGCTGCATCGGCACGTCGAAGTCCCAGAGGTCGTTGTGGACCGTCTGGAACACCCACTTCTCGCGGCCCGTGGTGGCGTCCAGCGCCAGCATCGAGGCGCCGTAGCGGTGGTCGAGCGCCGAGCGTGTCACGCCGTAGAGATCGACCGAGGCGCTGCCCACCGGCATGAACACGGTGTTGGAGGCGGCGTCGTACGACATCGACGACCAGACGTTGGGCGTCGAGCGGGCATAGGTCTTGCCGGCCGGCGGGGCCTTGGTGATCGACGGATCGCCCGGGTCGAAGGCCCAGCGCAGGGCGCCGGTGATGACGTCGAAGCCGCGGACCACGCCGCCGGGCATGTCGACCTGGACGTTGTCGGCGATGCGGCCGCCGACCACGATGGTGGTCCCGGCCAGGGTCGGGGCGGCGGTCAGCTGGTACTGCGGGTCGGGGGCGTCGCCCAGGCCGGCCTTCAGGTCGACGCGGCCGCCGGTTCCGAAGCCCTCGCAGGCCTTGCCGGTGTCGGCGTCGAAGGCCATCAGCACGGCGTTGATGGTGTTCATCAGGATACGGCGACGGCAGGGCGCGCCCTCGGGCACGGTCGCCGTCAACACCGGTGTGGCGCCGGAGACGGTGGGCTGGGCCAGCGGCGCGCCGGCGTCGAAATAGGCCAGGCCCCGGCAGCGCATCCACACCGAAGCCTTGGCGTCGACGATCGTCTTCCACTTCTCGCGGCCGGTGTCGGCGTCCAGCGCGATGACGTTGTTGTGCGGCGTGCAGATGTAGACGGTGTCGCCGACCTGCAGCGGGGTGTCCTGGTCTTCGGCGCCGTTGCCGTCGCTGACCGCCACGTCGCCGGTGCGGTAGGTCCAGGCGACCTTCAGGTCCTTGACGTTGTCGCGGGTGATCTCGTTCAGCGCCACGAAGCGGCTGGCGCCGGGGGTGTTGCCGTAGGCTTCCCAGTTCTTCTGGGCCTTGGCCGGATCGACCGGGACCAGGCCCGCCGCCGCGCCGGCGAAAGCCACGGTGGGATGGGCGAAGAACATGCTGATGAAGCCGGCGGCCGAGCCCACGGCCAGAATCGCGCCGAGCGCCAGGGCCGGCATGAAGGCCGGCGACTTGCCGCTGGCCCGCGCCATCAGCGGATAGGAGAAGGCCACGACGGCCGCGCCGACGCTCAGGGCCAGCAGGCGCGAGATCAGCGGCCAGAACGAAAAGCCCGACTCCCAGACCGCCCACAGCACGGTCAGCACGAACACCGCGCCGAACAGCAGCGCGCCCGTCGCCTTGGCCCGGCAGATCAGCGCCCCCGAGACGGCCAGGGCGACGCCGGCGGCCAGGAAGTAGGGGCTGCCGCCCAGGGCCAGCAGCTTGCCGCCGCCGATCAGGAAGAACAGTCCGGCGGCCAGGATGACCGCGCCCAGCAGCAGCAGCCAAAGCCTGGCCAGGGGCGCGAGGCGGGTATCGGGGGGAGAGAGGGGCATTCGGCGGGATCTCCTGCGGATGATCGGCGCTGCTCGACCACTCCCGTCCGGCCGGACGTTGGAGCCCCCCAAGGCTCAAGCTCACGCTACGTAAGCTGTACATTTCCGCAATTGGACCCAAATTCGGCGGCTCGCAAGCCTTTCTGGACGACCAAGGTTACGTCCGCGCCGCCTTCCGGCCCCTTCACCGTCTTCTGCCTGCCGTGCTTCCTTGCCATAGTGCCGGCCATGGCTTTCTCCCCGCGTTCGTCGCTTGCCCTCGCCGCCGCCCTGTCGGTCCTCGCCGGAACGGCCCATGCCCAGGAGGGCGCGGTGGCCGTAACGACCCTGGCGCCGCCCGACCTGTTCTCGATGCCCACCGCCGAGACCGGCCTGCCGGACGACCTGTGGAAGGACGCCTCGCCAAGCCTGATGCGCCAGGTGCTGCCGACCCTGGGCGCCAAGCCGCTGTCGCCGGCCTTCGCCGCCTTCGCCCGCCGGGTGCTGGCGACCGGCGCCCACGCTCCCAAGGGCATCGGCGACGATCCGGAGATGGGCGCGGCGCGCGGCCTGGGCCTGATCGCCCTGGGCGAGGCGGCCGGGGCCAAGCAGGTGCTCGACCGCACGCCGGGGCTTGACCAGAACAGCGCCCTGGCCATGGCCGGGGCCGAGGCCAACCTGATCCGCGGCGACGACGAGAGGGCCTGCGCCATCGCCAACGCCCTGGGTGTCGATCGCGGCGGCGGCTACTGGCTTCGCCTGCGGGCCTTCTGCCAGCAGCGCGCTGGGCAGCTCGACGAGGCCCAGCTGACCTTCAACCTGGCCCAGCAGCAAAGCCAGGATCCCGCCTATGTGCGGATGATGACGGCGCTGTTGGCCAAGACGCCGGACACTGGGAGCGGCGACCTGCGCAACGGCATCGACTTCGCCCTCTCGACCACCCTTGCTCTGGACATCCGAAGCCCGGCGGCGGCCGCGACGGCCTCGCCGGCGCTGCGTCCGGTCACCGCGCCGGCCCCGGGCGACCTGGCGGCGGCCCAGGCCTCGGACTGGACCTTCCTGCGCGCGGCAAAGCCGGGGACCGACTTCGCCGTCGCCGCTCGCGCCGCCGCGCCGCTGATCGCCTCGACGGTGGCCGCCGGCGGTCCGATGGATCAGATGCTGTTCCTGCGCGCGGCTCTGGCGGCCGGCGACGTCAAGACCGCCCAGGCGATCCGCGGCGGCCTGACGGGCGCGGCGCCGCAGGACCTGGCCCTGATCGACGCGGCCCTGGCGGCGGACTCGGGCGAGCCGACCGACGCGGCGCTGCACACACTGGTCGAGCAGGGCGCGGCGGCGGGGGCCAAGTCGCCGCTGCAGCCGGCAGCCGTGGTGCTGCAAGGCCTGGGCGGTGCGCTGAGCCCCGAGGACCGTGCGACCTTCGCCGGGTTCGAGGCGGGCAAGTCCACGGCCTCGTCCGCGCGGCTGGCCCTGCTCGACAGCGCGGCGCTCGCCGGCCGCAAGGGCGAGGCGGCGCTGCTGGCCCTGTGGATCGCCGGCGAGGCCGGAGCCGCCGGGCCCGCACCCGCCGATCGCGCACGCATCATCTCGGCCCTGAACCGCGCGGGCCTGGCCGTCGACGCCCGGGCGATCGCCGCCGAGGGCCTGCTGCCCGCGCCGCCGGCCCCGGCCAAGCCCGCCGCCGCCAAGCCGGCCGCCAAGCCCGTGAAGAAGAAATGAGCGGCCCAAAGTCGGGGGGGAGGGCCGAAGGCTGGGTCGAGGCCTTCCTGGAGATGATGGCCGTCGAGCGCGCGGCAGCCGCGAACACCCTGCGCGCCTATGAGAAGGACCTGGCCGACGCCCGGGGCTTTCTCGGCCGAAAGGACAACGATCTCGACGAAGCCGACGCCGAGGCCGTCGAGGCCTATTTCCAGGACCTCGGCGCGCGCGGACTTTCACCGGCCACCGCCGCCAGGCGACGCTCGGCCGTGCGGCAGTTCTATCGCTTCGCCCTGGGCGAGGGTTGGCGAGCCGACGATCCCTCCCGCCGTGTAGTCGCGCCCAAGGCCGGCCGGCCGCTGCCCAAGGTGCTGTCGCGAGCCGAGATCGACGCCCTGCTGGCCGCCGCCTCGGCCAAGGACGGGGCCCAGGGCCTGCGCCTGACCTGCATCATCGAGCTGCTCTACGCCTCGGGCCTGCGGATCTCGGAGCTGCTGGCCCTGCCGCTGTCGGCCCTGGCCCGCGACCCGGCCTTCCTGATGGTCAAGGGCAAGGGCGGCAAGGAGCGGCTGGCCCCGCTCAACGATGCGGCCCGCTTAGCGGTGAAGGCCTATTTGGAGGAAAGGTTGCAATTTCTGCCAAAAGGCGAGAAGGCCAGCGCTTGGCTCTTTCCCTCGCGCGGCAAGGGCGGCCGGCTGACGGGGCGGCGCGTCTCGCAACTGCTGGAGGACGCCGCCATCGCCGCCGGCATCGACCGCGAAAAGGTCAGCCCCCACGTCCTGCGCCACGCCTTCGCGACGCACCTGCTGGAGGGCGGCGCCGACCTGCGGGTGATCCAGACCCTGCTCGGCCACGCCGACATCGGCACCACCCAGATCTACACCCACGTGGCCGGCGAACACCTGGCCGAGGTAGTGCGCACCAAGCACCCGCTGGGGCGGAAGGAGTAGGGGTCAGGCCTCGCCGACCGCGAAGCCCTTGGCCAGCAGCTTGGCGCGGAAGCCCTCGCGCAGGTCCGCCCAGTCGGCGCGCAGCAGGCCCAGGCCGACGACGTTCAGCGCTTGGCCGCCCTTGATCACATGGTCGCGGTAGAGGGCCTCGCGCTGGAAGCCGAAGGCCATGTGCCGCTGCCAGACGTCGGTATTGCCCTCGAGCACCTCGCACCACAGCTTGTCGAGATCGAGCGGGCCGAAGACGTGCTCGATCACCCAGTATTCGACGAAGCTGCCGATCCCCAGGCCGCGCACGGCCGGGTCGGCCAGGTAGTAGGCCCAGGCGCAGCGGCGGTTGCGGCGGTCGATGTCGACGACGTTGGCCAGGCCCACCGGATGACCGTCCAGTTCGATGATCCAGTAGATCGCGGTGGTCAGGCCGGGCAGGCGGGCGAACCAGGCGGCGTGCTCCTGCGCCGTGATCGCATGGTCGCTGTACATGTAGGGCGCGACGGCGGGCGAGTTGCGCCAGGCCAGAAGCCGATCCTGATCGTCGGCGGCGACGGGGCGGAGGGTTACGTTCGGCACGGCCTGGCGTCCTGAAGCGAAGAGCACCTGCCAAGGCTAGGCCAGTTCATCGCGTCGCGCCAATCAGCGCCAGGAAGCGGCCCGCGGTGCGCGCCGCGCCGGCGCCGTCGCAGACGCCCGCGGCAGCGGCCGACATGGTCGCGCGTGCGACCGGGTCGTCGGCCAGGGCCTGGAAGGCGGCGGGCAGGGCGCGCAGGTCGTCGGCGCCTAGGGCCAGATGCGCGCCGCGGTCGGAGAGGGCGGCGGCCGCCTCGCGCTGGTTGTCGGCCAGCACCAGCGAGAGCGCGGGCAGGCCCAGCACGCAGCGCTCCCAACTGCTCGACCCGGCCGCTCCGATCGCGAGGTCCGCGGCGGCGGTGAGGGCGGGCATGTCACGGGTGTCGATGTGAAGGGTAAGGCGCGGATCGGCCATGTCGCGCAGGGCCGGCAGGCTGGGGGCCGCGCCGCCCGCCACCACGTCGAGCGCTCGCTCGCCGAGCACGGGCAGCAGGGCGGAGACGACGCGGGCGGTGATCCCGCCGACGTCGGTCAGGCCCAGCGACACCATCACTCGGTGGACGCCTGGCGTAGCGGCACGGCGGGCCAGGGCCTCGGCGCGCAGCGCGGCGAAGGCCGGGGACAGGGCGGCGTGGTTGGGGCCCAGCAGCAGTTCGGCCTGCGAGGGAACCAGGCCGGCATAGTCGGCCGCCGTGCGGCTGAGGCCCGCATCGACCACCAGGTCGGCGGCCAGGAGGCGGTCGGCCAGGTCGTCGACCACCAGGGTCGGTCGGCCCTCGGCGATGGCGCGATGATCGGGGGCGGCAAGGCCGTAGTGGTCGAAGACCACGGCGTTGAAGCCCGTCGCGTCGGCGATCGTCGCGCGCGCGGCGCCGGGGGCGAAGGCGTCGATCAGGGCGTCCAGGGCCGGCGGGCCGGCGAAGGCGCAGGCCGCGCCGCCGGCCTCCAGGGCGCGGGCGAGGTTGAGGCTGCGCATGAAGTGGCCGCCGCCGACGCTGGGGCCGGCATTGACCACGAACAGGATGCGGGGTGCGCTCACGAACCGACTGCGGCCTCTCGCGCCCCGGCCGCCGCCCCCCGCTGGGGAGACGGCCGCGACGCTCTGGCGGTAGCACAGCCCATGGGTATGGGCGAGGTTCGGACGACCTTACTTGGTCAGGACCAGGCTTTCCGGGAACGGCCCGCCCTTGAAGTCCAGGTGACCCGCCGCCCCAGCCGCGCGCTTGGTGAAGCCGGCCTTGATGATCTGCTTGGCCAGTTCGGGGGCCTGCTGCAGGCTGACCTGGTCGCCCAGGCACCGGTGCTCGCCAAAGCCCAGGTGCAGGTAGTGATAGGCCGGGCGGCCGGGCTTGAAGGTTTCCGGATCGGGCACGACCGTGGCGTCGTGCATGGCCGAGGCGACGCTGGCGAACACCACCGTGCCGGCCGGCAGCGAGGTCTGGCGCGGGGTGCCGGCGGCGATCGTGTAGGGCTCGACCAGCAGGCGCACCACGAACGGGGCCATCGGGTTGAAGCGCAGGGCCTCCCAGAAGATGGCGTCGAAGGTGGCGTCGTCATTGGCGACGGCCGCGCGCTTGGCGGCGATCATCTGGTCGGGGCGGTCGAGCAGTTGGTCGATGGCCTGGACGATGGCCGACGAGGTGGTCTCGATGCCGCCGACCAGCAGGCCCATGACGTTGGACAGGATGCGGCCCTGGTCGAAGCCGATCTGGGGCGGGGTCTGCAGCCGTAGAAGGCGGGCGACGACGTCGTCGATCTTGGGATCGGCCTTCACCTGCTTGGCGCGGCGGGGCAGGAAGTCTTCCAGGTAGGACCGCATCTCGGCCCCGGCGGCGATGTTGGCCGCATGCACCTTGGGGTCGTCGATCAGGTTGTGGAACATGTCGTTCTGGGTGGCGTAGGACCAGCGCAGCATCGCCGTCAGGTCCGGCCCCGGAAAGCCGAAATACTGGCCGGTTAGGGCGATCGGTCCAGGGCGGGTGACCTGCGAGACCAGCTCCAGCCGGCCGTCGGGCGAGGCGCCCTGGGCGATCAGCTTGGCGGCGATCTTGGCCACGGTCTGGCGGACATTGGCCAGATCGGACTGCTGGATCAGCGCCCGCATGATCCCCTTGTCGCGCTGGTTGTAGACCGTGCCGTCGCGGGCCAGCATGAACGGCCCCACGGCCGGGTCCATCTTGGGCGCGTAGGGCTTGACCGTGAACTGCTGGTTGCGGGTCAGGGCCTCCTCGACATCGGCGAAGCGCGCCAGGATCGTCGGCCCGCCAGGCGTCACCAGGATCGGCCGCTTGGCGCGCAGTTCCTTGAACAGTTCCAGCGGCTTGGTGGCGATCCACTGGTAGAGCAGGCCCAGTTTCTGCTGCGGTTGCGGCGCGGCGTCGTAGGTGTCCAGGAACGATGATGCGGCGACATCGACCATCTTTGACCTCGGCTCGTCAGGTTTGGATTGGTGGTGTGAAAGCGGCCCCGGGACGCGCTCGAGGTGAGATCGGTCGCGTCACTTCCTGAAATTGTATCTCATGTTGATGAGTCCTCAAAATTGCATTCTTATGCGACGTCGCGGAGGGGCGTCGAATGTCGAGAAACCGGAAAGCGGTTCTGTGGGGCCTGGCCCTGGTCGTCTTCGTCCTCGTGGCGATCGGGATCGAGAGGCTGGTCGCCTTCGTCAATCCGCCGCTGCCGCCGGCCCAGCCGGTGCGCGAGGCCCGCTGGCTCGAACAGGGCTGGAGCCAGGAGGACCGCTACTGGTTCCACCACGCCACCCAGGGCACCTCGACCCTGCCCATCCCCTACGCCTGGTTCGTGGCGGTGGCCGAGCCGAAGATCTTGCCGTTCGGCAAGGAGCGGCTGTTCATCGAAGACGCCTACATGCAGAAGCTGGGCTTCATCCCCAGCCCGCCGTCGGGCGGCGGATCGGCTGGACCGGCCGGCGGGCGCGAGAAGGCCTACGGCTACAAGGCCCGGATAGGCGGCGTGCCTGTTGACGCCAAGGTCGAGAGCCCGCGTGGCCTCAATCCGGCCGGCATGCCGGTGGGCTTCGCCATCACCCGGGCCTATCGCGACCCGACCACCGGCCAGATGCTGCCCGACCAGGTGGGCCTGACCTGCGCGGCCTGTCACACCGGCCACCTGGAATATAACGGCGTGTCCCTGCGCATCGACGGCGCCAACGCCGCCAGCAGCCTGGGCGACCTGACCAACACCCTGGGCGCGGCTTTGCTGCTGACCAAGGTCCTGCCGTGGCGGTTCGACAGCTTCGCCGAGCGGGTGCTGGGCCCCAACGCCACCAGGGCCCAGAAGCAGGCGCTGCGGGCCGAGCTGGGAGCGACGATCAAGGCCCTGGCCGCCGAAGCCAAGGGGACGGCCCATATCGACAAGCGCGACGGCGTGCCCGAGGGCTTCAACCGCCTGGACGCCCTCAACCGCATCGGCAACGAGGTGTTCTACATCAACCTCTTGCCGGCCAAGTCGGCGACCTTCGACCCGCTCGACAACTACGCGGCCCTGACCGCGCCGGTGAAGTATCCGCACCTGTGGACCACGCCGTGGTTCACCTGGGCTCAGTATGACGCCTCGATCGGCCAGCCGGCGGTGCGCAATGTCGGCGAGGCGATCGGGGTGCTGGCGCGGGTCAACATGACCACCTACGACCAGCCCCACAAGCTGTGGGTCTCGTCGGTGCCGGTGGGCAACCTGGCGCGGATGGAGCAGCAGATCGAAGGCCCCAACCCGCTCGAGCGCGAGCCCGACGGCCGGGTGCGCGGCTTCAAGGGGCTGTCGGCGCCGAAGTGGCCGCAGGACGTGCTGGGCCGGATCGATGTCGGCAAGGCCGCGGCCGGTCGCAAGGTCTACGCCCTGCGCTGCCAGGGCTGCCACATGCCGCCGCTCGATGATCCCAACCAGGCGATCTACACGCCCTCGCTGTGGACCACGGCCAACGAGCACGGCGAGAGCTATCTGAAGGTCAACATCATCCCGCTCAGCGTGGTGGGCACCGATCCGGGCCAGGCCAACATCCTGTCGGCGCGCAAGATCAAGGCCCCGCTGGCCCTGGGCCTGCAGCCGGGGGTGACGGACCCGGTCACGGGGGTGACCTGCTTCACCAACCCGACCCCGGCGACCACCGAGCTGTCGTTCGGCCAGGCCCTGGCCTCGGCGGTGCAGTTCGTGGTCGACAAGTTCCACGCCGACCGGGCCGTGCCGATCAAGAGCGACACGGCCGAGGCCGACAAGGGCAACCGGCCCAACTGCGTGCAGGCGCCGCCGGCCTACAAGGCCCGGCCGCTGAACGGCATCTGGGCCACGCCGCCCTATCTGCACAACGGCTCGGTGCCGTCGCTGCATGCTCTCCTGGGACCGCCGGGCGAGCGCCCTGGCAGCTTCTGCCTGGGCAACCGGGCCTATGATCCCAAGCTGGTCGGGCTCGACGTCTCGTCCTGCCCGCGCGGGGCCTTCAAGCTGAACACCAGCGTCAAGGGCAGCTCCAACCAGGGCCACGAGTTCCGTGACGCCCCGGCCGGGACCAAGGGCGTGGTCGGGCCGGCGCTGAGCAACGACGAGCGGCTGGCGGTGATCGAGTTCCTGAAGACCCAGTAGACTTCGGCGATAGCAGGCTTGGTGACGGGTCTTTTGATCTTCGCCGCAAATCGGTTAGGAGAGCCCCTACTTTTATTGCGGGCTTGTCGTCCGCCGGCCGAAGGGGCTCTCCATGTCCGACGAAACCCGCGACTCCAATGGCGCGATCCTGGCCGACGGCGACAGCGTCACCCTGATCAAGGACCTGAAGGTCAAGGGCTCGGGCGGGGTGACGCTGAAGCGTGGGACCCTGGTCAAGAAGATCCGCCTGACCGGCGACCCCGAAGAGGTCGAGGCCAATGTCGACAAGGTGAAGGGCCTGGTGTTGCGGACGGAGTTCGTGAAGAAGGCCTGAGGCTGGCGAGCCCCCTGTCGCGACCGGGCCCGTCGGCGCCTGCAGCGGCAGGGCCGGCAGGCCGCGCACCTGGGCCTCGCCGGCCAGGCGCTGGCGGGACCTAGGACTCGCCTCGCGCCGCCTTCTCGAGGGTCGGCACGTCGATCTTCACCATCTGCATCATGGCGGCGAACACGCGACCGGCGACGGCCTTGTCGGCGCCGGTGGTCAGCTCGATCAATTGGCGCGGGGTGACCTGCCAGGACAGGCCGTACCTGTCCTTCAGCCAGCCACAGGCCGAGGGTTGGCCGCCGCCGGCCAGCAGGCTGTCCCAGTAATGGTCGACCTCGGCCTGGCCGTCGCAGTCGATGGACAGCGAGATCGCCTCCGTGAACTTGAAGTGCGGCCCGCCGTTCAGCGCCACGTGCGGCTGGCCGTCGAGCTCGAAATAGACCGTCGACACCGAGCCGCCCGGACCGGCCGGCGGCGGCACGTCGTCCGGATAGCGGTTGATCGACACGATCTTCGAATTGGGAAAGATCGAGACGTAGAAGTTCGCGGCCTCTTCGGCCTGGGTGTCGAACCACAGGAACGGGGCGATCTTCGGCATGGCGTTTCCTTCCTCGCTGGCGGCCTGGTCGCCACGTCTTCCCGAGGACGAAGGAACGCCGACGGAGCCGACATCGTCGAGGCGAATTTTCGCGCGGTGGTCAGATCGAGCGGTCGATGGCCTGGCCGACATTGCGCAGGGTCGCCAGGGCGACCGCCGCGGTCGAGGCGGCGGCGCTCACCGGAGCGTCCGACAGCGCCGAAGCCGGGGACTGGCCCGCCGTCGTCGTTGTGTTCGAGATTGCGGCGGGCAAGGCCAGGGTCGCTGGTTGCGCGGCGAGGGCCGCGGCGGCCTCCTTGGCCTTGCGGGCGGCGATGACGTCCGACCAGCGGTAGCCCCACATGCTGCTGTCGTCGACCTGGCCGCTGACGTCGCGGCCGTTGGCGAGGGCGGTGACTTCGCCCGTCGAGCGCACCGACACCGACCAGCCGGCCTCGCCCGCCGACTGGGTGAAGTCGCCGATCTTCAGCCTGCCCTCGGTCGTGCGGTAGAGCGTCGTGCCCGTGACCTTGAATTCGCTGTTCATCTTGCCGGTCGTGCCGCCCAGGCTGGACAGGCCCATCTTGATCAGCCGCTCGGAGGTGTAGACCAGCATGTCGGCCTCGCCGCCAAACCCCCGGCTGCGCAGCTCGTCGAGCTCGGCGGTGTAGTTCAGCATCCATATGCCCCCGTTCACCAGGCCGGCGCCGAAAGCCAGCATCTCGATGTTGTCGCGCGCGACCTTGGCCATGCCGGTGGCCATCTGGTTGTTCTCGGACTCGATCGAGCCCTTGGGATAGGTCTCGACCGGCGCGGCGACGGCCGTGGTCGTCGCGGGCGCGGGCGTCGGCGCCAGGGGCGGCGTGGGCGTCTCGGCCGAAACCTCGGCGGGCGCGGCGCCGGAGGCTTCGGCGGCCTTCTGCGCGGCCTCTTTGAGCAAGGCCTCACGGGCGAGCGCCGCCTTGGCCGAGGACGACAGCTGCACCCTCACGACCGGTGGTTCGGCGATTTCCGGCAGGCCCATCGCCCGGATCGAGGCGTCGGCCTGGGCCAGGATGGCTTCACGCCGGTCGTACGATCCCGCCGCCTTGGCGTACATGTCCTTGCGGTCTTGGGCCCGCTTCAGATAGGCGGCCTCGTCGAACGCCAGGCCCATGCGCTTGTAGAGATTGCGATCCCCCTCCAGGCGCGCCTGGGCGTTCGCCACGGGGTCGTAGCTGTAGGGGGATGGAGCGACGGCTGAGACCATGGGTTCATCATCCCCGCGCGCATCGCGCGTGTTGAGAGTGTATGATCAACATGGAGGCGAGTCGTGAAGAGCCGGTAAACCGTACGACGCAGCGAGCCGCGCCATGCGCGTATCAGCCGTAGCGATCGGCAAGGTCGAGCAAAGCTTGGTCAGGCGCGGCGTAGCTGACGATGCGGACGTCCAGCGCCTTCTCGCGCAACGCGTCCAGCGCCCGGATCATGGCCTCGTCGATCCAGCGGTCGCGGTTGCCGAAGGCGCCGCCGCCTACGCGCGTGAGATAGACGACGGGCTGGCCGCGCGCGGCGTTGAGCACGCCCGCCAGCAGGGTCGCCTCGTAGGCGGCCTCGAGGATCAGCGTGGCGAAGGGCGCGGCCAACGCCTTGGTGACCGGCGCGTAGCTGACGGGCAGGGCCGAGCAGAAGGCCTGGGACACGGTCTGGCCAGTCGCTTCGGGATCGTCGGTGACCTCGGCATCCCAGACCAGGCCGACGCGCAGCAGCCCCCGCAGGGTGTCGCGCTCGCTCTCGTCGATATAGTCGAGCACGGCGGCGATCGCCTCCAGACCGGTATCTGTGCAAAGGGCGTAGCCGTTGCGCATGGTCCAGAGCGCCTCGATCGGACGACCGATGAGGTCCACTAGGCGCGGACCAAGGTCGACAAGGCCGTCGAGCTGGCGATCGCGGGTCTGGCCGGGCCGCCCGCCGACCGGGGCCAGGTAGTTGCGATAGATCGTGGCCGCGCCGGCGGCGATGGCGCAGGCGGGACCTTGGGTGGCGTCCCAGGCGTAGCGTGACACGCCTTCCTCGGGCGAGACGCCGGGATCGACCATCTCCAGCAGGTTGAACTGCGAGGCGACCTGGAACAGCGCCCCGGCGTTGGCCGCTTGATTGTGCAGCGTACGGGCGTCGCCGCGCACGATCTCGACGGCCAGGCGGCCAGGCGCGGCGACCTCCGCGGCGCGGGCGCGCAGTTCGGCCAGGGAGGGCAGCTCCAACCTGCCGATCCCGAAGGTGCGATCGCTCGCCTCCGAGCGCAGGCGGCCGTCCTCGACGCGCAGCCGGGCCTGGGTGGCCGTGTAGTCGTCCTCGGCAAAGCCCGTCAGGCGCTCGAACCAATCCATGCCTATGCCCGCATCCAGTCGATGAACGCCCGCAGCGCCGGGGAAAGCTGGCGGCGGCTGGGGTAGTAGAGGAAGAAGCCGGGGAAGGGCTCGCACCAGTCTTCCAGCAAGGCGACCAGGCGGCCGGCGGCGATGTCGTCGGCGACGGCTTCGCGGAATGGGAAGGCCAGGCCCGCGCCGGCCCGGCAGGCCTCCAGCAGCACCACGCCGTTGTCGGTCAGCAGGCAGGCGGGCGGGGTGACGACGACCAGGCGGCCTTGGCGCTCGAACTCCCACGGATAGGGCTGGCCCGAGCTGCGGCGCACCAGCAGGCAGCGATGGCCGCTCATCAGGTTTTCCGGCGCGGTGGGGGCGCCGTGGCGGGCGATGTAGTCGGGGGTGGCGACCAGGGCCTGGGAGAGCTCGCCGCTGAGCGGCACGGCGATCATGTCGGCCTGCAGCCGCTCGCCCAGCCGCACGCCGCAGTCGAAGCCGCCGGCGACGATGTCGGCCAGGGCGTCCTCGCAGACGATCTCGACCCGCACGTCGGGATAGGCGTTCATGAAGCCGCCCAGGCGCGGGGCCAGCAGCATGCGGGCCGCCGTGCTGGCGACGTTGATGCGCAGGCGGCCGGCGGGGCGATCGCGGAACTGGGCGATGTCGTCGAGGGCCGCGTCGATGTCGGCCAGGGCAGGTCCAAGCCGTGCAAGAAGCCGCTCGCCGGCCTCGGTGGGGGCGACGCTGCGGGTGGTGCGGTTGAGCAGCCGCACGTCCAGCCGGGCCTCGAGATTGCGGATCGTATGGCTCAAGGCGGAAGCCGTGACGCCCAGGGCCTGGGCGGCGGCGCGGAAGCTGCGGCGCTCGGCGACCAGGGCGAAGACGGCGAGGTCGGGCAGGGGGCGGGCGTTCATTGCTGAGAGATGCTCAGGAGTGCGTTGAGACCGCAAGCGGTTATCGTTTCGGCCGTTCAGGCCCATCTCCCCGATGTCGCGGCGCGGTCCGTGACCGATATCCCGAAAAAGGAGCTGCCCATGAAGACGCGCAAACTCGGCGATGGCCTGGAGGTCTCGGCCCTCGGTCTCGGCTGCATGGGCATGAGCTGGGCCTATGGGCCGGCGCCCGACAAGCAGGCGATGTTCGACCTGATGGCCAAGGCCGTCGACCTGGGCGTCACCTTCTTCGACACCGCCGAGGTCTATGGTCCCTACGTGAACGAGGAGCTGGTCGGCGAGGGGCTGAAGCCCTTCCGCGATAGGGTGGTGATCGCCACCAAGTTCGGCTTCGACATCGCCCCCGACGAGACGGGCGTGGCCCGCATGCGCGGCGTCAATTCGCGGCCCGACAACATCCGCGCCGTGGCCGAGGCCTCGCTCAAGCGCCTGGGCGTCGAGGTCATCGACCTCCTCTACCAGCACCGCGTCGATCCGGGCGTGCCGATCGAGGATGTGGCCGGAACGGTCAAGGACCTGATCGCCGAGGGCAAGGTCAAGCATTTCGGCCTGTCGGAGGCCGGGGCGGGGACGATCCGCAAGGCTCATGCGGTGCAGCCGGTGGCGGCCCTGCAGAGCGAGTATTCGCTGTGGACGCGTGGGATCGAGGCGGAGGTGCTGCCGACCCTCCGCGAACTGGGCATCGGCCTGGTGCCCTACAGCCCGCTCGGCCGCGGCTTCCTGACCGGCGCGATCAAGGCTGGCGACGGCTTCGGCAAGGACGACTTCCGCTCGACCCTGCCGCGCTTCCAGGGCGAGGCGCTCGCCAAGAACCAGTCGCTGGTCGAGGCCCTGGTCGAGCTGGCCGACGACAAGGGCGTGACGCCCGCTCAGCTGGCCCTGGCCTGGCTGCTGGCGCAAGGGCCGGACATCGCGCCGATCCCGGGCACGACGAAGGTCGCACGGCTGGAGGAGAACGTGGGCGCGGTGGACGTCGTGCTGAGCGCCGACGACTTGGCGCGGATCGCCGCGGCGGTGCCGGAGACGGAGGTCGAAGGCGCGCGCTATGCCGAGGCTGGGCTGGCGATGGTGGGCCGCTGATCTGAAGCGAGCCCGCGACGCGAGAACCTCCCCCTGTGGGGGAGGCGATCGCGCAGCGATCGGTGGGGGGCGTGATTTCGAGATTGGCCAGCGCCTCGACGGCTGAAAACTTCGCCCCACCGGCCTTCGGCCGCCTCCCCCATGGGGGGACCGCTGCGTTACGCCCCTGCCGCAGGATCTGGGCCTGCAAAGACGTAGTTCGGCGCCTCCGAGAGGCGGTTTCGGCCGCGTCTGGACGTAGTTGTGGCGTGATCAGGCGGTCAGGACGGCGGCGCGTCTCAAGTTGAAGGCCATGGCGGTGAGCAGCACCTGGCCGGCGGCCTTGGCCAGGCCCAGGTAGCGGACGCGGGTCAGGCCCATGCGGCGCTTCCAGGTGGCGAAGGTGGTCTCGACGGCGGCGCGGCGAACGGCGATCAGGTCGTTGAAGCGCTTCTGACGGTCGGTCAGGGGATGATAGCGGTTGGGCCGACGCATCAGGCGAGGCTTGACGCCGGCCAGCTTGAGCCGGGCGCGCCGGGCATGGGTGTCGTAGGCCTTGTCGGCATAGACGGCCGCCTCGTCGCCTCGGATCAGGGCGTCGGCCGGGACGGTGTCGTTGACGTTGGCCGGCGTGGTGATCACGGCCCGCACCAGCCAGACCCCCGGTCCACGTTCACATGGGCCTTGTAGCCGTAGGTCGAGCCGGGCTTGCCCTGGCGTTTGGCGAAGGCCGCATCCGGGTCCCTGGCCTTGGCCAGAGCCTCCTTATCGCCCCGCGGCCGCGGCGTCGCCGCCTCGATCAGGGTGGCGTCCAGCATCGCGCCCTGCTTGAGCACCAGGCCCGCCCCCTCCAGCTGGCGGTCCAGATCGCCGAACAGGCGCTCCAGCAGCCGCTGGCTCACCAGCCGGTTGCGGAACCGGCACAGCGTCGTGTGATCGGGAACCGCATCTTCCAGGCTCAGCCCCACGAACTGGCTGAACGACAGGCTGTCGCCCAGCCGAAACTCCAGTTCCGCGTCCGACAGCCCGTACCAGGCCTGAAGCAGCAACGCCTTGAACAGCAGCAGCGGCCGATAGCCCGGCCGTCCGGGCCCATCCTCGCGCAGACCCGCCAGCCCCTTCTCGAAGCCCGACCAGTCCACCAGTTCCGACAACCGCTCCAGCGCCGCGCTGCCGGCCCGACGCCCCGCGCCGATCTCTCCAAACCCAAGCTGGCCCGTCATCTTCACCGACATGGAAAACCTCCCCGCCTCAGCAGCAGGGAATCACAGTCAGCCAATTTCGCAACGGTCCCCCATGGGGGGGGGGGCCTTTTGTGACGGCTCGCGGCGGGACTTGAAAGCGGGCTCCAGCGGAGCTCAACTCCCGTCCATGACCGACAACCCGCTGCAACGCCTGGACGCCCTGGAGCTGGTCAAGCTCGGCAAGTCGGCGATCACGGTGGGCGGGTTGGGGGCCGGGATCGTCATCGTCATCGCCGCCCTGCTGGCCGCGCGGCTGGCGGCGGCGGGGCTTAGGCGGCTGCGGGCCCGGGCCGCCGACAACGCCTCGTCGCTGTATGTGGTCGAGAAGCTGACGACCTACGGCCTGGTGGTCATCGGCCTGCTGGCCGGCCTGTCGACCATGGGCATCGACCTGACCTCGCTGACGGTGTTCGCCGGGGCGGTCGGGGTGGGTGTAGGCCTGGGCTTGCAGGGCGTTATCAAGGATTTCGCCTCGGGCGTCAGCCTGGTGTTCGAGCGGCTGATCGCGGTGGGCGACTTCGTCGAACTGTCGAACGGCTCGCGCGGGGTGGTGCACGAGATCGGGCCGCGCGCCACGCGCATCCGCACCAACGACGCCACCGACGTGATCGTGCCCAACTCGGTGCTGGTCAACGACCAAGTGGTCAACTGGACCCTGCGCAACACCACCCGCCGCATCCGCGTGCCTTTCGTCACGGCCTTCGGGGTCGACAAGGAGGTGGTGCGCGAGGCGGTGCTGAAGGCGGCTCGCAGCGTGCCCTTCACCAGCGCCGACGACGCCGTGCGCCGCACCCAGGTGTGGCTGGTCGGCTATGGCGAGCACGCCCTGAAGTTCGAGCTGATCGTCTGGCCGACGGTGGAGGCCGTCCGCCGCCCGGCGGCGATCTTCGCGGCCTATACCTGGGCCATCGACGACGCCTTGCGCGGGGCCGGCATCGAGATCCCCTATCCGCAGCGCGACGTGCGGCTGCGCGGCCTGTTCGGCGAAGAGGGCGAGGACGCCCGGGCGGCCCTGCGGCTGGAGCCGAAGGCGGCGCGGAAGGGGCGGGGCAAGGCGACCGCGCCGGCCTCGAGCAACGACGCCGCCGACGAGCTGGGCCGCGAGGATCCCGATGAGGCGCCGCCGCCACGACCGGCTTCTCCCTAACCCCATTTCCCGTCATTCCCGCCCTTGTGGCGGGAAACCCTGGTTCCGTTCGCACGTGAAGCGCCAGCGGACTGCTAAGCAGTCCGCCCCTTCTGCCCTTGCGGCTGACGGAGGGCTTCCCGCCACAAGGGCGGGAATGACGGGAGTTGGGAGAGGACCATCTTCCGCGTCGGCCTTGACCCTCTGGCCGCCCCGCCGCAGTCTTCTCGCAACTGCGAAATAACAATCAACGGGGAAGACGCGCATGAAGACCGCCCGAGGCTTCTTCAAACCCCTGGCCATCGGCGCGCCGGCGCCGTGGCGCGAGCTTCCCGCCCGCGTCGAGCGGATGATCCACTTCGTGCCGCCGCACCTGGAGAAGGTGCGCGCCAAGGTCGGCGAGATAGCCCCGACGGTCGACGTGATCTTGGCCAATCTGGAAGACGCCATCCCCGCCGACGCCAAGAGCGCGGCCCTGGCCGGGACGATCGCCCTGTCCCGCGAGGTCGACTTCAAGGCCCTTGGCGTGGGGCTGTGGGTGCGGATCAACTGCCTGAACTCGCCCTGGCACCTGGACGAGGTGGCGACCCTGGTCGAGAAGGCCGGCGACAAGATCGACGTGATCATGGTCCCCAAGGTCGAGGGGCCGTGGGACATCTTCTATATCGACCAACTGCTGGCCTCGCTGGAGGCCAAGCACGGCGTCACCCGGCCGATCCTGCTGCACGCCATCCTCGAGACGGCCGAGGGGGTCATGAACGTCGAGCAGATCGCCGGCGCCAGCCCGCGCATGCAGGGCATTTCGCTGGGTCCGGCGGATCTCGCGGCCAGTCGGGCGATGAAGACCACCCGGGTCGGCGGCGGCCATCCGGGCTATCGGGTGATCGAAGATCCGCATGCGGACGGATCGCCTCGGGCCAGCGTGCAGCAGGATCTCTGGCACTATACCTTCGCCAAGATGGTCGACGCCTGCGCGGCCCACGGCATCAAGCCGTTCTACGGTCCGTTCGGGGCGATTGACGATCCGGTCGCCTGCGAGCAGCAGTTCCGCAACGCCTTCCTGATGGGCTGCGCCGGCGCCTGGAGCCTGCACCCCAGCCAGATCGCCATCGCCAAGCAGGTCTTCAGCCCCGACCCCGCCGAGGTGGCCTTCGCCAAGCGGATCCTCGAAGCCATGCCCGACGGCTCGGGCGTGGCGATGATCGACGGCAAGATGCAGGACGACGCCACCTGGAAACAGGCCAAGGTGATGGTCGACTGCGCCAGGCAGATCGCCGCCAAGGATGCGGAATACGCGGCGTTGTACGGGTTCTGAAGGCGTTTTTTGAGCGTCCGGCGTCAATACGCTTGACGAAACGGCTGCGCGAAAATCACATCGCCGCTCTACTGGGGGTGGCGTTGATGAAGTTCGTGTTTCTGGCCGGCTCGATGGCCGTTGCTCTGCTTGGGCTGGCGGCGTGCGGCAGCATGCCGACGGCGCCGCTTAACGCCGCGCCGACCCTGACGCCCGCGCAACGCGCCGGCGATCCGGACGTGCCGTTCTCGGGCGTCATCACCGCGGTGGGTCCGGCCACGATCGCCAGCCAGCCCGTCGCCAAGGGCGGGACACTGATCAAGTCTGCCTATCGCTATCGGCACACCGCTCAGTTGGTCGAGGACGTGGTTGGCTTCAGCATCACCGTGCCCGGCGTCCAGGCTCCGGCCGGCGCTCCGGGATACTATGCCGGCACGTTCCGCGCCTTCGGCCCGCGCGGTGCGGGCGAGCCGTCCGAGCTGTGGTGCTTCCTGCCCAAGGTCGTCGGCGGCAAGCGCGACAGCATCTGCCTGTTGCGAGGCAGCGGCGGGGTCGCGGCCATCGCGCCGACCCGTATGAACCCGTGGCTGTGGACCCAATTCAGCCCGGCGACCGGAAGCTTCGACTTCACCCACGCGCCGGTCTTCGAGCTGCGAGCGGTCGATATCCCGGCCGACCTGCAGATCGAGTATCGCTTCGCCGGCTGGCAAGGGGATCGCGCGCGCGTCGCAACGTTCGCGGGCGGTCGCGAGGTGGATACGACCGAGCTGCCCCGTCAGGCGGACGGCAAGTTCGTGCTCAGGACGGTCGCCGGCACCGTCGCATTCTCGCCCGCCCCCGGAAAAGCCGATCAGGCCGTGGTCGCCATTGCTCCATAGGCGCGGCCAAGGTTCGGCGCCGCGTGCTAGGAGGCAGGGGGATTACGACCGGTAATCCCCGTTGATGGCCACGTATTGCTTGGTCAGGTCGCAGGTCCAGACGGTGGACGAGCCCTTGCCGACGCCGACCTCGACGGTGACCTCGAGTTCCTGATGCTTCATGTAGGCGCTCATGGCCGCTTCGTCGTACTCGGCCGAGACCAGGCCGTCGCGGGCGGCGTAGAGGTCGCCGAACTTGACGCTGATCTTCTCGCGATTGACCGGCTCGTCGGCGCGGCCGACGGCCATGACGATGCGGCCCCAGTTGGCGTCCTCGCCGGCGAAGGCGGTCTTGACCAGCGGGCTCTCGGCGATGGTGCGGGCGATCTTGCGGGCCGACAGCGGGCTCTCGGCGCCGTTGACGGTGATCTTGACGAACTTGGTGGCGCCCTCGCCGTCGCGGACCAGTTGCAGGGCGAGATCCAGCAGCACGCCTTCCAGCTTTTCGCGGAAGTCGGCCAGGCGCTTGTCGCCCGGACGGCTGATCTTCGGCGCGCCCGACTGGCCGGTGGCGAACAGCAACAGGGTGTCGTTGGTCGAGCGGTCGCCGTCCACGGTCACGCAGTTGAAGGTGGTGCGGGTGTAGAGCGAGACCAGGGTCTGCAGGGCGGCCGGGGCGATGGCCGCGTCGGTGGCGACGAAGGCCAGCATGGTGGCCATGTCCGGCGCGATCATGCCCGAGCCCTTGGCGATGCCGGCGATCTTGACCTCGTGGCCGTCGATCAAGGCGGTCGCGTAGGCCCCCTTCGGGAAGGTGTCGGTGGTCATGATCGCCGAGGCGGCGGCGGCCCAGCCGTCGGCGGTGAGGCGGGTTTCCACCTCGCGCAGGTTCGAGGTGATCTTGCTGTCGTCGAGGATCACGCCGATGACGCCGGTCGAGGCCATCATCACGTCGCGCTGGCGGCAGTCGAAGCGCTTGCCCACGGCGGTGGCCACCCGGCGCACGGCGTCGGCGCCGGGCTTGCCGGTGAAGCTGTTGGCGCAGCCGGCGTTGACCACGAGGGCGCGCACGTCGGCGCCGCCGCTGGCGGCCAGCTGGCGCTTGCACCAGTCGACCGGAGCCGAGCCGACGCCGTGGCGGGTGAAGACGCCGGCGCCCGAGGTGCCTTCGGCGAAGCGCATCAGCAGCAGGTCGGGACGCTCGTGCTTGTAGAAGCCGGCGCGGCCCGTGGCGATCTCGACCCCGGCGATCGGCGGGATGGTCGGGAACGGCACGACCAGCGGCGACACGGCCAGGCCCGGCTTGCCCGGGGCGACGGCGGGCGTCGCCGGCGCGGCGGCCTGGGCGGGAACGGTCTCGCCGGCCGACTTCTGGGCGCGGCGCAGGCCGGCGCGCTTCAGGGCCGAGGCCAGCGGGTCGAGGGCGCGGTCCAGGGCATGGCCGACGCTGGCGCCGACCTGGCCGACGATCTCGGCCGGAGTCGTGGTGGCGGGCGCCTTTTCGGCGGCTTTCGGAGCGGCGGTAGGCGTCTTGGTAGGCTTGCGGGTCATTTCTTTGCCGGGGTCTGGGCGGGCGCCGAGGCGGGCGGCGCGCTGTCGAGGTCGGAAACGGGGGCGGCGGCGCCGGACGGGGCGGAGGCCGGTTCCTGCGGGGCGCCGGGGACGTCCTGGCCCTTGCCGGCCAGCATCTCCACCTTGGCGCCCGAACGCAGCTTCTCCAGCAGGTCGCGGACCTGGTCGTAGGTCAGGAAGCGGACGATCTGCGGCCGCGCCTCCTCCAGGCTGAGCGGGGCTTCGAGGCGCTTGTCCTCGACGCGGAGCACCACCCACTGGCCGTCGGAATGGAACGGACCGACCAGGTCGCCGGCCTTGGCGTCCTTCAGGGCGCCGGCATAGGCCTCTGGCATGACGTCGACGGTGAAATAGCCGAGGTCGCCGCCCTTGAAGCGGGTGGCCTCGTCCTTGGAGCGCTCCATGGCCAGGGCGTCGAACGAGGCGCCGGTGGCCAGCAGCTTCTTGACGCTTTCGGCTTCCGCCTGGCTGGGCACCAGGATCTGGCGGGCGCGGATCTCTTCCGACTGCTTGGCCAGCTTCTGCTGCTCGGCATAGAGGCCGCGGATGTTGTCCTCGGTGACGGCCTTCTCGACCATGCCCTCGACCAGCATGTCGCCGAGGATGCGCTCGCGGGCGGCGGCCAGGCGGCGCTGGGCGACGGGATCCTTGTCGAGCTTGCGCTGGATGGCCTCGGCGGCCAGCAGCTTCTGGTCGACCACCTCGTCGAGGACGCGGCGGAACAGATCGGACGAGACGTCGAGCGGCTCGCCTTCGCCGATCAGCCCCTGGGCCACCGCCTCGCGCTTGACGTCGGAGGCCCAGACCGCGTGGCCGTCGACCCGGGCCACGGCCGTGTCGCCCGGCTCGGGCGGCCGTTCGTCGACCCCGCCGCGGCCGCAGGCGGCGACCAGCAGCGCCAGGCCGAGCACGGCGGCGAGCATCACGGAACGGGGGCGGGCAGGGTGCATCGGACGCGGATCTCCGCTGAACTCAAGAAAAGCGCTCTAGAGCGCGTCAGGCCAAAGGGGAAGCCGTTTCGGCGGCCTCGGGCGGCTAAACTTCGCGCGAAGGCCGGGGCTTGGCGGAACTCCACGCGGTTCCAACGGTTTGGGCGTCGCATCGGCTCGCCGCACGGGCAGAATTCGTGCGCCGGGAGCAAGCTACACCGATCGGCGTTTTTCGACGCCGAGGCGGGCGGGGCCTTCGTTGACACTGGGAGGGGCGGTGCTTAAGTCTCGCGCGCGCGCCGTTTTCAGTGGTTTTCCGCGATCCGGCGCAACGTCATTACCGTAGTGAAGGCCCACAAGCCTTAGCGCCGGCCTCACTAGTTCTCGTTCCGGATCCCTTCTGCATGCTCGGCTTCGCCAAAAAGCTCTTCGGTTCGTCCAACGAACGCAAGGTCAAGACGCTGCAGAGCCGCGTGGCCAAGATCAATGCGTTCGAACCCGCCATGGCCGCCCTGTCGGACGAGGCGCTGAAGGCCAAGACCCAGGAATTCAAGGATCGCCTGGAAAAGGGCGCGACCCTCGACGACATCCTCGACGAAGCCTTCGCCGCCGTGCGCGAGGCCTCCAAGCGCGTGCTGGGCATGCGCCACTTCGACGTCCAGCTGGTCGGCGGCATGGTGCTGCACTTCGGCGGTATCTCGGAAATGCGCACCGGCGAGGGCAAGACCCTGGTCGCCACCCTGCCGACCTACCTGAACGCCCTGGACGGCAAGGGCGTGCACGTCATCACCGTCAACGACTACCTGGCCACCCGCGACGCCGAGTGGATGGGCCAGCTCTACAACTTCATGGGCCTGTCCTACGGCATCATCGTCAACGGCCTGTCGCAGGGCGACCGCCAGCGCGCCTACAAGTCGGACATCACCTACGGCACCAACAACGAGTTCGGCTTCGACTACCTGCGCGACAACCTCGTCTATGACGTCAACGAGATGGTCCAGCGCGGCCACCACTACGTGATCGTCGACGAGGTCGACTCGATCCTGATCGACGAGGCCCGCACCCCGCTGATCATCTCCGGCCCGACCGAGGACCGCAGCGAGCTCTACAAGACCATCGACGTCCTGGTGAAGGAGCTCATCAAGGACAAGACCACCTACGACCACGACGAGAAGCAGAAGCAGGTCATCCTGACCGAAGAAGGCCAGGAGAAGATCGAAGAGGTCCTGATCGCGGGCAACCACCTGGCCGAGGACACGGCCGGGCTCTACGACGCGGCCAACATCTCGATCGTGCACCACGTCAACCAGGCCCTGCGGGCCAACGTGCTGTACACGCGCGACAAGGACTACATCGTCAAGGGCGACGAAATCGTCCTGATCGACGAGTTCACCGGTCGCATGATGACCGGCCGCCGCCTGTCGGAAGGCCTGCACCAGGCCATTGAGGCCAAGGAAGGCGCCGCCATCCAGCCCGAGAACCAGACCTTGGCCTCGGTGACCATCCAGAACTACTTCCGCCTCTACACCAAGCTGTCGGGCATGACCGGCACGGCTTCGACCGAGGCCCAGGAGTTCGACGACATCTACAAGATGGGCGTCAGCGAAATCCCGACCAACCGCGTCATCCAACGCATCGACGACGACGACGAGGTCTACCGCACCGAGGCCGAGAAGAACCGCGCCATCCTGGTGCAGATCGCCGACTGCCACAGCCGCGGCCAGCCGATCCTGGTCGGCACCGTGTCGATCGAAAAGTCCGAAGAGCTGTCCAAGCTGCTCGACGCCTACGAGTGGGAAAACAAGGGCGCCAAGCAGAAGGGCATCCCGCACCAGGTGCTGAACGCCCGCTTCCACGAGCAGGAAGCCGGCATCGTCGCCGACGCCGGCGTTCCCGGCGCGGTGACCATCGCCACCAACATGGCCGGCCGCGGCACCGACATCCAGCTGGGCGGCAGCATCGACCTGCGCCTGTCGAAGTGGAAGATCGAGCAGCGGGGCCTGGGCATCACCGTCTCGCACGAAGACGAGATCGCCCACCGCGCTGAGCTGGAAGCCGAGATCGCCGACGCCAAGAAGGCGGCCCTGGCCGCCGGCGGCCTGTTCGTTCTGGGCACCGAGCGCCACGAAAGCCGCCGCATCGACAACCAGCTGCGCGGCCGCACCGGCCGTCAGGGCGACCCGGGCCGTTCGAAGTTCTTCCTGTCGTGCGAAGACGACCTGCTGCGGATCTTCGCCGGCGAGCGCCTCGACGCGATCATGCGCACCTTCGGCGTCCAGGACGGCGAGGCGATCACCCACAAGTGGCTGAACGCCGCCATCGCCAAGGCCCAGACCCGGGTCGAGCAGCGCAACTACGAGATCCGCAAGAACCTCCTGAAGTACGACGACGTCGTCAACGACCAGCGCAAGGCCGTGTTCGAGCAGCGCCAGGAGTTCATGGAGAGCAGCGACCTGTCGGAAGTCATCGCCGAGATGCGCACCGACGTGGTCGAGGACCTGGTCGGCCGTCACGTGCCGCCCAAAGCCTATGCCGAGCAATGGGACATCGAGGGCCTGCACGAGCGCGTCCAGGCCATTCTCGGCCTCGACCTGCCGCTGAAGGAATGGGCCGCCGAAGAGGGCGTCGACGACGAGGCCTTCCGCGAGCGCATCGGCAAGGCGGCCGACGAATATGCCGCCCAGCGCGAGGTGATCATCACGCCCGAGCAGATGCGCCAAGTGGAAAAGAGCTTCCTGCTGCAGATGATCGATCTGCAATGGCGCGAGCACCTGATGCACCTGGACCACCTGCGCAACGTCATCGGCCTGCGCGGCTATGGCCAGCGCGACCCGCTGAACGAGTACAAGACCGAAGCCTTCAGCCTGTTCGAAAAGCTGCTGGGCGACCTGCGCAGCAACACCACCCGCTGGCTGATGACGGTCGAGATCGCCTATGCCGAGCCCGAGCCCCTGCACACGCCGGAAGGCCTGATCCCGGTGCACCTGGACCCGCTGACCGGCGAGAACGCCGCCGTGGCCGGCGCCATCCCTGAAGGCCTGTCGCCCGAGCAGCGCCAGGCCCTGCCAATCTCGGCCCTGCCGGAAGGCTGGGAGAACACCGCCCGCAACGGCGCCTGCCCCTGCGGCTCGGGCAAGAAGTTCAAGCAGTGCCACGGCTCGCTGGTCTGACGACCAGCGGCCGCCGAGGCTGACATGCGAAGCCCGCCCTGGGAGACCGGGGCGGGCTTTTTCGTGTCAGCCGGTAAAGCCGGTTTACGAAGCAAGCGCTGAGTTCTCTCTTCGCGAGGAGAAGAATTGAACGTCCGGAAGGCAGAAGAAGCGACGCATCTAGAACGGGACACTATTCCTGGGACGCGCGAGACGTTAGCTAACGCTAATGAAACGGTGCGCGCGACACGGGAAATATGGGGACTATTCCATCGTCCTCGCGCATCGTAACCGCCAACCGTTCACAGGGCTGTCATATGCATGAACACGCTGGGCGCCGCGCCCGCCCCGAAGACCTTGTAGATTTCGACGCCCTTATCCGCGCTTATGCCGATGTTCACCCCGACATGGGCGATGTCGCCCACCGTGTGGCGTTCGGCACTTCCGGGCACAGAGGCTCAAGCCTCGATGCGGCGTTCAACGAGGACCACATCCTGGCGATCACCCAGGCCATCGTGGAATATCGCGCAGCCCAGGGCATCAACGGTCCGGTCTTCGTCGGCCGTGACACCCACGGCCTGTCCGAGCCTGCATGGCGCTCGACCCTGGAGGTGCTGGTCGCCAATGGGGTGGAGACCCTTATCGACTCTCGCGACGGCTTTACCCCAACCCCGGCGGTGTCGCACGCCATTCTGCGATACAACCGCGAGCGGCCCGGCCAGGCGGACGGAATCCTGCTGACCCCGTCTCATAACCCGCCGCGCGACGGCGGCATCAAGTATAATCCCCCCTCTGGCGGCCCTGCCGGCGGCGAGGCGACCTCGGTGATCGCCGCCCGCGCCAACCAGTTGCTGGAAGGCGGGTTGAAGGACGTCAGGCGCATCCCGTTCGAGCGCGCCCTGGCCGGAGCCAGCCGCTACGACTTCCTCAGCCATTACGTCGATGATCTGCCCAGCATCCTCGATCTGGACGCCATACGCGCCGCCGGCGTGAAAATCGGGGCCGACCCGCTCGGCGGCGCCAGCGTCGGCTACTGGGGCGAGATAGCCGCGCGTCACCGGCTGGACCTGACCGTCGTCAATGACGCCGTGGATCCATGCTGGGCCTTCATGCCGCTCGACAGCGACGGCAAGATCCGGATGGACTGCTCGTCGGCCTCGGCCATGGCCAACCTGATCCAGGGGATGTCCGGCGGCGCGGGCTACGACGTGGCCACAGGCAACGACGCCGACGCCGACCGCCATGGGATCGTCACCCCTGACGCGGGCCTGATGAACCCGAACCACTACCTGGCGGCGTCGATCGCCTATCTGTTCGCCAACCGCGAGGCCTGGGGCGCCAATGTCGCCGTGGGCAAGACGCTGGTCTCGTCGTCGATGATCGATCGCGTGGTTGCTGGCCTGGGCCGTCGCCTGCTGGAAGTGCCTGTCGGTTTCAAGCACTTCGTGCCAGGTCTTCTGGACGGTTCGGTGGGCTTCGGCGGGGAGGAATCGGCCGGCGCGTCGTTCTTGCGCCGTGACGGTACGGCGTGGACCACAGACAAGGATGGCTTGCTCCTGGCCCTGCTGGCCGCCGAGATCCAGGCCAAGACCGGCCGCAGCGCCAGCCAACTGTACGCCAGCCTCACCGACCAGTACGGCGCGCCGTCCTATGCCCGCATCGACGCTCCGGCCAGTCGCGCGGAAAAGGCGCGGCTTGGCGCGCTGAGCCCCTCCGATGTAGTCGCCAAGACCCTGGCGGGTGACGCCATCACCGACATCCTCACGGCCGCGCCCGGCAACGGCGAGCCGATCGGCGGCCTGAAGGTGACGACGAAGAATGCCTGGTTCGCGGCCCGACCGTCCGGGACGGAAGATGTCTATAAGATCTACGCGGAGTCCTTCCTGGGTCCGGATCACCTCGAGTCGGTGCAGCACGAAGCGCGGGACGTGGTCGCCAACGCCTTGAAAAGCTGAGCCAGTAAGGGGATCAGACAGCGATGAAGAAACGGCTCCAGGCGCGATCGCCTGGAGCCGCTTTTCCGTATGGGGCTATCGTCGTGGTCTCTGATCGCGCCGTCGCCAGGGTGACACTGACATCACGCTCCGAGAGTGAAGGCGATTACTGCAAGCCTTCGCGGCCGATGGCGTAGAAGCGGTCTGCGCGCTGGCGCTTGAGTTCGGCGGGGGTGAGCACCGACAGCTTCTTCAGCTCGTCCTCAACCGCGTCGCCGACGGCCTTGATGGCGGCTTCGGGATCCGAATGGGCACCGCCGGCCGGTTCCTCGACGATGCGGTCGACGATGCGCAGCTTGATCAAGTCTTGCGCCGTGATCTTCATGTTGGTGGCCGCGTCCTTGGCCCGGCCGCCGTCGCGCCACAGGATCGAGGCCGCGCCTTCCGGCGAGATCACCGAATAGATCGAGTGCTCGAGGATCAGCACGCGGTTGGCGCCAGCCAGGGCGATGGCGCCGCCCGAGCCGCCTTCACCGGTGATCGTGGTCACCATCGGCGTGCCCAGCGTCAGGCAGCGCTCGGTCGAGCGGGCGATGGCCTCGGCCTGGCCGCGCTCTTCGGCGCCGAGGCCCGGATAGGCGCCGGCGGTATCGACGAAGGTCAGGACCGGCAGGTTGAAGCGCTCGGCCATGTCCATCAGGCGCACGGCCTTGCGGTAGCCTTCGGGGCGGGCCATGCCGAAATTGTGCTTCAGGCGGGTGGTGGTGTCGTGGCCCTTCTCATGGCCCATCACGACCACGGGCGCGCCGCGGAAGCGACCCAGGCCCCCGACGATGGCCTGGTCGTCGGCGAACTTGCGGTCGCCGCGCAGCTCGACGAACTCGTCGATCAGGCCCGCGACATAATCGCGCAGGTGCGGCCGCTGCGGGTGGCGGGCGACCATGGTCTTCTGCCAGGCGTCGAGGCCGGCATAGGCTTCCTTGCGCAGGACCTGCACGCGCTCGCGCAGGGCGACGATCTCGTTGTCGAACGCGCCGGGGCCAGCGGTCTCGGAAAGCTTTGAAAGCTCTTCGATCTTGGCTTCCAGATCGGCGATGGGTCGCTCGAAATCGAGATAGTGCGCGGGCATGAGTCTCTTAACGTCGCCGTTTGCGAAAGGTGGCGAACCTAGTGCGTGATGACGTCCAGGGAAAGCGCATTCACGCCAAATTGGAACCACGGTTCCAGTGGAGGATTCCGTTCGTGACCGGATTCATCCCCAACTGAGTCCTGTTAAGAAACCGAACCCCTATGGTGAATCGCTTAGCGTTCATTATATTGGGTTTTCTAGAGCCGGTTGCGAAAGTCAGCTGGCGCTGCGGCCCCGCCCATCGAACATGGACCCGGTCCCGCCTGATGAGGACAATCGTTCCCATGCAGGTGTTCACCTTTTTCTGCGTCGAGCGTGACGGCTCGGTTCCCCGCTTCGACGTGACGGCCTGCGCCGACGATCACGCCGCGCGCCTGCGCGCCGGCGAATTGTTCGACATGCATCGCGGCACCAACGAGGTCGAGGTCTGGCGCGGCGCCACCCACCTGTTCAAGGTCGGGGCTGGCGCGGCCGCCTGAGACCCTTCGAAGCTCGTCGGGGGACGAATTTCGACAAGCGCGACGTGTGGCGGAGGGCCTAAGCTGGCCCTCCTAGCTCGCGAGGATTCGCCATGACCGACGTCGTCCGCCCTTCCGCCATCGCCGAGGACAGCGGCCACGGCGGCGTGCAGATCCTGGTCACGGCCGGTCCCTCGCGCTTCGCCGGCGACCTGAAGCCGTCGGAAGGCGGCCTCGATGTCGGCCCCAATCCGCATGACCTGGTCGCGGCGGGCCTGGCGGCCTGCACCACCCAGACCCTGCGGCTCTACGCCAAGCGCAAGGGCTGGGCCCTGGGCGAGGTGCGGGTCGAGACGACGTGGCGGCGGATCCCCAATGCCGTGCCCGCCGACGTCTTCGACCGGGTGATCACCCTGTCCGGCGACCTCGACGACGTTCAGCGCCAGCGGCTTATGGAGATCGCCGAGGCCTGCCCGGTGCACAAGATGCTGACCGCCGGGGTGAAGGTCGAGACGCGGGCAGGGTAGAGGCGCGCTTCGCCAAATTGTCTCGCGGGTTGCGATGTAGTAACATGGCTACATCGAGTGCGAGGTGTTCCTCATGCCCATCACGACGCTATCCAGCCGCGAGTTCAACCAGGACGCCAGCGGGGCCAAGAAGGCCGCCACGAATGGCCCGGTGTTCATCACCGACCGGGGCCAGCCGCGTCACGTGCTGCTCAGCATCGAGGAATATCGCCGGCTGACGGGCGATCGGCGCAGCATCGTCGACGCCCTCGGCATGACTGGCAGCGAAGACATCGCGTTCGAACCGCCGCGCGCGACCATCGGCAGCCGTCCCGCCGATCTCGACTGATGTTCGTCCTCGACACCAATGTCGTCTCCGAACTGCGAAAGGCCGGCCAGGGCAGGGCCGACGCCCAGGTCGTGGCCTGGGCAGACCAGGTGGATGCGGCCGCCCTCTACGTCTCCGCGATCACCGTCCTGGAGCTGGAGGCCGGGGTGCTGCAGATGGAACGCCGCGACGCTCGGCAGGGCGCCGCGTTGCGGGCCTGGCTGGATGATCAGGTGATGGTCGCTTTCAAGGACCGCGTGCTGCCGATCGACGCGGCCGTGGCCAAGCGCTGCGCAGCCCTGCACGTGCCTGACCCGCGCGCCGAACGCGATGCGCTGATCGCGGCGACGGCGCTGGTCCACGGCATGACGGTCGTCACCCGCAACACGGCCGATTTCGCCGTCACGGGCGTTCGCCTGCTCGATCCCTGGACGCCCGGCGACTAGGTCCGCTTGCGCCCTTCCCCCAATCGCGATCACATGCCCGCCACGATTGCACTGGGGGCGCCTGCGTGACTGAAGCCTTGATCGTCCGGGGGCTGGACAAGACCTTTTCCAAGCCGGCGGTGCGCGACCTCGACCTGACGGTGCATCCGGGCGAGCTCTACGCCCTGCTCGGCCCCAACGGGGCGGGGAAGACCACGACCCTGCGGATGGTCGCGGGCCTGACCAAGCCCGACAAGGGCGCGATCAGCATCTTCGGGATCGACGCCCTGGCCGATCCGGCCGCGGCCAAGGCGATCACCGCCTGGGCGCCCGACGAGGCGATGATCTACGACCGGCTGACGCCGCTGGAATATCTGGAGTTCGTCGCCGGCCTGTGGAGCATCGAGCCGAAGCTGGCCAAGGCGCGGGCGGTCGAGTTGCTGGACACCCTGGGCCTTGCCGGGGAGGCGCGGCGGCGCTGCGAGGGCTTCTCGCGCGGCATGAAGCAGAAGGTGGCCCTCGCCGGCGCCCTGATCCACGATCCCAAGCTACTGATCCTCGACGAGCCTCTGACGGGCCTGGACGCCGCCGCCGCGCGGCTGGTGAAGGACATGCTGCAAGCCCGGGTCGACGCCGGGGGCACGGTGATCCTGACCACCCACATCCTCGAAGTGGCCGAGCGCATGGCCGACCGCATCGGCATCATCGCCGGCGGCCGCTTGCTGGCCGAGGGCTCTCTCGACGTCCTGCGCGGGCAGGCCGGCAAGGATGGCGGCACCCTCGAGGACGTCTTCCTGCAGCTGACCGCCGACGGGGCGGCGGCGTGAGCCTGCTGCGCCCGGGCGGCGTTCCCTGGCTGCTGATCCACGAGATCCAGCTCTACTGGCGGGGCCTGGCGGGCAAGAAGGCCGGCCGCGGCGTCGGGGCCTGGATCGGCGGCTCGATCCTGCTGCTGGTGATGCTGGTCGGCGGCGTGTCGCTGGGCCTGGTGCTGCGTCGGGTGGACGTGCCGATGGTCCCGCTGGCGGCGACGATCACCCTGGCCTGCTGCGCCACGGCCTTCACCCTGATGCTGTCCCAGACCCTGGCGGCGGCGAGCGAGGCCCTGTACGAGCGCGGCGACCTGGACCTGCTGTTCTCCTCGCCGATCCCGCCGCGCACGGTGCTGTTCGTTCGCGCCCTGGGCGTGGCGGCCGGGGTCATGACGGTGTTCCTGATCTTCCTGACGCCCCTGGTCGGACCGGCGATCATCCTGGGCCATCCCGCATGGCTGGGCCTGTTCGGCGTGCTGGCGGCCCTGGCCCTGCTGGCGACCGCGGCCGGGCTGTCGCTGGCCATGGCCCTGTTCTCGCTGATCGGGCCGCGCCGCACGCGCACGGTCGCCCAGGTGCTGGCCGCCCTGGTCGGCGCCGCCTTCTTCCTGACCAGCCAGATCCGCACCATCCTGGGCAAGAGCGCCAGCGAAAGCCTGTTCCAGACCTTAGCGCGAGAAAGCGCCGAAGGCCGGTTGAAGCTGCCGCCGATCGGCTGGTGGCCGCTGCGGGCGATGCTGGGCGAGCCCCTGCCGCTGCTGGCGGTGCTGGCGCTAGGGGCGGGGGCCTTCGCCCTGTCGGCCCTGTCGCTGGGCCGGCGGTTCGCCGACGCCGCTGCCGCCACCCAGGGCGCCGAGGCGGCCGCCGCCAAGCCGGTGAAGGGGCGCGACCGCGCTTTCGCCGGCGGGGTGTTCGCCGCCACCCTGGCCAAGGAACTGCGGCTGATCCTGCGCGACGCGGGTCTGCTCTCGCAGGTGCTGCTGCGGGTTCTGTACCTGGTGCCGACCGCCGTCATCCTCAGCCGCAACGCCGCTCATGGCGGGGGCGGGGCCCTGGCCGGCGGCGCGGGCGTGGTGGTGTTCCTGGCCGGGCAGGTGGCCGGAAGCCTGGCCTGGATCACCCTGTCGGCCGAGGAGAGCCCCGACCTGCTGGCGGTGTCGCCGGCCGCCATACGCTCCCTGCGCCGGGCCAAGCTGGCGGCGGCCCTGGCGCCGGTGGCGCTGATGCTGGCCATTCCCCTGGCGGTTTTGACGTGGCTGGCGCCCTTGACCGCGCTGTGGACCGCCATCGGCGCGGGCCTGGCGGCCTGGGCCTGCGGGCTGATTAATGTCTGGCACCAGAAGCCGGGCAAGCGGGCCGACTTCAAGCGCCGTCGCGGCGCGTCGTGGTTCGCCACCCTGGCCGAGGTGGGGGTTTCGGCCCTGCTGGCCGGCGCGGTGGGCCTGGCCGTGGCGGGCCTGCCGCTGTGGGGTCTGGCGCCGCTGACCATCGCCGGGATCGTGCTGCTGGCCCTGCGCCGCAGCGACGCCCAGATCGCCAAGACCCTGCGGCTGGCGGCCTGATGTCTCGCGGTCCCGCCGCTCCGTATTTTAGTGAATTTGCACATAATATGCCGAGGCGGGGTGCAACTGTTCGGTGAACGCGACTATGGTGCGTCGAGGCCGGGGGCGGCGACTCGCAGAGATCGACCGCCCATGCCCGATCCCCGGACCGCCGAAAGCCCGAACACGCCGCTGGAGTCGCGGCCGTCGGTCGCGATCCTGTCGGCCTTGCAACTGGGGCTGGTCGTGCTGGTCTGGCTGCTGGCGATCATTCCGGTCGGCCTGGCCGTGGCCGCTGTCGCGGTCGTGCGCGTGAGCGCGATGGTCTGGCGCGCTATCAGCAGTCGAGCAGGGCGGTGATCGAACATTCCACGCCCTCGGGCAGGAAGTCGATGCGCGCTTCGCCCGACAGCTCGGCCGCCAGACCGCGCTCGATCAGCCGCGAGCCGAAGCCGCGCCGGGAGGGCGCCTCGACGGGCGGGCCGCCGCGCTCGATCCAGCGCAGCGACAGGCGCGGCACGCCGGAATAGTCGACGCTCCAGGCGATCGTCACCTGGCCGCCGGGGCGCGACAGGGCGCCGTACTTCACCGCATTGGTCGCCAGTTCGTGCAGGGCCATGGACAGCGACAGGGCCGGCCGGGGCGACAGCCGCACCGGCGGACCGTCGAGGGCGAAGCGGCCTTCGCCGCCGTGCAGGGCGGTCAGCCGGTCGATGACGTCCATCAGGTCGGCGCCTTCCCAGTTCTCGCGGGTCAGGACGTCGTGGGCCTCTGACAGGGCGATGATCCGGGCGGTGAAGGCTTCTTGCGCGGCCGGCAGCGAACGGGCGGCGTGGAAGGTCTGGCCGGCGATAGCCTGGATGGTGGCCAGCGAGTTCTTGACGCGATGGTTCAGCTCGTTGACCAGCAGCCTCAGGTGCAGCTCTGCCCGCTTGCGGTCGGTGACGTTGACCGTGGTGCCGATCATCCGGGTCGGCTTGCCGTCGCCGTCGAAGAAGGCCTTGCCCTTGGCCGACAGCCAGCGCTCGATCCCGTCCAGCCGCCCCACGACCCGGAACTCGACGTCGTAGTCGGCGCGGATGCGGCCATCGAGCGTGCGGCGCAGGGCCTCGCGGACCTCGGCTCGGTCGGACGGATGCAGGTTGGTGTAGAAGTCGCCGCGCACCACCGGCGTGCCCAGGGCGATGCCGAACATGGCGTAGCAGCGGTCGGACCAGGTGAGAACGTCGGACTTGATGTCGAGGTCCCAGGTGCCGACGTCGGCGGACTCGATGGCCAGCCGCAGGGTTTCCTCCTGCGACTCCAGCCGCAGGGCGGAGGCTTTGCGGTCGGTGATGTCCCAGCCGACGCCGACGAAGCGGACGCATTGGTCGCGCTCGAAATAGGCCCGGCCGAAGGTCTCGATCCAGCGCAGCGCTCCGTCCGAGGCCCTTACGATGCGGTACTGGACGTTGATCAGGCCGTCACCGGTGGCGTCGGTGGCGGCGGTCACGGCCGCCTGCACCCCTTCGACGTCATCGGGGTGGACCAGGGCCAGGAAGCTCTCGAAATCGCGGGGGCCGGGCTCGGCCACGCCGAACATCTCGCACGAGCGCTTGTCCCAGTAGCGCTGGCCGCTGCTGGGATTGTGGTCCCATCGGCCCATGCCGGCGGCCTCCATGGCCAGGTCTCGGTCGAGGCGGGCCTCGAGCAACTCGGCCTCCATCGCCTTGCGCTCTGTGATGTCGAAGACCACGCCGGCGTTGCGATCGGCCTTGCCTTCGGCGTCGAGAAAGCAATGGCCGCTGGCCACGACCCAGCGGATCGAACCGTCGGCCTGGACCAGGCGGAACTCGTCGGAGAAGTCGCCGCCGGTCTTCATGGCGGCCAGGGCGACGGCGGCCACGCGGTCGCGGTCCTCGTCGTGAACGGCGGGCGTGAAGCGCTGGGCGGGCAGGCCGACTGAGGCGAAGGCCGGGTCCACCTGGTGCAGCATGGCGTACTGGGCGTCGCAATAGACCTTGTTGGCCTTGATGTCCCACTCCCAGGCCCCGACCCCGCCGGCGGCGTCGAGCGCCCGGTTGTAGCGGTCCTGGGTGTCGCGCAGGGCCTTTTCGGTCTCGACCGCGGCGGTGATCTCGACCGCCGAGATCAGCACCCCGCCCACCCCGGTGGGGGCGGTCTCGTCAGGCACGGGGCTATAGCTGACGGCGAAGTGGGCCAGGCGGGACTCGCCGCCTTCGCGCTGCACGTGCAGGGGCATGCGTTCCAGGGCGTAGCCGCCGCTCTCGCCGGACAGGATGTCCTGGTGAATGGCCATCAGCGTGGCGCGGAAGGCGTCGGAGTGCTGGGTGAAGGCCCGGCCGAGGGCGTCGGGATGGCGCTCGCGCAGCGAGGGCGTATAGGCGTCGTTGTAGATCAGGATCAGCTCGGGACCCCAGCGCAGGGCCATGGGAAAATTGGTCGCCATCAGCATGTCGACCGACAGCTTCAGGCTGAGAGACCAGCCTTCACGCGCGCCCAGCGGCGTGCGCGCCCAGTCGAACGCCCGAACGCGCTCGACCATCTCGCCCCCAGCTAAACGCGTAAACGCGGGTAAGCTTCGCCCTTCGCCCTGCGGCATGGCGTTTAGTCCCTCCCACCAGCTCCCCTACAAGCCGGATCCGGGCGAACAATGATCTTAGGCGTCAGCGGGTTGCAAGGGAGCAGGCGCCGATCTGCGCGCAAGCGTCGCAGTCGAACTCGGCCCTAGGGTGCAGTTTTCGTCGGAATGGCGACCGGGCTCGACCTTTGCGGGGGAGGGCGGAACAAAAAAGGCCGCCTCCGGAGAAGCGGCCTTTCGTGTGTTTCTGGACGGTGAGCCCGTTAGTCGATCGGGTTCCAGCGGGTCTCGACCTGCTGGACGCCGCCGCGCTTGGGACCGCGGAAGTCGCCGCCGCCGCCCGGCTTGCCCTGGCGCTGGCCTTGGCCTTGAGCCTGGGCGCCGCCCTTGCCATGGCCGCCACGGCCGCCGTTACGGCCTTGGCCTTGGGCCTGACGGCCCTCGCCGGCGCCCTGGCCACCCTGGCCGCCGCCTTGACCGCCTCGGCCCTGGCCTTGGCCGCCGCCGTTACGGTTGCGCTTGCGGCGCAGCTCGGACGGGACGTTGTTGCGCGGGTCGGCCTTGCGCGGGTCGACGTACTTCTCGGCCGGAGCCAGCTTGTCGGCCACGGCCGCGGCGGCCGCCAGGGCCTTGTCGTTGCGGCGGTCGAAGGTCGGAATCTTCTGGCGCGTGGCCTTCTCGATGTCCTTCAGCAGGCTGCGCTCGTCGTCCGAGCAGAAGCTGATGGCGACGCCGTCCTTGCCCTTGCGCGCGGTGCGGCCGATCCGGTGGACATAGGCCTCCGGCACGTTGGGCAGCTCGTAGTTGAAGACGTGGCTGATGTCGTTGACGTCGATGCCGCGGGCGGCGATGTCGGTCGCGACCAATGCCTTGACCTCACCCGCCTTGAAGGCGGCCAGGGCGCGCTCGCGCTGGCCCTGGGTCTTGTCGCCGTGGATCGAGGCGGCCTCGATGCCGGCGGCGGTCAGGTACTTGGCCACGCGGTCGGCGCCGCGCTTGGTGCGGGTGAAGACGATCGAGCGCTCGACGCTGCGGTCGGCCAGCAGTTCGGCCAGCAGCGGGCGCTTGCGCTGGGCTTCGATGTAGATCAGCGACTGTTCGATGCGCTCGACCGTGGTGGCCTGCGGGGTGATCGACACCGAGGCCGGGTTCTTCAGCAGCTCGCCGGCCAGCTTGCCGATCTCGCCCGGCATGGTGGCCGAGAAGAACAGGTTCTGGCGGTCCTTGGGCAGCTGGCTGGCGATCTTGCGGATCGGCACCACGAAGCCCAGGTCGAGCATCTGGTCGGCTTCGTCGAGCACGAAGATCTCGACGCCGCCGAGCGTGGCGCTCTTTTCGCCTAGGTGGTCCATCAGGCGGCCCGGGGTGGCGACGACGACGTCAACGCCGGCGGCCAGGGCGCGCATCTGCGGGCCGTACTTCACGCCGCCGAAGATGGTGGCGACCGAGAGGCCCAGGTGCGCGGCATAGGCCTTGAAGTTGTCGGCGATTTGCGTCGCGAGTTCGCGGGTCGGCGACAGCACCAGGCAGCGGAAGCCGCGACGCGGGGCCGCACGGCGGTCCTCGGCCAGGCGGTGCAGAATGGGCAGGGCGAAGGCGGCGGTCTTGCCGGTGCCGGTCTGGGCGATGCCCAGCAGGTCGCGGCCCTGCATGACGATGGGGATGGCTTGCGCCTGGATCGGGGTGGGCTGGGTGTAGCCCTTGTCGGCCAGGGCCTTCAGGATCGGCTTGGCCAGGCCAAGGTCGGTGAATTGAGTCACTGCGGACGTATCTTTCGTACGGTCGCGAGACGGCGCGCGCGGTCCTCGCACGGCTCGCCTGGCGGCGGGTCGGTGGGGAGCGCCCCGCGTGATACGGGCGGTCTATGAGAAGCTTTCAGGGCGCTCGACAGGCTGAACCCGCTGGGGTCCGTCACGCGGCTGGAGCGCCAATAGCGCCTATGGGCGCGGGGCTCATATCGGATATCGCAGGTGCGAAGTCAAGCGACGGCCCGAAAAGGCAAGGGGTTGCGGTGGTTTGGCGCCAAGATGCTCCCCCTCTGGGGGAGCTGTCGCGGAGCGACTGAGGGGGTCGACGCAGGCATGCGACTTCGCACTCCCGTGGAAATCCACGAAAGGTGATGGGGAGGCGCGGAGCGGCCGGGCGGAGCCCGGAGACCGTGATGGGTTTTAGCGTTTCGGCTTCGTCTGACCGCTCCGCCGCATCGTTGGCTCGAAGGACCGGGGGCGTAGGCGCTATTTCAGCCATTGGCCCGGCTAGCCCTCGGACGGGCAGGATCGACAGCCCCGCGGTAGTCCGGCGCGGCCTCGGCTGATCCTGTTGAACCGGTTTGAACGTTCCCGGCCTGTCGACCCGCTTGTCGCGTCACGGAACGGCTGACGGCCCAATCACGCCTTCTGAGCGATCCTGCAAACCCGCCCTTCCCGCAACGCAACCAGCGGCCCCGCTCGATGCGATCACAGCCGCAACTTGGGCCGGTACCAAGAGCCCTCCCCATGGCTGGGATGGGTTTGAGTATGGGGGCGGTTTGGGCGCGTCTGATAAGTTTGGGCGATAAAGTTGTAGCGCGCTGTTTTGGTGGGACTCTTTTTCGAGTTCGCCGGGGATGGACGGCGCTCTATCCCCGTCCGCCCAACCTGAAGTCGCCTTCCTGGGCCTTGTGCCCAGGATCCATGGTTCAGCCGCTCAGACCTTTGCAGGACCGCCGAGGTCTGAGCGGTCGCCGGCATGGGCCCTCGCCACAAGGGCGAGGGAGGCGGGATTTGTTGCGGGGGCGGGTGAAACGGCAGACGCTTCGGAAGCTGAAAACATCCCCCCTCCGGCCCTCCGGGCCACCTCCCCCAGAGGGGGGAGGATCTGTCAGGCGCGGCGCTCTTCGAGATGCTCCCCCGTTGAGGGCGCGGTCGGCGCAGCCGACTGCGGGGGAAGCGCCGAGAACGCCACCACCTCGGCCAGGCCGCGCGAGGCGGTCGTCTCGACGCCCAGCAGGGCGGCGATCTCGAGCGCGGGCTTGGGGCGGCTGATGAAGTAGCCCTGGATCTCGCCGCAACCCTGGCGGCGCAGCTCGTGCAGCTGTTCCTCGGACTCCACGCCCTCGGCGGTGGTGGTGATGCCCAGGCTGGCGCCGAGGTCGAGCACGGCCTTGATGATGGCCAGGGCGTCGGCGTCCTCGAGGATGTCGCGCACGAAGGTCTGGTCGATCTTGATCTTGTCGAACGGGAAGCTGCGCAGATAGCTCAGCGAGCTGTAGCCGGTGCCGAAGTCGTCCATCGAGATCCGCACGCCCAGGGCCTTGAGGTCGTGGAGGATGGCGGTGTTCTGGGCGCTGTCCTGAAGGAGCACGCTTTCGGTGATCTCCAGTTCCAGTCGCTCGGCGGCCAGGCCCGAGGCGGCCAGGGCCTGGACGACGGTGGCGGCCAGGCGGCGGTCGCGGAACTGAGCGGGTGACAGGTTGACGGCCAGGCGCACGTGCTCAGGCCAGCGGGCGGCCTCGTCGCAGGCGGCGCGCAGCACCCAGTCGCCCAGGGCGCCGATCAGGCCGATCTCTTCGGCCAGGGGGATGAACTCGCCGGGCGAGACCATGCCGCGTTCGGGGTGGCGCCAGCGCAGCAGGGCCTCGCAGCCGGTAACGCGGTCGGCTTCCAGGTCGAACAGCGGCTGGTAGAAGAGCTCGAACTGGCCCTCCGACAGCGCCTTGCGCAGGTCGAGCTCCAACAGGCGGCGGGCCTGAAGCTGCTCGTCCATGGCTCGCTCGAAGAAGTGGAACGTGCCCTTGCCGTCGGCCTTGGCGCGATAGAGGGCCATGTCGGCCTTCTTGAGCAGTTCGTCGCTGTCGAGGCCGTCGTCGGGCGAGACGGCGACGCCGACGCTGCCGCCGATCACCACCTGGTGGCCGCGCAGGTCGAACGGGGCCTCCAGGGCCTCGACGATGCGGGCGGCCAGGCGCGTGGCGCCGGTCAGGTCGGTGAGGCCGGTCTGGACCACGGCGAACTCGTCGCCGCCCAGGCGGGCCACGGTGTCGCCTTCCCGCACGCAGCCGCGCAGGCGCTCGGCGGCGGCCTTCAGCAGGGCGTCGCCGACCGGGTGGCCCAGGGTGTCGTTGACCACCTTGAAGCGGTCCAGATCCACGCAGTGCACGGCCACCAGGTCCTCGCGGCGAGCGGCGCGGGCCAGGGCGTCGGACAGGTCCTTCTGGAACAGCAGGCGGTTGGGCAGCTCGGTCAGCGGGTCGTAGTGGGCCAGGCGGGCGATCTGGGCCTCGGCCCGCTTGCGCTCGGCGATGTCCTCGGAGACGCCCAGCAGATATTCGGGGCGGCCGTCGGCGTCGAGGATGGCGATCTTCTTGGTGCGCAGGATGGCCGTCGTGCCGTCCTTGCGGGGGATCAGGTCTTCCTCGATCACCTTGACCTCGCCCGAGCGGGCCACCTCGGCGTCGCGGGCGTGATAGATGGCCGCCTGGATCGGATCGTAGAAGTCGTCGTCGGTGCGGCCGATCATCTCCTCGCGGCTATAGCCGAGGATCTTTTCGCCGGCGCGATTGAGCAGGACGTAGCTCTGGTCGTCGGCGCGCTTGACGAACACCATCGACGGAATGGACTCGACGACGGCGGTCAGGAAGGCGCGGCTGCGTTCCTCGTCGGCCTTGGCCTCGGCCAGGGCGTTCAGGTTCTGGCGGTTGGTCTCGCTGGTGGCCTGCAGCAGACCGATCACCGTGCCGACGCCGATATAGCGCCCGCCGTCGGTGACGATGAAGCCGCGCAGCAGGTCGGACGCCCGGTAGGACAGGCTGTCGCTGGTGAAGGAGGCCAGTTCGACATCGGCCTCGACGACCAGGGGCTCACTGTCCATCAGCACTTCGATGGGGCGGTTGGCGTAGAGGGCCCGGCCGTATTCGGCGGCCATGCGCAGGAAGAAGGCGTTGCGCTCGACCAGGCCCACGGGGCGATCGTCGGCGTCCAGCACCGGGATGATCAAGGTGTCGGGTTCCTCGCGGAACCGTTCGTACAAGGTCTTGCCCAGATCTTCCGCCCGCGCCGGGGTCAAGGAAGAAACCGTGTCACGCAAGGTAAACATGGGAAATACGCCCTCCACTCGCGAGCGGAATGGCCGTTTCACGCCTAACGATATGCTAAACTTGACCGTGTGGGCTGCGAGTTTCGCGAAAACTTCATGGCGCTGTCACAGTGATTTCCAGGCGATTTACTCTGGCGCTGCCCGCTGAATACTCAGTGGTCGGATGATGTCGATTTGGCGTTGCGCGAGCATGGCCAAGCGTCCTCCCAAGGCCTAGGTAGGGCTCGATCCCAGGAGCCTCCGTCATGCCCAGTTCCCTGCCGCTTCGCCATTTCCTGCTGGCCCTGGCGGTGGTGGCGGTGTGGGGGACGAACTTCGTGGTCATCCGCCAGGCGCTGAACCACCTGCCGCCGCTGACCTTCGCCACCCTGCGCTTCACCTTCGTGCTGCTGCCGCTGGTGTTCTTCCTCAAGAAGCCGGCCGTCGCCTGGAGGAATCTGGCGGCCTACGGCGTGCTGATCGGGGCGGGGCAGTTCGGCCTGCTGTTCGTGGCCATGAAGGGCCACATCTCGCCGGGCCTGGCCTCGCTGCTGATGCAGACCCAGGTGTTCTTCACCATCGGCCTGGCCATGCGGCTGTCGGGCGAGCGGGTGCAGCTCTATCAGTGGGGCGCCCTGGCCCTGGCGGTGGCCGGGATCCTGGTCATCGCCCTGCACGCCGACGCCTCGACCGTGACGCCGCTGGGCCTGCTTCTGGTGCTGCTGGCGGCGCTGAGCTGGGCCGGCGGCAACGTCACGGCCCGGGCGGCCGGGCCGGTCAACATGCTGGCCTATGTGGTCTGGGCCAGCCTGTTCTCGATCCCGCCGCTGCTGGTCATGGCCCTGTTGCTGGAAGGCTGGCCGGCCATGGTCGCGGGCGTACGCGCGGCGGATCTGGCGACCTGGGGCGCGGTGCTGTGGCAGTCGGTGGGCAACACCATGTTCGGCTTCGCCTGCTGGGGCTGGTTGCTGGCCCGCCATCCGGCCGCGACCATCACGCCGATGGCCCTGCTGGTGCCGGTGTTCGGCATGGGCGCCTCGGCGCTGCTGCTGCACGAGGGCCTGCCGGGCTGGAAGCTGCTGGCGGCCGGGCTTGTGCTGGCGGGGCTGGCGGTCAACATGCTGTGGCCGAAGATCCGGGCGCTGCGGGCGGCCGCGGTCGCCTGACGGGGCGGCTTGATCGGTCGGCGAAAGCCCGGCATCGAGACGGCTGGTTCTTCCCGCTGAGTGTTTCGCCCATGGCCCGCTACGACTTCGCCTCCGACAACGTCGCCGGGGCCATGCCCGAGGTGATCGAGGCGTTGGTCGCCGCCAATGCCGGCACGGCGTCGGGCTATGGAACCGACCATGTCAGCCAGGCGGCGGGCGATCGCATCCGCGCCGCGCTCGACGCCGACGCCGAGGTGCGGTTCATGCCGTCGGGCACGGCCGCCAACGCCTTCGCCCTGACCCTGCTGGCCGCGCCGCACGAGGCGGTGCTGGCCCACGAGCACGCCCACATCTGTACCGACGAGACCGGCGCCCCGGGCTTCTTCGGCCAGGGCGTGGGGTTGATCGGCCTGCCGGGCGCATCGGGCAAGATCGAGCTTTCGGCGCTGGAAGAGGCCCTGGCCCAGCCCGACGTCTCCTACCGCCAGCCGGCCGCGGCCCTGTCTCTGACCACGGCCACCGAGTACGGCACGGTCTATTCGGAAGCGGCGCTGAAGGCGCTGGTCGATCCGGTGAAGGCCAAGGGCTACGGCGTGCATCTGGACGGCGCCCGGCTGGCCAACGCCGTGGCGGCGGGCTTCGACCTGAAGGCGGTCAAGCGCCTGGGCGTCGACATTCTCGTCATGGGCGGCACCAAGGCCGGCTCGACCCCGACCGAGGCGGTGGTGTTCCTGAACCCCGAGCATCGTCGGCGGCTCGACGCGCGGATCAAGCACGCCGGCCAGCTGGTCTCCAAGGGCCGGTTCCTGGCCGCGCCGTGGCTGGGCCTGCTGGACGAGGCCGGCGGAACCGGCCCCTGGGCGGCCCGCGCGGCCCACGCCAACGCCATGGCCCAGAAGCTGGCGGCCCTGATGCCCTACCCAATCCTGCATCGGGTGGAGGCCAACGGCCTGTTCGTCGAGATGAGCGACGCGTCGCTCGACCGCCTGCGCGGCGAGGGCTGGTTCGTCTACCGGTTCCTGGACGGCTCGGCCCGCTTCATGTGCTCGTGGGCGACCACGCCGGAGATGGTGGAGGAACTGGGCGCGGCTCTCGCCAAGATTGCTCTCGACGAACCCGTATAGCAGCGCTAGCGTGCCCCCGACTGTTTCAGGGGTGAAACAGTCGGGGGCATATCTGGGGGCTTAAATCCGTGTCCGTTTTTCGTAGCGTCGCCATCACGGCGTGCCTGTTTCTGGCCGCCTGCACCACGACCAACACGGGTCTTGCCGACAAGTCGCCGACCAAGCCGGCGTCCGGCGCCAAGATCCTGATCGTCCAGCCGGACATCGAGCTTGGCCTGCTGACGGTCACCGGCCTGCAGGAGGCTCGCGCCGACTGGTCCACCGACGCCCGCGCCAACATCAAGCGCGAGCTGGAAGAGGCCGCCACGGCCAAGTCGCACGTCTTCCGCTCGCTCGACCCGACCACCGTCGAGGATCCGCGCGCCCTGCAGCTGCTGCGCCTGCACGAGGCGGTCGGCAACTCGATCCGCGGCTTCAACTACGGCCTCTATTCGCTGCCGACCAAGAAGAGCTTCGACTGGACGCTGGGGACCGGGACGCAGACCCTGGCCCAGACCTATGACGCCGACTACGCCCTGTTCACCTACGGTCGCGGGGCCTATTCGAGCGGCGGCCGCAAGGCGGCGATGGTCGGCGCGGCCCTGCTGGGCGTCAGCATGCCGATGGCCCAGCAATACGCCTTCACCTCGCTGGTCGACCTGAAGACCGGCAAGGTGGTGTGGTTCAACGTCGCCGTGGCCGGCACCGACTCCGACATGCGCTCGCCCGAGGGCGCGGAGACCTTCGCCAAGGCCCTGCTGAAGGACGCGCCGCTCTGATGCCCCGCGTCCTTCGCCCCCGGGCGAAGGGCCTGGCCCTGCTGGCCGCCGCCGTCCTGGCGGCCGCGCCGGCGGGAGCCCAACCCCGCGCCCCGCACCTGCGCCCGGCCGAAACCTCCGACGAGGGCGGCATCTGGGCGCTGTCCGAGAAAGCCGAGCTGGCGGCTCGCCAGTCGTCCGAGCGCAACCGCGACCCGGCCCTCAACGCCTATGTCACCGGCGTCGTCGCCAAGCTGGCGCCCGAGTACCAGGGCGACATCCGCGTCTATGTGATGGACCGGCCGTTCTTCAACGCCCAGATGGCCCCCAACGGCTATGGCGAGGTGTGGTCGGGCCTGCTGCTGCGGGTGCAGAGCGAGGACGAACTGGCCTTCGTGCTGGGCCACGAGGTCGGCCACTTCGCCGAGAACCACTCGATCGAAAGCTTCCGCACGCTGAAGGCGCGGCTGGGCGCGACCATGGCCCTGCAGTTCGCCGTGGCGGCCGTGGCCATGGGGGCGGCGGTCAACGCCGGCTCGACCCAGGGCGCCAACGACATCATGCGGGCCGCCGGCGCGCTGAACGACCTGCTGTATCTGGGCCAGCTGGCCGCCTATTTCGGCTATTCGCGCGAGAACGAGGTCGAGGCCGACGGCCTGGGCTTCAAGCGGGCCGTGGCCGCCGGCTACGATCCCGCCGCCGGGGCGACCCTGTGGCGCGCGCTGATCGCCGAGACGGGGGCGTCGAGCTTCAAGCGGGTGCGCGACCAGGAAGCCCGGGCCAACATCTTCAGCACCCACCCGGTCAGCGCCGACCGGGTCAAGGCGCTGGACGACCTGGCCGCCAAGACGCCGACCAAGGCGCGGGCGACCGACCGCAAGGCCTATCGCGCGGTGATCCGGCCGCACCTGGCGGCCTGGCTGAAGGACGACCTGCGCCGGCGCGACTACGGCCAGAGCCTGGCTTTGATCGACCGCCTGGCGGCCGAGGGCGAGGACCAGGGCCTGCTGACCTTCTACCGCGCCGAGGCCTATCGCCAGCGGCGCGGCGAGGGCGACCTGGACCTGGCCCGCAAGGCCTACGCCCAGGCCGGAACCTATCCCGACGCCCCGATCGCCGCCTGGCGCAGCCTGGGCGACCTGGCCTTGCAGGCCGGCGATCGTCCCGCCGCCAAGAGCGCCTACGAAACCTATCTCGCCCGCGCCCCCCAGGCGCAGGACCGCTGGCTGGTCGAGGCCAGCCTCAAGAAACTCTCCGAAGGAAGCGCGACATGATCCGCACCAACACGATCCGTCTGCTGGCCGCCTCCGCCCTGGTCATGAGCCTGTCGGCCTGCGTCAGCGTCACCTCGGCCCCGGCCGGTCCCTACAAGGTCGGGACGGCCCAGGTCACCCTCGGCCACGAATGGTCGGACATCAGCGCCATCATGTTCGCCCGCCCGGCCAAGGTGCGGCTGCTGTCGATGGACGGCCCGCTGCTGAACCGGCTCTACGTGACCGATGGCCTCGCGCCCGGCGAGTTCATGGTCAAGCCGATGGCCAAGGAGCGCCCGACCCCGACCTACCGCTCCGGCATGGCGCCGACCGAACTGGTGGAGTTCGTCACCGACAGCGTCGCGGCCCTCGACTACCAGCGCGTCGAGACCGACAACCTGCGCCCGGCCAAGGTGGGCTCGGCCGACGGCCTGCGCTTCGACCTGAAGGCCAAGACCAAGGAAGGCCTCGACATCTCCGGCGCCGCCCAGGTGGCCGAGGTGGGCGGCAAGCTCTACGTCGTGCTCTACATCGCCCCGAGCGAGCATTACTACGCCGCCGAACTGCCGGAAGTGGAGACGGTGCTGGGTTCGGTGAAGGTGGGGTGATCCTACGCGTCCCTCTCCCCTTGCGGGAGAGGGTGGCCTCGCGGAGCGAGGTCGGGTGAGGGGTCTCTCAGATAGCAGACGCCGCGGCGGCCGATCGGCTGTCGCGGCGTTTTCCGTTTGTGCGACCCCTCATCCGTCGGCCTTCGGCCGCCACCTTCTCCCGCAAGGGGAGAAGGAGCACCGCTACCCCTCGAAATACCGCTCCACCTGCTGAGCCCAGCCGTGGGAGGGCTTGGCCAGTTGGTCGCGGTCGTAGGCGGGGCTGTCCTTGAAGCGGTCCTTGGTGATCTCGACGGCGTAGGCCTCGGCCTTGTCGTCGAAGGTCAGCACGCGCCAGGGCAGGGGATGGTACTTGCCGCCGGTGAAAAGGCCGGCCGGCTCGACGGCGACATAGCGGCCGATGCCGGCGTCGCGATCGACGAAGACCTCGCGGATGACGCCCAGCTTGTGGCCCTTGGCGTCGGTCACCGGCGTGCCGATCAGGTCGCCGCTCTTCACCAGACGATCGTCGACGGCCATGGCTCTGCTCCTTTGAACTTCCCCTGGGCAACGCCCCATGCGCGGCGGGAGTTGCCAACCCCGGCGAAGCCCGCGATGGATCGGGCATGAGCACGCCAACGCCTCCGCCCACTGACCGCCCGATCGTCCTGGTCGCCGCCGCCGCCCTGATCGACGTCGACGGACGGGTGCTGATCTGCCAGCGGCCCGAGGGCAAGTCTCTGGCCGGCCTGTGGGAGTTTCCCGGCGGCAAGGTCGAGAAGGGCGAGACGCCCGAGCAGTGCCTGATCCGCGAACTGCACGAGGAACTGGGCATCACGGTCGCCCAGGCCTGCCTGGCGCCCTTCGTCTTCGCCTCGCACACCTATGAGAAATTCCACCTGCTGATGCCGCTCTATCTGTTGCGGCGGTGGGAGGGGCAGGTGACGGCCCAGGAGCACAAGGCCATGGTCTGGGTAAAGCCGGACAAATTGAGCGAATACGACATGCCGCCGGCCGATATTCCCCTGGTCGCCTGGCTAAGGGATGTGCTTTAACTCAGACAAATCGCGATAAACGCGAGTTGGCTGGGAGGCGACGACCGTGGAGACCCTTGACCTTCACCCTTCGCGGCGGGCCATGCTGGCCGGCGCCGGGGCCCTGACCGTTGGCGGATACGCCAGCATCGCCGAAGCTTCCAGCGCGACCGAAGCCGCCCCGCTGATCAATCCGGTCGTCCGCCAGCGGGCCGACGCCCAGGTCTTCAAGCACACCGACGGCTACTACTACCTGACCGGCTCGGTGCCCGAGTACGACCGGCTGATCATCCGCCGCTCGCGCTCCCTGGCCGGTTTCACCACGGCCGACGAGACGGTGATCTGGCGGCGGCCGACGCAAGGCAAGCTGGGCGGCTACATCTGGGCGCCGGAGCTGCACTGGTTCGACGACGCCTGGCACATGTATTTCGCCGCCGGCGACAAGGACCAGCCGTTCCGCATCCGCACCTACGCCCTGCGCTGCGACGGCCCCGACGCCCTGACCGGCAAGTGGAGCCTGCTGGGCAAGGTCGAGACGCCGTGGGACACCTTCACCCTCGACTCCACCAGCTTCGTCCACAAGGGCGTGCGCTACTTCTGCTGGGCGCAGAAGGAGCCGGGGATCGACACCAACAGCAATCTCTATCTCGCGCCGCTGGCCACGCCAACCACCCTGGCCAAGCCGCCGGTGCGCCTGACCGTGCCGACGCTCGATTGGGAGATCCGGGGCTTCAAGGTGGCCGAGGCCGCCGCCCCGCTGATCCGCAACGGCAAGGTGTTCATTGCCTATTCGGCCAGCGCCACCGACGACCGCTACTGCCTGGGCCTGCTGACCGCCGACGCCGAAGCCGACCTGATGTCGCAGGCCTCGTGGAGCAAGTCGCCGGTCCCGGTCTTCGTGTCGTCGGAAGAGACCCGCGTCTGGGGCCCTGGCCACAACTCCTTCACGGTGGACGAGCAGGGCCGCGACGTCCTGGTGTTCCACGGCCGCGACTACAAGGCGATCAAGGGCGATCCGCTGTTCGATCCCAATCGCCACACCCGCGTGCAGCGCCTCTACTACAAGCCCGACGGGACGCCCGACTTCGGCGTGCCGGCGGGGGCGGGGGAGATTCCGGACCGCTTCTCGCCGCTGGATCGGCCGGGCGCCTTCCTGCGTTACGAGGGCGCGGGCTTGAGCGTCGGCGACGGTCCGCTGGCCACGACCCAGCTACGCCAGAAGGCGGGGCCGGCCGGCCAGGTGACGTTGGAGCCGATCCTGCAACCGGGCCACGCGGTGCGGGTGGTTGGCGGCAAGGCGACGATCGGCGAGGCCAAGCCAGGCGACAAGGCCGCGCTCTTCAAGCGCGTGAAGGGCCTGGCCGACGCCAAGGGCGTGTCGTTCCAGGCGCTGGACGGCGGGTATCTGCTGCACCGCGACGGCGCGGTGGTCGTCGGGCCGGCCAAGGACGCGAAGGCCAGGGCGGCGGCGACGTTTCTGGTGAGCTGAGGGGCGGGAAACCCCCTCAGTCGCTCCGCGACAGCTCCCCCAGAGGGGGAGCATCTAATGCGCCAAGATCCTCCCCCTCTGGGGGAGGTGGCCCGGAGGGCCGGAGGGGGTCTTCGCCGACCTATCCCGCCTTATCCCCCGCCGGCTGCTCCTGAACCCCCAGCGCATCGGCCAGCCGCATCTTGGCCGACCCCGGCCGCAGCGGCTTCTGCTGGCTGTCATGGGGCGCCCAGCCCGTGGCCGTGACGATCTCGAAGGTCGCCGGCACGCGGCCGTCGGGCTCGGCGAAGCGGTCCTGGTAGAGCTCCAGCGCCCGCAGCAGCACCTTGCGGGTCAGGGGCTTGCGCGAGCGGTCGAGCAGGACGCTGGTCTCGCCCATGCGGCGCAGGTCCTGCAGCAGGGCGATCGGATGGGCGTAGCGGACCTTGACGCGGTCGACGTCGGCCACCGGCAGGGTGAAGCCGGCCCGTTGCAGCAGGCCGGCCGCGTCCACCGTGTCGGCGAAGGGCGAGACGCGCATCGAGACGCCGCCCAGGATCTCGTCCTCGGCCGCCATCAGCGACTGGCGCAGCTCGGTCAGGGTCGCCCCGCCGAACAGGGCGCCGATGAACAGGCCGTCTGGGCGCAGGGCGCGGCGAATTTGGATCAGGGCGCCGACCAGGTCGTTGGTCCAGTGCAGGGCCAGGGTCGAGACCACCAGGTCGACGGTGGCGTCGCCGAACGGCAGGCGCTCCTCGTCGGCGACTACGGTCGGGCCACCCCGACCGGCCAGCATCCGGGCCGAGAGGTCGGTGTCGATCAGCAGGCCGATCTTGGCGGCGGCGTCGCTCTCCGAGAGCGCGGCGCGGAAAGCGCCGTCTCGGCTTCCGAGATCGACGGCGACCGGAAACTCCCGCAGGATCGCCTCCAGCCGCATGACCGCGTCACCGGCGGCGCGCGCCTTCAGGAAGCCGGCCTGGCCGAAATGCGGCGCGGCGCGGTCGAGGCGAGCGCGAAGAAGGTCGCGGTCGAAGAGGAGGGGCGAACTGGTCATGCGGGCGGAACATGGCGATTTCCTTGCGCAATGGAAACCCGGCCCGCGCCTGACAGGGATCGGAAGAGGCCTGCTTGACCTGATCCTGCCGCCACGCGCTTTCGACGGCGAGCCGGCCCTGACCTCGGGACTGTCGGCCGGGGCCTGGAGCCGCATCGTCTTTCTCGACGGCCCGGTCTGCGACGGCTGCAGCGCGCCGTTCCCGTTCGACCAGGGCGAACCGCTATGCGCCCTGTGCCTGGCCAAGCCCCGCGCCTTCGCCCGGGCCAGGGCCGCCTGCCTGTATGACGAACACTCCCGCGACCTGATCCTGAAGCTCAAGCACGCCGACCGCACTGACCTGTCGGGCCTGTTCGCCCGCTGGATCTCGCGCGCCGCGCCGGACCTGCTGGAGGAGGCGCAAGTCGTGCTGCCCGTGCCGATGCACCGCTCGCGGCTTTTGCGCCGCCGCTACAACCAGGCGGCCGAGATCGCCCGGCCGCTGGCCCGCGCGGCAGGGCGGCCCTATCTGGCCGACGCCCTGGTGCGCAGGCGCGACACCGCCAGCCAGGGCGGCAAGTCGGCCGACGGCCGCCGCAGGAACGTGGCCGCCGCCTTCGCGGTGCCCGATCGCAAGCGGTCTCTGGTCGAGGGAAAGCGGGTGCTGCTGGTCGACGACGTGCTGACCACGGGGGCCACGGCCGAGGGCTGCGCGCGGGCCCTGCTGGCGGCCGGAGCCTCGGCTGTCGATCTGACTGTCGTCGCGCGCGTTACAGAAATGAGAACCCGTCCTATATGAGGTCGGGAAGCCAAGCTTTTGGAACTCATATGGCCAAGGTCACCATCTACACCCGTCCCTTCTGCGGCTACTGCGCCCGCGCCCTGAAGCTGCTCAACGACAAGGGCGCCGACTTCACCGAGATCGAGGCCGGCATGGATCCCAAGCTGCGCCAGGAAATGATCGACCGTTCGGGCCGCGCCACCTTCCCGCAGATCTTCGTCGGCGAGCAGCACATCGGCGGCTGCGACGACATGATGGCGCTGGAGCGCGAGGGCAAGCTCGACCCGCTGCTGGCGGCATGAGCGTCCGAGTCGGCCTTGTTCAGACCAGAACGCCGGCGACCCAGGCCGCCGCGCTGGAGCATGTCGCGCCGCTGGTGCGGCAGGCGGCCGAGGCGGGCGCTGCGTTCATCCTGACGCCCGAGGGCGTCAACGTGCTGCAAAAGGACAAGGAAAAGCTGCTGCCGACCCTCGTCCCGCTGGAGGACGATGTGGTGGTGGTCGGCCTGCAGGCGCTGGCGCGGGAATACGGCGTCTGGATCGACGTCGGCTCGGCCCTGGTGCTGCGCGAAGACGGCAAGGCTGCGAACCGGCAAGCGGTGATCGATTCCTCGGGCGCGATCGTCGCCACCTACGACAAGCTGCACATGTTCGACGTGCAGCTGCCCACTGGCGAAACCGCGAGGGAATCGGCCGTCTACACCCCCGGCGAGCGGGCGGTGGTGGTCGACACGCCCCTGGGGCCGACGGGCCTGACGATCTGCTACGACATGCGCTTTCCGGCCCTGCACCGGGCCCTGGCGCTGGCGGGGGCCAAGGTGATCACCGCCCCGGCCGCCTTCACCCGTCCTACCGGCGAGGCGCACTGGGACATCCTGCTGCGGGCCCGGGCCATCGAGACCGGCTCGTTCGTCATCGCCGCCGCGCAAGGCGGTTTCCACGAGGACGGGCGCGGCACCTGGGGCCGCTCGATCGCCATCGGCCCGTGGGGCGAGGTGATCGGCAAGCTTGACCATGACGAGCCGAGCGTGTTGATCGCCGACCTCGACCTGGCGGCCGCCGACAAGGCGCGCGCGGCCATCCCGGTCCTGACCAACGCCCGCGACTTCGTCGGGCCGTGAGCCCGTGTTGACGTCATGATCAAGTACGCCCTGGCCTGCGACCACAGCCACGAGTTCGAAGGCTGGTTCGGCTCGTCGGGCGACTATGACGACCAGGCCGCCCGCGGCCTGGTCGAATGCCCGGTCTGCGGCTCGACCGGCGTGCGCAAGCAGATCATGGCTCCCGCCATCGCCGGGACCAAGGCCCAGCGCGCCGCGCCTGAGCCCGACGCCAAGATGCGCGAGATGATGATGACCGCCATGAGCGAGGTGCGCCGCGAGGTCGAGGAGAACTTCGACTATGTCGGCGACCGCTTCGCCAAGGAGGCGCGCGACATCCACGAGGGCAAGTCCGAGGAACGCGGCATCTACGGCGAGGCCTCGCCCAAGGAGGTCAAGGCCTTGCTGGAGGACGGCGTCAAGGTCGCCGCCCTGCCGCCGGCCCCGCCGAAGAAGACGGACGTGAACTGAGGCCTACCCCAGCTTCTCCTTGAAGAACGCCAGGGTGCGGGCGTTGGCGGTCTCGGCGTCGGTCTTGTCGTAGTGGTTGCCGCCCGGACGGGCGAAGGCGTGGTTGCGGCCGGGATAGACGTGGACCTCGACATTGGGGCGGCCAGACAGCGCCTGGACGATCGCGGCGCGGGCCTCGGGGCCGATGAACTCGTCGTCGCCAGCCAGGTGCATCAGCAGCGGAGCCTTCACGCCGTCGGCCTCGCCGACATAGCGCTCGGTGCCGCCGCCGTAATAGGCCACGGCCGCGTCGGGCGCGCCGCGGGCCGTCCCGAGGAAGGTCAGCAGGCCGCCCAGGCAGTAGCCGGTGAGTCCGACCTTGTCGCTGGCGCCCTCGAGCGTGCGGGCGGCCTCGACCACCTTCAGCACGTCGGCCGCGCCCTGGTCGAAGTCGTAGGCGCCGTAGATGTCGAGGGCCTTCTTCCAGTTCTCCTCGCTGTTCTCCGACAGCGACAGGCCCGGCTCGGCCCGCCAGAACAGGTCGGGGCAGACGGCGATGAAGCCCTGGACGGCGTATTCGGCGGCGATCAGCCGGATGCCGGCGTTGACGCCGAAGATCTCCTGCAGGACCACGATCACCGGGGCGGGGCCGGACGTGTCGGGTCGCACGACCAGGGCCTGGAAGCCGCCGTCGTCGGTCTGGATGGTGAGGCTCTCGGCCATGGTCGTCTCCTCGCGAACAGGTGTCGGCGGACCATGACGCGAGGCGGGACGTTGGGATTGAACGATGTCGCGCCGCGCCGGAGGATCGCGCGGTCGATCGGTTCAAGTCGGGGATCAGTCGAGGACGTCGTCGCCCAGTTGGAGGATCGGCAGGGGCGTCAGGCTGATCTGCTCGAACCGCCTCTCGGCGCCGAAGGGGACGGCGAACTCCAGCTTCCAGAGCTGGGAATCGGAGTCGCTGTACGGGCCGTCGGACCGGCGCGACGACAGCAAGGCGGAGTAACAGGCGCGCCCCTTGGCGCAGATGGGCCGGTAGTGGACGCTGAGCACGCCCGTCGGTTCGAACAGTCGCTTGGCGATCGACGGGCTGGGGCAGCGCCGCTGGCAGACGACGCGCAGCGGGCCGGTCTCGATCTGGTGCGTCTGGGCCCCGAGCTTGCGCACCAGCAGGCCGGTCGTCATGGCGGCGCTGGGATCGGGCGCGGCGAAGAAGTCGTTGGTTCTCGCGCCGCGTTCGCGCAGGGCCGGCGTTTTGGCCAGGGCCGCGCAGGCGGCGTCTTCGTCGGTCGCCGATGAGGCGCCGTTGTCGATCAGGTAGTAGCGCCGTTCGGTCTCGACCTGGCGGATGAGGGCGGTTTCGGCGGTCGCGGCGGCGTCGCGCTCCGGCAGCGCAACGATGGTGAAGCCGTCGAGGCTGCAGAGGCCAAGACCGAGCGAGCGGGGGATGGTCACCCCGATCACGACACGGTTCTTGCCCGGCGAATGGCCACCGGCGTCGCGAAGGAAATAGGCGGGGCTTTCCGCCGCCAGATCCTTGAACACGCCTGCGACGCCCGACTTCTGCTCGGCGTCGATCGCGGTCGTCTGAGCGTTCGCCGATAACGGCGCGAGGCTCACGGCGATGCAGAAAAGAGCGGCGATGGCTTTCATGCGGCCCAGTTTAACCAGGCGTCGCCGCTAATCCAGAGGTTGTCGCCGCCCCGTGTCCCCGAGACCGGGCGCGGGGCGGCGAGGCCGCTTAGCGGTAGCGGTATTCGTAGTGGCAGTTCTTCTTGGAGTTCTTCTTGGCGATCTGGTTGCCGGCCACCGCGCCGACCACGCCGCCGAGGATCGCGCCCTCGGTCTTGGCGCCGTTGCCGGCCACGGCCGCGCCGAGCGTGCCGCCGGTCAGGCCGCCGATGACGGTGCCCTTGTTGCGCGACTTCTTGGTGCTCTTGCAGACCAGGACGCGTTCGCGGCGCTGCTGGGCTTCAGCCGCGGTGACGGCGATGGTGGAGGCGGTGAAGGCCAGGCTCACCGCGACGATCAGGGTTTTCATTTGGACGCGCATGGCGACCTCCATTGAGAGTTTTGTTCTGTGTCCCTTGCGGGAATAACGCCGAAGCTCCGCGTCGGTTCTATGTCGGGCGTCCGACGCGGAAACTTGGCTGTGGATCAGCCGTCGACGCGGTAACGGCCCTCGTCGTCGGGGCAGACCCGGACGTAGCGGCTGTCGGTGCGACCCTGGTACTCGGTCGGGGCCTGCACCAGGCGGCATTTGCGCTCGTTGTAGCGGTTCCAATCCGAATAGCCGCCGGCCCGGTCGCGATACTCGGCGCTTTCGCGATAGGGCACGGTGTCGTCGTAGGACCAGTACTGGCCGCGGCTGTCGCAGCGGGCCTTGGCCGACGAGTTGCCGATGGCCGCGCCGGCCCCGGCGCCGACCAATGCGCCGAGCACGGCGCCTTCGGTCTTGGCGTTGCGGGCGGCGACGTTGGAGCCGATCACCGCCCCGGCCAGGGCGCCGATCACCCCGCCGGCCGTGGCGTTGCGCTTGGCGTCGTCGCGGCACGGGTCGCTGTAGCTGCCGCCGCCGGCCAGGCTGGTGCGGTCGTCATAGGCCGGCGTGGACGGCCTGTTGGCGTAGGGATCGTTGTCGTAGCGATCGCCCGCGTTCGGGTAGCGCCGGTCGTAGGAGCCGCGGCCGTAGCGGCGGTCGTAGTCGTCGCGGGCCCGCTCATAGGCGGCGCGGTCGCTTTCCCACTGGCGGCGCTGAGCGTCGTAGTCGGCCACATCGCGCGGGTCGTAGCCCTGGTTGTAGCTCTGGCCGCTGATGGCGAAGCGGCGCGCTTCGTCCGGATAACGGCGATCATAGGCCCCGCGCCCGTTGCGCCGGTCGTAGTCGGTGCGGGTGCGTTCGTAGGCGGCGCGATCGGCTTCGAACTGGCGCTGCTCGGCGTAGTAGTCGTTGCTGGTGGGATAGGCCGGCTTGCGCCAGCGGCTGGCCTCAATGGGATAGCGGCGGTCATAGGCCCCCGCGCCGTAGCGGCGGTCGTAGTCGGCGCGGCTGCGCTCATAGGCGGCGCGGTCGGCGTCGTACTGCGCCTGGCGGCTATCATAGTCGGCCCGGCGGGCCTCGTAGGACGAGCGCTGCTCCTGATAGGTGCGCAGCTGTTGCTGATAGGTGGTGTCTTGCGCCAAGGCGGGCGCGGCCGAGGTGATGGCGACGGCGCCAGCCATCAGCCAAGCCATACGACGGGAAGTCATGGGAGGTCTCCGTTCCGACGAACGGACCGGCGCTCCGCCCCACGACAGCGCCAATCCGGGTTCCAAGTCCCTGCGCCGGAATAAGCCCCGGCGACGGTGCAGGTTCCCGGAAAAGGCGGATCAGTCGGTGAGCCAGGTGACGGCGAAGCGCTCGCCGGTCCACACCGCCACCGCCATGGAGGCCTCCTCGGTTCCGAACGACAGCGTCGGCGCCTTCAGCTCCAGCTTGCGCGGCTCGTCGGCGGCGCAGGGCGCCCCGACGTCCTTGGCGCACAGGGTCGGATAGGTTCCGGCCGGCTGGGCGGCGATGAAGAAGTTGGCCGCGTCGGCCACCAGGGTGACGGTCTCGGGCTTGCCCGGCGCCGCGCCACGCTCGACCACCAGCACATGCGCGCCGCCGCGCGGCTCCAGTCGCGCCTGGTCAACCTTGCCGTCGCCGTCGAAGTCTCCGGCCAAGGCGGGCAGGGCGGCGGCGAGGGCGAGCAGCAGGGCGGGCATGGGGCAGGCTCCGTGGTTGCAGCCGGAGGTTGGCGCGAAGCCCTTCGGCGTCAAGCCTCTTTCAGGGCCAAGCGCAGGTCCGTGCGTGCGAAGTCGTCGCCCTTGTAGAGCAGCGCGCCGTCGCCGTTGGTTTTTGAGAGGGCGTAGGCGAAGCAGTCGCCGAGATTCAGCACCGCGCGCCCGTAGCGTTCTCGGGCCTCCAAGGCGATCTGCAGGTGTCGTTCGTCGATCGCGGCGATGACGATCCCCAACTGCGACAGAAGCGTCTCGGCCCGCACGCGGCCCTCCTCGCCGTCGCGGGAATGGGCGCGGACGTGGACCTCCCAGGCGTTGACCGGCGATATGACGGCGTCGTCCGCTTCGACCAGAGCCTCGAAATACGCTTCCCAATCCGGCTCCTTGAAAAGGATGGCCACGAGGGCGGAAGCGTCGACAACCATCATCGCGGCAGGCCGTTCTCATCGTAGAGGTCGGCGTCGGTCAGGGTCTCGCCTGTGTGCGGCAAAGACCAATAGGCGTTCAGCGTCTCAAGGGCCGCCGCGCGTCGTCTGGCCTTGTCAGCGAAGGTCTTCTGCGCCCGATCGCGCTCCAGCGTCGCGCGCACGGCGACGTCGATAGCCTCCGAGAGACTGCTTCCTCGTTGACGCGCCAGCTCGCGGACGTGATCCGCGACCTGGGTTTCGATCTCGATGGTCTCGACCTTGGTCATAGCGGTAGGAAACATACCGCGAACCCTGTTCGCCGTCACGCTGGCGGCTTGGTGACCGTCATCATGTAGTTGATGTCGACGTCGCTGGAGCGGCTCCAACGGCCGGTCAGCGGATTGTAGGCGACGCCGAAGGGGCCGTGCATCTCGACCGGTTCGCCGGCGATGAAGGCGCGCAGTTCCTCGGGCTTGAGGAACTGTTTCCACTCGTGGGTGCCGGGCGGCACCCAGCGCAGCACGTATTCGGCGCCGATCTTGGCCAGGGCCAAGGCCTTCAACGTGCGGTTCAAGGTGGCGACGATCATCAGCCCGCCGGGCTTGAGCAACTGCGAGCAGGTGCGCAGGAACGCGCCCGGATCGGCCACGTGCTCGATGACCTCCATGGTCAGCACCACGTCGAACGGCCCCGCGCCCTCGGCCAGCAGCTGCTCGGCGGTGGCGGGGCGGTAGCCGATCGAAAGGCCCTGCTCGGCGGCGTGGGCCGCGGCGGTCTTGATGTTGTTTTCCGAGGCGTCGATGGCGGTGACGGAAAAGCCCAGGCGCGCCATCGGTTCGCTCAGCAGGCCGCCGCCGCAGCCGATGTCGATCAGGGACAGGCCCTCGAACGGTGCGCGCGAATTGCCGTCGCGGTCGAAGCGCTCCAGCGCCTGCTCGCGGATGAAGGCCAGCCGGCAGGGATTGAAGACGTGCAGCGGCGCGAACTTGCCCTTGGGGTCCCACCACTCGGCGGCGATGGCCGAGAACCGCGCCACGTCGGCGGGGTCGATGCTCCAGTTGGGCGTGCTTCCTGCGGGGTCGGGGGCGGCGCTGGTCATGGCCCGGTATCTAGCACAGCCAATTTTTCGCGCCATGCCGCGAGAAAAAAGACACATCGGCGACATTGCCGTTGCGCCAAGGCCCCGCTAGAAGGCGCGGGCTTGCGCGGAAGGACGGGTTCCTGCCGCGAAGGCGCAAGAAAAAACCGCTTTGGTTCGAGGATTTAGAGACGTGTCACGTCTGGTGATGAAGTTCGGCGGCACCTCGGTGGCCGACCTGGAGCGCATCCGCCGGGTGGCGCGCCTGGTCGCCGCGGAAGTCGCCACGGGCAAGCAGGTCGCCGTCGTCGTTTCCGCCATGTCGGGCAAGACCAACGAACTGGTCGCCTGGACGGACGGAGCCGGCCGCGCCGCCGCTGGCCTTCCAGAGTCGGACGACGAGTACGACGCCATCGTGGCTTCGGGCGAGCAGGTGACCGCCGGCCTGCTGGCCATGACTCTGCGCAACATGGGCCACAAGGCCCGCTCGTTCCTGGGCTGGCAGGTGCCGATCCTCACCGACGAGGCGCACGGCCGCGCCCGCATCGAGGACATCCCGCCCCAGAACCTGGAAGCCTGCTTCGAGGCCGGCGAGATCGCCGTCATCGCCGGGTTCCAGGGCGTGACCAGCAACCAGCGGATCACCACGCTTGGCCGGGGCGGCTCGGACACCAGCGCCGTGGCCATCGCCGCCGCCGTCAAGGGCGCCTGCGACATCTACACCGACGTCGATGGTGTCTACACCACCGACCCGCGGATCGAGAGCAAGGCCAAGCGCCTGGCCAAGATCAGCTACGAAGAGATGCTGGAAATGGCCTCGCTGGGGGCCAAGGTGCTGCAGACCCGTTCGGTCGAGATGGCCATGGCTCATCGCGTGCCGGTGCGGGTGCTGTCGAGTTTCGTCGAACCGGGGGAAGCTCCGGGCCAAGGTACGATCGTCTGCGACGAGGAAGAAATCATGGAAAAGCGCATCGTCTCGGGCGTCGCCTACAGCCGCGACGAAGCCAAGATCACCCTGCTGGGCCTGCCCGACCATCCGGGCGTGTCCTCGCAGATCTTCGGCCGCCTGGCCGACGCCAATGTGAACGTCGACATGATCGTGCAGTCGCGCGCCCGCAGCGCCGACACCGCCAACATGGAGTTCACCGTCGGCAAGCGTGACGCCACGCGCGCCGTCGAGATCGTCCGCGCCGCCCAGGCCGAGATCGGCTTCGAGGACGTGGCCGTCGACGAGGACGTCTCCAAGGTGTCGGTGATCGGGGTCGGCATGCGCTCGCACGCCGGCGTCGCCCAGTCGATGTTCCAGGCCCTGGCCGAGAAGAACATCAACATCCAGGTCATCTCGACCTCGGAGATCAAGATCTCGGTCCTGATCGACGCGGCCTACACCGAACTGGCCGTCCGCGCCCTGCACGCCGTGTACGGCCTGGACCAGCTGTAAGAGACCCATGGACGAGGCCTGGAAACGCATTGACGGTTTCCAGGGCCTCGTCGACTGGTTCGGCCACGTCCCCAGCTTTCACGACGGCTATCTGCTGTCGCTGAGGATCGATTTTCCCACCGAGGCCGTGCTCGTGCTGCACGGTTGGGACATGACCGACCGGATCGACGCCCGCGGCTATTTCGAACTCGAAAAGCACTTCGTGGCGACGTTCCGCCTGACCGGCGTCGTCAAAGTCGATCTCGAAGATGCCGACCACGCGGGCTCCATCGTCGAGCGGCTGACGGTCGTCGGCGATGGCGACCAGCTCGTTTTCGCCATCAACCCCATTCTTGGGACCGGCGGGCTGTTGCGATGCCTGAAGGCCAGCGTCAGCTTCGAACCTGGCAAACCGACGACCTGACCTTCTACAAAACGTCGCCTTCGGACGTTATGAGGATCAGGTAGCCTTCGAGAGTCCCATGTCCGACGTCTTCAAGTTCGATCCCGCCGCCAAGACGGTGACCTTCCACGGCGACGCCGGTCTCGAGCTGCTTTACGACCTGCTGCTGCGCGCCAAGTTCGGCGACGGCTACGAGAAGCCGCTGCTGGTCAGCCCGTGGCTGGCGGCCCTGCTGCGCCAACTCGACCAGGCCCTGCCCGACGACGGCCAGTGGTTCCCCGAACGGCCGGGCCAGCCGATCTTCGACACCGACGACCTGCTGGCCATGGGCGACGCCGTGATCGAGGAGGGGCACACCGTCGGCTGGTGGACCATGACCGAGCCGGAAAGGCGCGATTATCTGCGCAATGTCATCGCCGCGCCCCACCCGCTGACCGACCTGCAGGTCGAGTTCATCGAGGGCGACATCGACGCCGCCCTCGAACAGGCCCGCCGCCTGGTGCAGGACGCCGACGAGCCCCTGGCTTTGCCGGGTCACGGTTGAGCTGGCTATAGTGGCCTGATGGGCCACGACCTGACCGCCCCCGCCGAGCTGTCCTTCCGCCGCTACAGCGTCGAGGCCATCTCGCACGCCCACGACTTCGACCAGATCGTGCTGCCGCGTCACGGCGTGCTGGAGATCGAGATCGACGGGCGGGGCGGCCGGGTCGATCCGGGCAGCGCCGCGGTGATTCCGCCGGGTACGCGCCACGTCTGCGCCGCCGACGGCGAGAACCTGTTCGTGGTGGCCGACATCGGCGCGTCCCTGATGCGCCCCTTCGAGCGCCTGCGCGAAAAGCCGTTCGCCTGCGTCACCAGCCCGGTGCGCGGCCTGCTGTCGTTTCTGTCGGGCGAAGCGCCGGGCGGGATCGACGACGGCGTCGCGGGGCTTTGGACGCCGCTGCTGCTGCGCGGTCTGTCGAGCGGCCCGATCGCCGTCGATCCGCGTTTGGCCCGCGCCGCGGCGATGATCGAGGCCCGCTACCATCAGCCCCTGACCGTACGCGACCTGGCGGCAGAGGCCGGCATGAGCCAGAGCCGCTTCTTCGACCGCTTCGCCGCCGCCTATGGGGCGACCCCGCACGCCGCCCTGACCGACGCCCGCCTGCGCGCCGCCCAGCGCCTGCTGGATGATCCCGCCCTGTCCATCGCCCAGGTCGCCATCCGCACCGGCCATGGCGACCAAAGCACCCTGACTCGGCGGATGAAGGCGGCCCTGGGCGTGACGCCGGCCGCCTGGCGAAAGGGGCGATGGTAGCGGTAAATCTATCGCTCGCCGCAGCCTATCGACTTGGATCCAAGCCCGCGCTCGCCGCCCATGTTGGAAAAACATGGGAGAGGAAATCGTGGATCGTCGCACCCTGATGCTGCAGGCCGCAGCCCTGGCAGCCCTGGCAGCCCTGCCGGCCGGCAAGGCCCTGGCCGCGTCGCCCAAGTTCCCCGACCGCTTTCTGTGGGGCGCCTCGACGGCGGGCCACCAGATCGAGGGCAACAACGTCGCCAGCGACTTCTGGCTGATGGAGAACGTCGAACCGCGCGGTTTCGCCGAACCGTCGGGCGATGCGGTCAACAGTTTCGCGCTGTGGCCGCGCGACCTCGACCTGGTGAAGGCGCTGGGGCTGAACACCTATCGTTTCTCGCTGGAATGGAGTCGGATCGAGCCGGAGCGGGGTCTGGTGTCGATCGCCATGCTTGACCACTACAAGGCGATGATCGAGGGCTGCCGGGCGCGCGGCCTGACGCCGATCGTGACCTTCAACCACTTCTCGTGCCCGCGCTGGTTCACGGCGGCGGGCGGCTGGACCCACGCCGACTCGCCGGCCCTGTTCGCGGCCTTCTGCGACCGCGCCATGCGGCATCTGGGGGACCAGATCGGCTACGCCGTGACCCTGAACGAGCCGAACCTGCCGGCCCTGCTGCTGTGGACCCCGATCCCGGCCAAGGCCTACGACCAGAAGGCGGCCAATCGCGCCGCGGCGGCCAAGGCCGTCGGCGCGGCCAGCTTCCCCGGCGGCTTCATGTTCCGGGCCGACGAGTTCGCGCCGATGGTCGCCAACCTCGTGGCCGCCCACCGCCAGGGCAAGGCGGCGATCAAGGCCGTGCGCGGCGACCTGCCGGTGGGCATGAGCCTTTCGGTGGCCGACGACCAGGCGGCGGGGCCCAGCAGCAAGCGCGACGTCAAGCGGGCGGCGGCCTACGGCGTCTGGCTGGAGGCGGCGCGCGACGACGACTTCGTGGGTGTGCAGAACTATGTCCGCACCCAGATCGACGCCAATGGAACCCTGCCGCCGCCGCACGACGCGCCGCAGAGCGACATGCACACCGAGATCTATCCGGCCTCGCTGGGCGGGTCGGTGCGCTATGTGCACGAAGCCACCAAGCGACCGGTCCTGGTCACCGAGCACGGCCTGAGCACCCAGGACGACCGCTTGCGCGCGGCCTTCATCCCGCTGGCCCTGGCCAGCCTGAAACAGGCGATCGACGACGGCGTGCCGGTGCTGGGCTATGTTCACTGGTCGCTGCTGGACAATTTCGAATGGTACCAGGGCTACGCCCAGAAGTTCGGCCTGGTCGCCGTCGACCGGAAGACCTTCGCGCGGACGCCCAAGCCCAGCGCTCACGTACTGGGCGCGATCGCCAGGGCCAACGCCGTGGCCGGCTGAGGCGGGAGCTTTCGCCCGCACTTCTGGAGTTTTCGCCAAAGCCAGGGGGCGCCGCGCCTGCTAGGTCCGCGCCATGATCAGTCCCCGCAATCTCCTGCTCGGCCTTCTCTACGGTCTCGTCGCCGGCGCCCTGTGGGGCGGGGTGTTCCTGGCGCCGAAGCTGCTGGAGGCGTTCACGCCGCTGCAGATGACGGCCGGGCGCTACATCGCCTACGGCCTGGCGGCGGCCGTGCTGCTGGCCCCGAGCTGGAAGTCGGTGATGGCGCGGATGGACCGCCGTGACTGGCGCGATCTCGCCGCCCTGAGCCTGCTGGGCAACCTCGTGTACTATGTGGGCCTGTCGGTGGCGGTGCAGACGGCGGGCGTGGCCCTGGCCTCGCTGATCATCGGCCTGCTGCCGGTGACCATCACCCTGGCCGGTGCGCGGCGGGGGGAGGGCACGCCGCTGCGGACGCTGGTCGCGCCCCTGGCCCTGATCGTCGCCGGCGGGGTGTGCATCAACGTGGCGGTGTTCACCGCGCCGTCGGGTGCGCCGGCCGGCAAGCTGGTGCTGGGCGTGCTGGGCGCGACCCTGGCCCTGGCGGTGTGGACCGCCTACGCCGTCTGGAACGCCCGCCGCTTGGCCGCGACCCCGAAGTTCAACAGCCACGAGTGGTCGCTGCTGACCGGGCTGGCCACCGGCCTGCTGTCGCTGGTGCTGGTGGTTCCGGCCTTCCTGTTGGGCGGTAAGGGTCATCCGCCACAGGCCTGGACCTGGTTCTGGACGGTCAGCTTCGCGGTCGCCATCGGGGCCTCGGTAATCGGCAACGGCCTTTGGAACGCCGCCAGCCGCCTGCTGCCCCTGTCGCTGTCGGGCCAGCTGATCGTGTTCGAGACCCTGTTCGCCCTGCTCTACGGCTTCCTGCACGAGGGCCGCTGGCCGCACGGGCTGGAGTGGGCGGCGATCGTGCTGATGCTGGCGGGGGTGCTGTGGTCGGTGCGGCTGCATCGGCCCGGGGCGCATGCGGGACCCCAGCACGCGGGGGCCGAATAGGTCGCCGCAAACCTGACGCGAACATGAACAGCCGCGTTCAGGTCGGGTTCAAACGGCGAGGCTCATAAAGATCCTCAACAGCGCCGCCCTCGGGATTGGCGACGCTTCTGGAACAAGGAGCACATGCCATGAAGACCTTCGGTAAGTTCAGCAAGATCGCCATCGGCGCCACCATCGCCGGCGCCATGATCCTGCCCGCCTCGGCCGCCTTCGCCGGCGATCGCGGCAAGAGCAACAAGACCGAGCGCGCCATCCTGGGCGCCGTGCTGGGCGGTGTCGCCGGCGCGGCCCTGTCGGACGGCGACGGCGGCGCTATCGCCCTGGGCGCGGTCGCCGGCGGCGCGCTGGGCGTGGCCACGGCCAAGGACAAGCGCGATCACCGCTACAGCAGCCGCTACAACGAGCGCCGCCCGTACTACAGCGACAGCCGCTACGGCTATAACGACCGTTACGACCGTCGCGACGATTACCGGGATGGGCGCCGGGATGGCCGCCGCTACCAGGGCGACCGCTACAACACGTCCTACGACTACTACGGTCAGCGTCGCTAAGCTTGACCGCTGACAAGCTAGGCAGAGCGCCGCCCCTTCTCGAAGGGGCGGCGTTTTTTGCGTCCTCAGGTAAAGGAAAACCGCCTCGCGCACTGTGCGGCGCGCGAAATCTGCTATAGCGCCCATGAAGGACGACGCGCGGTGACGCGTCGGAACGAGGGAGCGCACGACAGGCGACATGGCAGGCCCCGGCATCGCCGTTCGAGGACCCCGCAGCCTGCTTCGCCAGATCCGCGAGGCCATGGCCGGCGGCGGGCCCGCACAGGCCAAGCTCGACATGGTGGTGCGCACCATCGCCGTCTCGATGGTGGCGGAAGTCTGCTCGATCTATCTGCGCCGCGCCTCCAACGACCTGGAGCTGTTCGCCACCGAAGGCCTGTCGCGCGACGCCGTCCACGTCACCCGCATGAAGCCGGGCGAAGGCCTGGTCGGCGAGACCATGCGCCTGGGCCGGCCGCTGAACCTGTCGGACGCCGCCAGCCACCCGTCGTTCTCGTATCGTCCGGAAACGGGCGAAGATCCCTACCACGCCTTCCTGGCGGTGCCGCTGCTGCGCGGCGGCCGGGCCATCGGCGTGCTCGTCGTCCAGAACCGCACCGAGCGGGTCTATGAGGACGAGGAGGTCGAGGACCTGCAGATCATCGCCATGGTGCTGGCCGAGATGGTCAGCTCCAGCGAACTGCTGGGCGCCGACGAGCTCAAGGACGTCGAGCTGGCCCCGCACAAGCCCGAGCGGCTGAAGGGCGCGCGGTTCGCCGAAGGCCTCGCTTACGGCGTGGCCGTGCTGCACGAGCAGCCGGTGGCGCCCGAGCAGCTGCTGTCGGACGACGCCCTGGCCGAGGAGGCCCGGCTGAAATGGGCCATCGAGGCGCTTCAGACCCAGATCGACGAGATGCTGGACGGCCAGCACGGCCTAGTCGGCGCCAGCTACGAGGTGCTCGACACCTACCGCCTGTTCGCCCACGACCGGGGCTGGAACCGGGGCCTGCAAGAGGCGGTGCGCTCGGGCCTGACGGCGGAAGCCGCGGTCGAGCGGGTGCGCTCCGAGCATCGCGCCCGGCTGGGCCAGGCCCGCGATCCCTATCTGCGCGAGCGTCTGCACGACCTGGAAGACCTCAACGACCGGCTGCTGCGTCACCTGTCGGGCGATGTGCACGCCGTGCGTCAGCTGCCTGAGAACGCCATCCTGATCGCACGGAACCTCGGTCCCGCCGACCTGCTGGAATACGACCGCACCAAGCTGAAGGGCATCCTGCTCGAGGAGGGCTCGGCGGCCAGTCACGCCGGCATCGTCGCCCGGGCGCTCGACATTCCGTGCGTCGGCCGCCTGGCCGGCCTGCGCGATCGGGTCAGCGAAGGCGACCCCGTGGTGGTCGACGCCGAAACGGCCGAGGCCTGGCTGCGCCCACGCGCCGACGTGGTCACCGCCCTGAAGGCGCGGATGGAGGTGCGGGCCCAGCGCAAGGCCGAGTTCGCCCGCTTGCGCGACACGCCTGCCTTCACCCGGGACGGCTCCAAGGTCACCCTGCTGATGAACGCGGGACTGGCCGTCGACCTCGACATCCTGGGCGAGACCGGCGCGGAGGGCATCGGCCTGTTCCGCACCGAGTTCCAGTTCATGGTCGCCGAGGAGATGCCCCGGCTGGAGGCCCAGACGGCGCTCTACGAGAAGGTGCTGGAGGCCGCCGACGGCATGCCGGTGACCTTCCGCACGCTCGACCTGGGCGGCGACAAGCTGCTGCCGTACATGGAGCTTGAGCGCGAGGACAATCCGGCCCTGGGCTGGCGCGCCGTGCGCATGGGCCTCGACCGTCCGGCCCTGCTGCGCCTGCAGATCCGCGCCCTGATCAAGGCCTCGCGTGGTCGCGAGCTGCGGATCATGTTCCCGCTGGTGGCCAATGTGGACGAGTTCCGCGCCGCCCGGGCCTTCGTCGACCAGGAAGTGGCCTGGGCCCTGAAGCGCGGCCGTCCGGCGCCGGCCCGGCTGGACGTCGGGGCGATGATCGAGGCCCCGTCGCTTCTGTGGCATTTGGACGCGTTGCTGCCGATGACCGACTTCGTCTCGGTCGGCACCAACGACCTGATGCAGTACCTGTTCGCCGCCGACCGGGGCAATCCGCGGGTGTCGGACCGCTACGACCCGCTGTCGCCGGCGGCCCTGCGCGCGCTGAAGACCATACAGCAGGCCTGCGAGGACACCGGCACGCCGGTGTCGGTGTGCGGCGAGATGGCTGGGCGGCCGCTGGAGGCCTTCGCCTTGGTGGCCTTGGGTTTCGACCGCCTGTCGATGCCGCCGGCCGGCATCGGGCCGGTCAAGCAGATGGTGCTGTCGTGCGATCGCGAAGCCGCCCGGCGCAATGTCGAGGCCCTGCTGAAGGGCTCCGGCGGCTCGCTCCGGGGCGAGATCGAAACCTTGGCCAGGAAGCTCTATGTCGCCGTCTAGACTGATGGCGCGTTAACCTTGCGGCCAAGTTTATTTCATTGAATCCGGCTACTTACTTTGATATCCACAATCGAATGTTAACAAAGGCCGGCTAGAGTCGGCTCATGGTCGGTCGGACTCTCGTGCGACGCGAATTTTCTGGGGTGATCTGTTCGTCATGCCGCTCGACACGGGCAGGGTGAGTCATTTGAGCTTGGTCGCCGAAGGCGACCGCGACGAGGCGGCCGCCGTTGCGAGCCAGCCCTCGGTCGATCACGGCGTCGATCTGGGCGAGGCCCTTCAGGCGGCCCGCCTGTTCCATGGCATGACCCTTCAGGACGTGGCCGACGCCACCCGCATCCGCCAGGCCTATGTCGAGGCCCTGGAGGCCATGCGCCTGGACGACCTGCCGTCTCGTCCCTTCACCATCGGCTACATCAAGGCCGTGGCCAATCTGCTGGGCCTGGACGCCGAGGCGGCCGTGGCCCGCTTCAAGCTGGAAGCCCATGACGAGGCCGAGCCGCTGCGCGCGCCGATCGGCGTGGCCCGTCAGCGCGACCCGCGCCTGGGGCTGCTGCTGGCCGGCGGCCTGCTGGTCGGCGGCGCCATCGTGCTGTGGAACGTCGCCCAGCGCGCCATGACCCATGACACCGAGCCCAAGGCGCAGGTGGCCTCGCAGGCCGCGCCGACGGCTCCGGCGGGCGCCGCGCCCGTCCAGGCCGGCGGCGCCGTCTCGCTGGGCGCGCCCCTGCCGGCCCCGGTCGAATCCACCACCCCGACGCCCTATGTGACGCCCGGCCTGGAGGCCGCCGCCGCCGCTGGCGGTTCGGCCGACGCCGTGGCCGCCGCCGCCAAGGCCCGCAAGGAAGCCGAGGCCCAGGCCGCGCCCGAGGCGATCGCCAATCTGGGCGCGCCGTTCAAGGCCAAGGGCGCGATGTACGGCGCGGCTCCGGTCGATTCGTCGGGCGTGATCCTGCAGGCTCGCAAGTCGACCTCGCTGGTGGTGCGCGGCGCCGACGGCGCGGTCTATTTCACCCGCTGGCTGTCGGCCGGCGACGCCTTCCGCGCCCCGCGCACGCCGGGCCTGGTGGCCGACGTGGCCGAGCCCGGCGCGGTGGACGTGTTCACCGGCGGCGTGCTGACCGGTCGTCTTTCGGCTCCGCAGACCCAGCTGGGCAAGCTGATCCCGGCGGCCCCGGCTCATCCGGCGACGGCTCCGGCCGCGCCGGCGATCGCGCGTCCCCAATAGGCCGCTTCGAGGATGCGGGGCGTTTCCCGACGCTCCGCTCTTCTGTTCTTGGCCCCTTCTAACCGTGGGCAAGACCCACTAGATTGCGCCCATGGCCGCTGACCACACCCACGTTCGTCCCTGGCGCATGATCGAGCGCCGCAAGTCGCGCAAGATCCGCGTCGGCAATGTCGAGGTCGGCGGCGACGCGCCGATCTCGGTGCAGTCGATGACCAACACCCTGACCAGCGACGCGGTCGCGACGCTGAACCAGATCCGCCAGCTGGAAGAGGCCGGCGCCGACATCGTTCGCGTCAGCTGTCCCGACGTCGACAGCACCACGGCCTTCAAGACCATCGCCCGCGAGGCGAAGGTGCCGCTCGTGGCCGACATCCACTTCCACTACAAGCGCGGCATCGAGGCGGCCCAGGCCGGCGCGGCCTGCCTGCGGATCAATCCGGGCAATATCGGCAGTCCCGACCGCGTGCGCGACGTGGTCAACGCCGCCCGCGACCACGGCTGCTCGATCCGCATCGGCGTCAACGCCGGTTCGCTGGAGCGGGAACTGCTGGAAAAGTACGGCGAGCCGTGCCCCGACGCCATGGTCGAGAGCGCGCTGAACCACGCCCGCATCCTGCAGGACCACGACTTCCACGAGTTCAAGATCAGCGTGAAGGCGTCCGATCCATTCATGACGGTGGCGGCCTATCACCAGCTGTCGGAACGCATCGACTGCCCGCTGCACCTTGGCGTCACCGAGGCCGGCGCCCTGCGCACCGGCACGGTCAAGAGCGCCATCGGCATGGGCTCGATGCTGTGGGCCGGCATCGGCGACACCATCCGCGTCAGCCTGGCCGCCGATCCGGTGGAAGAGATCAAGGTCGGCTTCGACATCCTGAAGTCGCTGGGCCTGCGCCACCGCGGCGTCAACATCATCGCCTGCCCCTCCTGCGCCCGTCAGGGCTTCAACGTCATCAAGACGGTGGAGCAGCTGGAAGAGCGCCTAGCCCACATCGCCACGCCCATGTCGCTGTCGATCATCGGCTGCGTGGTCAACGGCCCGGGCGAGGCCCTGATGACCGACATCGGCTTCACCGGCGGCGGGGCCGGGGCGGGCATGGTCTACATGGCCGGCAAGCCCGACCACAAGCAGTCCAACGACGGTATGATCGACCATATCGTCGAGCTGGTGGAGAAGAAGGCCGCCGAACTTCAGGCCGCCAAGGACGCCAAGGACGCCGAGGCGATCGCGGCCGAGTAGAGCCGTTTTTGCTGACGCGGATTTTCGCGCCGTCACAAAAACTTCAAGCCTTTCAGCGTGCTGCGGCGTGCGCGCGCTCGCTTGTGCGCCTTCCAAATATTTCAATACCGACACTATCCAAGCTGGACTGTGCGTTTGGCCGCGTTTAGGTTGAGCCGGCAACGTTTAGTTGGGGGCTTTTATGAAAACCTATATCCGCGGCGCGTCGCTGTTCCTGGCGGCGGCGTCTCTGAGCGCCTGCGCCACTGTCACGCGCGGCACGACCCAGGCCTATACGATCGAATCCTCGCCGCCGGCCGAGGTGAAGACCTCGACGGGCTTCAGCTGTCCGTCGACGCCCTGCACCCTGAAGCTGCCCCGCAAGGAGGGCTTCACGGTCACGGTCAGCAAGGCCGGCTACAAGACCCAGACCGCCGAGGTGGTCAGCAAGATGAGCGGCGGCGGTGGCGCGGCCCTGGCCGGCAACGTCCTGGCCGGCGGCATCATCGGCATGGGCGTCGACGCCTCGAGCGGCGCGCTCAACGATCTGACGCCCAACCCGCTGAAGGTGGTGCTGGAGCCGGAAGTCGCCGCCGCGCCGGCCGCCGAAACCGCCGCCGCCCCGGCCGCCCCGGCCGCCGCGAGCGGCACGCCGTGAGCCTCGTCCGCTCGCTTGGCCGTGTCGCGCGCGCGGCCCTGGTCGGCGCGGGCCTGTTGACCCTGGCGGCCTGCGCCAGCGCCTCCAAGCCCGAGCAGATGACGATCACCGCCAGCACGGTTCCGGCCGTGGCTCCCGGCGCGCCGGGCTACAAGGCGTTCCGGGTGATCGCCGTGCAGGGCGGCGGCGACACCAACCCGCTGTGGATGTCCAACGTCTCCGACAAGGACTTCAAGGTGGCGCTGGAGTCCTCGCTGAAGGGGCTGAACTACCTGGCCGACAGCAGCGACAAGGCCTTGCTGGAACTGACGGCAAGCATCGTCGACCTGCAACGGCCGATGGCCGGCATCGACATGTCGGTGACCTCGAAGGTGCGTTACAGCGCCATCCCGGTCGGCGGCGGCGCGCCGGCGTTCGACGATACGGTCGCGGCCACGGGCACGGCTCACTTCGGTGAGTCCCTGCTCGCCGTCGAGCGTCTGCGCAAGGCCAACGAGGCGGCGATGCGGGCCAATATCGAGGCCTTCATCAAGCGTCTTCAGACCGGCCTGAAGGTCTCCGGCGCGACCGACATCTACACCAAGTAGTCGACGCGGGGCCTGATCCGTTCAGGTTCCAGGTCGCCAAGTCATGAACCCGGCGGCGCTTTTGCGTCGCCGGGTTCTTTCGTTTCGGATCGCGGTTCAGATCACCGGCCGGGCGCGCTCGTCGACGTCGGCCAGGGCGGCGGCGACGATCCGCAGGCCTTCCTCCAGCTCGGTCCTGTCGGCCGCCGCTCCGAGGGCCAGGCGCACGCCGGTGACCTGGCCCGGCTCGACGATCGGCGCGGCGGGAGGCGTCACCTCGGCGCCGCCGCGCAGGGCCCGGCCAGCCAGGCGCTCGGCTTCCAGCTCGCTCATCGGCAGCCACAGGTGCGGCGCGGTCGGCACGGCCGGGCCGGCGATGGCGGAGCCGAGGATCGACTTGGCCAGGGCGGCGCGGGCGGCGGTTTCCTCGCGGATCTCGGCCAGGATCGTATCGGCCGTGCCGTCCTCGATCCACTGGCCGGCGATCAGCATGCCAAACCCTGGCGGCGCGAAGGCGATGGCGCGCATGGTCTCCAGGATCCGCTCCAGGGCCGCGTCGCTGGGGGCGATCACGAAGCCGGCCCGCAGGCCCGGGGCCAGGGTCTTGGACACGCCCGAGACGTGGAAGGTCCGCTCGGGCGCCAGCATGGCCAGGGGTGGCGGCGCGCCGGGGGCGTAGGCGCCGTAGATGTCGTCCTCGATCAGGATCAGGTCCAGCCGGCGAGCCACGGCGGCGATCGCCTCGCGCCGGGCCAGCGACATGATCCGTCCGGTGGGGTTCTGCAGGGTGGGCAGCACGGCGACGACCCGCGCGCCGGTGGCGGCGACGGCGGCCTCCAGGGCGTCGGGGCGCAGGCCCTCGTCGTCCATGGCCACGCCCTTCAGGCGATAGCCGGCGTGGGCCGCCAAGGCCTTGATGCCGTTGAAGGTCGAGGCCTCGCACAGCACCGCGTCGCCGGGGCGGGCGACCGCGCCGAAGGCTAGGGCCAGGCCCTGCTGGGCGCCGGCGCAGCAGGCCAGGCGGGTCCAGTCGGCGGTTTCGAAGCCGGCGCTGCGGGCCAGCCAGGCGGCCGCCGCGCGGCGATGGCGCTCGAGCCCGGCGGCGGGCGAGTAGTCCAGGTGGTCGGCAAGGTCGGGGCGGCGGCGCAGGCGCTGCATCGTCTCGCCGATCACCCGCGCGGCCGGCCAGTTGAGGGCGACGTTCTGGGACAGGTTGATCGGGCCTTCGCGCCGGCGCGGGGCGCCGATCGCGCCGGGTGCGTTGACGAAGCTGCCGCGGCCGACATGGGCGCTGACCAGCCCGGCCTTCTCGGCCTCGACATAGGCGCGCGTAACCGTGCCCAGGCCCAGGCCCAGACGGTGGGCCAGGTCGCGCTGCGGCGGCAGGCGGGTTCCGGCCGAGAGGGCGCCGGAGGCGACGTCGGCGCGCAGGGCCTCGACCAGCCGCTCGTAGATAGGCGCGTCGCCGTCGGGCAGGGCGGGGGTCCAGGCGGCGGCCATGCGGCGCTCCAGTGCATATTGTCACTGTATCAATATAAGTTTTGACTCATGGATCAATCAAAATCATCACCGTGACATTCCTGTCCAGGGAGGTCCCGGATGACCCCGCAATTGATCCTCGCCTTCGTGCTGTTCGCCTTCGCCACCGCCGGCACGCCCGGTCCCAACAACATGATGCTGCTGGCCTCGGGCGCGAACTTCGGATTCCGCCGCACGATCCTGCACATCCTGGGGATCAGCCTGGGCCTGGGCGTGATGGTGCTGGCCATGGGCTTTGGGCTGTCAGGCGTGTTCAAGGCCTGGCCCGTGCTGCACGAGATCCTGCGCTGGGTCGGGGCGGGCTACATGCTGTGGCTGGCCTGGAAGATCGGCACGGCCAAGGGCGTGTCGGAGCGCGAGCCGGGCGGCAAGCCGATGGGCTTCCTGGCCGCGGCGGCTTTCCAGTGGGTCAATCCCAAGGCCTGGGCCATGGCCCTCGGCGCGGTCACCACCTATGCGCCGGAGGGCGGCTCGATCCTGGTCGTGCCGATGCTGGCGGGCCTGTTCATGCTGATCGGCGCGCCGTGCAGCGCCGCCTGGGCTGGTTTCGGCATGGCCCTGCGCCGGTTCCTCGATCGGCCGGCGGTGCTGCGGACCTTCAACGTGACCATGGCCGTGCTGCTGGTCGTGTCGCTCTATCCGACGATCTTCGCCGACCACGGGCCCAAGCCCGCGCCGCGCGACCTGGCGATGGCCAGCAAGCCCCTGGTCTTCGCCTGGCGGGGGTAAGGCCGTCCGATATCTTTCGAAACTCGACTGCTGGCCTGGTCGTGGCGAAATGGCCGCTGCTGAATCAGCAACGGGGACAGTGGAGTGAACAAGGATCGAGCTCGTCGCAGCACGGCGAATTTCGTCGCCATCTGCTGTTTCCTGGTCGCCGTCGGGATGTTCTTCGTGATGATCAGCGAGGCGTTCTGGCCAGGACGCTTTCCGATGCGCGACGCCCACATCCGGATCATCGAGTTCATGGCCTTGGGGTATGTCATTCGCCTGCTGACGCGGATCGACCAGAAGCTCGACGAACGGGGCGCGGCGCCGGCGAGCGACGCGGCCAACTGACCTTGCGCCGGCGCGACGTCGGGGGTCACATCGCGGTCCGTTCAGGAGACTCTTCATGCGACTCGCCGCCGCCTTCGCCGTCGCCGTCCTGGCGCTCGCCCCGGCCGCTTTCGCCCCCGCGGCTTTCGCCCAGGACCTGAAGGTCACGGTGCAGGGGCGCGACAGCATCGTGCTGACCCCGGCCGACCTGGCGGCCCTGCCGCGCGGCAAGGCGACCATGGTCGAGGGCGGCAAGAGCGCGGTCTACGAGGGCGCGCTGCTGAACGCGGCGCTGTTGCAAGCGGGCGTCGTGCACGGCGACCGGCTGATGGGCCGCTACCTGAACCAGGTGGTGATCGTGAAGGCGGCCGACGGCTATGCCTCCATCCTGTCGCTGGCCGAGACCGATCCGTTCTACCGCGACAATCCGGTGGTCATCGCCGATCACAAGAACGGTCAGCCGCTGGACGCCCGCGAGGGGCCCTATCGCGTGGTCGTGGACGGCGACAGGAAGCCGTCGCGCTCGGCGAGGCAGGTGGTGTCGATCGAGGTCAAGCCGGCCTACTGAGCCTGGACAATCGGCACGAACCGGCAAAGCGTGCTCGCCAGACGATTGTGGGGCTTTCCGTGACCAAGCTTATCCTGAACCGCCGCGGCCTGCTGGCCGCGACCCTGGCCTTCGCCGCCGGGCCGGTCCTGGCGCGCGCCGCGGTCTCGACCTCGACCACCACGCTGAAGGTCGGCGACCGCGACGTCGAACTGACGATCCTGCGTCCCGAGGCGCCCAAGGGGATCATCATCTTCTCGCATGGCGCTGGCGGTTGGCCGGCCCCCTACAAGGCTCTGTTCGACCTGTGGACCGGCGCCGGCTTCATGATCGTCGCGCCGCTGCACGTCGATTCCCAGAAGCATCCCAAGCGCGCCGACTACGACCTGCGCGCGGCGTTCCCGCTGCGTCTGGCCGATCTGGCCGCCGCCACGGACTACGCCGAGAAGGCCGCGCCCGGCCTGTCTATGGCGTCGGCCGGTCACTCCTACGGCTCGCTGATGTCGATGATCCGCGCCGGGGCGCTGGAGGGGATGATCCCCGCCCAAGATCCCCGGACCAAGGCCGCCCTGTGCTTCTCAAGCCCGGGGGTCATCAAGGGCTTGATCGGGCCGACCGCGTTCCAGGGCCTCAAGAAGCCGATGATGATGATCACCGGCGACCAGGACGTGCTGCCCGGCATGATCGAGGACTGGCATGAGCACGTCTATCCGTTCGACACCAGCGCGCCCGGCGGCAAGTACCTGTGGGTCGGCAAGGGTGTCGGCCACGGCCTGTCCTATCACCCCGAGGCGCAGGGCTTCGCCGAGGCCTCGGCGCTCAGCGTGGCGTTCCTGAAGGCCAAGGTGCTGGGCGACGCGGGCGCCGAGGCCGTTCTGGCGGCACAGACCTCGACGGCCCTGGCGGACTGGAAGACGCGATAGGGCGGCTCTAGGCCGCCCGCACCCGTTCCGCGCCCAGGTTCAGGTAGTCGCGCTTGCCCAGCGGCACGCCGTGATGGCGAAGGATGTCGTAGGCGGTCACGACGTGGAACTGGAAGTTCGGCAGGGCGAACTCCAGCAGGTAGTCCAGCCCGGAAAAGCCCAGGGTGAGCGGCCCGGCGGGGAACACCACCTCGCGGGTCTCCGCCCCTTCGAAAGCCTCGGCCGGAACGCTCCGCACATAGGCCAGACTGCGGGTCACGCGATCCTGGAGTTGGGTGAAGGTGGTCTCGTCGTCGGTCATGGGCGGGGCGACGCCGCCGCTCAGCCGGGCCATGGCGCCGCGAGCCGCGTCTGAAGCGCGTTGGATCTGGCCGGCCAGCGGCAGCATGTCTTCGAACAGGCGAGCCTGGACGAAGGCGTCCGGGTCGGTTCCGGCGGCTTGCGCGTGGGCCTTGGCCTTGTCGAGCAGGACCGACAGCGTGGTCAGGCCGCGCGTGAAGGCGGTGGCCGCGACGTGGTGGATCGAAAGGGACATGGGCGCTTCCTCGGGCGGGCCACGGCGTGCGGCCGGCTCTTCACCTAGCTAGCGCCAGTCCGGTAGGTTTTCAAACGATACTGATGGCGATGGGCGTCAGCAGTCGATGGCCTGGCCGCGCCTCCATTCCCTTCCCTCCGGAAAGGGCCTAGAGAGACCGGCCCATTCTTCAGCCGTGCGATCTCTTCCCTTGCGACTGCCCCAGGCCCGCCTCGACCAGGTTCTCGACCGTTTCCGCGAAGTGGAGGCCCGCATGGGCGCGGCCACCGACGGGACCGAGATCGTCAAGCTCTCCAAGGAGCACGCCGAGCTGCGGCCGGTGGCCGAGGCCGTCGAGCGCCTGGCCAAGCTGAGCGCCGAGCGCGCCGAGCTGGACGAGATGGCCGCCGATCCCGAGATGGCCGCCATGGTCCGCGACGAGATCGAGGCCCTCGACGAGCGCCTGCCGGTGCTCGAGCGCGAGCTGGCCCTGATGCTGGCGCCCAAGGACAAGGACGAGAACGCCTCGGCCATCCTCGAAGTCCGCGCCGGCACCGGCGGCGACGAGGCGGCCCTGTTCGCCGGCGATCTCTTCCGCATGTACCAGCGCTACGCCGTCACCCAGGGCTGGCGGGTCGAGGTCGACAGCGTCTCCGAAGGCGAGATGGGCGGCTACAAGGAAATCATCGCCTCGATCACCGGCGACGGCGTGTTCGGTCGGCTGAAGTTCGAGAGCGGCGTGCACCGGGTGCAGCGCGTGCCCGAGACCGAGGCGCAAGGCCGCATCCACACCTCGGCCGCCACCGTCGCCGTGCTGCCCGAGGCCGAGGACGTCGAGATCGACATCAAGGAAAGCGATCTGCGGATCGACACCTACCGCTCGTCCGGCGCCGGCGGCCAGCACGTCAACAAGACCGACTCGGCCGTGCGCATCACCCACTTGCCGACCGGCGTGGTGGTGACCTCTTCGGAGAAGAGCCAGCACCAGAACCGCGCCAAGGCGATGAAGAACCTGAAGGCGCGGCTTTACGACATGCAGCGCCAGGCCCTGGACGACGCCCGCTCCGACGCCCGCAAGAGCCAGGTCGGCAGCGGCGATCGATCGGAGCGCATCCGCACCTACAACTTCCCGCAGGGCCGGGTCACCGACCACCGGATCAACCTGACCCTCTATAACCTGACCAAGGTGATCGAGGGCGAGTCCCTGGACGACGTCATCAATCCGCTGATCGCCGAGGACCAGGCGGCGCGTCTGGCGAGCCTGGAAGACGGGCTGGCCTGATCGGCGAACCCGGCGGCGAGCTTGGGTGCTAAATCGTCTTGAGGTTGTTATAATTCGCGCGTAACCCTATCCGGGAGAACATCCCGGGGGGGATACGTGGCTGTCATGCCTCTCAATCTGCAGCAGGCTGTTCGCAAGGCCGAATGGCGCTCGCGCGGCCTCGACCTCGGCGACTTGGCGGCTTCGACCCAGAGGGCGTCGCCCGACGTTCTGGCCAGCGACGCCGAGAAGCACCAGCGGCAGAACCTGCTGGGCGTCCTTCATGCTTCGCCCCGCGAGGCGGCGGACGCCTACGAGCGGATCATCGCCGGCAACGAGTTGCAGGACGCCAACTATCTGGCGCGCGGCGCGGTGGCGGCGCGCGCCGTCCTGCGTATCGTGCTGAAGGCGTCCAGCGGCAGAACGATCGGCTACGGCACCGGCTTCCTGATCGGCGACGGCGTGCTGCTGACCAATCACCACGTACTCGAAAGCCCTGAGGCCGCGCGCTACGCCGAGGCCGAGGCTTTCTACGAGCGGTCGATCCTGGGCGACGATCTCACGCCCTGGCGCTTCGCCCTGCGGCCCGACGAGCTGTTCTTCACCTCGGAGGCGCTGGACTTCAGCATCGTCGCCGTTGCCGAGCGCGACCGTACCGGCGCCTTCTCGCGCCGCGCGCTGGGATGGCTGCCGCTGCTGGGCCAGACCGGCAAGGTGCTCGAGGGCGAGTGGCTGACGGTCGTCCAGCACCCCGAGGGCAAGTGGAAACAGGTCTGCGTCCGCGAGAACAAGCTGATCAAGCGCGACGACGACGTGCTCTGGTATTCCACCGATACGCTCGGCGGCTCGTCGGGCTCGCCGGTGTTCAGCAACGACTGGCTGGTGGTGGCGCTGCATCACAGCGGCGTGCCCGAGAAGCGTGACGGCAAGTGGCAGACGATCGACGGCAGGGATTACGACCCCTCCGTCGACCGCGAGGACCGCATCAAGTGGGTCGCCAACGAAGGCATTCGGGTCTCGCGGATCGTCGACGCCCTGCGCGCCAACACGGCGACAGCCTCGCATGCGCTGGTCGGGCCGATCCTGGACACGGGCGTGCGGGACATCGACGTGCGTCTGCCGGTGCTGTTCGCGCCTGGCGAGGCCCCGCCGCAACTGGTCTCTTTCGAAGGTACGAGCTTCACGGCGCCGTCGTCCGCGTCCGCCGATCCCCATCGCCCGAAACCCCTTCAGCCCCGGGAAAAATCCATGACCCAGCACATCACGCTCAAGCTGCTCGTCGGCGACGACGGTCGCGTTTCGCTGCTCCAGGGCGGGGCGTCGGAATCGGCGCTGGTCCCGCTGGAGGCGGCGGCCGCTTCGAAGCCGAAGAAGAACATCATCGACGCCCCGGTCAGTCCCGCGACGGATTGGGTGAAGGGCTATGATCCGGACTTCCTTGGGACCGGCGCGCTGAGCGTTCCCTTGCCGATCATCACCGACAAGAAGCTGATCGCGCCGTTGCAGGACGCCTATGGGCAGGTGTTCAACGCCGCGCAGAAGGCTGGCGGCGTGCTCACCTACAACGGCTACAGCGTCGTCGTGAACAAGGAGCGGCGGTTGGCCTTCTATTCGGCGGCCAATGTCAGCTGGGAGATGCGTCCGGGTATCGGCGGGCGCTCCGACAACTGGCTGTACGACGAACGCCTCGATCGCGCCCACCAGCTCGACAACAGCTACTATCGCAACAACAGGTTCGACCGCGGTCACCTGACCCGGCGGGAAGACATGGAATGGGGCAAGGGCGCGGTCGAGGCCATACGCCGGGCCAACGGCACCTGCACCTGGCCCAACTGCTCGCCGCAGCACGAGATCTTCAACCAGGGCAAGGATCCCGCCGTCCAGCTGTGGCAACAGCTGGAGCGCTATGTGCTGGAGGAGCGCGCCAAGACGGGCCAGTTCAGCGTCCAGGTGATCACCGGCCCCGTCTTCGGCGGCGCTGACCCGGAGTATCGCGGGCTGCCCTATCCGCTGGAGTTCTGGAAGGTGGTCGTGGCGGTGGCCGAGGGCGGCAAGCTGTTCGCGACGGCTTACCTGCTCAGCCAGGCCGACGTGATCGACAAGCACGGGCTGGAAGCGGCGCCGGCCGAGCCCTTCGGCGCCTTCGCGACCTACCAGCGGCCGATCGCGTTCATCGAGAACCTGACCGGGCTGAAGTTCACCGACGGCGTTGGCAACAGCCTGAGCGCCTTCGATCCGTTGGCGCGAGGCGTCGGGCGCACGGTGTCGGGCCGGCGGCGGACGGCGCGGGCGGCCGAGAGCTTCGGGATCGGCGGCGCCGACGACGCCCTGACCAGCCTCGACGACGTCGTGCTGTTCTGATCCGCAGGCTCTAGAGCGGCTTTTCCATCACCACGAACGCCAGGTCCTCCCGCAGCGGCTTGCCGAAGCGGTCGTCGCCGTGGGGGAAGGGGCGGGTCTCGCCGGTGAGGGCGTAGCCGCGGCGTTCGTACCAGGCGATCAGGGTGTCGCGGATGTGGACGACCGTCATCTGCATCCGAGCCGCGCCGCGCTGGCGGGCGTGGTCTTCGCCGGCCGCCAGCAGGGTGCGGCCCAGTTGGCGATCCTGCAGGTCGGGACGGATCGTCAGCATGCCCAGATACCAGACGCCGTCTTCCGCCGGCTCCAGCCAGACGCAGCCGAGGATCGGGCCGTCTTCGTCGTCGCGGGCGGTCAGGATCAAGGCGTCCGGCGAGGCGGCCAGATCGGCCTGCAAGCTCTCCAGGTCGATCCGCTGACCGTCGATATAGGCCGCCTCGGTGGTCCAGCCGGCCTGGGCGCCTTGGCCGCGATAGGCGGAATTGACCAGCGCGACGAGCGCCTCGTGTTCGGCGGGAAGGGCGGGGGCGAAGATCATGGCGCAGAGCTAAGCCACGGGTTGAGCGCGGCGCCAAGTCTCAGGCTTGAATGCTCAGGCTTCCGGAGGCGGCGGCTCCTTGCGGCCCATCCGGGTGGCCTGGCCCCAGTAGCGGCCGCCGATGCGTTTCACCGTGCCGGCCTCGCGCTTGATCATCTCCCACGGGTGGAACGCCAGCCCGACCGTGTCGGCCATGGCCGCGCCGCGCGCGCCCATCGGCTTTTCGGGGCCGGTAGTGGAATCGTGGGCGGTCTGGTGCTCGATCTCGGCATTGAGCTCGGCCCCGACCAGCACGGTCATGATCGAGAACCACACCCAGACCATGAAGGCGATCACCGCGCCCAGCGGGCCGTAGGTGGCGTCGTAGTGAGCGACCTTGTTGACGTAGAGCGAAAAGCCCAACGAACCGACCAGCCAGGCGGCGGCGCCGAACAGCGCGCCCAGCACCACCCAGCGCCAGCGCGGACGGGTGCGACAGGGGGCGAAGCGGTAGAGCATGCCGAAGGCCAGGGCCGTGACCAGCAGCACCAGCAGCCAGCGCAGCGGAATCCAGATCGCCGAGATCGCGCCCAGGCCGATCCGCTCCAGCACGATGGGCGCGGCGATCAGCACCGCGGCGATGAACACCGCATAGAGCAGGGCGCACAGGGTGAAGCCGTAGGTCAGGGCCGTCTTGGACAGGAAGTTGCGCTTCTCGTCCTCGTCATAGGCCACGTTCAGTCCGTCGAAGAGCGCCTTCATGCTGGCGTTGGCGCTCCAGATCGACAGCAGCAGACTGACCACGAAGGCCACGCCCAGCTTGCCGCCCTCCTGGCTGGCCAGGCGCAGCATCTGCTCGCCGACGATCTGGACGACGCTGGCGGGAAACACGCCCGACATCTCCTGCAGTTGCTTCTCCACCGCCCCGACGTCGGCGAACAGGCCGTACAGCGACACGAAGGCGCCTATGGCCGGGAACAGGGCCAGCAGGGTGTAGAAGGTCACGCCGCCGGCCACCGACGGCAGTTTGTCGACGCTGATTTCGCGGGCCGTACGCCAGAGGATGTCGCGCCAGCCGAGCAGGGGAATGCCGTGCGGATGGCGGGCGGCGCGGCCGCGCCTGGGCTCGGCCGTGTCGAACTCGTCGGGCGGCATGACCCGGTCTTCCGACAGGCCGGGCGGCGGCAGGTGAGGCTCGACCTGCGGCTCCAGCCGCTTGGGGAAGGCGAAGGGGGCGACCGCCAGCAGCAGGATCCACGGGGCGAGGTGATAGGGCCGCGAGGCCAGCCACGACTGGACGCGGCGTCGCGGCGGGGTGTCTGTCATGAGCGAGCCTCCCGGGTCTGGAAAATCCATGAGAGGGCTTGGCGTTCCGCAAACATTTTGAGCGTGATGGCCGCCGAAGCCGATGACACTTTCGGCTATCAGGCTCTGGCCTTGCCAAGCTGAACCGCCGTCGTCACCTTCGCGCCATGCAAGCCCAGGTCGCCTCGCTCTACCGTCATCCCGTCAAGGGATTCACGCCCGAACGCCTGGAGACGGCGTCTCTGAGCGCGGGCGCTTGCTTTCCCTGCGACCGGCTCTATGCGGTCGAGGACGGCCCCAGCGGCTTCGACTCCGCCGCGCCGGGCCACCTGTCGAAGATGAAGTTCACCGTCCTGGCCAAGATCCCGGCCGTCGCCAAGGCCCGCACGGCCTATGACGAGGCCAGCGGCGTGCTGACCGCCTCGGCCGAGGGCCTGGCCGATTTCGCCGGCGACCTGCGCGGCGAGGACGGCCGGCGGGCCTTCGAGGGCTGGCTGGCGGCCCTGCTGGGCGAGGACGCCAAGGGGCCGCTGCGGGTGATTGAGGGACCGGGCGCGCACCGATTCATGGACAGCAAGTCAGGCTTCGTCTCGATCGTGAACCTGGCCTCTGTGCGCGATCTGGCCGAAAAAATCGGCCGTCCGGTCGATCCCTTGCGGTTCCGCGCCAACCTGTATGTCGAGGGCTGGCCGGCCTGGGCCGAGAACGGCTGGACGGGCAGGACGGTGCGGGTCGGCTCGGCGACCGCCGAGGTTCTGAAACCCATCGTCCGCTGCGCCGCCACCCACGTCGATCCCGTCACCGCAGAACGGGACATCGAGGTGGTGAAGGCCCTGTTCGACCACTACGGCCACATGTTCTGCGGCATCTACCTGAACGTCACCGCCGACGGCACGGTGGGCGAGGGGGATGCGGTGGTGGTGGACGGGTGATGGGCCTGCAGCGAGCCATTATCGCCGGTTGCGTGGTCCTATTCGCCAGCGCGACCTCGGGCTGTTTCGTCGGCGACGAGAACCGCTGGGCCAGCCCACGCCAGATCGCCGACGCCGCCGCCCGCTGCGGCCTACCCGCCTTCAAGCCCACAAAGGTCGGAGACGCTTGGGCCGCCTATGTCGACCGCTCAGTTCCAGGCCATGAGGCCAAGGAGGATTGCATCTACGCCGATGTCGAGCGTCAGGGCCTATTGGCGACCCGTTGAGTTAGAGATGGGATGAAGGATCCATCTGCTGGTGCAGGATACGAACGATCAGCGCCATCCCACGGTCGGGCCTGTAGAAGACCACATGCGAACCGACCGTGTGTCGCCGGTAGACTGAAGTGAGCCGGTCGTCGCGCCGGCCGGCCTCGGGGTGCAGGCCGATCAGGTCGAGAGCGCGCTTGATGTCGCGAAGGTAGGCCGCAGCTCGGCGGGCGCCCCACTGGCCTTTGGAAAAGGCCCGGATGTCGTCAATGTCGTGTCGCGCTTTGAACGACAGCCGATAGCCGCTCATTTCTCGTGCTCGGCCTCGGCTTCCAGTTCGCCGATGAAGGCGTCGAAATCGAATGGCTCTTCCATGAACCCGCTAGCCTCGCCTTCGGCGAGAGCGGCGCGGAGCGCGTCGAGCTTGGCTTCGTGCTCTTCTAACATCCGCAAACCCGCGCGGATGACGTCGCTTGCCGAGCCGTAGCGGCCTTCGGCCACCTGGCTTTCGATGAAGGTCTGGAAGTGCGGGCCGAGGCTGACTGAGGTGTTTTTGCTCATCAAGAACCTCCAAGACCGAGAATACCAAAAACTGGTATCGCGCTCAATCTCGCCCTCGCCGTCGCGACGCGCTATTGGAGCCGCCATGACCCTTACTCTCGTCAAAGCCTGGAACGGCGCCAAGGAGCGCCTGAAGGAAGCCGGCATCGATCAGCCCGCCATCGACGCGCGCCTGATGCTCGAAGTCGCCGCCGGCGTCAGCCGCACCGACATCATCACCGACCCCTATCGCGAGCTGACCGCCGAGCAGGTCGCTACGCTGGACGACTATCTGGAGCGCCGCGCCCGCCGCGAGCCGGTCAGCCACATCATCGGCCGCAAGGGCTTCTGGAAGATCCTGCTTTCGGTGACCAAGGACGTGCTGACCCCGCGCCCCGAGACCGAGGTCATCGTCGACGAGGTGCTGAAAGCCTTCCCCGAGACCATGGCCTTCAACATGCTGGACCTGGGCGTCGGCTCGGGCTCGATGCTGCTGGCGATCCTGGCCGAGCGCCCGGCCGCCAAGGGCCTGGGGATCGACATCTCCGAGGAGGCCCTGGCCGTGGCGCGCGAGAACGCCGCCAATCTCGACCTCGACGGCCGGGTGGCGCTGATGCGCGGCGACTGGACGACGGGCCTGGGCGACGCCAGCTTCGACGTGGTGGTCTCCAACCCGCCCTACATCCCCACCGCCCATATCGACACCCTGGAGCCGGAAGTGCGCGACCACGAGCCGCGTCTGGCCCTGGACGGCGGCGCCGACGGCCTGACGGCCTATCGCGCCCTGGCGCCGGAGGTCCTGCGGGTGCTCAAGCCGGGCGGCCTGTTCTGCGTCGAGATCGGTTTCGACCAGTCGGCGGACGTCGAGATCCTGTTCAAGGCGGCCGGCGCGCAGAACGTGCGGACGGTCAAGGATCTGTCCACCCACGACCGCGTCGTCACGGGCTTCAAAAACCCCTTGGAAACGCCGGCGTGAGGCGCTAGACGAATAGCGTCTCCTTCCAAATCGCCGGGTGACGGGAAGAGCGGTCGTTTCGACGGTCGCCAGACGCATCCGGCAGGCGCGAACGGCCGACGAGGCCGAACGCCGCGCCCGATCCGGACGGAGACTCTACGGAAACCCAGGTCTCAAGAACATCGAAGGCGAGCCCGAGACGGGCCCACCCAGTCTCAAGAGACCGAATACCGATCGGGTTAAAGCGTCCCGACCGGACAGGTTCAGAAGAAGATGAGAGATTTCAAGGGCATGAAGCGCCAGCGTGGCCGCAACAACCGCGGGGGCGGTGGTGGCAAGCCACAGCAGCACAACGCCAACCGGGCCTTCGATTCGAACGGTCCCGATGGCGTGAAGGTCCGCGGCGCGGCCCAGAGCGTCTATGAAAAGTACCAGCAGCTGGCCCGTGACGCCTCGTCGTCCGGCGACCGGGTGCTGGCCGAAAACTACCTGCAGCACGCCGAGCACTATTTCCGCGTCCTGCGCGCCATCCAGCCGAATCGGTCGGTCAGCGACATCATCGGCAAGGACGCCTACTCGGCCTACGAGATCGACTTCGAGGCCGAGCCGGAAGAAGCCCCCGAGGCGCCGGCCGCCGTCGAGACGCCCGCCGAGGGCGCCGAGGGCGAGGGCGACGAAGGCCAGCAGGGCGAACAGCGTCGCGACCGCAACCGCGACCGCTTCGAGAACCGTGACCGGGATCGCAACCGCGACAACCGCGACGGTCAGGGCCAAGGTCAGGGTCAGGGCGAACAGCGCCGCGACCGCTGGCGCGACCGTGACGACCGCGATCGCAACCGCGACGACCGCCCGCGCGACGACCGTCCCCGTGACGACCGCCCGCGCGATGATCGTCCTCGCGACGACCGGCCCCGGGAAGACCGTTTCCGCGATCGTGACGACCGTCTCCGTGACGACAGGCCTCGTGATGAACGTCCCCGTGACGATCGTCCCCGCGAGGAGCGCCAGCCGCGCGAAGAGCGTCCGACGGCCGAAGGCGGCGAGTTCCAGGGCGAGCCCCGCGAAGGCCGCCGCTCGCGCCGCGACCGGGATCGTGACCGCAACCGCGATCGCGGCGAGCGCGATCCGCTGGCCGTGATCGAGCCGGAAGCCGGCCCGCTGGGCGGCGAGCCGCAGGCGAGCGAAGGCTCGCCGGTGCTGCGCGGCCAGGACGGCGCTGTCAGCCACGCCCCGGCGTTCCTGGGCAGCAAGCCCAAGCGAGAGCCGAAGTCCGAGCCCAAGGCCGAAGCGGCGCCCGCCGCCGAGACCCCCGCCGCGCCGGCCCCCGAGGCTGGCGCCGAAGAGGTCAAGAAGCCCCGCCGTCGCCGCGCCCCGCGCAGCTTCGAAGGCGGCGACGCGCCGGCTTCGGAATCCGAAGAAGCCTGAGACGATCCGCCGCGAGGACTTTGCGATAGGTCAACCCATAGGCTAGGTTCTCCGCAACCACAGGAGACCCGGCCATGGGCGGGCGTGGAGCAAAGTCCGGCGGCGCGGGCGAAGAGGCCCGCTATCGCGCTATCGTCGACACGGCGGTGGACGCCATTGTCGTGATCGATGAGCACGGCCGTATCGAGGCCTTCAATCCCGCGGCCGAGCGATTGTTCGGTTATGCGGCGGCCGACATGATCGGGGCCAACGTCAACGGCCTGATGCCCGAGCCACATCATGGCGCGCACGATCGCTACCTCGAAACCTACCGCGCCACCGGCGAGCGTCGGATCATCGGCATCGGCCGCGAGGTGTTCGGCCGTCGGCAGGACGGCTCGACCTTTCCCCTTGAGCTTTCGATCGCCGAATGGCGCTCGGCCGGCCGGCGGTTCTTCACCGGCGTGATGCGCGACGTCACCGAACGCAAGCGGACCGAGGAGCTGCAGCGGCTGCTGGTCAACGAGCTCAACCACCGGGTCAAGAACACCCTGGCGACCGTGCAGTCGGTTGCCGGCCAGACCCTGCGCAACGCCGCCGACCTGGGCGACGCCCGCGAATCCCTGACCACCCGCCTTTTGGCCCTGGCCCGCACCCACGACATCCTGACCCGCGAAAGCTGGGAGGGCGCCGACCTGCGCGACATCCTGGCGGGCCTGATCGAATCCTACGGCGACGCGACCCGTTTCGTCCTGGCGGGGCCATCGGTGCGGTTGTCGCCGAAGACGGCGCTGTCGCTCTCTCTGGCCCTGCACGAGCTGATGACCAACGCCACCAAGTACGGCGCCTTGTCGACGCCCGCCGGCCAGGTGTCGATCGGCTGGAGCCGGGAAGGCGAGGGCTATGAAGAGCGCCTGCGCCTGGGCTGGAAGGAGAGCGGCGGACCGCTGGTGTCCCCGCCCGAGCGCCAGGGTTTCGGCAGTCGCCTGATCACCCGCGGCCTGGCGCTGGAGCTCGATGGCGAGGCCGCGCTCGACTATCAGCCCGACGGCGTGGCCTGCACCATCGTCGCCCGCCTGCGTCGACCACCGGCCGCCGTGGTTCCGGCCCGAGGAGCCGCCTGAATGCGCGTTCTGATCGTCGAGGACGAGATCATGGTGGCGATGCTGGTCGAGGACCTGCTGACCGACCTGGGCTGCGTGGTCACTGGGCCCGCGGTATCGGCGGAAAGCGCGGTCGAGGCGGCTCGGCGCGAGGATGTCGATTTCGCCCTGCTCGACGTCAACCTCGATGGCGGCACCTCGTTCGCAGCGGCCGACGTGCTTCGGGCGCGCGGCGTGCCCTTCGCCTTCGTCACCGGCTATGGCGACCAGGGCGTGCGCGCCGACCTGCGCGACGCGCCGATCCTCAGCAAGCCGGTCGATCCCAAGCACCTGGCGCGAACCATCGCCGCGGCGCGGTAGGGATCAAGGCCCTCTCCCTGTGGGAGAGGTGTCGCCGAAGGCGACGGAGAGGGGAGTGGCTGGAAATCGGCCGATGTCCCGGCAGCTGAAAACGGCCCCCCTCCGGCCCTTCGGGCCACCTCCCCCAGAGGGGGAGGATCTTTGTTGCAAGCGGCCGCTCGCGTGACTTAAGTCGGGCGACCGACAACAATAACGCGTGCCATCCATGCGCCTTCGCTCTTCGCTTGTCCTGATCTGCGGCCTGATGCTGTCGGCCTGCGCCTATAACGCCGACCTTGGCCGCGACCAGTTCGCCGTGGTCGACGAGTCGGCCCTGGCCCGATCGGGCGAGCAGGCCTGGAACGAGGCCCTGCGCACCGGCAAGGTGTCGAAGGACGCGCGGATGAACGCCCGGGTGCGCGCCGTCGGCCAGCGGGTGGTCGAGGCGGCGGGACTGGCCAACCGGCCCTGGGACTATGTGGTCTTCGACAACGACACGCCGAACGCCTTCGTGCTGCCCGGCGGCCATGTGGGCGTCAATTCGGGCCTGGTGAAGCTGGTCGACAACGACGACCAGCTGGCCGCCGTGCTGGGCCACGAGGCCGCCCACGTCGTCGCCCGCCACGCGGTCGAGCGCTATTCACAGCAGATGGGCACGCAGCTGGTGCTGGCCATCGCCCAGGCCGCGGCCGGCGGCGGGGGCAGCGACGGCGGCAAGGCCGTGTCGGCTCTGGGCGGGGCCGGCGCGCAGGTCGGCTTCCTGCTGCCGTTCTCGCGCAAGCACGAACTGGAGGCCGACCGCCTGGGCGTCGACTTCATGCAGCGGGCCGGCTACCGCCCGCGCGAGGCCGTGGCGCTGTGGCGCAAGATGCAGGCTCAGGGCGGCTCGAACCGGGCCGAGTTCACCTCGACCCACCCGTCCGACGCCACCCGCATCCAGGCCCTGGAAAACTATATCGCCAGCCAAGGCTGGTGACGCCTTGTGTGGCCTGAAGGTCACACTACATCCCCTGTCGGACCGGTTCGCGCTTCTCGGAGGCGAGCCGGCCGGATCCGCCTAACAAGGGGACGTTCAGAGTGAAGATCGACATCTATTCCGACCGCGCCAAGCAGGCCGTGCAGTCCGCGCAGAGTCTGGCCCTGGCCCGCGGTCACCAGCAACTTGGGCCCGAGCACCTGCTGAAGGTGCTGCTGGAAGAAAAGGACGGGCTTTCGCGCACCATCATCGCCAATGCCGGCGGCCGCCCCGATGCGGCCGACGCGGGCGTCGACGCGATCCTGGCCAAGAATCCGCGCGTCGACGGCGCCGGCGGCCAGCTCTACATGAAGCCCGACACCGCCAGGGTGTTCGCGACCGCCGAGGACGGCGCCAAGAAGGCCGGCGACGCCTTCGTCACCACCGAGCGGCTGCTGGTGGCCATCGCCAAGGACGGCGCGGAATCGGCCAAGGCCCTCAAGGACGCCGGCGTCTCGGCCCAGAGCCTTGAGACCGCCGCCGCCGCCCTGCGCAAGGGCCGCACCGCCGACAGCGCCACCGCCGAGGAAGGCTATGACGCGCTGAAGCGCTACGCCCGCGACCTGACGGCGGCCGCTCGCGACGGCAAGATCGACCCGGTGATCGGCCGCGACGAAGAGATCCGCCGCACGATCCAGGTCCTCTCGCGCCGCACCAAGAACAACCCCGTCCTGATCGGCGAGCCCGGCGTCGGCAAGACCGCCATCGTCGAGGGCCTGGCGCAGCGCATCGTCAACGGCGACGTCCCCGAGAGCCTGAAGGACAAGAAGCTGCTGTCGCTCGACATGGGCAGCCTGATCGCCGGCGCGAAGTATCGCGGCGAGTTCGAGGAGCGGCTGAAGGCCGTGCTCGGCGAGGTCACGGCCGCCGAAGGCTCGATCATCCTGTTCATCGACGAGATGCACACGCTTGTCGGGGCCGGGAAGAGCGACGGGGCGATGGACGCCTCCAACCTGCTCAAGCCCGCCCTGGCGCGCGGCGAGCTGCACTGCGTGGGCGCCACCACGCTCGACGAGTACCGCAAGCACGTCGAGAAGGACGCCGCCCTGGCCCGTCGCTTCCAGCCGGTGTTCGTGCAGGAGCCGACGGTGGAGGACACCGTCTCGATCCTGCGCGGCCTGAAGGAGAAGTACGAGGTCCACCACGGGGTGCGGATCAGCGATAGCGCCATCGTTGCCGCCGCGACGCTGAGCAACCGCTACATCGCCGACCGCTTCCTGCCCGACAAGGCCATCGACCTGGTCGACGAGGCGGCCAGCCGCGTGCGCATGGCGATCGACTCCAAGCCCGAGGAGCTCGACGAGATCGACCGCCGCCTGGTGCAACTGAAGATCGAGCGCGAGGCCCTGAGCAAGGAGACCGACGCGGCGTCCAAGCATCGCCTGGAGAACCTGGAGGTCGAGATCGACGACCTGCAGTTCCGCAGCGACGAGATGACCGCCCGCTGGAAGGCCGAGAAGGACAAGGTCGGCGGCGCCGCCCAGGCCCGCGAGGCTCTGGACCGTCTGCGCGCCGACCTGGCCACGGCCCAGCGCCTGGGCGACTTCGCTCGCGCCGGCCAGATCCAGTACGGCGAGATCCCGGCGCTGGAAAAGCGCCTGGCCGACGCCGAGGCCGGCGAGACCGGCGGGGAGAAGGCCCTGACGCCTGAAGTCGTCGACGCCGAGCAGATCGCCGCCGTCGTCAGCCGCTGGACCGGCGTGCCGGTCGAGAAGATGCTGGAGGGCGAGCGCGAGAAGCTGCTGCAGATGGAGGTCGCCCTGCGCTCGCGCGTGGTCGGCCAGGAAGAGGCCCTGGAGGCCGTGTCCGACGCCGTCCGCCGCGCCCGCGCCGGCCTGCACGATCCCACGCGCCCGATCGGCTCGTTCCTGTTCCTGGGTCCGACGGGCGTGGGCAAGACCGAGCTGACCAAGGCCCTGGCCGAATTCATGTTCGCCGACGAGCATGCGATCACCCGCATGGACATGAGCGAATACATGGAGAAGCACTCGGTCAGCCGCCTGATCGGGGCGCCTCCCGGCTATGTCGGCTACGACGAGGGTGGGGCGCTGACGGAGGCCGTGCGCCGCCGTCCGTACCAGGTGGTGCTGTTCGACGAGATCGAGAAGGCCCACCCGGACGTCTTCAACGTGCTCCTTCAAGTGCTTGATGATGGGCGGCTCACGGACGGGCAGGGGCGGACGGTCGACTTCCGCAACACGCTGATCATCATGACCTCCAACCTCGGCGCCGAGTTCCTGGCAAACCAGGAGGACGGGGCCGACGTGGAAGAGGTGCGTCCGCTGGTCATGACCACGGTGCGCGGCCACTTCCGTCCGGAGTTCCTCAACCGGATCGACGAGATCATCCTGTTCAAGCGGCTGGACCGCTCGAACATGAGCGACATCGTCCGCATCCAGCTGGGCCGGGTGGAGAAGCTGCTGGCCGACCGCCGCATGAGCCTGGCCCTGGACGCCAGCGCCCTGCAGTGGCTGGCCGACAAGGGCTACGACCCGGTCTATGGCGCGCGTCCGCTCAAGCGCGTGATCCAGAAAGAACTGGTCGATCCGATCGCCCGCCGCCTGCTGGCCGGCGAGCTTGAGGACGGCGGCGTCATCGCCGTCGGAGCCGACGCCGAGGGCCTGTCGTTCGGCCGGGCGACCTTGCAGTAGGGCTCGAGAGAAGCGCGCGTTCCGGCTACGCTGGAACGCGCGTTTTTGCTGTTGCGGGCGGGAAAAGCCGACCTCATCTTGAGGGCATGAGCCAGCCCGCTTCCAAACCGCCGACGAGAAAGACGGCGCGCGCGTCGAAGGCCTCGCCCGGGCGTATCGGGCGCAGCCCGATCACTGGCACAATCATTCTCGCGCCCTATCCGAAGAAGGGCGGTATGGCGCCGGAGAAAATCCGCGCCATAGTTGATGCGATGCTGGCGGCTGAAGCGGCCCAAAAGGCTAAATGACCGGCGAAGTCAATTCGGCTGACAACGTCTTTATCAATTGTCCCTTCGACAGGGACTACGCGCCCCAATTCGAAGCCTTGATCTTCGGCGTGTTGGCTTGCGGCTTTCGTCCGCGATCGGCCCGCGAGCTGGACGACAGCAGCCAGACCCGTATCGATAAGCTGTATGGCGTCATCGAAGAGTGTCGATACGGCGTCCATGACCTTTCTCGCACCGAGCTCGATACCGTTCATGGGTTGCCGCGGTTCAACATGCCGTTGGAACTGGGTATCTTTCTTGGCGCGAAGCGCTTCGGTGGCGAAGGCCATGTCGGCAAGCGCTGCCTGATCCTGGATATGAACCCTATCGATACCAGCGCTTCATTTCCGACCTGGCTGGAATGGACATCGCCGACCACGGGGGCGATGTCGATCGCACCCTGATGCGGTTACGCGATTGGCTTGCCAACGTATCGCGACGAAGACTGCTCGGCGGGCTCGATCTCGTGGCTGCCCACCTGCGCTTTCGGGCTCATTTGTCGGAGAGCGTCGCGGCTTTCGGCCTTGATTCTACAGCCGTGCCCTATGTCGATTTCGAGCGGATCGCCACCAGTTGGCTGGCCCCTCACGGCTCTTAGGATGGTTTGAATCCAAAAATAATTCGCGGAACAAAAACGCCGTTCGGGCGATCGCGCGCGGCTATTTAAGTCGGCTAGAGCATAGGTTCTAAGCGGCGCCAATCGCGACAAGAACACGCCCATTTTTCGCCTCTGTCACCTGACGGTTTCGTAATGCGAAAGCTCGACGACCCAGGATGAGTACGTAGGTCCAAGGTCAAGCTTTCTTGGATCAACGAGGAGAAATGCGAACAATGATCGGCCATGTCAAAGGCGGCTTGAAGATGGCGACCGTGGTCGCGCTGGTGGCTGGGGGACTGGCGGTCAGCGGCTGCGCGACCAAGAAGTACGTCAACACCCAGGTCGGCGGGGTCGCCACCCGCGTCGACAGTCACGACACCCAGATCGCTGAACTGGACAAGACCTCGCGCGAAGCGCTGGAGCGGGCGACCGCCGCCGGCAAGCTGGCCGAGGGCAAGTTCATGTACTCGATGGTGCTGTCGGACGACTCGGTGAAGTTCCCCACCGACCAGGACGCCCTGTCGCCCGAGGCCGAACAGCGCCTCGCCGACTTCGCGGCCAAGCTCAAGGAAGAAAACAAGAACGTCTACCTGGAGATCCAGGGCTATACCGACGCCACCGGCGAAGGCGACTACAACGACAAGCTCGGCCAGCGCCGCGCCGACGCGGTGCGCAAGTACCTGTCGCGTCAGGGCGTGGCCCTGAACCGCATGGCGACCATCTCCTATGGCGCCGAGGACCCGATCGCCCCGAACGAGACCCGCGAAGGCCGGGCGCAGAACCGACGGGTCGTGATCATGGTGCTGGCCTAACGGCCTGAAGGCCTGGGCGTAGCGGAGACTCCACACTCCGCTCGCCGGGTCGGCATCGATCCAGACCTTGGGCGGCCCCGGCGACGGGGCCGCCCTTCTTCGTTCAGGTCAGGACGGGGAAGCCGCTGGTCTGGCGCAGGGCTTCGGCCAGGGCCATGCCGGCCGTCACCGAGACGTTCAGCGAGCGGGCCTCGGGGCGCAGCGGAATGACCAGCCGGGCGTCCACGGCGGCGTGCACCTCTTCCGGCGCGCCCCGGCTCTCGTTGCCGAACAGCAGGGTGTCGCCGGGCTGGAACGCGAAATCGTGGAAGCCGCGGTCGCCGCGCGTCGTGAAGAGCACCAGGCGCCCCTCCGAGCGCTGCGGCGCCGCGAGAAACGACTCCCAGGAGTTGTGACGCATCAGGTGCGCAAGCGGGCCGTAGTCGAGCGCCGCGCGCTTCAAGCTCTTGTCGTCCAAGGGAAAACTACACGGCTCGATGACGTCGAGGGCGACGTCCAGGCAGGCCGAAAGGCGAATCGCGGCTCCCACGTTCTGGGGAATGCCGGGTTGAAAAAGCGCGAGACGCATTTTAACGAACCAACCATGGGCACAGTAGGGGCATTGCTGCGCATCGAAAGGACTTGCGAACTCTGTTCGCCCATCCGATAGGGAGCGTGGCCCTTGTGGCGAAGATCCGCTCGCGGGTCGAGATAAAGATAGCGCGCCGAATGGCGCATTTCCTGGTCTGGCCGTTCGCGGTCGGACGGATTTCGAAGGGTGGAACAAGGTGGCCGACACCGCCGTGGGCGTAACGAAGGACGCTGGGTCCGATCCCAGCCGACGCGATTTCATCTATATCGCCACGATCGCAGCCGCCGCCGGCGGCGCGGCGAGCCTGGCCTGGCCGTTCATCGACCAGATGAACCCCTCGGCCGACACGCTGGCTCTGGCCTCGACCGAGTTCGACCTGACCAAGGTCGCCGACGGTCAGCAGGTCACGCTGAAGTGGCGCGGCAAGCCGCTGTTCGTGCGCAACCGCACGCCGGCCGAAATCAAGCGCGCGGTGGCCGATGACCACGCCGCCCTCAAGGACCCCCAGACCGACGCCGAGCGCGTGAAGCCGGGCAAGGCCCAATGGCTGGTGCTGGTCGGCTCCTGTACGCACCTGGGCTGCGTGCCCACCTTCGGCGGCGGCGACTACGGCGGCTGGTTCTGCCCGTGCCACGGCTCGCACTACGACACCTCGGGCCGGATTCGTAAGGGTCCCGCGCCGAAGAACCTGGCGGTTCCGGAGTACGAGTTCCTGTCCGACACCAAGGTCAAGATCGGGTAAGCCAGATGAGCGGACATTCGACCTATCAACCGAAGACCGGTTTCGAGCGCTGGCTCGACGCCCGTCTGCCGATCGTGCGCCTGGGCTACGACAGCTTCGTCGACTACCCCACCCCGCGGAACCTGAACTACTGGTGGACCTTCGGCGGCATCCTGTCGCTGTGCCTGGCCAGCCAACTGATCACCGGCATCATCCTGGTGATGCACTACACCCCCAGCGCCGACCACGCCTTCGCCAGCGTCGAGCACATCATGCGCGACGTGAACTACGGCTGGCTGATCCGCTACATGCACGCCAACGGGGCGTCGATGTTCTTCATCGCCGTCTACGTCCACATGCTGCGCGGCCTCTACTACGGCTCCTACAAGGCGCCGCGTGAGGTGCTGTGGATCCTGGGCTGCGTGATCTACCTGCTGATGATGGCCACCGCCTTCATGGGCTACGTGCTGCCCTGGGGCCAGATGAGCTTCCACGGCGCCGTTGTGATCACCAACCTGTTCGGCGCCCTGCCGATCGTCGGCCCGTCGATCACCACCTGGCTGTGGGGCGGCTTCGCCGTCGACAACGCCACGCTCAACCGCTTCTTCTCGCTGCACTACCTGCTGCCGTTCATGATCGCGGGCGTCGTGATCCTGCACATCTGGGCCCTGCACGTGGTCGGCCAGAACAACCCGACCGGCGTCGAGCCCAAGTCGAAGGCCGACACCCTGCCCTTCACGCCGTACGCGACGGTGAAGGACGGTTTCGCGATGAGCGTCTTCCTGATCCTCTTCGCGACCTTCGTCTTCTACCTGCCCAACGCCCTGGGCCACGCCGACAACTACGTCGAAGCCAACCCGCTGGTGACGCCGGCCCACATCGTGCCCGAATGGTACTTCCTGCCGTTCTACGCGATCCTGCGCGCCGTGCCGGACAAGCTGATGGGCGTGCTGGCCATGTTCGGCGCCATCGCCTGCCTGTTCGCCCTGCCGTGGCTGGACACCTCCAAGGTGCGCTCGATGCGCTACCGCCCGACCGCGAAGCTCTACTTCGTGATCTTCGTGGTGGTCTGCTGCATCCTGGGCCTCTGCGGCGCCAAGCTGCCGGACGATCCTGTGCTGGGTCACTTCAAGACCTTCACCCTGATCGACTCGGACCTGAACAGCTTCGTGTGGCTGAGCCGCTTCTCGGCGCTCTACTACTTCGCGTTCTTCCTGGTGATCCTGCCGGTGCTGGGCCTGGTCGAGAAGACCCTGCCGGTGCCGGACTCCATCGCCTCGCCCGCCCTGTCGCACCCGGCCGCCGCGCCGGCCGAAGCGACCGCCGCGCCTGAAATGAAGGGCTGATCCCGATGCTGCGCAAACTCTCCGTCCTCGCAGCGGTCGCGGGTCTGATGGCGGCCGCGGTCGCCGGACCGGCCCTGGCCGCGGGTCACCCGCTCGAGCCCGAGAAGATCCACTGGTCGTTCAACGGTCCGTTCGGCAAGTTCGACCAAGCCCAGCTGCAACGCGGCTACAAGGTCTATCGGGAGGTCTGCTCGGCCTGCCACTCCATGAAGCTGGTCAGCTTCCGGAACCTCGGCGACAAGGGCGGCCCGTTCTATAACGAGAAGTACCCGAACTCGAACGACAACCCGTGGGTCAAGGCGATCGCCAAGGAATTCGAGGTCGCCGACATCGACTCCGAGACCGGCGATCCGATCAAGCGTCCGGCCACCAGCGCCGACCGCTTCCCCTCGCCGTTCCCGAACGAGGCCGCCGCCCGCGCCAGCAACGGCGGGGCGTTCCCGCCGGACATGTCGCTGCTGGCCAAGGCCCGCGAAGGCGGTCCGGACTACATCCACGCCATCGTCACCGGCTACAAGGACCCGCCGAAGGGCCTGAAGGTCGGTCCGGGGCAGCACTACAACCCCTATATGGCCGGCGACCTGGCCGCCTACTGGGGTGGCTCGCACGAGCACGTTCCGCCGGGCGGCTTCATCGCCATGGCCCCGCCGCTGAAGGCGGGCCTGGTCACTTTCGACGACGGCACGCCGTCGACGGTCGACCAGCAGGCCCGCGACGTCTCGGCCTTCCTGATGTGGGCGGCCGAGCCCAAGCTGGAAGAGCGCAAGCAGACCGGCTTCGCGGTGCTGATCTACCTGCTGCTGTTCTCGGGCCTGCTCTATGCGAGCTATCGCAAGGTCTGGAAGAACGAGTCGCACTGAGCGGCGCGTTCGGAACGGAAATGAAGAAGGGCCCGGCGGCGACGCCGGGCCCTTTTGTTTTTGGGCGGGAAGGACCCCCTCAGTCGCTCCGCGACAGCTCCCCCAGAGGGGGAGCATCTTGGCGCTTAGATCCTCCCCCTCT
>NZ_JADWOX010000011.1 GCF_016135805.1 Caulobacter hibisci
TTTTCTGGTTCGTCTTCTGGCTCCTCTGTCGGGTTTTTTTTCTGTTCTCTCCCCGCCGTGGTGGGGGTCGTTGGGGCCCCGCGCGCTGGGGGGGGCCAGCGCCGCGCTGGCCCCCTCCGGCCCTCCGGGCCACCTCCCCCAGAGGGGGAGGATCTAAGAAGATGAGCCGCCGCAGGCGGCCGAGGGAGCACTCCATGCGCCGTGTCGCGCCGATCCTGCTGGCCGCCGTGATGGCCACGCCCGCCGCCGCCCAGGGGCCGCTGCTGAACGGCCTGTTCGCCGACCATGCGGTGGTGCAGCGCGATCGGCCGCTGCCGGTGTTCGGCCGCGCTAGGCCCGGCGAGGCGGTGACCGTCACGCTCGGCGACAGGACCGCGACCGCCACGGCCGGCGCCGACGGCGCCTGGCGCGCGGACCTGCCGGCGCTGGCGGCGGGCGGGCCCTATACGCTGGAGGCCAAGGCCGCCTCGGGCGCGGCGCAGACGGTCAAGGACGTGCTGGTCGGCGACGTCTGGCTGTGTTCGGGCCAGTCGAACATGGAGCTGCCGGTCGAGCGCGGGAACAACAGCTGGTCGGAGATCCGCTCGGCCAACGACGACGGCCTGCGCCTGGCCTATGTCGACCACGCCGACAGCCGCACGCCCCTGGCCGCCTTTTCCAAGCCCCCCGCCTGGAAGGCGGCCAAGCCCGACGCCGTCGGCTCGTTCTCGGCCGCCTGCTACTACATGGCCCGCGAGCTGCGGAAGACCGACAGGACGCCGCTGGGCCTGGTCCACGCCTCGTGGGGCGGTTCAGCGATCGAGGCCTGGCTGAGCCCGGCCGCCCTGCGCAAGGCCGGCGACTACGAGGACGGCCTGCAGACCCTGGAGCTGTCGCTGAAGGACCGCCCGGCCGCCGACCGCCGCTGGGGCGAGACGATCAAGGCCTGGTGGAGCAAGGGTCATGGCGGAACGGCCGCCGGTCCTTGGGCGGGCTCGGGCGACTGGACGCCCGCGCCGCAGGGCCTGGGCGTCTGGGAAAGCTGGGGCGTGCCGGCCCTGGCCGCCTTCGACGGCGTGGTGTGGTTCGAGACCTCGGTGACGCTCACCGCCGCTCAGGCTAAAGGTGCTGCCAGCCTCGAGATCGGCATGGTCGACGAGGTCGACACCACCTTCGTCAACGGCGTCGGCATCGGCTCGACCTCCGGCGCGGGCACGGCGCGGACCTATCCGTTGGCGGCGGGGTCCTTGAAGGCCGGCGCCAACCGTATCGTCGTCTCGGCCTTCGACACCTACGCCAACGGCGGGATGTACGGCGACGCCGCCCGCGCGCTCTTCCTGGCCGACGGGACGCGGATCCCGCTGACCGCCTGGCGCTATCAGGTCGAGCCCAAGGCGACCGGCGAGCCGCCGCGCGCGCCGTGGGACACGCTGTCGGGCCTGTCGACCCTCTATAACGGCATGCTGGCGCCGATCGGCCCCTACGCCTTCAAGGGCTTCGCCTGGTATCAGGGCGAGAGCAACGCCGGCCGGCCGCAGACCTACCAGGCTCTGCTGACCCAGCTGTTCGCCGAACGCCGCGCGGGCCAGGCCGCCGACATGCCGGCCCTGGTCGTGCAACTGGCCAACTACGGCAAGCCGCAGCTGGCGCCAGAAAACTCCGGCTGGGCGCAACTGCGCGAGGCCCAGCGCGTCGCCGTGGCCAAGGACGGCCACGCGGCCCTGGCCGTGATCACCGACATCGGCGACCCGTCCGACATCCACCCGACCAACAAGCAGGACGTCGGCAAGCGCCTGGCCCGGGGCGCGCGGCGCCTGGCCGGCCAGGCTGTGACAAGCGGCCCGTCGCCAGTTTCGGCCCGCCGCGTAGGCGAGACAGTCGAGGTCAGGTTCGAGCAGGTGGCCGAGCGGCTGGCGGCGCGCGGTTCCGACCACGCCATCGGCTTCGAGCTGTGCGATGCCGTCGCCTGCCGTTTCGCCGACGCCAAGGTCGAGGGCGACAAGGCGGTGGTCGCCGTGCCGGCCGGCCTGACGCCGACCCGCGTGCGGTTCGCCTGGGCCGACGCGCCCACCTTCAACGTCTTCGACCTGTCGGGCTTGCCGCTGGGGCCGTTCGAGATCGCGGTCGCGCCGTGAGCCTGACCGGTCTTCGCGGCGCGGTTTCCGCCCTGGCCCTGGCCGCCGCCGTGGCGGCCGCGGCGGCCCTGGCCGCGCCGACCGCCGCGCGCTCGGCCGAGCCGGCGGCGGTTTCGGAAAAACCCGCGGCTGGCGGCTTTCCGCTGATCGCGGCCGGCCGACCGGCGCAAGTCGAGGCCGACGTCACCGACTGGCCCGGCGTGCTGCGCGCCGTGCAAGGCCTGCGCGGCGACCTCTCCAAGCTTTCCGGCGGCGGCCAGCCGGCCAAGGACGCGCCGCTGGTCATCGTCGGGACCCTGGGCAGGAGCGCGCAGATCGACGCCCTGGTCGCGGCCGGCAAGCTGGACGTCTCGGGCCTGAAGGGCCGCTGGGAAGGCTTCGTCCAGCAGGTGGTGGAGAGCCCGCGTCCGGGCGTCGCGCGCGCCCTGGTCATCGCCGGGGCCGACAAGCGCGGGACGATCTTCGGGGCCTACGACCTGTCCGAACGGGCCGGCGTCTCGCCCTGGACCTGGTGGGCCGACGTGCCCGTGCCGGTGCGCCGCGACCTCTCCGTCGCGCCCGGCGCCAACCTGCAGGCCCCGAAGATCAAGTACCGGGGCATCTTCCTGAACGACGAGAACCCGGCCCTCTACGGCTGGGCCAACGACACCTTCGGCGGCTTCAATCACGGCTTCTACGAGCGGGTCTACGAGCTGATCCTGCGGCTGAAGGGCGACTATCTGTGGCCGGCCATGTGGGGCAAGGCGCTGTATGACGACGACCCGCTGAACGCCGTGCTGGCCGACGAGATGGGCGTGGTGATCGGAACCTCACACCACGAGCCGATGATGCGGGCCCATGTGGAGTGGGAGCGCTACGGCCAGGGGCCGTGGGACTACGCCAAGAACCCCGACGCCCTGCGCCGCTTCTGGCGCGAGGGGATCGCGCGGATGGGTTCGAACGAGAGCCTGGTCACGGTCGGCATGCGCGGCGACGGCGACGAGCCGATGACGCAGGGCACGGCCACCAAGCTGCTGGAGACCATCGTCGCCGACCAGCGCAAGATCATCGGCGAGGTCACGGGCAAGGACCCGTCGGCGACGCCCCAGGTCTGGGCCCTCTACAAGGAGGTGCAGGACTATTACGACGCCGGGATGCGGGTTCCGGACGACGTGACCCTGCTGTTCGCCGACGACAACTGGGGCAACATCCGGCGTCTGCCGAAAGCGGGTGAGGCGCGGCCGGGCGGCTACGGCGTCTATTATCATTTCGACTATGTGGGCGGGCCGCGGAACTACAAGTGGCTCAACACCAACCAGGTCGAGCGCACCTGGGAGCAGATGAAGCGCGCCGACGAGGCGGGCGCCGACCGGCTGTGGATCGTCAATGTCGGCGACCTCAAGCCGATGGAGCTGCCGACCGAGTTCTTCCTCGACATGGCCTGGGACCCCGCCGCCATGCCGGTCGAGAAGCTCTCGACCTATACCCGCGACTGGGCGGGCCAGCAGTTCGGGGCCGAGCACGCGGTCGAGATCGCGGCGCTGCTGGACGGCTACACGCGGCTGAACGCGCGCCGGAAGCCGGAGCTGATCGACGGGGCGACCTTCAGCCTGGTGAACTTCCGCGAGGCCGAGAAGGTGGAAGCCGAGTGGTCCGACCTGGAGCGCAGGGCCGACGTCCTGCGCAAGAGCCTACCGAAAGCCCAGGACGACGCCTTCTTCCAGTTGGTCTGGTTCCCGATCATGGCCGGCGCCAACCACAACCGGCTCTACATCGCCGTCGGGCGCAACCGGCTCTACGCCGAGCAGGGGCGGGCGGCGGCGGGCGTCGAGGCCGAGAAGGCGAAGGCGGCCTTCGCCCGCGACGCCGAACTGACCCGCCAGTTCCACGAGGACCTGGCCGGCGGCAAGTGGCGGCACATGATGAGCCAGACCCACATCGGCTACACCGGCTGGCAGCAGCCGGAGACGAACGTGCTGCCGGACCTCGCGCCGGCTCCGGCGGGCGAAGGCTTCGGCGTCGCCGTGGAAGGGCGTCAGGCGCCGGTTGGCGAGGGCGGGGCCGACCTGCCGGTGCTGCACCGCTGGGGTACGCACAGCCGCTGGATCGACGTCTTTGGGCGCGGCGCGACGCCGTCAGAGTTCACGGTGAAGGCCGACGCGCCCTGGCTGGCGATTGCGCGACCGTCGGGCGCCGGCGACGCGCGGCTGGAGGTCTCGGTCGACTGGACGCGGGCGCCGAAGGGCGAGAGCCGGGTTCCGATCAGCATTTCCGGCGGCGGTCGCGGGGTGGTGGTCACCGCCGTGGTGGTCAATCCCGCCCGCAAGCCGGCCAAGGGCGCCTTCGTCGAGGCCGGCGGGCCGCTGGCCATCGAGGCCGAGCACCATGCCAAGGCCACCGGCGCGGACGGCGTCGTCTGGAAGACCATCCCCAATCTCGGCCGCACCCTGTCGGGCGTGACCAGCTACCCCACCACGGCGCCGGCGAGCGTTCCGGGCCAGGGTCCGGTGCTGGACTATCTCGTCGACTTCGAAAAGGCGGGGCCGATGGACCTGTCGGTGTTCGTCTCGCCGGGGCTGGACGTCACGGGCGGCGGCGGGCCGCGCTTCGCGGTCTCGATCGACGATGGCGCGCCGGTGGTGGTCAACACCATTCCCGACCCGTCGGAGAAGGCCTGGGATAGGGCGGTGGCGGATAATATCCGTATACTGATGATGTCGCTGAGCGTGCCGTCTGCGGGCGCGCATCGGGTGCGGCTGTGGCGGGTGGACCCGGGCGTCGTGTTCCAGCGGCTGGTGATTTCGCGGGGCGCGGTGGCGGGGAGCTATCTGGGGCCGGTGGAGGGGACTAAAGCGCCCTGATCCTTCCACGAAGCGCTCTATTCCAAGACGTCATCGCCCGCTTCATGCGGGCGACCCAAGCTGACTTTGAAAATCCTGACAGGCCGCTTGGGTCGCCCGGACAAGCCGGGCGATGACTTCCTAAAAGGATAGCGGGAGACTCGTCTGTCCGCCGCCCCTAATTCGCCAGCGAAAACTCCACCGGCGCATCCATCTCGATCCTTTCCCCCTTCACCGTGTGCGGCGGCGCCGGGAACGGATCGGACCGCGCGACCATGGCGCGGACCTCGGCGTCGAGCAGGGCGTGGCCGGTGGGGCCGGTCAGGCGGCAGTCCAGCACGTGGCCGGCGCGGTCGATGACGAAGGTCACCTGGGCCACGCCCTGCTGTTTCCGCATCCGGGCGGCCTTGGGATAGGTCTTGTGGGCCTCCAGCCAGGCGCGGACGCGAGCGGCGTAGCTGTTGCTGGAGCCGGCGTGGGCCTGGACGCTGTCGGCGTCGCGCTGGCCGGCGGGCGGCTTGGCGGCAGAGGCCTCCATGGCGCGGGCGGCGGCCGGCACGGCGGCTTGGGCCGCGGCGGGTGGCGTCGGGCGGGACGGGGCTTCCGAAGGTGGCGCAGGGGAGGGCGGCGCGGGCTTCGGCGCGGCCTGGGTCAGCCAGCCGTCGGGACGCGGCGGCAGGGGCTTGGGCGTCGGCTTTTCGGGCTGGGCCGGCTCGGGCGGCGTCGGCTCGGTCTCCGGCGTCGGGGCCGGATCGGCGTCCGGCGAGGCGGCGTTGTCGGTCCGGTCGAGGGCCGGGTCGCCCAGCGAGATCAGCATGGCCGTCTCGTCCATGACGGCGAGGACGGGCTTCTGGTCCCACTGGATCACGGCAAGGCCAAGGGCGCCGTTGATGATCAACGACGCCCCCGTCGCCCAGGCTCGAACGTGCCAGGGCGTTCTCATGATTAGAACGTCTTGCCGAGGGTCAGCTTGAAGGTGCGGCCTTCGGCGTCCAGCGACAGCAGGTGCCGCTGGAAGGTCTTGTCGAACAGGTTGTCTACGCCGGCCTGGACCTCGAGCCCTTGCAGCAGGCCGTCCTGCGGCTTCCAGGTCAGGAACAGGTTGTGGACCGCGTAGCCCGGCGTCGCCAGCGTGCTGGACGTCACATGGGTCTGGTCGTCGGCGAACTCGCCGCGCCAGCCGGCCGTCAGGTTCTGGGCCGGGAAGATGTAGCCCAGGGTCAGGTTCAGGGTGTCGGCTGGGATGGTGTTGAGATAGGCGCCGGTCTGGCGGTTCTCGCCGTCGATCACCGACACCGAACCACGGGCGAAGAAGCGCTTGGCGCCGTATTCGGCCTCGACCTCGACGCCCGAATAGCGCGCCTCGCCGACATTGACGAAGTAGCTCGAGGTCGAGGTGCCGCGCGTGATCAGGTTCTTCACGTCGTTGCGGAAGGCGGTGGTCTTGAAGCGGAACTGGTCGCCTTGGCCAAACAGGTTGCGGAACTGCAGGGTGCCGCCGACCTCGATGTTGTCGGACTCTTCGGGCTTGAGGTTCAGGCTGTAGTTGGTCGAGGCCGTCGCGGTGCGGCTGTAGATCTCGTCCAGCACCGGCATGCGCACGGTGTGGGCGACCGAGCCGAACACCGAGGCCCATTCGGTCAGGCTGTAGAGGGCGGCGATCTTCGGCGAGACGCCGTTGTCCTTGACCACGGTGGTGGTGGTGACGCCTTCGCCCGGCTGCAGCTTGGTCCAGTCGACGCGGACGCCGGGGATCAGGGTCAGCTTGCCGAGGATGACCTCGCCCTGGGCGAACAGGCCGTACTTCTCCATGTCGCCTTCGGGGTGGGTGGCGGCGCCGTGGTTTGTGCCGGTGGCCGTGCGGCGCGGGTTGCGGCGCTCCTGCTTGTAGGCCTGGGCGCCGATCGTCAGGAAGGCCACGTTGTCGCCGCCGAGGCTGAACTCCGAGATGTTCTGGGCGCGGCCCTGCAGGGTCTTGTACGAGAACTCGGACTCCAGAACGCCCGACAGGAAGGTGGTGTCGGTCTGGTTGACCTTGGTGTTGGCGTAGGAGACCTGCGCCGAGACGTCGAGCAGGTCATTGCCGGCGAAGTCGTTGTTGTAGCCGATGACGGCGGTGTCGTCGGTGGTCTTGCGGCGCACCGGCGTCGTGGCCAGGGCTTCGGACTGGTCGTAGATCTGGGTGCTGTCGTTCTTCCAGTTCTGGTACGAGGCCCAGACGTTGTGGCCCTTCTCGCCGCCGATGAAGTAGCGGCCCTTCAGCAGGTAGCTGTCGGAAGTGGCTTCCGAGGCCGGCACGACCACGCCGTCGCCGTTCTCGTAATTGTCGCTGCGGCGCACGGTGTACATGCCCAGCAGTTCGGAATTGGCGGTCGGCTTCACGGCCAGGATGCCCGAGGCCAGGCGGGCGTCGGCGTTGCTTTCCAGGCCGCCGCGCAGGCGCACGGCGAAGCGGTCGTCGCCCTTCAGGAAGTCGCCGGCGTCCTTGCTGGTGAAGTTGACCACGCCGGCCAGGGCGCCCGCGCCGTACAGGGTCGAGGAGGCCGGGCCGCGCAGCACTTCGACGCGCTTGTAGAGCTCGGGATCGCTGAAGAACGAGCCCATCCGGTACTGCTCGTAGAACTTGGTGACGCCGTCGATCTGCATCAGGATGCGGCTGTCGCTGTCGGCCAGGCCCGTGCCCATGCCGCGGATGTTGAAGCCTTGGCCCAGGGCGCCGACGCCGCCCATGGTGTTGACGCCGGGGATGCCGGCCAGCAGGTCGCCGATGGTCGAGGCCTGGGTGTTGTCGATGGCTTCCTGGTCGAGGGTGGTCACGGCCTGGGGCGTGTCGATCGCCACCTTCTCCTGACCGGCCGAGACGACGACCTTGCCCAGCGACAGCTTGCTGGCGGTCACCACTTCGTCGGACGCGTCAGCGGCGGCCGGGGCCTGGGCGTGGGCGAGGCTCACGAGGGCGAGGTTGGCGACGCCGGCCAGCAGCAGGCCGCGCGTACGGTTGGAAAGGCGCATCGAATATCCCCGTTAATAAGCGAATAAGAATCATTCGCACACTATGGGCAGGCGACTCCCGACAGAGCGCCTCGCCGAACGGCGACGCTTCTGGCCGCCTTTTCGCCTAAATGCAAGTGACTCTCAATAACGAGTGATTGCGGCGATGAAAATGTGGGGGGAGGGTGTGTGCGACGGGAACGTCGCCGCCGGCTTCGGGCGCTGCTGGGAATATCCGAGTGGGCGGGCAGTTCGTTACCGATCCACGCCGCTCCGCAGATGTTCAAGCTCTATCGTCCGTTGGGCCGATAGTGGCGCTTTGTCGCCTTTCAGGCCGAGACGGAGGCTTTCGCCCAGCCCTACGGCTCGCCCTTACCCCCACTGAACTTGAAGATCCCCACGCCCAGCGCGATCCCCAGCAGGATGCCGATCGCCATGTTGTGGATGATGGCGCCGAAGATCACGCCGACGATCAGCCCCAGGGGCAGGCCCAGCACACCGGTCTTGTTCATCGCGTATCCTTCGAAGGTCGTTCAGGTCTGCACGCCGGACGCCTAGGCGCCCGTCCATTCGTCGAGCATGTCGGCCAGCACGTCGAGCGGCATGGTGCCGGCGGTCAGGCCCGCGTCGTGGAAGCTCTTGAGGCTGAAGCGCGCGCCCAGGCGCTTTTGCGCGCGGGCGCGGCTGTCGGTCCAGGTGCGCCAGCCGAGCATGTAGCTCGAGGCCTGGCCGGGCTGGACGCAGTAACGCTCGACCTCGCGGGTGACAGAGGTCTCGGCGTCGCCCAGGGTCTGCGACATGTAGGCGATGGCCTGCTCGCGGCTCCAGCGCTTGGCGTGGATGCCGGAATCGAGCACCAGGCGGCTGGCGCGAAACAGCATCGAGGCCACATAGCCCAGCTGGCCCAGCGGATCGCCTTCATGGGCCCCCATCTCGTCGGCCAGCTGCTCGGCATAGAGCGCCCAGCCCTCGGAATAGCCCGAAAAGATCGGCAGGCGGCGCAGGGTGGGGATGCCCGGGGCCTCCATCATCAGGGCGTTCTGCAGGTGGTGGCCGGGGATGGCCTCGTGGAACACCAGGGTCGGCAGGTCGAAGCACGGCTGCTCGGCCGTGTCGCGCAGATTGATCGAGAACAGGCCGGGCCGCGAGCCGTCCAGGCTGGGCGGGCTGTAATAGGCGCCGGGCGCGCCGGCCTCGATCGACGGCGGCACGCGCTGGATCTTCACCCCGGCCTTGGGCAAGCGGCCGAAATAGCCGGGCAGGCGTTCGCGCATGGCCGCGATCTTGGCCTCCAGTTCGGCCAGCAGGGCCGCGCGCCCGGCGTCGTCGTTGGGATAGAGATTGGCCGGGTCGCGGCGCAGGGCGGCGATGCGGGCCCCGACCGAGCCCTCGGTCAGGCCGCGGGCCTTGAGAATGGCGTCGGCGCGGGCGGAGAAGCGGGCGACCAGCTCCAGCCCCAGGCGATGGATCTCGTCGCCGCCAAGGTCGGTGGTCGTCGCCGCGCGCACGGCGAAGCGGTAATAGGCCTCGCCGCCCGGCAGCCGCCAGACGCCGGCGTCGTGGACGGCCGTCGGCAGGGCGGCGGTCAACAGTTCGGCCTGACGGCGCAGGGCCGGATAGACCTCGGCCTCGACGATCTTGGTGGCCCGCGCGTCCCAGTCGCCGGCGATGGCCTTGGCGCCGGTGCGCCGGGTCAGGCCAACGACCAGCTCTGACTGGGCGGGGGTGGGCGCCAGCATGGCGGCGAATTGCGAGAGGGTGGTGCGCAGCACGAAATCGGGCGGCGTCGCGCCCCGGGCGAAGTCGGCGCGGGCGCGGGCCGTCTCCTGGTCGAGCAGCACGGCGAAGGCCGACAGGCGCGACAGATAGGCCTGCGCGTCGGCGGCGTCGTTCACCGGGTGGGTGTCGGCCAGGAAGCTCGGCACGCTGCGATAGGCGCCGGTTAGCTGCGAGATCACATAGGGCGCGGCGACGCCGACATCGGGATTGCCGTACGGCGTGTCGAAGCTCTGCAGGGTGGTGTCGGCCATGTAGGCGGCCGAGCGGTAGTTGACCCGGTCCATGCCGGTCAGGGCCTTGGCGTCGAAGGTCGCCAGGTCCTTGCGCAGGTCTTCGAAGATCTGGCGGGTGCGCAGGAGGCCGGCCGGGGAGCGGTCGTCCAGCTTGCCGCGGGCGGCGGCGTTCGGGCCGGCGTCCAGGCCCGTCAGGGTCATCAGCTGCGGCGAGTCGAGCATCGCCTTCTGGATCAGCCCTTCGAGCACGGCGGAGAGGCGTTCGCCCTCGGTCTCGCGGGCCAAGGCGGGCAGGGGCGCTGCGGCGAGGGCGGCGGCGGACAGCACGAAAGAACGACGGTTTGTCATTCTGTGGTTGTAGCGCGCCTCGCGTTTCGCGCCAGAGGCGGCATTGGGCGCGCGAGAACCTCGCCCTTCGACAGGCTCAGGGTGAGGTTCTCTACTGCGAGGCTCTGCAATGGTCCTCAACCTGAGCTTGTCGAAGGGCGAGGGCCACGCACGACGCTTAAAACTCCGGAGTTTACGGCCGCAGCAGCACCTTGCCGGTCTTGCCCGGGGTCAGCGAGGCCCTCACCGCGTCGGCCACCTGGTCGAGGCCGTAGACGCCGTCGGTCGGCAGCTTCAGCTTGCCGGTCGCCACCTGGGTCAGCAGCTCGCCGATCAGCTTGCGGCGCAGGTCGGGCGCCATGGTCGCCGAGACGGTCGAGCCCCAGAAGCCCTTCACGGTCAACTGCTTGAAGATCACCGTGCCCGAGGAGATCTGCATCGGCTCGCCGGTCATCGAGCCGAACGAGACCAGCAGGCCGTTCTCGCCCAGCAGGTCGGCCATGTCGCCCGAGGCGGTTCCGCCGATGGAGTCGACGGCGGCCTTGATCGGCGCGCCGCCGGTCAGTTCGGCGACCTTGGCCTTCCAGTCCGCGTCGGCGGTGGAGACGGCGTTGTCGATGCCCAGCTCGGCCAGTTCGGCCACGCCGGCGTCGCGGCGCACCAGGTTGATCACGTTGACGCCGCGGGCCTTGGCCAGCATGGCCAGGGTCTTGCCGACCGCGCCGTTGGCGGTGTTCTGGGCGACCCAGTCGCCGGCCTCGACACCGAGCGTCTCGAGCAGGGTGATGGCGCTGAACGGCATGGCGATCAGCTGGGCGGCGGCTTCGTCGGGGATGGCGTCGGGCACGGGCACCAGGCCGGCTGCCGAGGCGATGAAGTATTCGGCCCAGCTGCCGTGCACGCCGGCCACGGCGAAACGCTGGCCGACCAGGGCGGCGTCGACGCCGTCGCCCACGGCGTCGACGATCCCGACCGCCTCGCTGCCGCCGATGGCGGGCAGGGCGGGCTTGTAGCCGTAGTTGCCGCGCACGGTCCAAAGGTCGTGATTGTGGATCGGCGACAGCAGGGTGCGAATGCGCACCTTGCCGGGGCCGGGCTCGGGGATCGGGCTGTCGGCCAGGGCCAGGACTTCGGCCGGGTCGCCGAACACGTCGTGGATCGCGCTGCGCATGGGGTCTTCCTTCTTGTTATCGGGCTTGTTGTCGGGGGAGGGCGGCCTCAGGCGGCCGCGAGCATCTGTTCGGTGGTTCGCAGGGCCTCGCGCAGCGGGCCCTGGTCCTTGGAAAGCTTGGCCAGGATGGCCGCGCCCAGCCACAGGGCGTACATCGCCCGGGCCGTAGCGACCGGGTCGCCGGACCCGGGCAGCGAGCCGTCGTCGCGGCCCTCGACGATGACGGCGGCGATGCGGCGCACCAGGCGCTCGACGCCGGTGTTGAGGATCAGCCGCATGTCTTCGGACAGGTCGGAGATCTCGGCCGCCAGCTTCACCACCAGGCAGCGGTCGGCCATGCCGCAGGCCGCGTCGGTGTCCAGCCAGACGGCCCAGTAGGCCATCAGCTTGTCGCGGCCGCTGGCGCCGGTGTCGAACAGGCCGGCGAGCTTGACGCCGTACTCGGCGCAGTAGTCGTCCAGCAGGGCGCAGCCGAACGCCTCCTTCGAGGCGAAGTAATAATAGAACGAGCCCTTCGGCACGCCGCTGGCGTCCAGCAGCTCCTTCAGCCCCATGCCGCCGAACCCCTGGCGCAGAACCAGCTCGCGACCGGTGGCCAGTATGTGCTCGCGGGTGAGTTCGGACTTCTTGCGGACGGCGGTCATGCGAGGTGTATGGCAAATAATAGACCGGTCGTCTAGTTATGCGGTTTTAATGCGCGCCCCTTCGGCCGTCATCCCGGCCGAAGGGCTGCGCAGCAGGCCGCAGAGCCGGGACCCAGGGTGACTGGGCGCAGCGGTTGGGTTGGCAGGCGGTCGTGGCCGGCGCGTTGCGTGTGGCCCCTGGGTCCCGGCTCTCCGCTGCGCTACGGCCGGGATGACGAATGTTGTGGGGCGGAGCCGGTCTCAGCGCTTACCCCCTCCGGCCCTCCGGGCCACCTCCCCCAGAGGGGGAGGATTTCGAGCCGTAGATGCTCCCCCTCTGGGGGAGCTGTCGCGGAGCGACTGAGGGGGTCTTACACCCCCACCAACCGCAGCATCTCCCGCAGCGTCGGCGTGTCGTCATCCCGCCGCCAGGCCAGGCCCGTCTCCAGCGTCGGTGGATCGCGGACCTCGACATAGGCCACGCCCGCCCGCGCCAGGTTGCGCAGCGAGGCCGGCACCAGCGCGACGCCCAGCCCGGCCGAGACCAGGCTGATGATGGTCTGCATTTGGATGGCCTCCTGCACGATGTGGGCGGGGCGGCCCAGGCGGGCGAAATAGCCGGTGACGAGGTCGTGGAAGGCGGGCGCTACGGTGCGGGGGAAGAGGATCAGCGGGGCGTCGACGATGGTGGCTGGGGCCAGCATCCCGTCCTCGACCGCCAGCCGGCCGTCGGCGATCCAGGCGGCCGGGGCGGCGGCGATCAGGGGCTCGGAGACCAGGCGCTGATAGGCCAGGGGCTCGGGCAGGGCGCGGTCCGACGGCGGGATGATGATGCCGGCATGACGCTCGCCGGCGACGATGGCGGGGATCTGCACGTCGCTGGTGGCCTCGACCAGACCGATCTCGACGTCGGGAAAGGCCCGCGAATAGCGGCTGACCAAGTCGGGCAGGACGCTGTAGTCGGCGGTGCTGACGAAGGACAGCGACAGCAGGCCGGTCTGGCCGTCGCGCAGCCGCCGGGCGGTGGTCGGCAGTTCGTCCACGGCCGCCAGGGCCGCCAGCACCTCGGGCAGCCAGGCCTCGCCTAGCGGGCTGAGCCGCACGCTTCGTTTGGAACGCACGAACAGCGGCGCGCCCAAGGTCTTTTCCAGCGCTATGATCGACTGGCTGAGCGGCGGCTGGGTCATGCCCAGGCGCTCGGCGGCGCGGCCGAAATGCAGGGTCTCGGCGACGGCCGCGAAGTGGCGCAGCGGGCGAACGTCCATATCGATATCCCAGATATATATTTTGGCCGACCTAATATCGCCGTTCTAATATATTTTGAAAGCGCGGGGCAGGGGCGTAATAACCCCACAGCCGACACTGAGATTTTCCCATGCCTCCCTATCGCTCACGCACCTCCACCCACGGCCGCAACATGGCCGGCGCCCGCGGCCTGTGGCGCGCCACCGGCATGAAGGACAGCGACTTCGGCAAGCCGATCATCGCGGTGGCCAACAGCTTCACCCAGTTCGTCCCGGGCCACGTGCACCTGAAGGACCTGGGCCAGCTGGTCGCTCGCGAGATCGAAGCGGCCGGGGGCGTGGCCAAGGAATTCAACACCATCGCCGTCGACGACGGCATCGCCATGGGCCACGGCGGCATGCTGTATTCGCTGCCCAGCCGCGAGCTGATCGCCGACGCGGTCGAGTACATGGTCAACGCCCACTGCGCCGACGCCATCGTCTGCATCTCCAACTGCGACAAGATCACGCCCGGCATGCTGATGGCCGCCATGCGCCTCAACATCCCGGTGGTCTTCGTCTCGGGCGGGCCGATGGAGGCCGGCAAGGTGCAGATCAAGGGTGCGATCCGCTCGCTGGACCTGGTCGACGCCATGGTCGTGGCCGCGGATGACCGCTACACCGACGAGGAAGTCGAGGCGATCGAGAAGGCCGCCTGCCCGACCTGCGGTTCGTGCTCGGGCATGTTCACGGCCAACTCGATGAACTGCCTGACGGAAGCCTTGGGCCTGTCGCTGCCCGGCAACGGGTCGGTCCTGGCCACCCACGCCGATCGCGAGGCCCTGTTCAAGGAAGCTGGCCGGTTGATCGTCGACCTGTGCCAGCGCTGGTACGAGCAGGACGACGCCACGGCCCTGCCGCGCGGCATCGCCACCCGGGCGGCGTTCGAGAACGCCATGAGCCTGGACATCGCCATGGGCGGCTCGACCAACACCGTGCTGCACCTGCTGGCCGCCGCCAGCGAGGGCGAGGTCGAGTTCTCGATGGCCGACATCGACCGACTGTCGCGCCGCGTGCCGTGCCTCTCGAAAGTGGCCCCGGCCAAGAGCGACGTGCACATGGAAGACGTCCACCGCGCCGGCGGCGTGCCGGCCATCCTGGGCGAGCTGGAGAAGGGCGGCCTGATCGACGCCACCCAACCCACCGTCCACGCCGCGACCATGGCCGAGTCCCTGGCCCGCTGGGACATCGGCCGCACCAACAGCGGCACGGCCCAGGAGTTCTTCCGCGCCGCGCCCGGCGGCAAGCCGACCCAGATCGCCTTCAGCCAGGCCGCGCGCTGGGAAGACCTCGATCTCGACCGCGAGAACGGCGTCATCCGCTCGGTCGAGCACCCGTTCTCCAAGGACGGCGGCTTGGCCGTGCTGTTCGGCAACCTGGCCCCGGAAGGCTGCATCGTGAAGACGGCCGGGGTCGACGAGTCGATCCTGACCTTCAAGGGCACGGCGCGGGTGTTCGAGAGCCAGGAAGACGCCGTCAGCGGCATCCTCGGCGGCAAGGTCGTGGCCGGCGAGGTCGTGGTCATCCGCTACGAAGGCCCCAAGGGCGGCCCGGGCATGCAGGAGATGCTGTACCCGACCACCTATCTGAAATCGAAGGGCCTGGGCGCGGCCTGCGCCCTGATCACCGACGGCCGCTTCTCGGGCGGCACCTCGGGCCTGTCGATCGGCCACGTCTCGCCCGAAGCCGGCGAGGGTGGCCTGATCGCCCTGGTCGAGACCGGCGATCCGATCCTGATCGACATCCCCAACCGCGGCATCCACCTAGATTTGCCCGAGGCGGTTCTGGCCGAGCGTCGCGAGGCGCAACTGGCCCGCGGCAAGGACGCCTGGAAGCCGAAGGACCGCAAGCGCCAGGTCTCGCCGGCGCTTCGGGCCTATGCGGCCATGACCACCAACGCCGCGCGCGGCGCGGTGCGGGACGTGAGCCAGGTCGAGCGGGGGTAGGATTGCTGTTGGAATTGGGGGGTGATGGGTCTGAGTCCCATCGCTCCTCAAACACCGAGCATCCCCGCGAAGGCGGGGATCCAAGCGGAGTCCGCGGGTGATCTACGGCCGCGCCGCGTTCTGAAAGTCAGCTTGGATCCCCGCCTCCCCGGGGATTTTTCGGATAATTGAGCGTGGGAGTTGGGGGAGGCGAGTTAGATCGCCACCCGCTTGGCGATCGCGTTACGCCGCGCGTCGGTCTCCTGGCGCGCCTTCTGGACCGCCTCCGTCTCGGTCGCGTGCAGAAGGTGGTCGATAACCCGTTCCAGGTGGTCGCGCATGGCCTGGCGGGCGGCGGCGGGGTCGCGGGCCTTCAGGGCCTCGACCACGCGGCGGTGCTCCTGGATGCGGGGCTCCAGGCCCATGCCGCGGGCGCGGGCCAGGATGTTGCGGGCCAGGGACGAGCGGTTGCGCCAGTCCCACAGGTTCTCGATCGTGGCGATGATCGCGCCGTTGCCGGTGGCCCCGGCGATGACGAGGTGGAACTCGCGGTCGGCGTCCTCGCCCCGGATCTCCTCCTCCTCGTGCATACGCTCGAGCAGGCTTTCCAGCTGGGCGATCTGCTCCTCGGTGATCGAGGTGGCGGCCAGGGCGGCGGCTTCGCCCTCGAACAGGCGGCGGGCCTCGATCAGCTCGAAGGCGCCGATCTCGGTGTCGCGCTCGGCCGGTTGCGGGGCCACCGGGCGGACGTCGCCGGTGACATAGATGCCCAGGCCGTGGCGGGCCTCGATCATGCCCAGCATTTCCAGGGCGATCATCGCCTCGCGCAGGGTCGGACGGGAGACGCCGAACTGTTCGGCCAGTTCGCGCTCGGTCGGCAGGCGGTCGCCCAGCTTGTACTGGCCGGCCTCGATGGCGTCGGCCACGGTGTCCGCGATCTTGCGGTAGAGCTTGACGTTGTCCGACATGGGATCCTGGAATCGAAGGCCCGAACCTAGGGTTCGCCTTCGATAGCATAATCGTTGTCGGACGCTCCGGCTATTTGGTCTGACAAGATGGCCGAATGGTCTTCCGCGTCACCAATCGTGCATCGAGCCGTCTTCGCGGCGCGCAACGGGCAGATAGGCGCGGCTGTAGGGATATTTCGCGGCCAGGACCTCGTCGATATCGACCCCCAGGCCCGGCGCCTCGCCCGGATGCAGCAGGCCGTCGTCGAAGCTGTAGGCGTGCGGGAAGACGGCGTCGGTCTCGGGCGTGTGGCGCATATATTCCTGGATCCCGAAATTGGGGATCGACAGGTCGAAATGCAGGGCCGCGGCCATGCAGACCGGCGACAGGTCGGTGGCCCCATGGCAGCCGGTGCGCACGCCGTAGAGGTCGGCGAAGGCGGCCACGCGGCGCAGGTGGGTGATGCCGCCGGCATGGACCACGGTGGCGCGGATATAGTCGATCAGCTGTTCCTCGATCAGCTGCTTGCAGTCCCAGATCGAGTTGAAGATCTCGCCCACGGCCAGCGGGGTGGTCGTGTGCTGGCGGATCAGGCGGAAGTTGGCCTGGTTCTCGGCCGGGGTGGCGTCTTCCATCCAGAACGGGCGGTAGGGCTCCAGGTCCTTGCCCAGGCGGCCGGCCTCGATGGGCGTGAGGCGGTGGTGCACGTCGTGCAGCAGGTGGACGTCCCAGCCCAGTTTGTCGCGCGCCGCCTCGAACAGCGGCGGCACGCTGCGCAGGTATTTCTCGGTCGACCAGACGCTTTCGCTGGGCAGGTCGGCGTCGGCCGGCTCGTAGAAGAAGCGGTCCTTGGAGACGCCATAGACGGTCTTCAGACCCGGCACGCCCGACTGCAGGCGAATGGCCTTGTAGCCCTGCTCGGCATAGACGGCGGCGTTGTCGAGGGTCTCCTCGATGCTGGCCCCGTTGGCGTGGCCATAGACCATGACGCCGGTGCGGCAGGCGCCGCCCAGCAGCTGGTAGAGCGGCAGGTTGGCCACCTTGGCCTTGATGTCCCACAAGGCCATGTCGACCGCGGCGATCGCCGACATGGTCACCGGCCCGCGCCGCCAATAGGCGCCCTTGTAAAGGAACTGCCAGATGTCCTCGATCTGGTGGGCGTCGCGGCCGATCAGGCATGGGATGACGTGGTCGTTCAGATAGCTGGCCACCGCCAGTTCGCGGCCGTTGAGGGTGGCGTCGCCGATCCCGTAAACGCCGTCGCTGGTCTCGATCTTCAGGGTGACGAAGTTGCGCCCCGGGCAGGTGACGATGACCCTGGCGGCGGTGATCTTCAGCATCGGCGTCTTTCTGCGGCGGCGCCGGTCGGTCGGCGACGAGGTCTTTGACGGACGCGAGCGTCCGCGGCGGTCTTCCCTCTTTTCGTTTAAACGTGGGGCGAAGGTTGTCAATCCATTGGTCAGACCAATAAGGTCGCGGAGACTCGACCACCTTCGGGCCGCGCAGACGGCCGATCCGGAACGACCCTTGGGAGACGCCATGCGACCGCGCCGACTGCTTTACGGGCTCTGCCTGGCCGCCGGCCTGCTGCTGGCGCCGCTGATCGCCCGGGCCGAGGACGGCTACGACCTTTGGCTCCGCTATCGGCCTCTGCCGCAGGCGATGCGCACCGAACCGCGGATCCCGGGTCCACCGTCGATGAGCTCGTCGCCGGCCCTCGATCTTGCTCAGGGAGAACTTCAGCGGGGTCTTTCCGGCTTGAACCCCGACGAGCCCGGTCTGGACGCGCCGACGATCGAGCTGGGCACGCCCAAGAGCTCGGCGCTGGTGGCGGGGCTCAAGCTGCCGCTCAAGGACTTGGGCGACGAGGGCTACCTGATCCGCACGCTGGCGGACGGTAAGACCACGGTCATCGCCGCCAACACCGACATCGGCGTGCTGTACGGCGTCTTCCATTATCTGCGGCTGATGCAGACCGGGGCTAGAACCGACAAGCTCGATGTCCGCTCGGTCCCCAAGGTCCGCTACCGGCTGCTGAACCACTGGGACAATCTGGATCGCAGCGTCGAGCGAGGCTATGCGGGGCAATCGCTGTGGGACTGGTGGCGGCTGCCCGACGTCAAGGATCCGCGCTACCTCGACTACGCCCGCGCCAACGCCTCGATCGGGATCAACGGGGCGGTGCTCAACAACGTCAACGCCAAGTCCGACAGCCTGACCGCGCCCTATATCGCCAAGGCCGCGGCCCTGGCGGATGCGTTCCGGCCCTATGGGATCAAGGTCTATCTGTCGGCCCGGTTCTCCTCGCCGATCGAGATCGGGGGCTTGAAGACCGCCGACCCGCTGGACCCGGCCGTGCGCGCCTTCTGGAAGGCCAAGGCCGACGAGATCTACAAGGCCATTCCCGACTTCGGCGGCTTCCTGGTGAAGGCCAATTCGGAAGGCCAGCCAGGGCCGCAGGACTATGGCCGCACCCATGCCGACGGGGCCAACATGCTGGCGCAGGCCGTCGGGCCGCACGGCGGGATCGTGATGTGGCGGGCCTTCGTCTATTCGCACGAGCAGCCCGACGACCGCGCCAAGCAGGGCTATGCCGAGTTCAAGCCGTTCGACGGCCAGTTCGCCGAAAACGTCATCGTCCAGGTCAAGAACGGGGCCATCGACTTCCAGCCGCGCGAGCCGTTCCACCCGCTGTTCGGGGCGATGCCGAAGACCAATCTCGGGCTCGAGGTGCAGGTCACCAAGGAGTATCTCGGCTTCTCGACCCATCTCGCCTACCTCGGGCCGATGTGGGAGGAGGTGCTGAAGGCCGACACCTTCGCGGCCGGTCCTGGCTCTACCGTGGCCAAGGTGGTCGATGGAAAACTGCATGGCTACAGCCGCACCCTGATGGCCGGCGTCGCCAATATCGGGACCGACCGCGACTGGAGCGGCTCGCAGTTCGACCAGGCCAACTGGTACGCCTTCGGGCGCCTGGCCTGGGATCCGGAGGCCTCCTCGGAGGCCATCGCCCGCGACTGGGCGGCCATGACCTTCTCGCCTGACCGCCGCTTCACCGGCCCGGCCGTGGCGATGATGATGGGCTCGCGCGAGGCCGTGGTCGACTACATGACCCCAATAGGCCTGCACCACCTGATGGGCCGCAGCCACCACTACGGGCCGGGACCGTGGGTGTCCGGCGGCGAGCGGGCCGACTGGACCAGCGTCTACTACCACAAGGCAGACAAGGCCGGGATCGGCTTCGACCGCACGGCCTCGGGCAGCAACGCCGTGGCCCAGTACACGCCGCCGGCAGCGGCCGGCTTCTCCGATCTCTCGAAGATCGACGAGAAGGACCTGCTGTGGTTCCACCACCTGCCGTGGACCTATCCCACGCGCTCGGGCCGGCCGCTTTGGGACGAGCTTGTTACCCGCTATTCGCGCGGCGTTCGCAGTGTCGAGGGGATGCAGGCGAGTTGGGCGACCCTCGCGCCCTATGTCGATCCCGAGCGCCATGCGCAGGTCGCGATCTACCTGGCGATTCAGCGCCGCGAGGCCCAGTGGTGGCGCGACGCCTCGGTCGCGTATTTCCAATCGATCAACGGCCTGCCCCTGCCCAAGGGCGAGGCGCCCCCGCCGCTGCCCCTGGAGGCGTATGAGCGGATGCAATTCCCTTACGCGCCGGGGATCTGAGGCGAGAGGAGAGGTGGTGAGGGCGCCCGCCAAAACGGCGCCCAAATCGATCCCAATAATATCGATACAAAAGCGTTGACATATTATCGGCGCGAACCCCAGCCTTGAGCCACGACCCGCCATCAGAGCGGGCGCGATCATGCATGCACTGGGGACCTGCTATGCGTACCGACCTGAAGATCCTGCTTTCTACGGTGGCGCTCGCCGCCCTGGCCGCGCCGCTGGGGGCCGCCGCTCAAACCGCCGCCGCCACGCCCGCGCCTGACGAGACCGTCGAGGAGATCGTCGTCACCGCGCTGAAGCGCTCGACCACCATCCAGACCACGGCGATGAGCATCAGCGCCGTCACCGGCGACAGCCTGCAGAAGCTGGGCGCCACCGGCCTGCAGGACTATTTCCGCTCGGTGCCGGGCGTGAACCTGACCCAGGGCCAGCTGGGCCAGAGCCGCGTGACCATCCGCGGCGTCCAGGGCTCGGGCGAGGCCACCACCGGTCTCTATTACGACGAGACCTCGGTCACCGGCCCCTCGGGCACCACCCAGGACCCGGCCAACAACGCCGCCGACCTCAACCTGTTCGACGTCGAGCGGGTGGAAGTGCTGCGCGGCCCGCAGGGCACGCTGTACGGCGGCGGCTCAATGGGCGGCACCATTCGGGTGATCTATGCCAAGCCCGACAGCACCCAGTTCGGCGCCTCGGTCGAGGCCCAGGCCAGCAACACAGACGGCGGCTCGCAGGGCTCTTACCTGAAGGCCATGGGCAACATCCCGCTGATCGAGGGCAAGCTGGCCGCCCGCGTCGTCGCCTATACCGAGGACCGTCCCGGCTACATCGACAACGTCAAGACCGGCGCCAAGAACATCAACGACAGCAGCGCGTCGGGCTACCGCGCCATGCTGGGCTTCACCCCGACCGACGACATCTCGCTGGTCCTGACCCGCACGCACCAGAAGTCTCAGGCCGACGACCTGCAGGGCTGGTACGACCGCCTGGGCGACGACAAGACCGACAGCACCGTCAAGCTGCCGCTGTCGACCGAGATGGACCTGACCAGCGTGACGGGCAAATGGTCGAGCCCGATCGGCGAGCTGACGGCGTCGAGCGCCTACTACCGCTACAACATGCTGCGCACGGTCGACTTCACCCCGCAGTACAAGGCCTATATCGGCAACGCCTATGGCGTGATCGGCTACCAGCCGGCCTATCTGGGCGCCTGGAACCACGAGGTGCGGCTGTCGTCTAAGGGCGACGGCCAGCTGCAATGGACCGTCGGCGGCTACATGGAGCTGCGCAAGGATCACATCGACAGCAACACGGTCCTGACCAGCACCGCCACGGGCCTGCCCTACAGCCCGATGCAGTACGTGACGGCCCGCTACATCAACACCAACGTCAAGCAGACGGCCGAGTTCGGCGAGGCGACCTGGTCGCCGCCGCAGGTCGAGGGCCTGAGCCTGACGGTCGGCGCGCGTCACTACGACTACACCAAGACCACCTCGGGCGCCGGCACCCAGCGCAACATGCTGACCGGCGCGGCCCCGGCCGCCTTCTCGTCGCAGACGGCGGAGGCCTCGGGCTGGGTCTACAAGTTCAACGCCAGCTACAAGCTGACCCATGACGCCATGGTCTACGCCACGGCCTCGGAAGGCTTCCGTCCGGGCGGCGCCAACAACATCCCGGGCCTGAACAGCAAGCTGGTGGTCTACAACCCCGACAGCCTGTGGAACTACGAGGCGGGCCTGAAGACGGCCTGGTTCGGCGGCAAGCTGACGGCCAACACCGCCGTCTACCAGATCGACTGGAAGAACCGCCAGACCAGCGCCCTGACCGCCGACGGCCTCTATTCGTTCATCACCAACGCCGGCGCCGCCCGCATCCGGGGCGTCGAGTTCGAGGTGGCGGCCCGTCCGATCACCGGCCTCTCGGTCAACGGCTCGATCGGCTACACCAAGGCCGAGCTGACCGAGGACCAGGCCAACGGCAACATCCTGGTCGACGGCTCGACCGGCAAGAAGGGCGACCGCATCCCCAGCGTGCCCGACTGGACGGCCTCGGCCTCGGCCCAGTACGTCTGGCCGCTGCCGGTGGCTGGCCTCAACGGCCTGGTGCGCGCCGACTACGCCTATACCGGCGACATGGTCTCCACCTTCCGCCCGAACTACGTCTACTATGACAAGTTCGGCGGCTTCAGCACGGTGAACCTGCGTGCCGGGGTCGAGGGAGAAGGCTGGGGCGTCTACGCCTTCGTCTCCAACCTGACCAACGCCGAGGGCATCATGAACAAGAACAGCGGCGTCAACTACCAGGACCTGCAATACGGCCTGACCCCGCGCACCGTCGGCGTCAACGCCCGCCGGAAGTTCTGATTTAATCCGTCATTCCGGACGCCCCGCCAGGGGCGATCCGGGACCCAGGGGCCGGCGCACTGCGGCTGCCTCTGGGTCCCGGCTCTACCGCCCGCCTTCGCGGGCGTCCGGCCGGGATGACGACCGTTTTTGCGTAGAAAGAAGGGCGCGGTCTCCCGCCGCGCGAGCCGCATGACCCCCAAGACCTTCACCCTCGCCGCCGTCCTGGCCCTGCTCGCCGCCCCGGCGATGGCCGCGCCGCTGAACGTCCCGGCGACCAAGGCCGCCGTCGACGCCCAACTCGACCGCGACTACCCGCAGCTGGACGCGCTGTACAAGGACCTCCACGCCCATCCGGAACTGGGCTTCCAGGAGGTCGAGACGGCCAGGAAGCTGGCCGAGCAGATGCGCGCCCTGGGCTTCACCGTCACCGAAGGCGTCGGCAAGACCGGCCTGGTGGCCGTGCTGAAGAACGGCGAAGGTCCCAAGATCCTGGTCCGCACCGAGCTCGACGGCCTGCCGATGGAGGAGAAGACCGGCCTGCCGTACGCCAGCCGGGCCAAGGCGACCTGGAACGGCGCGGAGACCTTCACCGCCCATTCCTGCGGCCACGACATCCACATGGCCGCCTGGATCGGAACCGCCCGCCAGCTGGTCGCCATGAAGGCCAAGTGGAAGGGCACGCTGGTGTTCGTCGCCCAGCCGTCGGAAGAGGCGGTCAACGGCGCCAAGGCCATGCTCGACGACGGCTTCATCGCCAAGTTCGGCAAGCCCGACTACGGTTTCGCCCTGCACGTCGGTCCGGCGCCCGCCGGCCAGGTGCTGTTCAAGCCGGGCGTGCTGACGGCGACCTCGGACTCGCTGGAGCTGACCTTCAACGGCCGCGGCGCCCACGGCTCGATGCCCGCCGCCTCGATCGACCCGGTTATGATGGCCGCCCGCTTCACGGTGGACGTCCAGGCCGTGATCAGCCGCGAGAAGGATCCGGCGGCGTTCGGCGTGGTCACCGTCGGCTCGATCCAGGCCGGCAGCGCCGGCAACATCATCCCCGACAAGGCCAAGGTGCGCGGCACCATCCGCACCTTCGACGAGCCGACGCGCGAGAAGATCCTGGCCGGCGTCACCCGCACCGCCAAGGCCACGGCCGAGATGTCGGCGGCTCCGGCCCCCGACCTGCAGATCATTCCGGGCGGCAAGGCGGTGGTCAACGACGCGGCCCTGACCGAAAAGACCGCCGCGGTGTTCAAGGCCGCCTTCGGCAAGAACGCCATCGCTCAGCCGACCCCGGGCTCGGGCAGCGAGGACTACTCGGAGTTCATCATCGCTGGCGTGCCGTCCGTCTATTTCATGATCGGCGGCTTCGATCCCAAGGCGGTCGAGGAGGCCAAGGCGGCCGGCAAGCCGATGCCCGTCAACCACTCGCCCTTCTTCGCCCCCATACCCGAGCCGACTATCCGGACGGGCGTCGAGGCCATGACCCTGGCGGTGATGAACGTGGTGGGGAAGTAGCCTTCCGGATCCCTCTCCCCTTGCGGGAGAGGGTGGCCTCCCGCAGGGAGGTCGGGTGAGGGGGCTCTCAAAAGCAAGACGCCGCGACAGCCGATCAGCTGTCGCGGCGTTTTTCGTTCGTGCGACCCCTCATCCGTCATCCTTCGGATGACACCTTCTCCCGCAAGGGGAGAAGGGGCGTCTATGCCGCCGTCAGATACCCCTCCAGCACGTCCAGCGCGTGCTGCAACCGGGCCCGGCGCCATTCGGCCGTGGTCATGTCGGTGTCCAGCGTCGCCGACAGCGACCAGCCGTTGGCCAGGTGGAAGCGGCTCATGGCGGCGATGGTGACGTAGATCTGGATCGGGTCGAGGTTTTCGCGGAACAGGCCCTGGGCCTGGCCGCTCTCGATCAGCCGCTCGATGGTGCGGCGCAGGGGAAAGGCCGTCTCGGTGACCTTGCGCGACTGGGCCACGAACCGGCCCTGCAGCAGGTTCTCGTTGCGCAGCAGACCCTCGAAGCGCGGATTCTTCTCGAAATAGTCGAAGGTGAAGCGCTGCAATTCCAGAAAGCCGTCGAGCGGCTTTTCGAAGTCGATCTTCAGCTCGGCTTCGCGGTTGCGCAGGTCCTCATAGGCGCTTTCCAGCACGGCGACGTAGAGGCCCTTCTTGTCGCCGAAGTAGTGGTAGAGCATGCGGATGTTGCACTTGGCGGCCTTGACGATCCGCTCGATGCGCGCGCCGGCGAACCCGGCCTGCGAGAACTCCTTCAGCGCCGCCGACATGATCGCCTTGCGCGTCCGCTCGGCGTTGCGCTTGCGCGGCGCCGGGGCGTCGGAGGCAACCTCGGGATCGGCGTCTGACAAAGGGGCGGTCTCCAGCAGGGTCAGGGCAGTTTGGCCCCGGATTCGATCCAGGCGCCAAGCTTGGCGCGCTCGTCATCGGTCATATGGGTCTCGTTGCCAAGCGGCATGCTCGTGCTGATCACCGCGCGCTCACGGATCTTGGGCGCATAGCGGGCGATGTGCTCGGGGCTGTCGAAGGTCGCGCCGTTGGGCGGCGCCGAGAAACCGCGGTGCGTAGGCGTTGCGCTGTGGCAGGTGACGCAGTGCTTCTGCACGATGGCCTGTGCCTCGAAGAAGCTGACCGGACCCATCACGGCCGGCGTCTTGGGCTTCTGGCTGGCGATGACGCTGACGGCGAACATCAGCATGGCCCCGTAGAACAGGAAGTCGTGCCGGATGATCCCGTGGTGGCGCAGGTTGAAGAAGTGGCGGATCGAGATCCCCGCCACGCCGATCAGCGCCAGCAGCAGCCAGGCCTTGGGATGGCCGGTGATGGCCGGATAGTGGTTGCTGATCATGATGAACAGGATCGGCAGGGTCATGTAGTTGTTGTGCACCGAGCGCTGCTTGCCCGCCGCGCCCAGGCGCGGATCGACCGGCCGGCCCGCCAGCATGTCGGCGACAATCTTGCGCTGGTTGGGGATGATCGTGAGAAAGACGTTGGCCGCCATGGCCGTGCCGATGATGGCGCCGACATGGATGAAGGCCCCGCGGTCGGTGAACAGGTGCTGCAGGGCGTAGGCCGCGCCGATCAGGGCGGCGAACCAGACGATGCCGAACAGGCGAGGGCGCTCCACCAGCGGCGAGCGGCACAGGCCCTCATAGACCGCCAGGCCGCCGAAGATGAACAGCAGGCCCACGCCCACCGCCTGCCAGTGGCTGAAGGCGTGCTTGGCCGGGTCGATCAGATAGACCGGCGCGCCCCAGTAATAGAGCACGAACAGCAAGGCGAAACCCGACAGCCAGGTGGTGTAGGCCTCCCACTTGAACCAGTGCAGGTGGCCCGGCATGTGGGCCGGGGCCGTCATGTACTTCTGCGAATGGTAGAAGCCGCCGCCGTGCACGGCCCACAGCTCGCCCTTCACGCCATCCTTCGGCGGTTCGGGGGCGCGCAGATTGTTGTCGAGCCAGACGAAGTAGAACGAGGCCCCGATCCAGGCGACGCCCGCGATCACGTGCAGCCAGCGGAGCGCCAGGTTCAGCCAGGCGGCGAGATCATAGTCCATACTATTGCGTCACGGCGTCTTGGATGCGGAGCTTGGAGATGAGGCCGATCTGCTGGATCGCCTCGGCGATTTCGGCCTCGCGGTCGTTGGCCAGGCGCGCCTGCATGGCCCGCAGGATCGAGCTCTTGTCGTTCAGCCGCACGGCGATGATGAACGGGAAGCCGAAGGCCTTGCCATAGGCGGCGTTGAGGTCGTGGAAGCGGGCGAACTCCTCGGGCGTCAGCCGGTCCAGGCCCGCGCCGGCCTGTTCGGCCGTGCTCTCGGCGGTCAGGGTCTTGGCGATCGCCGCCTTGCCGGCCAGTTCGGGGTGGGCGCGGATCAGGGCCAGCTTGTCGTCGGTCGAGGCGGCGTTCAGCACGTCCATCATCGCGCCGTGCATCGCCTCGACGGTCGCGAACGGGCGCGCGTCCCAGGCACGCTCGACGACCCAAGGCGACAGCTCGAAGGCGAAGCCCAGGGCGGTGACGAAACCCGTCTGGTTCATGCTGTTGAGCCGGGCCAGGGTGAGGGGCGGGGCGCTCATGCCTTGGCTCCGTATGGATGGGTCGCGATCCAGTGGCGGGCGATGTCGATGCGCTTGGCCACCCAGACCTTGTCGTGGCTCGTCACGTGCTCGAGGAACCGGCGCAGGGCCATGATCCGCGCCGGCTTGCCGACGATGCGGCAGTGCAGGCCGATGCTCATCATCTTCGGCGCCGTCTCGCCCTCCAGATAAAGGGCGTCGAAGGCGTCGCGCAGATAGGCGAAGAACTGGTCGCCGCTGTTGAAGCCCTGGGGGGCGGCAAAGCGCATGTCGTTGGTGTCGAGCGTATAGGGCACGATCAGCTGGGCGCGGCCGTGCTGGTCGTCCCAATAGGGCAGGTCGTCGCTGTAGCTGTCGGCGTCGTAGACGAAGCCGCCTTCCTGGGCGATCAGCCGGGCGGTGTTGGGGCTGGTGCGGCCCTGGTACCAGCCCAGCGGCCGCTCGCCGGTCAGCCGCTTGTGGACTTCGATGGCCTTCTCGATGTGTTCGCGTTCCAGGTCTTCGGGGAAGTGCTGGTAGTCGATCCAGCGGTAGCCGTGGCTGGCGATCTCCCAGCCGGACTTCATCATCGCCTCGACGACGTCCGGATGCCGCTCCATGGCCTGGGCGACGCCATAGACGGTCAGCGGCAGGCGAAACTCCTCGAACAGCCGCCGGATGCGCCAGAAGCCGGCGCGCGAGCCGTATTCGTAGAGGCTCTCCATCGACATGTGCCGCGCGCCGTCGATGGGCTGGGCGCCGACCATTTCCGACAGGAAGTATTCGCTGACGGCGTCGCCATGCAGCACGCTGCGCTCGGCGCCTTCCTCGTAGTTGAGGACGAACTGCACGGCCACGCGGGCGCCGCCCGGCCACCGGGCGTGCGGCGGGTGTTCGCCGTAGCCGACGAGGTCGCGGGGGTAGGTCATGCGCCGCAGGCCCCCTCAGTCGCTCCGCGACAGCTCCCCCAGCGGGGGAGCATCTTGAAGGACGCCGCGCCGGCCGAGATCCTCCCCCTCTGGGGGAGGTGGCCCGGAGGGCCGGAGGGGGTCTTCACCACCATCATCCGAACACCCCCGCCGCTGCATCCACGCCAGCTCCGGCCGGCGCCACGAACCCCTCCCAGCGCAGCACCGCCTCCAGCGCCGCCAGGGTCTGGAGCACCGCGTGCTTGCGGGCGTTCACGCCCATCGTCCCGATCCGCCAGATCTTGCCCGCAAGAGGCCCGAAGGCCGCGCCGATCTCGATCTCGAACTCGGTGCGCATGCGGGCCTTCACCCGGTCGTAGTCGACGCCAGAGGGCGCGATCACGCCGGTGACGTTGGCCATCTTGTGGGCCTGGTCGCCGTAGACGGTCAGGCCCAGGGCTTCGATCCCGGCGGTCATGGCGGCGCCGGCCTGGGCGTGGCGGGCGAAGCGGGCTTCGAGCCCTTCCTCCAGCACGATCCGCGCGCATTCGCGGGCGGCGAACAGCATGCTGGCCGCCTCGGTGTGGTGGTTCAGGCGCTTGTCGGACCAGTAGTCCATGATCATCGCCAGGTCGAAATAGTTGGAGGCGATGCGGCGGCCGACCCCTCCCGCGCCGGGCGTCGCCAGGCCCTTCTCGACATGGCGGCGGGAAAAGATGTGGTCGGCGGCCTTGTCGCTGATGGTGATCGGGGCCGAGCCGGACGGACCGCCCAGGCACTTCTGCAGGCCGGCGGTGACGATGTCGGCCTTCCAGGCGTCGACCGGCACGCTCATGCCGCCCAGGGTGGCGGTGGCGTCGACATACAGAAGGGCGTCGTGGCGGGCGCAGATCTCGCCGATCGCCTCGATCGGCTGGGCGATGGTGGTCGAGGTGTCGCCGTGCACGCAGGCCACCAGGCGCGGCTTCACCCGTGCGACCGCGTCCTCCACCGCCTGCGGATCGACGACCTTGCCCCACTCGCCCTCGACGAAGGTGACATGTGCGTCGCAGCGCTCGGCGATCTCGGCCAATAGCAGGCCAAAGCGTCCGGCGTTGACCACCACGATGTCGTCGCCGGGCACCAGGGTCGAGACCAGGGCCGCCTCGATGCCGGCGCGCGAGGTGCCGTCGATCAGGAAGGTCCACTGGTTCTGGGTCTGGAAGACGTCGCGATAGAGCGCCATCGTCTCGTTCATGTAGCCGGTGAACTCGGGGTCGAACTGGCCCAGCAGCTGCACTGACATGGCCCGCAGCACGCGCGGGTGCACGTTGATGGGTCCAGGGCCCATCAGCAGTCGGGCGGGGTGGTCGAGTTCGCGAAAGGTGTCGGTCATCGGCACTTCGTTCTTGGTCCGCCCTCGTCCTTCGACGGGCTCAGGATGAGGGCTACTGACAGGTCGTTTTTCCACGGCTTCGGCATTCAAGGTCCTCACCCTGAGCCTGTCGAAGGGCGGGGACCTTGTGCCGCCAGTCGCTCGACGAACCCCACCATCGCCTGGGCCGCCAGGGCGCAGTCGGAGTCGGTGACGGCTTCGGCGGGGTTGTGGCTGATCCCGCCCTCGCAGCGGATGAACAGCATGGCGGTGGGGCAGAGGTCGGCGATGACCATGGCGTCGTGACCGGCGCCGCTGGGCAGGCGGCGGGCGGGTCCGCCCTGGTCGGCCACGGCGGCCGACAGCAGGTCGGTCAGGCCCGTGTCGCAGGGACTCTCGGCCAGGGCCTGCATCAGGGTGACCGAAACGGCCAAGCCGCGCCGGGCGGCGATGGCCTCGATCTCGGCGGTCACGGCCTCGACGGCGGCGTCGCGGGTGGCCGAGGTCTCGGCGCGGATGTCCATCGAGAACTCGACGGCGCCGGGAATGACGTTGAAGGCGCCGGGCAGGGCGGTCAGCCGGCCGACCGTGCCGACCAGGCCGTCGGTCCCGGCCAGCGGCCCTTCGCGGCAGACACGTTCCAGGGCCAGCACGGCTTCGGCGGCGGCCGGGCCGGGATCCTTGCGCAGGCCCATCGGCGTGGTGCCCGCATGGCCGGCCATGCCCTTGAACCGAACCATCAGGCGCTTTTGGGCGGCGATGGCGCTGACGACGCCCAGGGCCAGGCCCTCGGCCTCCAGCACCGGACCTTGCTCGATATGGGCTTCGAGGAAGGCGAAGACCTCGCCCGGCTTGCGAGCGGCCTCGGTCAGGCGCGTCGGGTCCAGGCCGAAGGCGGCGAAGGCTTGGGCCAAGCTCGTCCCTTCGGCGTCGGTCATCTCCATGACCTTGGGATCGACCGTGCCGGCCACGGCCCGGCTGCACGCCATCGACGCCGGAAAGCGCGAGCCCTCCTCGTCGCCGAACGCGATGGCCTCGATGGCGAAGTGCAGGCGGCGGCCCTGGCGGTGGAAGGCCTCGATCACGTCGATCGCCAGCATCACCCCCAGCGCTCCGTCGTAGCGGCCGCCGTTGCGGACGCTGTCGATGTGCGAGCCGATCAGCAGGGCCGGGGCGCCCGGCGTCGCGCCCTCGTAGCGGCCGACCAGGTTGCCGGCGGCGTCGAGGCGGGCGCTCATGCCGGCCTCTTCCATCCAGAACTTCAGGGTGTCGAGGGCGGCCTTGTGGGCGGAGGTGAGGAACCGGCGCACGAGCATGTCGTCGGCCTCGCTGAAGGGCGCCGCGCCCATCAGGTCGCAGCGGGCCTTGGCCCTGGCGCCGATCTCGAACCCTTGCGTCACCACGCTCCCCGCCGTTTCGTCGCCCTATCGGTAGCAGGCTGCGCCCGCCCGTCCCCCTCGGCAAGCGCCGGGCGGCTAAGTTGCCGCCCGATTGCTCGCCCAAGCGCCAGCCGGCGAGGCAGGCGCCTGCTTGTAAGTCATAAATCACTTACTTGTTGGGCGTCGAGAGCGGCGATGATCGACGCTCTCCGTAGGGTAGAAGTCTGATCGCCTGTTCTCATAAATTGTGTCAGGCTGAACGGAACGCGTGAGGACTGCGGCGGGGGCGGTGGCATGGCGGAGAGCTCAGGCGAGGCAGGCCCGTCCGAACCACCGGCCAGTGCGCCAATCCCCATCTCTTCCCAGCCCGGCGCCAAACCCGAGGCGTGGCGCCTGGTGTTCGACGCCGCCAAGCACATGTTGTGGGCGGGCATAGCGGCCTATGCCGTCTTCTCCCTTTCCGCGGCCATTCGCGGCGCGGAGCGCGTCGGGCCAGCGCCGCAACAGCCCGCCGTCAGTTCCGAGCGCCTGCGCGACGCCGCCGAGCAGGTCGAGGCGCGGGCCAGGGCGCGCGGGCTCGGACCGAACGCCAAGCTGGACGCGGGCGATGTCTGGGACCTGCTCACGCCATTGGTCGCTAGCGGCAAGGTCGCGCCCGAGACGGCGAGCGAACTGGTCAAGAACCTGATCCAGGGCGGCCGCGAGATCACCGTCGACACCGTCAGCCAGCTTCTGGAGAAGATGCTGCGCGACAAGCCCGCGACGACGACCAGCGCCTCGGGCGAGGCCGTGATCCAGACCTGCGCGCCGACCATGACGGTCGAGGCCCCGCCGCCGGCCGTCCTGCCGGCGCCGCCGACCTGTCCGTCGGACAGGTCGGGCGAGCGAGGCTAACCCGCCTCCGCCAACGCCAGCCGGCGCTTGGGGAAGGCGTCGGGAATTTCGTCGCGCAGGAAGGCCATCATCTTCTCGCGCACCTCGCAGCGCAGGTCGAAGGTGACGGGGGCGTTGCGGGCGCTGACCAGGCAGCGGATCTCCATGACCTCGGCCGTGATGTCGGTGACCTGCAGGTTCACGACCTTGCCGTCCCACAGCGGCGAGGCCTTGGCGATCTCCTCCAGCCTGGCGCGCAGACGATCGACGGGGGCGGCGGGATCGACATAGAGCATGGCCGTGCCGATCAGGGCGGCGTTCTCGCGGGTCCAGTTCTGGAACGGGGTCTGGATGAAATAGCTGAGCGGCAGCACCATCCGTCGCCAGTCCCAGAGGCGCACCACCACGTAGGTGGCGTTGATCTCTTCGATATTGCCCCACTCCTTCTCGACGATGACGGCGTCGTCGATGCGGATCGGCTGGGTGACGGCGATCTGGATGCCTGCGATCAGGTTGGTCAGCAGCGGCTGCAAGGCCAGGCCCACGATCACCGAGGCCGCGCCGCCGGCGGCCAGCAGGCTGACGCCCCACTGCCGCACGCCGGGGATGGTCATCAGCGCCAGGGCCAGGGTGAAGATGCCGACCAGGATCGCCATGGCCCGCCGCAGGATGCGGATCTGGGTGATGTGCTTGCGGGCCAGCAGGTTGTCTTCGACATCGACCTTGAAGCCCCGCAGATAGAGGGCCGAGCCGATGTCGAGGGCGGTCATGGCCATCCAGCCCAGCAGCAGGATGAACAGCACCAGCAGCACGTGCTTGGCGGTCTCGGCCTGGGCGGCGTCGAGCGGAGCGACGGAGACGGCCGCGCCCAGGGCCGCGACGACGAAGGCCATGCGGGTGGGCCGCCGTGTGCGGGCGATCAGGGCCTGCCAGAAGGCGTCGTGCTTGGACAGCGAATGGCGCACGGCCCGCACGACCACGGCGTGGATCGTCCAGGCCAAAACGACAGCTAGGGCGATCACCACGAGGCTGATGATCCAGGGCGGCGCCCAGGCGATCAGCCAGACGGAATCGGTGAGCCAGTCCGGCAGCCAGTCAGGAATGTCCTTCATGACCGGGGCCAACGCTTCGGGCGGGGATTAGGCTCCCGGTTTAGCCTCTCAGGAACTTGCCCGCCGCGCGCACCGAACCGGTAGCCACGCCCGTCGGCGAGCCGCCGATCGGCTCGTCGGTGACGGCCAGCAGGGCGGTGTAGGTGCCTGCGCCGCGCAGGTCCTTGGGCATCGGGATGCGCTTGGGCGCGTTCGTCGGGATCACGCCCAGCGAGATGGCCTTCTGGCCCTCGGGGATGATCCACAGCTCGGCGTCGCGACCTTCCGGCATCTTCATGCCCATCGGCGTCAGCATCACCTGGTCGGTGGCGTGGTCGAGGGTGGCGACGACCATCGGCTTGTTGGTGGCCGGGTCGGCGATGAACGCGATCTCGGCCGCCTGCGGCTTGGCGGGGGTCGGGGCGACGACCGGCGGCGGGGCCGGGCGCGGCAGGACGGCGATGACGACGCTGGCGGCCGCCAGGGCCAGGGCGCCGGCGGTCAGGCCGCGCCACAGGGCCACGTTGCTCCAGGCCGAGGGCTTCAGCGGCTCGACGATCAGGTTCTGGATGCGCGGCCACAGGCCGTCGGACGGAATCACGGACGGGGTGTCGGCGGCCAGGGACGTCAGGCGCTCCTCCCACCAGGCCACCGAGCGGGCGAAGGCGGGTTCGACGGCGATGCGGCGCTGCGCTTCGGCGCGCTCGTCCGCGTCCAGCACGCCCAGCACGTACTCGCCGGCCAGGGGCCGTTCTTCGCCTTCGGGCGGGATGTCGGTCGCGTCGGTCATGCTTCGAGACAGGCCCGCAGGCTGATCAGGCTGCGCCGGATCCAGCTCTTCATCGTGCCCAGCGGCACGCCCACCGCCTGGGCCAGGGCGTCATAGGTCAGGCCCTCGAAGAAGGCCTTGCGCACCGCGCCCGAATGCTTGGGATCGAGCTGGTCCAGGCAGCCGTCGAGGCGGAGGCGGTCCTCGTCGGCCTCGACACGGGCCGAGGCCAGCGGGGCGGAGTCGGGCAGGGCCTCGGCTTCCTCGACGCCGGTCATCACCCGAGAGCCCCGCGAACGCAGCTTGTCGATGGCGCGGTTGCGGGCCAGGCTGACCAGCCAGGTGATGGGGCTGGCCTTGTCCGGATCGAACCGGTCGGCCTTGTTCCACACCGTCAGGTAAACGTCTTGCAGCACGTCCTCGGACTCCTCGCGATCGTTCAAGATACGGAGGACCACGCCCAGCAGTTTCGCCGAGGTGTGCCGATAGACGTATTTGAGGGCGTCATGATCGCGGTTGGCGACACGCGCGAGGGCCCGCGAAAGCAAGGCGCGGCTTGTGTCTGCGTCCAACCGTGGGCCCCCTGGCGCCTGAATCTGCGACGGACGGTCGCACGGGTCCGCGAGGCTGGCAACGGCTAGCGTCCGCCAAGCCGACTGGCGACGAAATAGCCGGCCGAGGCGGCCGCCGTGGTGACGAACGCCCCCCAGGCCATGTCGGCCACGGTGACGACGGTCGACCAGGTTTTCAGCGTCGCCTGGTTGGTCAGGTCGTAGGTGGCGTAGGCGGCGAAGCCGAACAGCGCCGCGCTGGTCAGCAGGCGCTGCCAGCCGCCGTCGGGCCGCAGGGCCGGGAGGATCGCCAAGCCCAGCACCGCGGCGATGTAGATCAGGTAGAAGGCCACGGCGGCGGGGAGGTTGGGCTTGTCGGCCATCAGGGCGCCGATGTGCGGGCGGTAGAGGCGCTCGGCCATCTGGGTCAGCCAGACGGCGTCGAGGGCGAGAAAGACGACGGCGGTCGTCAGGTATCCGGCGGCGTAGCGAAGCATGCTGGGTCCTTGGATCGGGTGTTTCAGGCGACGGGCCGCAGGCGATAGTGGCTGACGCCCCAGTCGCGGCCGCCGCGATGGCCGAACAGGCCGGCCGTGGCCAGGAAGAACAGTCGCCAGCGCCGCCGCCACAGGCCGGCGTGGTCGCCATAGACCTCGACCAGCAGCGGATCGATCACGGCCCGGGCGGCGTCGAACCGCTCCAGCCATTGCCGGGCCGTGCGGGCGTAGTGCGCGCCGCTCCAGCGCCAATCCATGGCCACCTCGAACAGGTCGGGAAACTGCCAGGCCAGATCGTGGCTGGGCATGATGCCGCCGCTGAAGAAGTAGCGGCCGATCCAGTCGTCCGGATCGTCCGCCTCGAAGCGGTAGGGCGTGGTGACGTGGGTGAAGACGTGGATGAACAGCAGGCCGTCGGGCTTAAGCCAGGTCCGCGCCTTGGCCAGCAGGGCCCGCCAGTTGCTCATGTGCTCGAACATCTCGACCGAGACGATGCGGTCGAAGCGCTGGCCGGTGTCGAAGACGTTCATGTCGGCGGTGACGACGGTCAGGTTGGTCAGGCCCCGGGCGGCGGCGCGCGCCTCGATGAAGGCTCGCTGCGGAGCCGAGTTCGACACCGCCGTGATCGTCGAATTGGGAAAGCGCTGCGCCATCCAAAGCGACAGCGAGCCCCAGCCGCAGCCCAGCTCCAGCACGGCCTGGCCGTCGCGCAGGTCGGCGTGTTCCTCGGTCTCGCGCAGGGCGGCGACCTCGCTCTCGGCCAGGGTGTCGGCGCCCGGCGGGTAGAAGCCGCTGGAATATTTCAGGTTCGGCCCCAGCACCGCCTCGAAGAAGGCGGCCGGCAGCTCGTAGTGCTGGGTGTTGGCGTCTTCCACATGGGTGGCGATCGGGCCCTCGCCCATCGCTTCCGCGAAGCGCCGGGTCGCATCGGACGGGGCGTCCTCGAGCGAGCGACGGGCGCTGGACACCAGCCGGTCGATGGCCAGCCGCGAGACGACGTCGGGAACCGGAGCATCCTGGGCCAGACGCACCAGGCTGCGGACCAGGCCCGCCTGGGCGCGCCCGCGCTCGCTCTCTGGAGCCCGCTCGGCCAGCATCGTCGCGTCGGTCATGGTCCCTCCGTCGGATCGCCGCTTCAGGCCATCTTCGAGGAAGCTACGGCGCGGAACGATGGACGGATGCATGCGTCCAAGGGCGACGCCGCTCCGTAGCTGCAAGCATAGCCTTGCCAGGAGCCCGCCTTGTCGCTGTCCAGTCCGTCTCCCCGTCTCTCCGGCCGCCAGCATGTCGCCGTGGTCGGCTCCGGCATTTCGGGCCTGTCGGCGGCCTGGCTGCTGTCCAAGCAGCACGAGGTGACGCTGTACGAGGCCGACGACCGGCTGGGCGGCCACGCCCATACGGTGGAGGTCGGCGGAGCGGCGGTGGACACCGGCTTCATCGTCTATAACGAGCCGAACTATCCCAACCTGACGGCGCTGTTCGCGCACCTGGGCGTCGAGACCGCGGCCAGCGACATGTCGTTCGGCGTGTCGCTCGACGACGGGGCGCTGGAATATTCGTCCACCAAGCTGCTGGCCCAGAAGCGCAACCTGGTGAACCCCCGTTTCCTGCGGATGCTGCTCGACGTCGTGCGGTTCTACCGGTCCGGCACGCGCGACGCCCGCCTCCTGGGCGACGACGGGTTCTGCAGCCTGGCCGACTATCTCGACGCCCAGGGTTTCGGCCGGGCGTTCCAGGAAGACCACCTGCTGCCGCAGGCGGCGGCGATCTGGTCGACCTCGCTGGCCGACATCCGCCAGTTCCCGGCCCGGGCCTTCCTGCGCTTCTTCGACAATCACGGCCTGATGCTGCCGATCGACAAGAGGCCGATCTGGCGCACGGTGGCCGGCGGCAGCAGGCGCTATGTCGAGACCCTGGCGGCCGACACCGACGGCGAGATCCTGCTGTCGCGGCCGGTGCGGCGGATCGAGCGCCACCCCGACCACGTGACCATCGAGGACGGACGCGGCGAGGTTCGCCGCTACGACCAGGTGGTGATCGCCGCCCATGCCGACCAGGCCCTGGCCATGCTGGCCAAGCCCACCACGGAAGAGACGGCTCTGCTGGGCGCCTTCCGCTACAGCCGCAACCGCGCTGTGCTGCATCGCGACCGGGCCCTGATGCCGCGCCGCGCCTCGGCCTGGGCCAGCTGGAACCACGTCGGTCATCGCGGCGGGGAAGGGCGGGGCGGCGTCACCTACTGGATGAACCGCCTCCAGCCGCTGCCGAGCGCGGACCCGTTCTTCCTGTCGCTCAATCCCGACCGCGCGCCGGACGCGGCCCTGCACGACCAGGTCTACGAGCATCCGCTGTTCGACGGTGCGGCCATGGCGGCCCAGGCGGACCTGTGGTCGCTGCAAGGCGTGCGGCGCACCTGGTTCGCCGGGGCCTATTTCGGCTCGGGCTTTCACGAGGACGGGCTTCAGGCCGGCCTGGCGGTGGCCGAGCAGCTGGGCGGCGGGCGCCGGCCCTGGCAGGTCGCCGATCCGTCGGGCCGCATCACCCTGGGCGCGACGGCGCCGGCCGCCCTGGATGAGGAACTGGTCGCATGACCCTGCGCTCGGCCCTCTATTCCGGCCTCGTCGTCCATGACCGCGCCCGGCCGCGCCGCCATCGTCTGAGCTATCGGATCTTCATGCTGCTGCTCGATCTCGACGAGATCGAGGCGGCGGGGCGGCGGCTGCGACTGTTCTCGCACAACGGCCCCAACCTGCTCAGCTATCACGACCGCGACCACGCGGGGCGGCGGCGCGAGCCGGTCAAGCCGCAGATCGAGGCGCTGCTGGAGGCTCACGGCCTGCTCCAGCCCGGCGGCCGCATCGCCGCCCTGTGCATGCCCAGGCTGTTGAACCACGGCTTCAACCCGCTGGCGGTCTATTTCCACCACGACCGCGATGACCGGCTGGCGGCGGTGGTCTATGCAGTCAGCAACACCTTCGGCGAGCGGCGCGACTACGTGCTGCCGGCCGAAGCCCGCGAGGACGGGGTGGTGGTGCAGGGCTGCGACAAGACCTTCTATGTCTCGCCCTTCCTGCCGATGGACTTGCGCTACGCCTTCGCCCTGGTCCCGCCGCGCGAGGCGGTGCGGATCGGCATCGACGTGCATGACGACGAGGGGCGGGTGCTGGCGGCCAGCTTCACCGGCCGGCGCGAGCCGTTGACCGACGCGGCCCTGCTGCGGGCGGCCTTGACCCATCCCTGGCAGGTGATCGGGGTGCTGGCGGCGATCCACTGGGAGGCGGTGCGGATACTGCTGAAGGGCTTCCGCTTCTTTCCCAATCCGCGCCTGGCCCTGAAGAAGGCCAGACGGGAAAGCCCCGCGCCGACCGCCTGAAAAGAACCGGCTGAAAAGAAAAAGGCGGCGCGGGAAGGTCCCGCGCCGCCAGTCGTCGTCCTTCCGGGGAGGAAGAGCGGTCAGAACACGTAGCGGACGCCCATGAAGAACTGGCGGCCCGGGGCGGCGTATTGGGTGACCACCGGATCGTCGGCATAGCCGAAGCGGTTGCTGGTCTCGTTGGTCAGGTTCAGGGCCTCGGCGCTGAACGACAGGTTGCTGGTGAACTTGTAGCTGAACGAGGCGTCGACGTTGGTGGTCGACTCGCTGCCCAGGAAGTCGTTGACCAGCGGAGAGTCGCAGTAGCCCGGATTACAGCTGCCCGAGGCGATCGGGTACTGGGTGTAGTACTTGGCGCGATAGGCGGTGGAGACGCGCGCCGACCACTTGTCGGTCTCGTAGTAGACGGTGACGTTGAACGAGTCCGGCGAGGCCCCGGTGAACGGACCCGGCGCCACGACCTGGGCGCGCCCGGGGGTGGTGACGACGCCCGACGAATTGCGGATCTCCAGCGCGCCCGGATCGATGATGTAGCTGAGTTCCGATTCCAGGTGGGTGTAGTTGGCCTGGACGCCCAGCTTGTCGAGGAACCACGGCAGGAAGGTCAGGTTCTGCTGGTAGCCGATCTCGAAGCCGCGGATATAGCCGCCCGGCGCGTCGCGGTACTGGCGCACGTCGAAGGTCTGGTTGTTGATGTAGGCGACCTGGGCGTTCTTCTGGTCGAGCGTCCCGGTGCCGGCGTTGATGCCGATGATCAAGTCGGCGATCGCCTGGGCCGGTAGCACGTCGGCCAGGGTCGAGGAGCTGACGACGGTCTGCGGGAAGCTGCGGACGTCCTTGTCGAACACCGCGAACGAGATCAGCGACCCCTGGCCGAAGTACCATTCCAGGCTGAGGTCGAGGTTGATGGCGCGGAACGGCTGGAGCTTGGGATTGCCGACCGTCAGCGTGCCGCCGGTGGTCGAGCCCGAGCTGTTGGGCGCGCTGAAGGCGGTGATGCTGGGCGCCAGGTTGGCCAGCAGCGGACGCGCCATCACCTTGGCCGCGCCGAAGCGCAGCAGCAGGCTGTCGGTCAGGTCGTAGGCCATGTTCAGCGACGGCAGGACGTCGGTGTACTTGTTCTCGCCGTAGATCGGGCGGTTCAGGTTGGTGAAGCCGTAGGAGTCGACCTCGGTGATGGCGTAGCGGGTGCCGACGTTGCCGCGCAGTTCCCGGTCCAGGACCAGGGTGCGGTAGTCGAACTGCACGTAGGCGCCGGTGTCGGTTTCATCCACGCCGTAGGTGTTGGCCGGGTTCGACAGGGTCGAGGTCCGCCAGTCGCCCCACTTGTTGATGCACTCGCAATTGAAGTCGAACAACTGCGTGAACTTGTCGAGGTCGGGCGCCAGGAAGGCGGTGGTGGTGCCGGCCGGGACGTCCAGGCCGTTGCCCCAGTTGATCAGGCGGCTGGTGGCCGCCACCGAGCTGCCCGCTTCCTTGAACGACGGGTTCAGGGTCTCGCCCGACGAGCCGCCGGCGCGGCCGGTGCGCGAGGTGAAGAAGCCGTACTTGCGCTGGGTGGCGCCGAACTTGATCGTCAGGTTGTCGTCGGCGTCGTAGGTGAAGTCGAAGCGCGTGCCGGTGTAGCGGTTGTCGGTCAGCGAGCGGTAGATCCGCAGCGACGAATAGCCCTTCACGAAGTCCCAGTTGGCCGGGTTGGTGGCGTCGAAGCCGAAATTGACCAACGGCATCGAGCCGCCGACCCGCTCGTCATAGACGAAGTAGTCGTTGCCGGCCGTACCGTTGCCGGAGTCGAGCTTGAGGTAGTCGGCCAGCAGGCCGGTGCCCTTGTTGTACGAGCGCGACTTGCCCCACAGGGCGGTCATCCGGAACTTGTCGGTGAACTCGTGTTCCAGGGTCAGCGAGCCCTGCTGGAAGAAGGTCGTGTAGTACTGCTGGTCGGCGGCCGAGCGGATGTCGACGTTGCCCAGCTTCAGGTAGCTGGCGTTGGCGCCGCTCTCGCTGAGGGCGGCGTCGATCAGCTTGACGCTGGGACGGCCGATGAACAGGTCGCGCATGGCCAGGCCGTCGGCGCTGGCGATGTAACCCGGCGACAGCGGGTTGTTGTAGTACTCGTAGGGATCGCGGTTGTTGGGGTTGTAGCTGAACTGGTAGCCCGCGAGCGGCGTCAGGCCGTTCAGCGACTGGCCGCAGTCCAGCGGTTGCGACACCAGGGTGTTGTTGGCCCCGGTGCTGCCCTCGGTGTAGTTGCAGCCGGCGTAGAGGCCGCGCTTGACGGTGGGCGTGCTGCTGGCGCCGGCCGTGTTGTAGTTGGCGGTGGTGTTATTGCGGTTCAGGCCGACGGCGCTGATCTGGTAGTTGGTCGAGCTGTTGTAGAAGCGCGAATAGACCCCGTCGAAGGTGATCTTGGTGCGGTCGGTCGGCTGCCATTGCAGGGCGCCGGTGATGCCCAGGCGCTCCTGCTCCAGCTCCTGCTGGTTGATGGTCGGCAGGGCCGGGATGCGGATCAGCGAGCCCGGGGCGGTCGTGGTGGTGACGCCGCCGGCGCGGGTCAGCTGGGCGCCGATCGGGTTGTTGATCAGGGCGTAGGCCGTCGGGTTCGAACCGCGCAGGGCGTTGCAGAGCGCGACGTTGGTGACGTTGACGCCGGGAACGACGCCGTTGTTGCAGGCGGTGCCGGTCGGGGCCGCGAAGCCCTGGCGCTGCAGGATCGACGTGCCGTTGGTGTTTAGCGAGGTGCCGGCGAAGGTGGCGCCGCGATAGGTGTAGTCCGACTGGCCGGCCTGGCGGGCGTAGCTGTCGATGGTGCTGTTGCGCTCGTTGTAGGCCAGCGAGAACAGGGCGCCGAACTGGCCCCAGTTGGTGTCCCAGCGGTCGGAGACCAGGCTGGCGATGCGCGGGTTGTGATGCTTGCCGGCCTCGTAATAGGCGTCCTGCACCGACAGGGCCAGGCGGCGGCCCTTGAAGTCGAGCGGCCGGCCGGTCTGCAGGTCGACCGTGGCGCCCAGCGAGCCTTCGTCGGTCTCGGCCGAGGCGGTCTTCTGGACCTTCAGCGAGTTGAACAGCTCCGAGGCGAAGACGCTGAAATCGAAGCCGCGGGTGCGGTTGCCGCTGGTGCCCGAGTCGTTCGAGCCGGCGGTCGACAGGGCTTCCAGCCCGTTCAGGCGCACGCGGGTGAAGTCGGGACCCAGGCCGCGGACGGTGATGGTGCGGCCTTCGCCGTTGTCGCGGTCGATCGACACGCCCGGCAGGCGTTGCAGCGACTCGGCGAGGTTGGCGTCGGGGAAGTCGGCGATGTCCTCGGCGTTGATGGCGTCGACCATCACGTTCGAGTTGCGTTTGACGCTGAGGGCGCTCTGCAGGGCGGCGCGGTAGCCGGTGACGACCACTTCCTCGACCGTGCTTTCCTCGGTCTGGGCCGGTGCGGCCGGGGTGGTTTGGGCGAAAGCGGCGCCGGCCATCAGCAGGCTGCCGGCGACGGTCAGAGCGCCGAGCGACGCGCGGTCGCATAGCACGCGGGCGCGGCTCCGCCGCGAGGTGACTTGCAACATATTCCCTCCCAGTTCTTCCCAACGGGCAGGCTCTTGGACGGCCACCCGCATCTATTTCTTGTTGGTAACGGTAACCGCCACCGGTGTCATTAAAATAGCTACCGGTGTCATTAAGGCGAAACATGGCGTCGGGATCAAATCGAAATCGATCCGCCGATGTCGATAATGGCAAATATGCGGGCGGGCGTAGCTTCCAGGCAACAAACCAGCGGTTTCCGAAGCGAGGTTGGGACCGCGCGCCGACCAGCGCGCGGTCCGCCGAAAGGGACGGCCCGGTCACCAAAAGAGCCGGGCGGCGGACCGTCCGGCTCTTTCCTGTCGCGCGATCCGCGTGGCTCAGCGGGTGATCTTGCCGGGCAGGCTGAGATCGCCCGAGGCGACGTCGAAGATGTCTGATATGCACAGCAGCGGCGCGTGCAGGTTGGCGTTGACCTTCAGGGCCGAGGTCACGCCGTCGAACTTCACCCCCTCGATCGCGCCGATCACCTCGGCCGGGACCTTCACCTCGACGGTGTCGGTCGCCAGCGTGGTCGGATAGGTGGGGCTGTCGATCAGCAGCGGCACGCCGGGCCAGGTGGCGGGCATCTTGGGCTTGGTCCCGGCGGGGATGTCGCGGACCTTCAGCGCGCCCTTGCCGCAGGCCTCGTCGGGAACCAGCACCACCCAGTGCGGATGCCAGACGTGGCGGTTCACACCGCCATAGGCCGCGTCGTCGAAGTCGGGGTGGAAGGTCACCGCCAGGGCCAGGATCCCCTGGTCGCCCTCGAAGCCGACGCTGCCGCTGTTCAGCGAGGTCGGCCAGACATAGCTCCACACCGCGCTGCCGGAGAACTGGCCGGTGACCTTTGGCTTGAGTTCGCCGGCCTTGCCGCGCACCTGCACGCGGAAGACCACGTCGGGGCCGATGCTTTTCACCTGCGTGCGCACGATGTCGAACGGGGCGAGGATCGCTTCCTTGGCCGGCGACACCACGTCCTGGGCCAGGGCCGGAGCGGTCAGGAGGGCCGTGGTCGCGACGGCGGCGCTGAGAAGGCGGAGCATGGGGCGGTCTCGCGAAAGACGCCGCGACGTTGCGCGGCCGGGAACGCCAAGGTTCCACGGCCGCGCGGTTCCGCCTTGGACGGGGCGGACGCCGTTTTCTTCAAGTCGGGCGAGCGGTCGCTCAGCCGGCGGCCAGCCAGGCCTCCAGGTCCTTCAGGGCCCGCAGGCTCATCAGCCGCTTCTTGGCGCGGCCGCGTTCCTTCAGCGGGATCTTCTTGCCGTCCTCGTCGACCTTGGGGGCCTCCAGCGGCGGCAGCAGGCCGTAGTTGATGTTCATCGGCTGGAACGAGCCACCCCGGGAGCCTTCTTGCTCGCCCTCCAGGTGGCCGCCGGTGATGTGCTCGACCAGGGCGCCCAGGGCCGTCGTGGCCGGCGGGGCCTCAAGCGCGCCGCCCTTGCGCTCGGCGGCGGCGAAGCGGCCGGCCAGCAGGCCGATGGCGGCGCTTTCGACATAGCCCTCGACGCCGGTCACCTGGCCCGCGAAGCGCAGGCGCGGCTGGGCCTTCAGGCGCAGGCCCTTGTCCAGCAGCTTGGGCGAGTTGATGAAGGTGTTGCGGTGCAGGCCGCCCAGGCGCGCGAACTGGGCGTTCTCCAGGCCCGGGATCATCCGGAAGACGTCGGCCTGGGCACCATGCTTCAGCTTGGTCTGGAAGCCGACCATGTTCCACAGGGTGCCCAGGGCGTTGTCCTGGCGCAGCTGGACGATGGCGTAGGACTTGACGGTCGGGTCGCGCGGGTTGGTCAGGCCGACCGGCTTCATCGGGCCGTGGCGCAGGGTCTCGCGGCCGCGCTCGGCCATCACCTCGATCGGCAGGCAGCCGTCGAAATAGGGGACGTGCTCCCACTCCTTGAACTCGGCCTTGGGGCCATCCAGCAGGGCGTCGATGAAGGCCTCGTACTGCTCCTTGTTCATCGGGCAGTTGATGTAGGCGGCCGCGTCGCCGCCGGGGCCTTCCTTGTCGTAGCGCGACTGGCGCCAGGCGACGTCCATGTTGACGGACTCAAGGTGGATGATCGGCGCGATGGCGTCGAAGAACGACAGCTGGCCCTCGCCCGACAGGTCGAGCACCGCCTGGGCCAGGGCCGGCGAGGTCAGCGGGCCGGTGGCGACGACGACGCTGTCCCACTCGGCGGGCGGCAGGCCGGCGATCTCCTCGCGGACGATGGTCACCAGCGGATGGGCTTCCAGGCGACGCGTGACTTCTTGCGAGAAGCCGTCGCGGTCGACCGCCAGGGCGCCGCCGGCCGGCACCTGGTGCTGGTCGGCCGCCGATAGGATGATCGAGTCGCAGCGCCGCATCTCGGCGTGCAGCAGGCCCACGGCGTTGAACTGCCAGTCGTCCGACCGGAATGAGTTGGAGCACACCATCTCGGCCAGTCCGTCGGTCTGGTGGGCGTCGGTGGTGACTTTGCCGGTAGCGTCGTCGCGACGCATTTCGTGCAGGATGACGGGCACGCCGGCCTGGGCGATCTGCCAGGCGGCCTCGGAACCGGCGAGGCCGCCGCCGATCACGTGAATGGGGGAGGTGGTCATGGGCGCCCTCATACCTCCGCCCCGCCCAAGACGGAACCGTCGTTTGGACGGCTTTCGCGTCTCGCGGGGCGACGCGGCGGCCGGGGCGGCGTAGAATCAACCTCCCGCGCGCGCCGACTCGTCGTCTGATGGCTCGGCGCGGGCTAGGATCTTCCCGGCTGACAGGGTTGGAACGAGATGGGCGAGGCAGCGATCGGCGCGACGGCGCGGGCCGGGGTCACCGGGGTGACGCGGGACGTGCCGCGCACCTGGGCGGCCCTGGGCGTGGCCAGCCTGGTCGGCCTGGCGGGCCGCTATGCCGGCGGCGGCTGGGTGCTGCTGGCCGACTTCGTCGCCGCGGCCCTGGCCTATGGCGCGCTCTACCGCGCCGCCTTCGATCGTCCGAGCGGCCTGGCCGGCCTGCGCTGGGGCCGGGAAGAGGCGCTGCTGGCTGGTGTGCAGCTGCTGCTGGGCCTGATCTTCCTGGTGGTCATCGCCGTGCTGCTGGTGGTGGTCGGGGCCGTGGCCCTGGGCGTCGCCCGCGCCGCCGCGCCCGGTTTCGACGCCACCTCCAGCGAGGCCTGGAAGGCGGCGCTGTCTGGCCCCCTGGCCGCCTTCGCCGCGAGTCTGGCGCCGCTGGCCAGCCTGGCGGTCCTGGCCTGGCTGGCCGCGCGGCTGTCGCTGGCCCCTGCCGCCAGCATCGCCGCCGGGCGGCTGCAGGTGCTCAGCGCCTTCGACCTGACCAAGGGTCGGGCCGGGCTGCTGGTGGCCCTGGGCCTGGTCTTCTACCTGCCCAGCGTGCTGATCGCCGCCGGCGGCAAGGCGGCCTTCGACGGCCCCGCCGCCCTGGCGGTGCAGGCCGCCGCGGTGGGCCTCTACTATTTCTGCGTCGCGCCGGCCTGGACGGCGGCGTGCGTCCACGTCTACAGACACGGCCCGAGCTTGGCCGTCGCCGAGCGGACGGAAGCCTGATGATGATCGCCCTGTCGTCCGTCGCCGCCGCCCTCGAAGGGCCGCGCACCATGCGTCGCCACCCCGCGTCCCTGCTGGTCTGGGGCGCGTTCTACTGGGCGGCGCTGATGCTGCTCTGGGTCCTGCTCTACGTGGCCTTCGGGGAAGAGGTCCGCCGCGATCTGGCCCAGACCCACTTCACCGCCGATCCCAAGGAGGTGCTCGACCTGGTCAAGCACCTGGGCGGGGCCATGGCGCTGCTGATCCTGCTGGCGGCCGCCATCTGCGCGGTGCTGGCCGGGGCGATCCTGCGCTCGGTCCTGCATCCCGAGCAGAGCCGGGCGGCCTATCTGCGGCTCGGCGCGGACGAGGTCCGCCTGTTCGTCGTGGCCCTGATCACCTGGCTCGCGGCCCTGTTCGTCACCGCCATCCCCAGCGGCCTGCTGACCCTGCTGACGGCCACCGTGGCCGGCGCCGGGGCTAGCGGCCTGGCCGGCTGGATCGCCTTCATCGGCGGCTTGGCGGTGATCGGCCTGTCGATGTGGGTGGGGGTGCGCCTGTCGCTGCTGTCGCCCCAGACCTTCGCCGAGGGCAGGATCAACCTGCGCGAGGCCTGGGTGCTGACCCACGGCCACTTCTGGGGCCTGCTGGGCATGTTCGTGCTGAACCTGTTCATGGCCGTTGTGCTGACCCCGATCGTCTTCTGGATGTTCGGCGGGCTGCTGACCGGCGCGATCGCCCTGATCGGCGGCGGGTCCAAGCTCTTCGTGCTGCTGGGGCTGCTGGCGAACCTGCTGATCGCGCCGCTGGCCTTCACCGTCCAGACCGTGATCCTGACCGCCGGCCCGGCCCGCGCCTATCGCCAGCTGCACCCGGATATTTGAAGCGCGGGCTCTGTCCCTGACCAACGAAGCTTGTTACGCGTTCCTGCCTGCGACACACAGCGCACAGGGCGAGCAAGACCAAGATGAAGACCTTCTCGGCGACGGACGCGGCGATCTCCGGATTCCGTCTCGTGCGCGAACACCCCAAGGCCATCGGGGTCTGGGTGATCGTCTCGACGATCGTCTCGGCGATCGTCGGCGTGCTCACGGTCGCCGTGTTCGGCGGGCAGCTCGACACCTTCACCGAGCTGAGCAAGGACACCTCGCCCGACCCGACCGAGACCCTGCGGGCCATGGCCAGCATGGGGCCGTTCGTGCTGTTCTCGCTGGTCTACAGCCTCGTCTACTATTCGGTGCTGCTGGCGGGGGTCTATCGCATCGTGTTGCGCCCGGCGGACTCGCGCCGGGCCTATCTGCGCCTGGGGCGCGACGAACTGCGCCAGGCCGGCGTGTCGATCCTGCTCGTGCTGGTGCTGACCGGGATCTATTTCGGCGGGGTCCTGGCCCTGATCCTCGTGGCCGGCGTGCTGTCGGTGGTGTCCAAGCCCCTGGCCGGACTGGCGGGCTTCCTGCTCGTCGTGGCCCTGTGCGCCGGGCTGATCTATGCCAGCGTGCGGCTGTCGCTGGCCAATGTGCTGACCTTCGCCAAGGGCAAGATCGACGTCTTCGGCTCGTGGCGCCTGACCAAGGGCCGCTTCTGGCCGATCTTCGGCGCCTACTTCGTGGCGACCGCCCTGTTCTTCGTCGTCTACCTGCTGCTGGCCCTGTTCGTCGTGCTGCTGGGCGGGGCGTTGAGCGGCTTCGATCTCGACACCCTCAGCGAGCTCCTGAAGTCGTCGCAGGCCACGAACCTTGAGACCCTGCTGAAGCCGACCGGCATACTCAGCCTGGCCGTCGGCGGGCTGATGGCGGTGCTGACCAGCGTGACCATCTACACCCCCTCGGCGGCGATCTATGCCGCCATCGTCGAACCCGACGCCGAGCCGGCCCCCGCCGAAAAGCGCGGCCCGTTCGACGTCTGATCGGGCCAGCCTGATCGAGGAATGCAAAAAGGGCGGCGGGGAAACCCGCCGCCCTTCTCTGTTTCAGGCTTGCAGCTTTCGGCCTGTCGTCAGGCCCGCTTGGTCTTCTTCAGCTCGCCCACCCGCGCCAGGCGGCGCTCCTCGTGGCGGTCGAGCAGTTCCTTGAGGTACTTGCCGGTCCAGCTGGCCTCGACCTTGGCCACGTCCTGGGGCGAGCCCACGGCGACGATCTCGCCGCCGCCGTCGCCGCCCTCGGGGCCAAAGTCCAGCAGCCAGTCGGCGGTCTTCACCACGTCGAGGTTATGCTCGATGACGACCACGGTGTTGCCCTGGTCGACCAGCTCGTGCAGCACCTCCAGCAGCTTCTTGGTGTCCTCGAAGTGCAGGCCGGTGGTCGGCTCGTCGAGAATGTAGAGCGTGCGGCCGGTGGCGCGCTTGGACAGCTCCTTGGACAGCTTCACGCGCTGGGCCTCGCCGCCCGACAGGGTCGTCGCCTGCTGGCCCACCTTGATGTAGCTGAGGCCCACGCGCTTGAGGGTCTCCATCTTGTCGCGGATCGGCGGCACGGCCTTGAAGAAGTCGGCGGCCTCCTCGACCGTCATGTCCAGCACGTCGGCGATGGTCTTGCCCTTGAACAGCACGTCCAGGGTTTCGCGGTTGTAGCGCTTGCCCTTGCAGATATCGCAGGTGACGTAGACGTCGGGCAGGAAGTGCATCTCGATCTTGATGACGCCGTCGCCCTGGCAGGCCTCGCAGCGGCCGCCCTTGACGTTGAAGCTGAAGCGGCCGGGGCCGTAGCCGCGGGCCTTGCTCTCCGGCAGCTGGGCGAACCAGTCGCGGATCGGGCCGAAGGCGCCGGTATAGGTCGCCGGGTTCGAGCGCGGAGTGCGGCCGATCGGGCTCTGGTCGATGTCGATGACCTTGTCGAAATTCTCCAGGCCCTCGATGCGCTCGTGCGCCGCCGGGGCGTCGCTGGCGTTGTTCAGGCGGCGCGCGGCGGCCTTGTAGAGGGTCTCGATCGTGAAGGTCGACTTGCCGCCGCCCGAGACGCCGGTGATGCAGGTGAAGGTGCCGACCGGAATCGCGCCCGTGACCTCCTTCAGGTTATTCCCGCGCGCGCCGATGACCTTCAGCATCTTCTTCTTGTTGATCGGCCGGCGCTCTTCCGGCACCGCGATCTCGCGCGCGCCGGTCAGGTACTGGCCGGTGACGCTGTTGGGGTTGGCCATGATCTCGGCGGGCTTGCCCTCGGCGACGATCTCGCCGCCGTGCACGCCGGCGGCCGGACCCATGTCGATCACATAGTCGGCGGTGAGGATCGCCTCCTCGTCGTGCTCGACGACCAGCACCGAATTGCCCAGGTCGCGCAGGCCCTGGAGCGACTGCAGCAGGCGGGTGTTGTCGCGCTGGTGCAGGCCGATCGACGGCTCGTCCAGCACGTAGAGCACGCCGGTCAGGCCGCTGCCGATCTGGCTGGCCAGGCGGATGCGCTGGCTCTCGCCGCCCGACAGCGTGCCCGAGCCGCGCGACAGGTTGAGATAGTCGAGGCCGACATCGACCAGGAACCGCAGGCGATCATTGATCTCCTTCAGGATCCGCCGGGCGATCTCCATCTGCTTGTCGGAGAGGTGGCCTTCGAGGGCTGTGAACCAGTCGCGGGCCGGACGGATGGCCAGGCCCGAGACGGCCGCGATGTCCATGCCGTGAACCTTGACGGCCAGGGCCTCGGGCTTCAGGCGCTTGCCGCCGCAGGCCTCGCAGGGGGTGTCGGACTGGTAGCGGCCCAGTTCCTCGCGCACCCAGCTGCTGTCGGTCTCGCGCCAGCGGCGCTCCAGGTTCGGCAGCACGCCCTCGAAAGGCTTGTCGACCTCGTACTTGCGGGCGTTGTCGTCGTAGGTGAACTTGATCTTCTCGCCCTTGGAGCCGTCCAGCACCACGGCGCGGGCCTTTTCCGGCAGCTTGTACCAGGGCTCGTCCATCGAGAAGCCGTAGTGCCGCGCCAGGGCCTGCAGGGTCTGGGTGTAGAGCGGCGAAGGACCCTTCGCCCAAGGCGCGACGGCGCCCTTGTGCAGGCTCTTGTCCTTGTCCGGGATGATCAGGTCGGCGTCGAAGGCCAGCTTCGCGCCCAGGCCGTCGCAGGTGGGGCAGGCGCCCGCCGGATTGTTGAACGAGAACAGGCGCGGCTCGATCTCGGCGATGGTGAAGCCGCTGACCGGGCAGGCGAAGCGCTCGGAGAAGAGGAGGCGCTTGGGCTCCTTCTCGCCCTCGTCGATCGTCGCCCATTCGGCCACGGCCAGGCCATCAGCCAGGCGCAGGGCCTGCTCCAGGCTGTCGGCCAGGCGCTGCTCCATGCCGGCCTTGGTCACCACGCGGTCCACGACCACGTCGATGTCGTGCTTGAACTTCTTGTCGAGGGCCGGGGCGTCCTCGATCGGATAGTATTCGCCGTCGATCTTCAGTCGCTGGAAGCCGGCCTTCTGCCACTCGGCGATCTCCTTGCGGTACTCGCCCTTGCGGTCGCGCACGACGGGGGCCAGCAGATAGAGGCGCGTGCCCTCGGGCAGGGCGGTGATCTTGTCGACCATCTGGCTGATGGTCTGGCTCTCGATCGGCAGGCCGGTGGCCGGCGAGTAGGGAACCCCGACCCGCGCCCACAGCAGGCGCATGTAGTCGTGGATCTCGGTGACCGTGCCGACGGTCGAGCGCGGGTTGCGCGAGGTCGTCTTCTGCTCGATCGAGATGGCTGGCGACAGGCCCTCGATCAGGTCAACGTCCGGCTTGCTCATCAGTTCCAGGAACTGGCGGGCATAGGCCGACAGGCTCTCGACGTAGCGGCGCTGACCCTCGGCGTAGATGGTGTCGAAGGCCAGCGAGCTCTTGCCCGAGCCCGAGAGGCCGGTCAGCACGACCAGCTCGCCACGCGGGATGTCGACGCTGACGTCCTTGAGATTGTGCTCGCGGGCGCCGCGGACGCGGATGAAGTTCAGTTGCTCGGCCATGGTGTCCGGAACGCTCGAAGGCGGATTGGGAGCCGCGGATGCTCGCGGCGAAGCGGCTATATGTAGGGTTCTGCCGCGCCATTAACACAAGAACAAGATGCGAACAAACGCCGCAGCCAACCTGCTGCCATTCCTGCTGACACCAGATGTCAGCAGAAGGGGCGCCAGAGGCCGCCGCACGGAGCGCAAAGCGGCCCCTGAAGCGTCGCAATTCCGACGCCATCGGAGCGGGAGTTGTCGGGATGCAGCAATCCTTGGTGGCGGGTCATGGGGCGGGCGAGGCGATGGGCGGTGGCGGTCCCGGCAGGCGTGGCGGCCAACCTCCTGCTGATCGGCCTGCTGTCGCTGGTCGAGCGCGCGTCGCCGCCGGTCGAACCGCCGGTGATGCAGGTCGAGCTGGATCGGATCGAGGACGAGTCTCCGCATCCGGCGTCGACGCCTAGACGGCAAAAGGCCGGCGCCTCGCCCGCTCGGCCGTCTGTGTCGTCCGCGACCTCTCCAGTCGGCGAACCGGGCGCCTCCGAAGGCGAAGGGCCGTCGGCTTCCGGCGTGAGCGGCCCCGCCGCTCCGGCGATCGACCCCGCCTGGCGCGTCGATCCCAAGGCGGTCGAGCGCTGGAAGCTGACCGAAGGCAATCCCGACTATCGCTGGGGCCGCTATCACCGGGCCTGCCAGGGCCTCAGCAACGAGCACCTGACCGACGAGGAGAAGGATCGCTGCTATGGCGGGTTCGCGGCCAAGGCGCCGTCGCCGCAGATGGGACCCGTGGGCCGCCGGGCCCCGCCGCCAGCGAAGTTCGTCCCTCGCGGCCTGCCGCCGCCGCCTTCGCCCTTCGCCGAGGAGGCCCGCAAACAGGCCCGCTGCGGCGCCTACCGCTCCGGCCGCGCTTCTCAGCCCCGGCTGCGCGACGGAATCTGCTGACAGGGCCGCTCAGCTTGCCGACCGGCGTTCGCGGGCGTAGAAGCCCGGCTCCACCCCCTGATGGAGGCCGCCATGATCAGCAAGACGGAAGACCGCTTCGTCCTTCCCGTTTCCCTGTTCGTGGTTTCCCATGCCCGCCTTCATCACACTGGACTCCGTTTCCGCCGCCGCCCCTGACGGCCGCGTCCTCTTCGACACCCTGAACCTGTCGGTCGGCGCCGAGCGCGTCGGCCTGGTCGGTCGCAACGGCGCGGGCAAGTCGACCCTGCTGGCGCTGATCGCCGGCGCGCGTGGGCCCCTGGCCGGGACCATCGCCCGCACCGGCACGATCGGCGTGCTCGACCAGACACCGGAGCTTGCGCCGGATGCGATCCTCGCCGACCGCCTGGGCGTCGGCGCGGCCTGGCGGCGTCTCGCGCGCATCGAGGCGGGGCAGGGCGACGAGGCCGACTTCGCCGAGGCCGACTGGACCCTGCCGGCCCGGCTGGACGAGGCCTTGGCGGAGGTCGGCCTGACGGGCCTGGATCCCGACCGCCCCGCAAGCGCGCTCAGCGGCGGCCAGCAGACCCGCGCCGGTCTCGCCGCCCTGCTGGTAGCCGCACCCGACCTGATCCTGCTCGACGAACCGACCAACCACCTCGACGCCCAGGCCCGCGATCTGGTGGCGCAGGTGCTGGCGCGCTGGAAGGGCGGGGCCATCGTCGCCAGCCACGACCGCACCCTGCTACGCGGCATGGACCGCATCGTCGAGCTCTCAAGCCTCGGCGCGGCCAGCTACGGCGGCGGCTACGACCTCTATGCCGAGCGCAAGGCGGCTGAGCGGGACGCCGCCGGCCGGGCGCTGGATACCGCCGAGCGCGACGAGCGCCGCGCCGCCCGCGACGCCCAGGCCGCGCTGGAGCGCAAGGCTCGCCGCGACGCCGCCGGCAAGCGTTTCGCCGCCAAGGGATCGGAGCCCAAGATCCTGCTCGGGGCCCGGGCCGAGCGGGCCGAGAACACCGGCGGCAAGGAGCGCCGTCTGGCCGAGCGGCTGCAAGGCGACGCCCGCGAGGCGGTCGAGAGCGCCGAAAGGCGGGTCGAGCGGGCGCGGACCCTGGGCTTCGACCTGCCGCCGACCGGCCTGCCAACGGGGCGGCTGGTGCTGTCTATGGAGGACGTCGCCTTCGCCTGGCCCGGCCGGCCGCCGGTGCTGGAGGGCGTGAGCCTGCGCCTCGCAGGCCCCGAGCGCGTCGCCGTGCGCGGTTCCAACGGCGCGGGCAAGTCGACCCTGCTGAACCTCGCCGCCGGGGTGCTGGCGCCGACCGTCGGCGCGATCACGCGCGGCGTTCCGGCGGTGATGCTCGACCAGTCGCTGGCGATTCTGCGGCCGGACGAGACCCTGCTTCAGGCCTTCCTGCGTCTGCACCCCGCCGCCGATCGCAACGCCGCCCAGGCCGCCCTGGCCCGCTTCCTGTTCCGCAACAGCGCCGCCGACCGGACGGCGGGGTCACTGAGCGGCGGCGAACGCCTGCGCGCGGCCCTGGCTTGCGTGCTGGCCGGGCCGACGCCGCCGCAACTGCTGATCCTGGACGAGCCGACCAACCACCTGGACCTGGACTCGGTGGCGGCCGTGGAGGCGGCGCTGGCAGGGTATGATGGGGCGTTGCTTGTCGTCAGCCACGACGCGGATTTCCTCGATGCGCTCGGGGTGGAGCGGGAGATAGACCTCTGATCCCTCTCCCCTTGCGGGAGAGGGTGGCCTCCGAAGGAGGTCGGGTGAGGGGTCTCTCAGAACTTTGCGGAGAGGCCTTTCGCCCCCTCATCCGTCGGCTTCGCCGCCACCTTCTCCCGCAAGGGGAGAAGGGACCTATTTGGCGTCCCGAGCGATTACGCGGTCCGGCGGGTGACATCGTCGCCCAGAAACCGCCCGGTCCCCAAATAGGCCAGCACCTGATCGCCCACCCGGGGATTGAAGATCATCAGCGTATGGGTCACCGGCAGCACCACGTGGTCGCTCATGCCGGCGATGCGGGTCGCGGCCACCGAGACCTTGCCGTCGTGCGGATGGGGCAGGATCAGCCGAGGCAGGATCGGGTCGAGGGCGCGGTCGCCCGCGATGATCCCGAGCTCGAAATCGACGGGACCGAGCAGGGCTTCGTCGTCAGCGGATCGCGCCGTCAGCATCTGCGGCGCCATCGCCCCCAGCGCCAGGCGGTTCAGCCGCAGGCGGGAGAGCGCGTCGGCCCATTCGCTGCCGCCGTTGGGCGGGGCCAGCATGACCACCCGGCCCAGGGGCTGGGGTCGCTGCCGCACCACGAGCGCGCGGGCGACCAGGCTTCCCAGCGAGTGGGCGACGATGTGCAATGGGCCGGCGAAGGTCCGCTTGAAGGCGGCCAGCTCCGGCAGCAATCGGTCGACCACCTGAGGCAGGGGTGCGCGGAAGGAATAGGTCGGCGCCCAGGTCCGGAAGCCGGCGGCTTGCAGCCGGGCGCTCAGCTTGCCCATCGACCGCCCCGTACGGCTGTGGCCATGCAGGAGCAGCACGCCCTGCTCGGCGCGGTCGTCCAGGGTCTTGGCCAGGGTCTCGGGATGAGCCAGGGTCATGTGGTGTTGGGGCGGGTAGTGGCGGTGAGAGAGGGATTTCACTTAGTCATACGCTAGAACTCACCATTGTTCGAATCCATACGATAAGTCACGGTATAATCAAAAGAAAATCACCTTCATTCAAAGCCTGTCTTGAAAATCTTGTGTGAGATGAGACACTTCACGCTGCGGGGGTTGCGGGGGTCAGTGCGGGGGTTGGCTCCGCTGGATCGACTGGTGAAGTGCTATGGCGAAAGTGACGGGAAAGCTGAATCCTAAGACCGTCGCCGGTGCTTTGAAGCCCGGCTATCACGGCGACGGCGGCAACCTTTATCTGGTCGTGAAGAAGTCCGGGTCGAAGGCCTGGGCATTCATCTACCGCTGGCACGGTCGCGAGATCGAAAAGGGGTTTGGCCGGTTGCAGGATGTATCGCTTGCGCAGGCGCGAGAGCGAGCCGCTGCAGCGCGCACTAAGTTGGCGCAAGGCGACGACCCATTTGCTCGAGATCTTCCAATGGAAATACCGACGTTCGGCGATTTCGCGGACGAGGTGGCCGCTACCCTGTCGACCGGCTTCAGGAACGCGAAGCATCGTGAGCAATGGAAGATGTCGCTGACGAAGCACGCCCGGAAGCTCCGCGAAATGCCTATCGACCAGGTCGACGCCCAGGATGTCGTCACCGTGCTAAAGCCCATCTGGACCAAGACGCCTGAGGCGGCCGACCGGACCCGGCTCCGGATCGAGCGTGTGCTAGATGCTGCCGCCGCGCGGGGCTTTCGAAATAGGGATCAAATCAACCCGGCGTCTTGGAAGGGTAACCTAAAACACCTGCTTCCGGCGCGGCAGAAGCTGAGCCGAGGTCACCATGTTGCGATGGCGCATGCGTCGGTGGGTCAGTTCGTGGCGGACCTTAGAATGCGGGGAACGATCCCCGCCCTGGCGCTGGAATTTTTGATTTTGACCGCGGCGCGTTCCGGAGAGGTCTTCGGCGCGACATGGGGCGAAATCCATGACGATGTCTGGGTGGTGCCGCGCGAGCGTATGAAGGCCGGACGCGAACACCGCGTACCATTGAGTGCAGCGGCGCTCGATGTGCTTGAGCGGGTTGGAGGAGCCGCCCGCAAGCCCAGCGCTTTGATTTTCGCGAACGGGCGACGCTATCGCGATAAGGCTGGGGCACGACCGCTGGGGATCAATTCGCTTTCGAACCTTATGGGGCGAATGACGGATCACCACTTCCTGATTGGGGGCAAGCGGCGGGCTGCAACGCCACATGGATTTCGATCGAGCTTTAGAGATTGGGCCGGCTCAGAAACTGAGTATCCGCGTGAGATCGCCGAAGAAGCGCTTGCCCATTTGGTCGGCAATGCAGTTGAGCGCGCCTATCGCCGGAATGATGCGCTTAAGCGGCGTCGCGTCATGATGGAGGACTGGGCAGCCTACATTGGAGGATCGCCGCGCGGAAGTGAGGGGAGCTCTGATCTCAAGGCAGCTTAAGGCGCCGGCGACGCTATTGAGGACTTTCGCTGCGCCTGCTCTCTGGCGACCGATGACCAGGCAACGACTTCCGGTTTTAGTCCGAGGGTGACGCCTCCTGGCTATCGTTTATCCGGCTTGCGATAACCACATTTCCGCACTTCGCATTAACCGGCTCGGCGCACGAGACGCCGATGTCCGCCGATCTCGCCAGCTTCATCGCCGCCGCACACGCGGCAGGCCTTGGAAGACGTCTCGCCGTGCTGGCAGAGGACGTCGACAGGGCGATCACAGAGTACCCGGCGGGCCGAGACACTGCCTATCTCAAGCGGCTTACAGGGCAGCGGCGCCGGCTGCTGAGCCCTGATCTCGACTTGGTCGGCGCGGTGGCCGCGGACATCTGCGCGAGCGACCCCAAAGCTCGAGCGACGCTCGCGCCGATGGCCCGGTCTCTGGCCCACCGTTTCCCCGCGCTGACGCCTGTCGCACGTTTTGAATCCGTCGCCGGGGGAAATGCTTGAACGATAGCGAGGGCTCAGGTCACGTAACGGAACGTCAGTCCCATCCCGCGCAACAATCGCCGATAGCCAAGCGAGGTTTTGTCGGCCGGAAAGTGGGCCTCTTCGCTCGGTTCGAGCGGTAGTTCCTCCGGGGTCTGACGCTCCACCACGGCCGCGTCCTCGGCGAAGATCTGGGCGTTGAAGGCATAGACGTCCTCCACGTCGCCGGTGGTGTCGAAGTTGCGGACAAGCGGCACGAAGAGGCGCGTCTTCCGCGCCGAGACCGGGCTGGGTAGGTTGAGGATGCTGAGACGCTGCTCGCCGGGGAAGAAGATGGTCAGGTGGGCTGCGAAGGGGGGCTGGATCTCGAACCGGCGCAACCAGCGAAAGTCCGGCGGCGCCAGGTGACGCAGGTGGCGTGGATAGTTGCTGACGCTGCTCCAGTAGTCGGTCCGCAGGCCCGTGTCGGTGACCTTGGTGTCATAGATCGGAACCACAGGGTCTTCGCGATCGGCGAAAGCCTCGTGGTGAACCCAGGCGAAGTGGGCGACATCGACGAAGCCCTCCATCTGACGGGCGGCCGAGCCGGCGATGTCGACGAAAGGCGTCACGATCTGCTGGAAGCCGTCGGCGTCCCACAGCGGGAAGCTGGGGATAGCGGCGGTCTCGTCGCTGGGGTCAAGGCAGGTCCACACCAGACCGTAGCGCTCGACGGCGGGGAACATGCCGACCTTCAGGCGGCGGGAGGGCTCAAGGTCCGGGTGGGCGGGGATCTTGCGGCACTGACCGTCGGGACCGTACCGAAGGCCGTGATAGGCGCAGACGATCTCCTCGCCCTCGACCCAGCCCATGCTCAAAGGCAAGCCCCGGTGCGGGCAGAGGTCGCGCGCCACCCGCACAGTGTCGCCGGCGCGATAGACCACCAGCGGCAGGTCGAGCAGGGTGACGGCCTGCGGTTTGTCGGCAAGATCGGCGAGGCGGGCGACGGGGAACCACTGGCGCGCCAGGATGGCCCAGTCCGTCGGGTCGAACGTGCAGTCTCGCGGCAGGAAGCCCGGCGGCAAGGGACCAGCGGATGCCTGAGCGCGGGCGTCGAAGGCTTGGGTGACGGCGGTCATGGCGTCAGCTCCTGAAAGAACTGACCCCATGAAAATGTAATAAGAAAATTACTTACAAGCGTCCTGGACGAGTTGGGGTCGGATTTCGTCTGGCGCCGAAAAAATGGTCATCGACAGCGGCTTCACGCCTGTGCCGAAGTCCGGGGAAGGCCGTCAGGCTTCCCGGGTGGCGCTTCGGCCCGACCCGATTGGGATCGGACCGAAGGCAAGGTGAGAAACAACCCTTTGCGGGCACAGCTCGGCGCCGCTTGGTCACCCGGCGCGATTGATCCTGAATGCGTGGCCTTCAGGGTCGCGGAGAACCGACTGGTACCAGCCGTAGTAGGTCTCGAAAGGCGCTTTGACCTGGGTCGCGCCCTGCAAAAGGGCCTTGGCCGTGAGCGCATCGACGGCTGCGCGATCGGGGACCTCGAACGTCAACAGCGCCTGGTCGCCGAGGGCGTCGGTCGCCTGTTCGAGGCCGAGGAGCGCATAGGCGTCGTGAGCGCTGAAGCCGATCGAGGCGGCGCCAGTGCGAGCTCCGCGGAACATCGGCGAGCGGCTCTCGACGATCTCCTCCAGGTCGAACAGGCCCTGGTAGAAGCCGAACATGGCCTCGATGTCGGTGCAGAAGAGGTTCACATAAGACAGGGCGACCTTCGTGCTCATGCCGCGCGCCCGTAGGTCTTGGCGTACATGTTGGCGATGTGCTGACCCACCGTGGTCTCTGCGAACAGAGGCTCGCCGCTCTGGGGCATGCAGGTCGGCACGCATTTGACCTGGTAGTGATAGTCCGGGTCGAAGAAGGTCGGACACGAGTAGCGGTCTCGGCCGCTGCTGTTGTTGAGGACCCGGTGCGGGGTCGAGTGGTAGAGCCCGTTGGTCAGGACCGGCATCATCTCGCCCAGATTTATGATGAAAGCGTCCTGGACGTAGGGCGCCTTAAGCCAGTCGCCGGCCGCGTTCTCGATTTCCAGCCCGCCCACGTCGTCCTGCAGCAGCAGCGTCAGCATGCCCCAGTCGGTGTGGGCGCCGGCGCCCAGCTGGTTGAAGGCGGCGTTGGCCGGATGCGGCGGATAGTGGAGCATGCGGCCGATATAGAGCGGGTCGACAAGGCCCTCGTCGAAATAGGACTCGGGCAATTCCAGCGACAGCGCGATGCAGCGCATCAGGTGTGAGCCGAGCCGCACCATGTGCCCCATATATTCGTTGAACTGACGCTTGAAGTGCGCGGGCGTGGTCGGCCACTGGTTGGGGCCGGTGTTGGGCACGCCGTTGACGACGTCCGGATGATCCTCGGGCCGGTCGACGCCCATCAGGAAACCTTCCTTCAGGTCCGGCGGGGAGCCCTCGTCCAGGGTCTGGGCCGCCATCGCTTCGAAGCCGCGCGTACACTTGGACTTGGCGACTTCGACCTCGGCCTTGACCGCTGGCGGCAGGCTGAAGAATTCCCGCGCCAGCGTCAGGTGCCGCGCCATGACCTCTGGCGGCACGCCGTGGTTCTTGATGTAGAAGAACCCGGTGTCGCGGCAGGCCTTATGGATCTCCCAGGCGACGGCCTTGCGGTCCTCGATGTCGAGGGAAAAGCTTGGGCCCAGGTCGATCACCGGAATGAACTCGGCGGGCTTGGGGGGCGTGTAGAGTTTCATGGCGGCCTCCTAGTTGGTCGCTTCGGCGAATTTGGGCGTGTCGTTCATCTTGGCCATCTTGGACTGCAGATGAGCGTTGGCCGTGGTGACGGGATATTTCGGCGCCTGGGCGGTGCAGGTCGGGATGCACGCGATCCGCGCGTCGTAATTGGGCTGGTGGAAGAAGACGAGCGACTGGCGGCGGCTGCCGACGGCCTTGTCGCGCGGCGGATTGACCACCCTGTGCATGGTCGAGACCCACTCGTCGTTGGTCCAGTAGGCCATCAGGTCGCCGAGGTTGATGATGAAGGCGTCGGCCACGATCGGCACGGCCTCCCAGCGACCATCAGCCGTCTGCACCTCCAGGCCGCCGGGCTTGTCCTCGGTCTTGAGGATCGTCAGGCTGCCGTAGTCGGTGTGGGCGCCGGCCCGCAGCTGGCCGTCCATCACGCCGTCGGGTTGATCGGGGTAGTTGCTCAGGACCAGGTTGGTCGTGTGTTTGTCGAACTTGTCGTCGAACCAGCTCTCATCAAGGCCAAGGCCCAGGGCGCACAGGTTCATCAGCAGGCCCGCCAGCTCTTCCATCTGGCGATAGTAGGCTTCGATCGCGGGGCGGAACTGCGGATCTGCCGGCCAGATGTTGGGAAGGAAGATTTCCTTGGCCAGATCAGTCCGGTAGTACGGGTCGGCCGCATCGACATCGACCGGGCCTAGCGTGAAATACTCGCGGTGGTCGGGCTTGGCGTTCGCTTCGTCGATCGTGCTGGCTAGGTTGCCCGTCTCCAGGCCGAAATAGCCGCGATAGACCCCCTTGGATCGGGGCCGCGACCGGCCCTTCTCCGACGGGGACAGGTCATAGAAGCGTCGGGTCACGGATGAAGCGGCCTCGATCACTTCCTGCGGCACGCCGTGACCGCGGACGACTAGGAAGCCGATGGATCTTGCGGCCTCGTCGATTTGTCTGGCGACGGCGAGTTTGTCGGCCTGCGAGCCCAGGCGCGCTGGCGTCAGGTCGATGATCGGCACGGATTTCAAGGCGGTCACGATAGGCTCCATGCTGCGGCCAGGCCGCGAACTTGCTCAAGGGTGGAGGGGGGCGGCCGATCCGCCTTCGGCGGCCGGGCGCGGCGAAGACGTCGATTTGAACAGCAGGTTGAGGGCGATCGCGCTGACGACGCCGATCAGCATTCCATTCTCGAGGAACGGCGCCAGCGCCTTGGGCAGTCGATCGAACAGCGTCGGTCGGAACATCGGCAGCAGGCCCAGCGCGAGGCTCACGGCGACCACGGTCAGCCGGCCTGGCTGGGCGTAGTCCACCTCGCTGAGCGCATGCACGCCCGCCGCGGCGACCATACCGAACAGCACCAGCCCCGCGCCGCCGAGGACGGGCGACGGAAGGCCCGCGACCAGCAGCGAGAGTTTGGGGACCATCGCCAGGACGACCAGCAGCGCGCCGGCCGTCGCACAGACCCAGCGGCTGGCCACGCCAGTTAGCCCCACCAGGGCGATGTTCTGGGAATAGGAAGTGCAGGGAAAGCTTCCCAGCAGTCCGCCGATGATCGAGCCCAGGGCGTCGGTGCGCAGGCCGCGGGCCAGCGCCTCGGCGTCCAGTGGACGTCCGGAAATGCGGCCCAGCATGATCAGCATCCCGCTGGATTCCACCAGGGTGATCAGCATCACCACCACCATGGTCGTCGAGGCCGCCAAGTCGAAGTGCGGCCAGCCCATCTGGCCTGGCAGAGGAGGCGCAATCCAGGCGCTGTCGGCCAGGGACACAGGCGCAAGAGCGCCTACCGCCCCGGCGAAGACCACGCCGACGATCATTCCTGCGAGGATGGCCGTGGCCGCCAGGAAGCCGCGACCAAACCGGCTGATCGTCAGGATCGCCGTGAGTGTCACGGCTGCGATCAGCAGGTTGACCGGGTCGCCGAAACGCGCCGCTCCACGACCGCCCGCCGCCCAGTCGGCCGTGACGCCGATCAACGAGACGCCGATCAGCAGCATGGCCGTGCCGGTCACGACAGGGGTCAGGACATGGGTCAGCCGGCTCATGAAGGGGATGACCAGCAGCCCGACCACCCCCGCAACGATCGCCGCGCCGAACACCTCGGCCAGGCCATGGGGACTGGCCGAGGCGATCGCGACGGCGGGCAGGGCGCCGACGAAGGTCACGCCCATGACCACCGGGAGCTTGATACCGAAGGGGCCAAGGCCCAGGCACTGAACGATGGTCACCACCCCGCTGGTCAGCAGCGAGGCGCTGACCAGAAAGCCCGTTTCGGCGGGCGTCAGCCCGAGCGCGCCGGCCACGACCAACGGGACGGTGATGGCGCCGGCGTACATGCTCAGCACATGCTGGATGGCCAGGAGGAGCAGCCGGCCGGCCGGCGGGCGAGCGTCCACGGCGCTGGCGACGAGCTTTGCCATGGCTAGAACTCGTACCTGACCGTCGCGATCACTTGGCGAGGGGCGATGTACTCCTGGCTGGTGGTGAAGCGGCCGAACGGGTTGGTGTAGCGGGAATTGACGCCGGCCTTGTCGAGGAGGTTGGTCACCGACAGGCGCAGGGTGACGGGCCGATCGGTCAGGGCGTATTCCGCGCCGATGTTGACGGCGGTGTAGCCAGGGACGCGGTCTCGGGCGCCGTCGTTGAAGATCCGGTACTGGAACCCGCCGCGATAGAGCGCCTCCGCCCACGACCGCAGTTGGCCAGGACCGACGTCGGCCGTATGGGTCAGCGTTATCGCGCCTTGCGCCTTGGGCAGCTTGGGAGGCTTGTTGCCGTTGGTGTTGCGCACCTGCTGGGCGCGAAGGCCGATCGTGTAGGCGTCGAACGGCCCGTAGCCGAGCGCGGCGGCGGCCAGGGTGGCGTCATGGGCGCGCGAAGGGTCCAGTGCGAAGTAGTCGCCGACCATCTCGCCGTCGAGGGTCGTCGCGTTCGCGGCCAGGTGCAGCGACGAGGACAGCCGCCAGTTCAGCTCGGCTTCCGCCCCCCAGATGTGCGACTCCGGGATGTTGGCCACCCCGCCCTGGTAGGGAACCGGATCTTCCTCCTGATACTGCAGGTTCTTGTAGTCGTAGTAGAAGGCCGCGGCGTTGAGGGTGAGGCGATTGTCGAGGAAGCGGTTCTTGGCGCCGAGCTCATAGGCCCAGACGAATTCGGGCTCGAAGGTCAGCGGCACCAGGGCTGGGGCGCTGTTGTTGCTGACGCCGCCGGGTTTGTACCCCCGCGAGACGCTCGCATACAGCATGCTGCGCGGGGTCAGATCGTAGTCGAGCTCGGCCTTGCCGGTCAGGGCCTTGGCGTCGGTCTTCTGGTGGGACGCCGGCGAGAAGATGTTGAATAGCGTTTCGTTGACGCTCGTGAAGCGATCGTAGTTGTAGCGCAGGCCAAGCGTCGCACGCAGGGCTTCGGTGACGTGGAACGTGCCTTGCGCGAAGGCGGCGTAACTGTAGCGCTGCTGGCGCGAGTTCAGAGCGTAGTCGAGATTATAGGGATAGTTGGCGAAGGTTAGCGGCAGGCTGAGGCTGTAGGTCGGGTTGGCGTCGCTGCCGACAAACTCGAGGATGTCCTGGCCAAGCTTCTGGTAGAGGGCGTAGGCCCCGACGATGTAGTCGAGACGCCGCTCGCCCTGCGAGGATAGGTTGAACTCCTGGCTGTAGGCGTCGACGCTGTTGTCCCAGTACGGCATGTGATCGTAGAGGCCGTAGGCGGCGTAGTTCAGGCGATCCGTATCGACCTGGTTGTGATTGCGCGTGCGCTGGTACGAGGTCAGCGACTTCAGGGCCACGTCACCGAAGTCGTATTGCAGATCGAGATAGGTGAGGAAGAAGTCGAGCTCGTACCTGTTGGGATAGTCCTGGGAGATCCTGCGCGGGTCCGTATCGGGGTCGTCGAGGTTCTTCTGAGCCGCGCCATGTTCGTCGGCACGGAAGATTTGCGCCGACAGTTGCGCGGAGAACTGGGCGTTAGGCTCCCAGCGCAGCGCCACCCGGGCGGAGTTGTGGTTGGCGTCGTCGAGGTCGTAGTCGGCAAGCCCCGTCTGGGTGGCGAAGCCGTCATGGGTGTAGCTAGAAGCGCTGATGCGCGCCGACAGCGTCTGGCTGATCGGCAGGTTCACCGCGCCGCTGGCCTTGACCAGATTATAGTCGCCCAGGCTCAATTCTCCGAAGCCCGAGACGGTGTCGCTGTTGGGCTTGGTGGTGATCGAATTGAGGACGCCGCCGGTGGCGCTCTGGCCGAAGACCGTGCCCTGCGGGCCGCGCAGCACTTCGAGACGCGCGATATCCAGGAAGTCCGTCGTGAGCGCGTAGGGGCTAACCACATAGACGCCGTCGACGTGGAAGGAGGTTCCCGGAACGGCGCTGAGATTGTCCGAGGCCTCGTAGCCAACGCCCCGGATCGAGACCACCCGCACATAGCCGCCACTCTTGGCGACGGTCAGGCCAGGCACATAGCCGTTGAGGTCGCTCAGTTGCTGGACGTTCGCGGCCGCCAGTTTTTCGGGGCTGAGCACAGAGATGGCGAGCGCGGCCTTCTGCAGTGTCACTTCGCGCTTTTCGCCGGTGACCACGATCTCGGTGACGACGTTAGAGGGCTCGGGGTCCGGCGTTGCTGCGCTCGCCGTCTCGGCGGCGAACGCCTGAGCGGACGTGGCCAGGGAAAGGATCGACGCCCCCGCCAACCACGACGACTTCGAGAAGATTGTCTGCCCCACAAGCGGCTCCCCCGGCTTGGCTGTCCGGGCTCCCCTTGGCTCGGACCCCTTTAAGCTAAGGTGGACGAGTGGTGCATTCCAGCGCTAAAAAACGACCATGGTGTTCTAGAAATTAGAACGGTGATGAGGTCTCCATGTTCGACAGGGCGGCGATCTACTTTGACGAAGTCGCCAGGCGCGGCTCGGTCCGCAAGGCGGCCGAACGGCTCCATATCGCGCCTTCAGCCGTGGATCGGCAGATCCTCCAACTCGAAGAGCGCATCGGCGCTCCGCTTTTCGAGCGCTTGCCGCAAGGCCTGCGGATGACCGCGGCCGGCGAGATGCTGGTCGAAGCGGTGCGGCGCTGGAGGCGCGACTTTGGACGTGTCCAATCGCAGATCAAGGACCTGCAGGGGCTCTACCGCGGAGAGGTCTCATTGGCGCTGGTGGAAGGCGCGGTGGACTTCATCACCGACGCGCTCTGCGCGTTCCGCGCACGCTACCCCGGTATCCAGTACCGAATGCAGGTCTGCGGGTCCCAGGCCGTGGACGATCTGGTCCTTAGCGGGGAGTTCGATCTTGGCCTGACGTTCAATCCCCCAAAGACCCACGCCCTCAGAGCCGAGCGCTCTTTGATCTACCAGATCGGTGCGGTGGTTCCCGCTGGCCATCCTCTGGCGGACAAGGATGAGGTCAGCTTCGCTGACTGTGACGAGTGGGGCGTCGTGGCCCCGGACGACTCGATATCAATTCGTCCGATCTTGGAGGGCTGCTGGCAGGCGGCCATGGGCGAGCCGTTGCGGCATAACGCGACCGCCAACAGCATCACCTTGGTCAAGGCGATGGTGCGCAGCGGCATAGGCGTTGGCGTACTCACCCGCCTCAACATCCTCTCCGAATTGCGCGCGGGAGAGTTCGTCTACGTGCCGTTTTCGCATCCCAAGATTCCGTTGTCGGTGCTGTCTTTGGTTGTGCAATCGGGAAGGGCACTTTCGGTCGCGGCGTCGGCGTTTCTCCAAGAGCTAGACGCGGCCATGCAACATGAGGACGAGCCCTCGGTCTGAGGGGCGATCGACAGCTCACGACGCTCGCAAAGGGCGTGCTTGTCCGGCCATAAAAGCAAGTTCCGTACGGCTAGGCCGAGAAGAGATTCTGCACGGCGCGGCCTTGAGAGGTCTTTCGGAGGGCTGGTCGCGACCAGGGTGCGCCCTGCCAATTTTTAGGGAGTACGGTCCTGAAAAGCTTGGCTTGGGGGAAGGTGTCCTGTCCAATATGAGGAGAATCTGGAAAAGTGGTATGACCAAATGCGCGGTCTTCCCTGGAGAGGTCCTGGACAATGAAGCAGTTGCAGCGCCGTTCCTTGCTGGCAGGCGGGGGAGCTCTGACGATCGCAGGCCTTGCATCTCCGGCGCTCGCTGGCGCGGCCAGGGATCAGAACGCGCTGTATCGAACGCCCTACAAATATGGACGGTTGGTTCTAGGTCCGACGAACGAGGCTGGCGCTTTCGACGAGAAGCTGGTCGATTGCCCGTTCGTTTTCTCGGCCAATGATCGCTTCTACCTCGTCTATTCCGGCTGGGACGGCACAGGCTATCAGACCGGTATCGCCGAGAGCCAAGACCTCGTCTCCTGGAGTAAGCGGCGACTGATCCTGGCGCGCCAGCCGGGTGACCCCATCACCAGTTTCAACGTCAACATGGCCACTATCCTGCGTGAGAACGATCTCTTCTCGCCAGGGCGGCTCGTAAAGGTGAACGGACGCTATCTGGGCGCCTGGCACGCCTATCCTTCGCCAGGATATGAGGAAGGTCCCGCGGTGATCGGCCTGGCCTGGAGCGATGACCTCGTCCATTGGGAGCGCACGGCCCCTATCCTTTATCCGCAGGATGGCGCCTCCTGGGAACGTGGCGGCCTATACAAGCCCTACTTGATCAAGGTGGGCGACACGTATCATCTCTACTACAACGCCAAGGAGGTCACGCCCGGCTGGCCATGGCGCGAGCAAACCGGGCTTGCGACCTCAAAGGATCTGAAGACCTGGACACGGCATACGTCCAACCCGTTGATCCGCAATGGCGCGCCAGGTGCTCCGGATACCCAATTTGCGAGCGATCCTGTCGTCTACAAACACGGTGATCGTTGGGTGATGTTCTACTTTGGTCTTTCGACCGAAACGAAGAAGGCCGTCGAGTTGTTGGCGGTCGGGAAGTCCCCGGGCAAATTCACAAAGTCATCCGAAGTGCTGATAAATGTCGGCCCCAAGGGGGCGGTCGATGATCTCTATGCTCATAAGCCATCGGTCATCTATCACGATGGCGCGCTTTACCACTTCTATTGCGCGGTGAGTGGAACAGGCTCCAAACAGGTTCGAGGCATTTCGGTCGCCCGGTCCAAGCCCTGGTAATCCCTTGAGAGCTGTCTGGGGCCGTCGTCGACGTCCTGCGATTACATTGGCGTCGACGAGGCCCTATTGGCGAGGTCCTGACCAGCTGAAGCGACTGCCGGTCACCCGACTGGAAAATCGGACTATGTGGCTTGGTGATCCCGTTAGCTCCCCGGCCTCTGGCGAGCGCTAACCGTGGTCAACCGCGCGCGTCGGACGGGCTTGGTAGATCGGCGTCCAGCGCGGCGCCGCGCTCGTCGGGCGGGGCGTCGCAGCGCCAACCGCCGTCACGGTCAGGTCGTCGAACCAGGGCGTGGACAGGCGGGTCTTCTCGGCGCCGGCCAGGAGGCCCGCCATGCCGGCGGGGTAGAGCGTGTTCTCGGCGGTCAGCACCGGGGCGTCGTCGACCAGGCCGGTGATGCGCGGACCTTGGAACCGCAAGGCCAGCCGCAGCCAGCGGCCGGGCTCGGCGCCGGCCAGGACGGTGTCGCCCCGCACCAGCTCGCCGCCCTCGCCCTCGAACTTGCCGGCCTTGATCAGGGCCTGCTGCTCGGCGTCGCCCACGGCCTCCCTGGGATTGCAGGTTGTCATAGTCGACATGGAAGACGGTTGCGTTGAGGGTCAGTCGCCTGTCCAGCAGCTGCGAGCGAAGGCCCGCCTCGAAGGACAGCGACTTTTCCGGCGCCACGGGCCCGGCGTCCGCCCGAGCCTGGTTGAAGCCGGTGGACAGGTCGTAGACCTGACCCTTGTGACCGGTGGACACCGAGCCGAAAGCCATCAGATCGTCGGTGAATTCATGCTTGAGGCCAAGGCGATAGGTCACGACGTCATCCTTGGCGCCGCCCGACCATGCCGCGGCCGCCCGAAGGTCGGCGAACCAGTAGTCGATGTCCTCACGTTGGGCGCGCGCGCCCAGGGTGGCCGTCGTGCGCGGGAGCACGCGCCAGTCCAGCTGGCCGAACGCGGCCATCTGCTGAGAGCCGGCCGCAGCCTTCCAATCGGCGAGCGAAAAGACCGGGCCGCGCTTGTAGGCGCGCTTGATGGTGCTGCTGCCGTAGTAGAGGCCGACGGTGTAGGTCACCGGCCCGCCGGACGGCGACAGCAGGCGCACTTCCTGGGTCAGCATGTTGGCGCGCGACTTGCCCACGCCGGTGTTGGAGATCAGCGTCGAGGCTGTGCGGTCGGAGTCCAGCTTGTCACCGGTCACGAAGTGATCGTTGGAGGTGACCGAAACCAGCGAGTGCTCGCTGGGCAGTTCCCACGCCACGCGCAGGGATTGGCCGAACGCCTCGCTACGCGCGTACGGCGTCTCGTTGAGCGCGGTCTGAAGGTTGTCGGGTCCAGGCGTGATCCCGGGCATGACGACGGCCGGGGTTTGGGTGGCGTTGCCCCGCAGGCGGGCGTTGGGAGACAGGCGCAGATAGGTGAAGGCGGGGTCGGCGTCGGTCTTGGCGTAGTTCAGGGTCAGGTTCGCCGACACCTTGTCGGTGGGGCGCCACACCAGCTTGCCGCGCAGCGTGGTGTTGGTCGAGCCGTTCAGCGTGTCGCCGTTGACGACATTCTTCACGTTGCCGTCGAAGTCGCTGTAGGAGCCGTTGAGGCGGAAGCGAAGGGTGTCCGACAGCGGCCCCGACAGGGTGAGGCCAAGACGGTATTCCTCATCGCTCGTCACCGTAACCGCTGCGCGGCCCGTGAGCTCGGCGGTTGGGTCGCGGGTTACGATGTTGATCAGGCCGGCCGAGGCGTTCTTGCCGTAGAGGGTGCTTTGCGGACCGCGGAGCACTTCGACCCGCTCTATGTCGGCCAGATCGGTGAAGGCGCGGGCCTGGAATGCCACCGGCACCTCGTCGATCTGCACGGCCACGGACGGCTCGGCCGCCAGGGTGAAGGCGAAGGACCCGATGCCCCGGATCGAGATGGACGCCGCCGAGGGCTGGTCGGACTGACGGATACCCAGCGAGGGCGTGACCTTCACCAGGTCGCCGAACTCGCGGACCGATGCGCGCTCCAGCTGAGCGCCCGAGACGACGCTGATGGCGAGGGGAACGTCCTGCACGTTCTCGGCGCGCTTTTGCGAGGTGACGACGATTTCGCTGAGCGCCTCAGCTTCAGCGTTTGCGGCCGCCGCCACGGACTGGGGGGCGGCCGTGGGCGCGCGTTGCAGCAGGATCGCGCCACGTTCGGTGCGAACGCTTACCAAGCCCGTGCCAGCGAGCAGCCGCTGCAGGGCGGCTTCGGCAGAAAGATCGCCTTTCACCGCCGAGGCGGTCTTACCGGCCGTCAGGTCCTCGGTGAAGAGCAACTGTTGCTGGGTCGCGCGGCCGTAGTCGCGGAGGGCCTGCGACAGCGGTTCGGCGGGAATGTCGAAGGCGTAGCTGCGCGTCTGGGCCAGCGCGGTGTTCGCGCCGAGCGAGATGGCGATCGCGGCCGCGAGCGCGGTGGTGCGATAGAGTCCACGTAGTGAGTGCATCTGGGCGTTCCCCTCCTTGGTCGAGGCCGACTGATCGCGGCCTTCACAAGAGCAGGACGAGGCTCGTCCGAAATCCCTCCGAGGATTTCGCAAATTTCTACCGGCTCGATCTCAGAACGATACCCGCCGGCGTCCTGGTGGCGCGAACGGGCAGGGTGCGTTGGACGGCGTCGATGAAGGTCTCGACATCCCCGGCGTTGAAGACGCCCGACAGGCGCAGGTCCGCCGAAGGTCCCTCAACGAAGATCGGCTCGGGACTATAACGACCCACCCGCTGGGCGACCGCGCCGAGGGGTTCGTCGGCGAAGACGAGCTGACCGGTTTCCCAGGCCACGGCGCGATCGACGCTGGCAGGCTCGATATGGGCCGCTGCGGGTGCTGGCGCTGCGGCCGCGCCGGGCGCTTCTGCGACCGCCGCCAGCTGCTGGCCGGCGGTGAGCTTGGCGATAACGATCGGCGGGGGGCGGGGATTGAACGGCAGTTTGGAGGCTGGCGCGTTTTTCAGGATGGTCACCCGCCCCTCGATCAGGGTGACCAAGACCTTGGGGCCAAGAAGGTCGACATTGAAATTCGTGCCCGTCGCCACGACCACTTGGTCGCGCGCTCGCACGGAAAACGGCCGGGCGCTGACGTGGGCGACGTCAAAGCGCGCCTGGCCGCGCACCAATTCCAAGTTCCGGGCATGGCGCTTGAGCCGCACTTCCAGGCGGGTGTCGGAGTCGAGGGCGACGCGCGAACCGTCGGCCAGCGTAAGGACACGACGCTCGCCCAAAGCGGTCTCATAGGTGGCCGGTCGTCCAACGGTCCAACCAGCAACCCCGGCGGCGGTGATGACGGCGACGACGATGATCGCTGCAGTCAGGCCGCGGCTGGACCGCCAAGGCCGTGCCGGCTTGTGCGATCGTCGTGCGAACTGAAGCGCGGCCTCGCGCGCGGCCATCGTCTCGGCGGCTGTCGCGTGGGACGCGATGTGCTCCAACGGCGCCTGGACCTGGGTCCAGGCCCGAAGATTGCGAACGTCTTCGGCCAACCAGGCCTCGAAGCCGATGCTCGATTCCTGATCGGCCTCGTCCAGCGCGACCCGCCAGGCCGCTGCGGCCGTCAGGCGCTCCAGGTCCGATTGCTCGGGTCGATCGATCACGACACAGGTCCGTATTTGCGCGCCAGATGCAGAGTGGCCCGGATGACATGCTTTCAACCGTGCTGACGCCGATGCCCAGCAGCTCGGCGATCTCGCGATGCTTCATGTTTTCCAGGCGGTGCAAAACGAAGATGGCCTTGGTTTTCTCGCCTAGCTCGTCAATCGACCGGAAGACGTCGGCGAGCGCTTCCCTCCCTAGCAGGACGCGCTCGGGCGAGATTTCCTCCTGAGCCTGGCGTGAAATTTCGGCGACAAGGTGCGGATCGATGCTGACGCTTTGGGCTTCGTGACGGCGCGCCACGTTCTTGGCGCGGTCTCGCAGCAGGTTGGCGGCGACCGTAAACACAAAGCGGTCGGCGTTCTCGAGGCGGTCCACCTCGCTTGATCCGACGAGCTTGACGAAGACCTGCTGGGTCAGGTCTTCGGCTTCGGCGCGATTGAATACGCGCCGTAAAAAGAAACTCATCAAGGGGCGGCGGAACCGCGTGTCCAGCTTCTGCAGGACCTCGGGGTTCCGCGAGAGCGCTGGTGAACTCATCGTCTCCTCGGCCTCATGTCCGCCGCGAGCGTCGCGGGCCGCGGTCCAGTCAGCCTCAAGCCCGGCCCGTCCATCATTGCGGGGACAATCGCGGAGCCTTGATGTGGCGTCAATCGCTCTGGCCAATTTGATCATCCGGCCTGACCGATTTGCGGTCGAGACATCACGGGCCCTACCGAGCGCACGAAACCTCGCGAGACCGCCACCGGAGCCGTTAGGTGTGACCTTTGCAGAAGGGACGCGATGGCCGCGACGCTATGCGGGCAAGCGAGGCAAACCGCGCCGGCGCGATCGGCGCCGCGGCGCCGCCTTGACACCCGGCTCTCACCTTGGTGGGCCGGAGCCTGGTCGGGGAGTTGGAAAAGTCGTGCGAGGACCCCTAGCGGCTTTGGCGCGAGCGCTTGGACATTCCGCCAGGATCCCCGGCCAAGCGACGGCGACCTTAGGCCGCCGCCAAGATGCGGTCAAAGCCGCTGCGCCACGCCAGCGCCTGTCTTTGCCGCTGGGTGTTCGCTGACGGGCAAAAGGCGCTCGCGCTGGACCTATCGGCCGACATCCTGGCCGGCGTGGCGCGTGAAAAGCTCATACCCGCAGCTCGAATCCAGTGGGCGTCGGTGCTCGTCGCGGGCGTCCTGGTGCTCATGGGCGTCTGGGGCGCAACTCAGTGGACGGCGGCCGCCCTCGGCTACCAGGCCGGACTTGGCAAGCCCTGGACCCACCTCTTTGACGTTCCGATCTATCCGCCCGTCGCCTTCTTCGTCTGGTGGTTCGTCTACGAGGCCTATGCGCCGGCGGTGTTCCTCAGGGGCGCCTTAATTGCTGCGTCAGGCGGGCTCGCGTCTGCGGTCGCCGCGATCGCGTTGTCGGTGTTGACCGCGCGTGAGACGGCGGTGGCCGAGACCTTCGGTTCAGCAAGATGGGCCACGCCGGCTGAGGTCCGGCAGGCGGGTCTCCTCAACGACCGCGGGGTCGTTCTTGGTCGCTACGGCGAGGAGTATCTTCGCCACGACGGTCCCGAGCATGTTCTCTGCTTTGCCCCAACGCGAACGGGCAAGGGCGTGGGCCTTGTGGTTCCCACCCTCCTGACCTGGCCAGCCTCGGTCATCGTCCACGACATCAAGGGGGAGAACTGGACGCTGACGGCGGGATTTCGCGCCCGTCTCGGACGCTGCTTGCTGTTTGATCCGACCAACCTGGAAAGCTCGGCCTACAACCCGCTCCTGGAGGTTCGCCGTGGGGCCTTTGAGGTCCGCGACGTGCAGAACATCGCCGACATCCTCGTCGATCCGGAGGGGTCGCTCGACAAGCGTAGCCATTGGGAGAAGACCAGCCACTCGCTGCTCGTGGGCGCGATTTTGCACGTCCTCTACGCGGAAAACGACAAGACGCTGGCGGGCGTGGCCACCTTCCTGTCCGATCCTGAACGGACGATCGAGCAGACCTTGGCGCTGATGATGCGCACCGCCCACCTAGCCGACGGCGGCGTCCACCCCGTCGTCGCCAGCGCGGCGCGCGAACTGCTCAATAAAAGCGACAACGAGCGATCGGGCGTACTGTCGACCGCGATGACCTTCCTTGGCCTCTATCGCGACCCGGTGGTGGCGCAGGTCACGTCCCGCTGCGACTGGCGGATCGAAGATCTCGTCTCGGGACCGCCGTGCTCGCTCTACCTGGTCGTGCCGCCGTCCGACGTCAGTCGCACCAAGCCGCTGATCCGCCTCATCCTCAACCAGATCGTTCGCCGCCTGACCGAGAGCCTGGATGGCGTCGACGCCCGTCAGGAGATGCTGCTGATGCTGGACGAGCTTCCTGTCCTGGGCAGGCTCGACTTCCTGGAGAGCACCCTGGCCTTCATGGCCGGCTATCGGGTCCGGGCTTTCCTGATTACTCAGTCCCTCAACCAGATCGAACGGGCCTATGGGCCCAACAACGCCATCCTCGACAACTGTCACGTCAGGGTCTGTTTCGCCACCAACGACGAGCGGACGGCCAAGCGGGTGTCGGAGGCCTTGGGCACGGCGACCGAAGTCCGCGCCATGCGCAACTACGCCGGCCATCGCCTGTCGCCTTGGCTTGGACACCTCATGGTCTCCAAGGCCGAGTCGCCAAGGCCCCTGCTGACCCCGGGCGAGATCATGCAGCTCCCCCCTCACGAGGAACTGGTGATGCTGGCCGGCGCAGCGCCGATCCTGGCGCTGAAGGCGCGGTATTTCGAAGATGAGCGGTTGCGGGGGCGCATCCTTGCGCCGCCATCGCCCTGGCGGGGCAAGGGCGGTCCTGGGCTCTGGCCGCGAGCCGGATCCAGCGACCAACAGGAGGCCGCGGCCCAACCGGCGCGGATAGAACAAAGACTGGAACGCGAGAGCCCGGTGTTGATCGGCGAGCGCTTCGACCCCGTGCGCAATGAGTTCGGGTTCGATGAGACCGACGACCCCATCGAAAGACGTCGCCAGGACAATGATCGCATCGCCGACCTGGCCCGCCAGGCGGCCATGGATCCCGACGACGGCGTGGAGCTCTGAGCGTGCGAACGAAACACACTTTCCGCTTGCCGCCCCAACTGGCCGCGCGGCTTGCCGAATACGCCCTTCGCAAGCGCGTCTCCCAAGCCATGGTGGTGGAGGCGGCGCTGGAGAGCTTCCTGTCGCCCGACAGCGCCGAGCAACTCGAAGCAGCCATGAGCCGACGCCTCGACCGCCTGTCTCGCCAGGCCGATCGGATCGAGCAGCAGTCTCTGATTGCCAATGAAGCCTTGGGCCTCTTCGTGCGGTTCTGGCTGGCCAACACCTTGGCGCTGCCCGAGGCTGCGCTTGCTTCCCAACAGGCCAAGGGCAAGGAGCGCTACGAGAACTTCCTCGCCGCGCTTGGTCGGCGCCTCTCCAAGGGCCAGTCGTTGTCACAGGATGTGGCCGCGGCCGCGCCCGATCTGGAGGAGTAGGCAGAGGCGGCGCCCGGCAAGGCCAACCTCGCACCGGGGCGTAAATCCTGCGGCTCATTCACCTGGCATGCTGCATTGCGGGATCCGGCGATCCTCGCAGGCGTTAGCCCATGGGCGCGCGTGGTCGCTGCGGAGCCGAAGCGTGAAGCGCCCCTTTCGCGGCCTGATCAAACTGTCCAGAGCCGCGCGTAAAGGGCCGCTTGCGACAGCGTTCGCCCTGCAGCGACTGATGGTGGCGTCGACGCCGAAACCCAAGCGCGCCAAGCCAAAATCGACGACCAAGCCGAAACCCAAGACCAAGCCGAAGTCCAAGGTCGCCCGGCCGCGCGGCGCCGCTGCACGCCCCCAGCGCCCACCCGCAGGCAGCTTCACGGATGGGCGGTTCAGTGGCCCGCACGGCGGCCTGGACTACAAGCTCTACACGCCCGTCGGCTCTCCCCGCCGCCGCTTGCCGCTGGTGGTCATGCTGCATGGGTGCAATCAGTCGGCCGCCGATTTCGCGGCGGGCAGCGGCATGAACGCCGTCGCCGACGAGCTCGGCTTCCTCGTGCTTTACCCACAGCAGTCGACCTCATCCAACCTCGGGCGCTGCTGGAATTGGCACCGGGCCGGCGATCAGGAACGCGGGTCGGGCGAGCCCGAGGCGATCGCCGCCCTGACGCGCCACGTCATCGCGCTTTGCAAGGCCAATCCCGATCGCGTCTACATCGCGGGTCTCTCGGCCGGCGGCGCGGCCGCGGCGATCACGGCGGCCGCCTATCCAGATCTCTATGTCGCCGTAGGTGTCCATTCAGGGGTGGCCCGAGGGGATATTCGCACCTTGCGCGGCGCGATGGCGGCAGTGCGCAGCGGGCTTGCGCGAGCCGCGCCGGCAAAGCCACTCGACCGCTTCCCACCATCGTCTTCCACGGCGACCAGGACAGGGTCGTGCACCCCGGCAACGCGGATGGCTTTCTGCAACATCTCCAGAGATCGAGCACGGCGCCGTTGGTCGGTCGGTCCGAGCAGGGCCAAGCGCCTGGCGGTCGCGCCTTCACCCGCTCGATCTACAGCTATGGCTTCGGGGATGTGCGCCTGGAGGATTGGAGGGTGCACGGCGGCGGACACGGCTGGTCCGGCGGGCGGGCTTTCGGGTCCTACACCGACCCAGGCGGCCCGGACGCATCGCGCGCGATAGCCAACTTCTTCCTGGCGCGTCGACGCCCAAAGGCCGGCGCCGCTTAGGGGCGGCAGGTCGCAACAATCCTCCATCCTGGCGGCGGTCCTTGTGCTTCTACGGATTGCCGTAGAGGCGGAAAACCGCGCGCCTCCGCCGTCTTTACGCTGGCGCCTGTCTTTGCACGCTGCCCTGCGAACGGCCTGAAACCCTTGTTGCGCAACCGCTCAGCGGGTCTTCCTTAGTCAGCCTCCACGCCGCCCAGCGGCAATCGAGGCGCCATCCGTGTCCATCCATCCCATTGCCGGCGAGGGCCGCCAGCGCAGCCAGAAGATGCTGCGAACCGCGCTGGGCGCCTACTTCTGGGACAGCCTTCAGGCTGAGACCGTGGTGGAGGTGATGCTCAATCCGGACGGTCGCCTTTGGCTGGATCGTCTGGACGAGGGGCTGGTCGATACCGGCGAGCGGCTCTCGGCCGATGAGGCCGAGCGTGTCATCCGTCTGGTGGCCCATCACGTTGGACGTGAAGTCCATGCGGGCAAGCCGCGGCTCTCGGCCGAGCTGCCCGAGGGCGGGGAGCGCTTCGAAGGCCTGCTTCCGCCCGTGGTGGCCGCGCCGACCTTCGCGATCCGTAAGCCGGCCTTCCTGGCGCCCCGGCTCGAGGCCTATGTCGCCCAGGGCGTCATGACCAACGCCCAGGCCTTGATCTTGCGATCGGCCATCGCCGAGCGGCGCAACATCCTGGTCGTCGGCGGGACTTCGAGCGGCAAGACCACGCTCGCCAACGCCCTCTTGGCCGAGTTGGCAGAGAGCACCGAACGCGTCGTCCTGATCGAGGACACCGTCGAGCTGCGGTGCCCAGCGCCCAACACGGTGGCGTTGCGCAGCAAGGAAGGGGCGGCCAGCCTCACCGAGCTGGTGCGCTCCACGCTGCGTCTGCGACCGGACCGCATCGTGATCGGCGAAGTTCGCGGCCCCGAGGCCCTCGATCTGGTCAAGGCCTGGGGCACGGGTCACCCGGGCGGGGTGGCCACGATCCACGCCGGTTCCGCGCAGGGCGCGCTGCGCCGTCTCGAGCAGCTGATCCAGGAAACCGCGCTCGAGGCGCCGCGCGAACTGATCGCCGAGACGATCGACATCCTCGCCGTCCTGAGCGGACGCGGCGTTCACCGCCGCCTCATCGAACTCGCCGCCGTCGAGGCCTTCGACGCTGGCCAGTACCGCCTTTCCAACCTCGGAGACATCCAATGACGCAGGGTCGTCCCGCGCCGTCGCTCAAGCGGCGGCTCCTGTCCGGCTCCATGCTCGACCGCCTCGGGATCGCGGCGGTCACCCTCGCCGGCGTGGTCTATGCCGCGCCGGCGCAGGCGGCCGGCTCGTCGATGCCGTGGGAGGCGCCGCTCCAGTCGATTCTGGAGTCGATCGAAGGTCCGGTCGCCAAGATCGTGGCGGTGATCGTCATCATCGTCACGGGCCTGTCCCTGGCCTTCGGCGAAACCTCGGGCGGCTTTCGCCGCCTGATCCAGATCGTCTTTGGCCTGTCGATCGCGTTCGCCGCCTCCAGCTTCTTCCTGAGCTTCTTCTCCTTCGGCGGCGGGGCGCTGATCCTGTGATCGGCGAGCTGCCCCAAGGCTATTTCGCGCCCGTCCGGCGGGCGTTGATCGAGCCGATGCTGCTGGGCGGGGCGCCGCGTACGGTGGCCATCGCCAACGCCACCCTGGCGGCGGCGCTGGGTCTTGGCCTTCGCCTCTGGCTCGTGGGCCTGGCGATCTGGCTGGTCGGCCACGCCCTGGCGGTCTGGGGGGCCCGTCACGATCCGATGTTCGTGGAGGTGGGCCGCCGTCACCTGCGCTATCCCGCCTATTTCAGGACCTGAGCGATGATGTCGCTGAAGGCCTACGGGGATACGAGCGCCAAGCTCGCCGACTTCCTGCCTTGGGCGGCCCTGGTCGCCGACGGGGTGGTGCTGAACAAGGACGGTAGCCTTCAACGCACCGCCAAGATCCGCGGGCCCGATCTCGACAGCGCCACCCCCGCTGAACTCACCGCCACGGCCGCGCGCCTCAACAACGCTCTGCGTCGCCTGGGTTCGGGCTGGGCGCTCTTTGTCGAAGCACGGCGCGATCCGGCCCCGGCCTATCCGCAAAGCCGGTTTCCGGACGCGGCTTCGGCCTTGGTCGAGCTGGAGCGACGCGAGCAGTTCGCCGAGAGCGGCGCCAGTTTCGAGAGCCGCTACTTCCTGACCTTCCTCTGGAAGCCGCCCGCCGAGGACCAGGCGCGCGCCGGCGCCTGGATGATCGAAGGTCGCCAGACCCGCGGCGTGGACGCCTGGGAGCAGGTCCAAGCCTTCGTGGCCCGCACCGATCGCGCGCTCCAGCTGGTCGAAGGCCCCATGCCGCTGGCCGCCTGGCTCGACGACGCGGCGACCTTGTCGTTCCTGCATGGCGCGGCGACGACCGGCCGCCAGGACGTGCGCGTCCCCGAAACGCCGATCCACCTGGACGTCTTGCTTGCGACCCAGCCCCTCGTGGGCGGGCTTGAGCCCAAGCTCGGTCGCCAGCACCTACGGATCCTCTCAGTCGTCGGCTTTCCGACCGTGACGTTTCCCGGAATCCTCGACGACCTGAACAGCCTGGCCTTCCCCTACCGCTGGTCGACCCGGGCGCTGATGCTCGACAAGACCGACGCTGTGAAGCTGCTGTCGCGGATCCGCCGGCAGTGGTTCGCCAAGCGCAAGTCCGTGGCCGCCATGCTCAAGGAGGTCATGACCAACGAGGCCTCGGTCCTTGTGGACTCGGACGCGGCCAACAAGGCCGACGAAGCCGACGCGGCGCTGCAGGATCTCGGCGCCGACGAGGTTGGCCAGGCGCTGGTGACGGCGAGCGTCGCGGTCTGGGATCCCGATCCCAGGATCGCCGCCGAAAAGCTGCGCCAGGTGGAGAAGGTCATCCAGGGGCGCGATTTCACGGTCATCGCCGAGGGCGCCAACGCCGTGGAGGCCTGGCTTGGAAGCCTACCCGGTCACGTCTACGCCAATGTGCGTCAGCCGCCGATCTCGACGCGCAACCTGGCCCACATCGCGCCGCTCTCGGCAGTCTGGGCGGGGCCGGACGAGGACGCTCACTTCGCCGCGCCGCCGTTGCTGCTAGCGCGCACCGACGGGTCCACGCCTTTCCGCCTGGCCCTCCACGTCGGCGATGTGGGTCATACCTTGGTGGTCGGGCCGACGGGCGCTGGCAAGTCGGTGCTCCTGGCGATGATGGCGCTGTCGTTCCGTCGCTACGAGCGATCTCAGATCTTCGCTTTCGACTTCGGCGGCTCGATCCGGGCCTCGGCCCTGGCCATGGGCGGCGCCTTCCATCCTCTGGGCGGGGAGGGGGCGCCCTCGCTCCAACCGTTGGCTGGGATCGACGATCCCACCCAGCGGGCCTGGGCGGCCGATTGGCTGGCCGCCTTGCTGGCGCACAACGGAGCGCTGCTCGAGGTCGCCGCCAAGGAGCGCCTTTGGTCGGCGCTTGGGGTCTTGGCGCAGGCGCCTGTCGATCAGCGGACACTGAGCGGCCTGGCGGCTTTGATCCAGGACGCCGCCCTGAAGGCTGCGCTGGCGCCCTACTGCCTTGGCGGTCCGGCCGGCCGACTGCTGGACGCCGACCACGAAACGCTCGCGGCCGCGTCGGTCGAAGTGTTCGAGATCGAGGCGCTGGTCGGCACGATGGGGGCGGCCGCGGTGCTCGCCTACCTCTTCCATAGGATCGAGGGACGGCTCGACGGTCGCCCGACCCTGGTCATCATCGACGAGGGGTGGCTGGCCCTGGATGACCCGCTGTTCGCCGCTCAGCTGCGCGAATGGCTGAAGACGATGCGCAAGAAGAACGCCAGCGTCATCTTCGTCACCCAGTCGCTCGCGGACATCGAGGCAAGCGCGATCGCGGCGGCCATCATCGAAAGCTGTCTGACCCGCATCCTGCTCCCGAACGCGCGAGCCCTCGAACCGCAGATCGCCAAGATCTACGCAGCCTTCGGATTGAACGCGCGCCAGATCGAGATCCTCGCCCACGCCGTCCCCAAGCACGACTACTACTGCCAGTCGCCGCACGGAAACCGGCTGTTCGCACTGGGCCTTGGCGAGGTGGCGCTGGCCTTCACCGCGGCCTCCTCGAAAGCCGATCAGGCCGCCGTCAGCGCGATCCATGCCAGGGCCGGCGCGGAGGGGTTCGCCGAAGCCTGGCTGCGCTTCAAGGGCCTGGACTGGGCCGCCGATCTCTTGATCCAGCTTCAAAAGGACATCCAGTCATGACCGCGATGATCGCGCGTCGGCGCCTCCTGGCGCTGCCGCTGGCTCTGTGCGCCACGCCCGCGCTCGCCCAGCTGACGGTCTTCGACCCGTCCAACTACGTGCAGAACGTGCTGAGCGCGTCTCGCGCCCTGCAGCAGATCAATCAGCAGATCACGCAGCTGCAGAACCAGGCCCAATCGCTCATCAACGAGGCCAGGAACCTCACCACCCTGCCGTATTCGGCGCTGCAATCGCTGCAGTCGCAGCTGCAGAAGACCCAGGCGCTGATCCTGCAGGCCAAGGGGCTGGCCGCCCAAGTCGCCGATGTCGAGGCGCTGTTCCAGGCCCGCTATGCGGGCGCCAGCTCCAGCGCCAGCAACCAGGACCTGATCGCCGATGCGCGCACGCGGTGGACCAAGAGCGTCGAGGCGTTCCAGGACGCCCTGAAGGTCCAGGCCGGTGTGGTCGGCAATCTCGACGGCTCGCGTGAGCAGGTCAGCCAGCTGGTATCCGCCAGCCAGTCGGCAGTGGGGGCCCTCCAGGCGGCCCAGGCCGGCAATCAGCTGGTCGCGCTGCAGGTCCAGCAACTGGCCGATCTGACCGCTCTGCTGGCCGCGTCCGAGCGCGCGCAGACGCTGGAGGCCGCCCAGAAGGCCGCGGCCCAGGACCAGGCTCGCGAGCAGCTAAAGCGCTTCCTGACGCCCGGCCAAGGCTACCAGCCGGGGTCGGCCAAGATGTTCAACCAACCGTGAGCCTGACCCTCAGCGGCAAGGCCGCCTTTCGCCTGGGCGCCGTCGGCCTGGCTGGGATGGTGATCATCGTGGCGGCAATGCAGACGCACCGCGACACGCCGGCTAAGGCGACGCCGGCCCCGCCGTCTCGGCCGGCCTCGCAGGCTGGGCATAATGAGTTGGCGCGCTGCCAGGCGCTCGGCGCGGACGGCGCCGAGGAGCCCGATTGCCTGCGCGCATGGGAGCAGCAGCGGCGGCGCTTCCTCGGTTTGCCTTCGGAAAAGGGGCGCTGACCATGGAAGGCACAGGCGTCATCGACCGCTTCCTGGGCGTCTTCACCGCCTACATCGACTCCGGCTTTGGGCTGCTCGGCGGCGAGGTGGCGTTCATCGCCACCAGCCTGATCGTCATCGACGTCACCCTTGCGGCGCTCTTCTGGAGCTTGGGCGAGGGCGAGGACGTCATCGCCCGGCTGATCCGCAAGACCCTCTTCGTGGGCGCCTTCGCCTACCTGATCGGCAACTGGAACACCCTGGCCAGGATCATTTTCGAGAGCTTCGCGGGGCTTGGCGTCAAGGCGACCGGCGCGAGCTTCTCGATCGACGATCTGATGAGGCCAGGCCGTGTCGCCCAGGCCGGCATCGACGCGGGTCGGCCGCTCCTGGAGAGCATTTCGGGGCTGATGGGCTACGTCGCCTTCTTCGAGAACTTCATCCAGATCGCCGTCCTGCTGATCGCCTGGCTGATCGTGATCCTGAGCTTCTTCGTGCTCTCGGTGCAGCTCTTCGTGACCTTGATCGAGTTCAAGCTGACGACGCTTTGCGGCTTTGTGCTCGCGCCTTGGGGGCTGTTTGGCAAGACCGCCTTCCTGGCCGAGCGGGTGCTCGGCTCCGTCGTGGCCTCTGGCGTGAAGGTCATGGTCCTGGCGGTCGTGACAGGCATCGGATCGACGCTGTTTTCGCAGTTCACGACGGGCTTTGCCGCCGGTCAGCCGACCATCGAGGAGGCTTTGGCGGTGGTGCTGGCGTCGCTCTGCCTGCTGGGGCTTGGCCTGTTCGCGCCCGGCATCGCCAGCGGCCTCATCTCCGGCGGACCGCAGCTGTCGGCCGGCGCTGCTGTTGGCACGGCCGCCGCGGCGGGCGGGGTGATGGCTGCCGGCGCGGCTGCCGCCGGAATGGCCGTTGGCGGGGCGGCGGGCCTGGCGGCCGGAGCCGCCCGCGGCGCTGCGGGTCTGGCAGGCGCGGCCACGGGGGCCGCCCAGAGCGGCGGCGCGGTCGGGGTCGCCAAGGCCGCCGCGAGCGGTGCAACAAGTCCGCTGCGCCGCATGGCCCAAGGCCTGGGCCAGCGGTTTGAGGCCGCGCGAAAGGCGCATGCCGGCGGCGGGCAGAGCGGTGGGGACGCGGCGCCCCCGTCGCAAGGCGCGCCGGACTGGGCGCGCCGCATGCGCCAGGGCCAAACGGTCGCGCACGGGGCATCGACGGCGGCTCATGCGGCCTCGTCGAGCCAGAGCGGCGGCGGCGCGGCAGTCGATCTTTCGGAGGAGTCCTGACGTGTTCAAGCGAGCTGGCATCGGCTATGGCGCGACCCCGGAGGTCGATACGCCCCACCGGCGGGCGCGCCAGGCCTGGGACGAGCGAATGGGCCGGCTGGCGGTGACTGGCCGTCGGGCCTGGACCCTGGCCCTGGTGGAGGGCGCGGTGATCGTCCTGCTGGCGGGGGCTCTGGTCTGGCAGGGCGCGCGCGGTCAGGTCGTGCCCTGGATCGTCGAGGTCGATCGCTTTGGCGAGGCGCGCACGGTCGGGCCCGCCCAGGCGGACTTCAAGCCCACCGATCCGATGGTCGCCGCTCGCCTGCAGCGGTTCATTGAGGAGGTCCGCTCGGTGTCGTCGGATCCGATCATCGTGCGGCAGAACTGGTTGCGGGCGTACGACTTCACCAGCGTCCGGGGCGCGCGCACGCTCAGCGCCTATGCCCAGGCCAATGATCCTTTCACGCGGGTCGGCAAGGAGCAGGTCTCCGTCGAGGTGCGCAGCGTCCTACGGGCCTCGCCCAGCAGTTTTCGGGTGACCTGGAACGAGACCCGCTTCGTCAACGGCCAGCAACAGGACAGCGCGCGATGGGCCGCGACCCTCACCCTTATCGAGCGGCCGACGCACAACGTCGACCAGCTCCGCAAGAACCCGCTCGGCGTGTTCGTCGACGCGATCGATTGGCAAAAGGAGATGGGCGGATGAGATCGAAGACCCTGTCATTGGCGGTCCTCGCCATCGTCGCGACCAGCGCTCAAGCTCTGGCGGGAACGACCAGATCGCCACCGGCGACCGGCGCGGTCGCGCGAGCCAACGCCGCGGCCAGGATCGAGCCACAGGGCGGCGCCTTCGCCGGCGCGATCCAGAAGTTCGCCTGGAGCGAGGGCGGCCTCTATCAGGTTTATGCCGCCCCGGGCCGGGTGACCGACATCGTGCTCGAGCCGGGCGAGGAGCTGGCCGGTCCGGGCCCGATCGCCGCCGGCGACACCGTGCGCTGGGTGATCGGCGACACCGAAAGCGGCGCTGGCCAGGAGCGGCGGGTCCACATCCTGGTCAAGCCGACGCTGCCGGGTCTGGCGACCAACCTGGTGATCAACACCAGCCGCCGCACCTACTATGTCGAGCTGCGGGCCAGCGCGACCACCTACATGGCCTCGGTGAGCTGGAGCTATCCGCAAGACAGCCTCCTGGCGATCAAGCGGGCCAAAGCCGCCGCCACGCCAGGCGCGCCCGAAGCCGCCACAGCGCCACCCGCGCCAGCGCCGGTCACGGCATCGCTCGCGCTGAACTTCGACTACCGGCTCTCGGGCGACAAGGTGGGCTGGCGGCCGCAACAGGTCTTCGACGACGGGCAGAAGGTTTACCTCGTCTTCTCGGCCCAGGTGTCGACGGGCGAGCTGCCGCCGCTCTTTCTCCTGGACGCGGCCGGCAAAGCCGAACTGGTCAACTACAGGGTCGACGGCCGGCGGATGATCGTCGATCGCCTGTTTGACCGGGCGGAGCTGCGGCTGGGCGACAAGCGCAAGGCGCGCAAGGTTCGGATTGAGCGCGCCGGGGGCGCTCGATGAGCGAGCCAGGGCAGGATCCGGTGGAGGAGGTGGTGAGCCTGCGGGCGCCGCCGCCTCGGGTGGCCCGGCTCTCGCGGCCGATGGTTATGGCGCTGGGCGGCCTCGGCGCGGCGGTCATCGGCGGCGCCCTAGTCCTTGCGCTGCAGACCCGGGCGCCCAAGCCCGTGGAGCACAAGATCGAAGAGCCAGAGACCAAGCCGCCGCTGGCGGCGCTGAGCGAAGCCCCGAAAACCTACAGCGAGGTGCCCAAGCTCGGGCCGCCGCTGCCAGGAGATCTTGGACGTCCAATCCTGGCGGCGCAGGAGCGCCAGGCCGCTGGCGCCGCCGCGCCTGTCCCGGCCGCGCCAGTCGATGCTCAAGCCGAGGCGCGCCGCCAGGTCAGGGACGCGGCGCGCACCAGCGCGGTGTTTCTTCCCGGCGTGCGCGCGGCCGCGCGTGCGTCTGCTTCCGAAGCTGTCTCACTCCCGATCGTCTCGCCGTTGTCGGCGCCGACCGCCACCCTCATGCCGGCCGCCGCTCCCCAGGCCCAGGCGCAGACCGGCCAGACGGCGAAGCGCGCGTTCCTGGACGGGCAGGGGGCGGCCGCCCCGACGGTCAGCAGCTTTCGGCCGGTCGCGCCGGCGGGACGCCTGCTCCTGCAAGCCCACACGGTGATCACCGCCGCCCTTTTGAGCGCGGTCAGCTCCGATCTTCCCGGACCGGTTTCGGCTCAGGTGACCCGGCATGTCTATGACAGCCTGACCGGCCGCACCGTGCTGATCCCCCAGGGGTCGAAACTGCTCGGGACGTACGATACGCAGATCGCCTTTGGTCAGAAGCGGGTGCTGCTGGCCTGGGAGCGCATCGTCTTCCCGGATGGTCGGACCCTGCAGCTAGATCGCCTCGCCGGCGCGGATGCGGCGGGCCGCTCTGGGCTGAAGGATGGCGTCGACGACCATTGGGGCTCCGTCGCCAAGGCCGCGGTGCTGTCCAGCGTGCTTGGCGTGGGCGCGGAGCTTGCGACCGACAATGAGGACGCCGTCGCCCGGGCGCTTTCCGGCGGCGTCCAAGACACCGTCAACCAGGCTGGCCAGCAGATCGTTCGCCGGCAGCTCGACGTCCAGCCGAGCCTGACGCTGCGCGCCGGGCTGCCGATGACGATCCTGGTGACGCGCGACATCGTCTTCGACGCCGAGCCTGCGCGACCGTAGGTCCGGGCGTCGATGAGGCCCGTATCCGTCGGAAGGCGGGGGCGAGCGCACGAGGCGCTTGGATCCCTAGGCGACCTAGTTCGTCCGCGTCCATAGCTGCGCCTTACAGATCGGCCCCACGCAGCCTTCGATGCGCATCGCGCCATCGGCCGACAGGCGGGCGCGGGCCTCGACGGTGCGACCGCTACGGGGATCGTAGAGGCGCCCGTCAGTCCAGCGGCCGTCGCCGGCCGGTTTCAAGTCCCAGACCAGCGTCAGGCCCTGGAGCGGCCGCTGCCGCAGAGCCGGATCGGGATTACCCAGGTCCCGGCGCGGCGAACCGGCGGCGTCGAGCGGCGACTTCATCCAGGCGACCGCGCCGCACAGGCGCTCGCGATAGAGCGGGCACGGCCCGAAGGCGATCTTCACGCTCTGGTCGGCGGTCAGCCAGACGCCCTGTCCCGGCGCCGCCCCGGCCTCACCGGCCAGGACTGCAAGGGCCAGCAGGGCAAGACCCAAGGCCAGAGCTTTCACGTCGTCGCCGTCGCCGCCCGTTCGGCCAGCAGACGCCTTTGCTCGGCGGGCCGGCGATAAAGGAAATCGGCGGGCAGCCCCAAGCGCAGGCTAGCTTGGCAGGGGGGCGAGTTCAGTTGCGGCCTGCGCTCGGCTGCGGCTCCGCCCAGCTTCAGCAACAGGTAATCGAGGGGTTTCAGATCATATTCCCGGCCCAGCTGAAGTCGCTCGCGGACCAGGGGCGGCAGGATCGACACCGCGCCGCGCGCCATGGCGTTGTGCAGGCGCTTGGGCAGGCCCGGCGCGGCCCGGCCCGACTGAATGATCGCCAGAAATTCCCCCACGATCGGATGCGGCTCGAACCGCGGAGCCAGGCTCTCCATCATGGCCAGGAAATCGGCATCCGACTTCAGAGGTTTTTTCACGCCATAGAGTGACAGCACCGGCTCGCCCTCGGCGTAAAACCGGGCCTGATCCTCCGGGCTGACCTTGGCCACGAAGCGGTCATAGGCGGTGAGGAAGCCGTAGGCGGCCGTCGCCGCCACCCAATCCAGCAGCTCCGGATCCAGGGCGCGGTAGGCTTCGCCGGACGGCGTCTTGCCTTCGACCCTGGCGTGCATGTTGGTCACGCCCTGGATCACGCGCCGCGCGGCGCTGGCAGGGCCTTAGGTCCCCACCATCGCCGCCAGGCCCGTGCGCCGCGAGCGGCCGATCGGATCGGCCTTGTAGGTCGAATGGTCCCAGACGCCCGATCGCACGCGGGCGTCGGCGAACTCCAGCAAGACGGCCGCGACGCCGCCTACCCCAAGCGCCACGGGGTTCTTGTAGATCCTCCACTGAACCGAAAGGGGATCGACCAGCGCGGCCTCGCCCGGCGGGTGGGCAAAGTCGATCTGCCAACCAAGATAGCGGGTCATGCCGCCGGTGACGTCGGCGGGTTCTCCGCCGGTCGCATTCCTGGCGTCCATTCGGGCCTCCTGAAAAGCTATCAAGTGATAATAATTGAAGGCGTAAGGCACGCGCGCCGCCTTGGCAAGCGCGGCTGGTCTGCTATTGCCGGGGCATGGACGATGGCGCGCTTCCCCCTCCGGCCCTCACGCCGCCCGAGCCGTCCGCCGGCTATCGCAAGGGTGGGGAGGCTCGCGCCCGCATCCTGACGGCGGCCTTGGCGGAGTTCGGCGAGCACGGCTTCAAGGCCGCCACGACCCGCCAGATCGCCGAAGCGGCCGGGGTCAAGCTGCCCGCCCTGAAATACTATTTCGGCGGCAAGCGGGGCCTCTACCTGGCTTGCGCCCGACAGATCATCGACGTTTACGCAGTGCGGATGCTGCCCCTGGTGAGCGAGGCACACGCGGCGCTGGCCTCTCCAATGAGTTCCGAGGACGCTCGCGCCCGCCTCAAGGCCGTGCTGCGCCCTTTGGCCGAGTTGCTGGTTGGGGCCGGCAAGACGCCCGATGATAATATCGGCGACTGGACAGGCTTCGTGCTCAAGGAAATGACCCAGCAGGGTCCGGCCTTCGACATCCTCCATGGCGAGCTTTGGGCCCCAGGCGTCGAGCTGACCGCTGGCCTCATCGCACGCGTTCTTGGCCAGGCCGAGACCGGCCAGTCCGCCCGCCTTCAGGCCCTTATGCTGATCTCCAGCCTTTCGGCCTTCAGCGTCGTGCGTCCAATCGCGCTCAAGGTTCTCGCCTGGCCCGACGCTGGGGCGGCGCGGTTCGAGAAGGTGGTCGCGCAGCTGGAAGCGCAGGTCGACGCGTTGGGCCGTTGAGGCCAACCACTCCGGACGTTGCCCGGACCGCCCATGGCGATCCTGATCAGACGCGACTTCGCTTTTAACGCCGAAGGAGCGCGGCCTTAGGCCGTGGCTTCAACGAGGGCCAGCAGACGTCGGATGGCGGGTTTCTCCGGGCGTCGTCCGACGACCGCCCTGAAGGGGAGGAAGCCGCGAGCGATCGGACGGTAGGCCACGCCCGTCACCGGGGCTAAGGCGCCTTCGTTGACGATGGCGCACCCCTGGCCAAGGGCGGTCATGCGCGCCGCGCCGCCGGCGCCCGCGTTCAGGACTTCGACGGCGAGGTTGGGCGCCCGTCGGGAGGCCAGCGCGACGACGGCCGGCGCGACCCCGGTGGGTGAAAGGACCCGCCGGCCGACCAGGTCCGACCACTTGAGGGCAGATTTCGCACAAAGGGGATCGTCTATCGTCAGGGCGATCATCAGTCGTTCGCGCCAGGCCGCGATCGAGGTCAGCTGGCCAGGCGGATCCAGAAGGAAGGCCAAGTCCAACCGACCGGCGAGGAGCGCGCCAACCAAGGCCGGCGCCTCGCCTTCGACGAGATCCACCCGCAAGCCGTCATCGTATCGGACTAGCTGCTGCAGAAGGCCCTGCAGCGGCCCACCGCCCAGACCGCCGAGCACGCCGACGCTGAGGGATCCCATCTGGTCACGCCCGGCGTCGGCGACCCGATCGACCATCAGGTCGAGTTCCATGACAGCGGTTTGGGCACCGCGCACGAAGTCTTCGCCGGCCTTCGTCAGCTGGACGCCCTGCAGGCTACGCTCGAAGATCGGCGCCCCCAGGCGCGCCTCGAGCTCCTTGATCCGGCGCGACACAGCCGACTGCTGAACGCCCAGTTTGCGGGCCGCGCGCCTAAAGCCGCCGTACTCGGCGGCGGCCAGGACGTACCGGAGATGATGTAGCCCCACGCCCAAGCGCGCGCTGGTCTGGCCTGCGGCGGCGCTATCGAAGACAAGGGGCTCGGCGTCGTACATGGCGCTCCTGGTCGCGCCCGGTCGCGACCCGAAGCATGGAAACGCGAGCCGCCCCGCCAATCCACACTATAGAGCGAATATACAATCAATATCCGCCGCCTATCCGCCAACAACCCTGGCGTTCACGCCCCTTCCCGCCCTAGACTCCGGCCTCGAAGCGTCCGACGGAAGGAACGATGAAGACGAGCCTGGATCATCTGCCGGCGGGCAAGCGCAAGGAGCTCGAGTTCGTGGTCGAGACTCTGCGTAGCGGCTTTGCCGATGCGCTGAGCCGGCGCACCATGCCCCGTTTCCGCAACGGCCGCCTGCTCAAGATCATCCTGTTTGGCAGCTACGCCCGCGGCGACTGGGTCGAGGATCCTAAGGGCCGCTACTTCTCGGACTTCGATCTGCTGGTGGTGGTCAACCACGACGATCTGGCCGACCTCGAAAAATTCTGGAGCAAATCCGACGAGGTCCTCCTGCGAGAGCTGGCCTCCGGCGAGCACCTGCGCACCCAGCCTAATTTCATCGTTCACAGCCTTGATGACGTGAACGAGCAACTCCGTTTGGGCCGCTACTTTTTTACGGATATTCTGAGAGACGGGATTACGCTTTTCGAGGAAAGCGGCTTTCCGTTGGCCTCGCCCGAAGCTCTGTCCCCGCGCGACGCGTATAGCGAAACCAAGAGCTATCACGAGGAATGGTTCGAGAGCGCCGACCAGTTTTTGGAGACCGGCAGGGATCACATCGCAAAAGGGCCGCGCTGGTCAAAGAAGGCAGCGTTCGAATTACATCAGGCTGCCGAACGTTTTTATCACGGCATCGTTCTGGTTCTCACTCTATACAGCTCGAAGACCCATCGCCTGAATTTGCTTCGGGATCGCGCGGAGGCGATGGACGCTCGCCTCATAGGCATCTGGCCTGGGTCCAACAAGTTCGAGCGTCAGGGCTTCGACCTCATCCGCCGCGCCTACGTCGAAGCTCGCTACTCAAAGACGTACGAGATTTCAGTCGAGCACCTTGGTTGGCTGGAAGAGCGCGTCGGCACGCTGAAAGATATGGTCGAAATCATCGCCCAAGAACGCATCGCGGAGCTTGAGCGACTAGCGGCCTGAAGTCCGCTGGATGACTCTTCGCTGACGTTGGGAAGGTCCGCAGTCGGCGAGTGCAGGCGCCGGAGATGCCAATTAAGATCGGCCGCCCGCGCGCCTGCAAGATGATCTCCGCCACCGTATCGGCGACGGCTGAGAAGTTCAGAAAGTCGCGGGCAGTTTCATTGTCTTGCCACATAGACTCATCCGGTGCATTGCAGCCGATGATTGAATAGCTCAGCTTTGGGGCGAACGCGACCCATCGCCGACCGTTGGTTCGGGTCAGTGTCGGTTCGCAGGAGCGGATACCCGACGACTGCTCAGCAGCAGAGCCTGGGCAAGATCCTCTCGCTGGCTTAGGGCGGGGTTCCGGGACTGCGGCCCGACCGCTAGACGTTGCTCCAGACGCGCTCGGCGCACGCTGCGGGAATCGCGCCGAACGGCTATACCTAGGACATGGACGGGGAAAACGAGACCAGCAAAGGCCGCGATCGCGTCAGTGCGCGATCGACATCCGGCGCGGGGTTTTCGTTCGAGGATCTTATCGCGGCCGACCAACTGACTCGGATGCTGGCTGACGAGCCGGCCCTTCCGCTCGCCGTCCCGTCCCGCCTCGTGGAATTCCAACTTCCGCCGGACCAATCCCTCATCGATGATCTTCGGATCACCGGCATTGACGCCGGCACCGGCAACCGGCGCCTGACAATTTCCTGCAAGTCCAATCTCCAGGTTACCGCGCGCGCCCTCCCACGCGAATTCGTCGAGCTGGCCTGGTCGCAGTGGCGGCGGCCCGACCTCTTCGATCGCGATATGGATCAGATGGCGCTCGCCATCCGGGGGCGGCATGCGCAGTTCCAGCCGCTATGGCACGACATTAAGACCTGGTTGTCGGGAGACACCCTCGAGATTGGCCTGTCGCGGATCCACGCGTCCAACCGGCACCGCGCCATCTTCGACAGCGTGGCGCTAGGGGAGGGCTCGGTCGAGACAGCGCACCTGATCCGTCGCCTCGATGTGCTGGCTTCTGATTTTCAGCTGACACCCTCGATGATGGAGGAGGCGGCGGTGGCGCGGGCCCGCTCGGTCCTTTGCGACGCAAGCCCGGAGCAGGGACGAGATCTTTGGTCGGCGCTAGTGAAGGAGGCCCACGACGCACGCGTCGGCGGCGGTTCGATCGCCCTGGAGCCGCTGATCGGCCGTCTTCGAGATCGCCATGCCCTTAAGGGCCATCCGGCCACCGCGCCGGCCTGGACTAAGCTGAAGGCGCTAAGCGCTCAGCAACAGGCCACCGTCCAGACGCGCTTCCACGATGGCCATCACCTGGAGCGCGACACCGCGCTGCTGACGGCGGCGCTGGAGAAGACCGGCTGCTGCCTGGTGACGGGCGAGTCCGGCACGGGCAAGTCGGCGTGGGTAAAGGCCGGGTTGGCGGCGGGGTTCCCGGCCGCCCGGCAGCTTTGGCTGGGACCGGACGAGGCGCAGCAGGCGCTCAGCGGGCTTGGACCGCAAGCGCTGAATCTCCAGCAGCTCTTGGCCCGCAGCGAGAAGCCTCACAACATCCTCGTGCTCGACGCGGTCGAACGCTTCGCAGAGATGCCGGCCCAGAGCATGGCCATCGTGGTGCGCTCGCTGGTCGAGCGCCTGCGGGCGGGCGAGCGGACCTGGCGTGTCGTCGTCATCGGCCAGGGCATCGCGCAGGACACGCACGTTCGTGCGCTCTGGCAGGCGATCGCGGTTGGTCCGATCACGCCGCCGCTGCTAACCGAGGCCGAGATCCGAGCGATCCTGCAGCGCTCGCCGCGCTTGAGGGCGCACGCCTATGACGGCGGCTTAGTGGCCGCGCTCGGCAACATCCGAACTCTTGCCTGGCTCGCCAGCGTCCCCGCCGCGGACGGCTCCGAAAAGCCATCTCTGGCCTTGCCCGACATCGCCGACATGTTGTGGGACCACTGGACGACCCACGACATCAACCAACACAGTCTGCTTATCCGGCTGGCCAAGCGCGAGGCCGACTACGAGCGCAGCTTTGCGGTCAGTTTGCTCGACGCGGGGGACCGGGCCGCCCTGAAGGCTGGGCAGGCGCGCTTACCCCTGGTCATGAACGACCGCTACCGCGTCCGTTTCGAGCACGACCTAGCCTCGGACTGGGCGCGGTATCAGGCGCTGAAGGAGATGGACGACCCACGCGCGTGGGCCAGACTGGCGGATCGCCCGCTCTGGCTGCCGGCCTTGCGCCTGCTCGGCCTTCATCTGCTGCATCGGTCAGACCAAGCGGGCGACGGATGGGACGCCGCGTTCGAGGCGCTACAGGATCCCAAGGACGCCGCCGCCGCCGACCTTCTGCTCGATGCGCTGTTTCTCGATCCCAACGCCGAGGTTTTCCTGAGCCGCCGGGCCGATAGGCTACTGGCCGACAAGGGCGCGTTGCTAGACCGCCTGCTACGCCGGTTCATGCACGTGGCGTCAACGCCAAACGGCGTGCAGAGCGACGACGCGGACGTCTCTCTCTACATCGAGAGCCACTATCGCACGCCCATCCTGCGTCACTGGCCACCGATGTTACGCTTTCTCGCCGCTCATCACGACAAGGTCGCCGCCCTGGGCTCATCGGTGGTCGCCAAGGTGTGCGGCGCGTGGCTGGAAAAAACGCCGACGATGTTCGAATCCAGCCCGTTTCCGGCGCGGCGGGAAGCCGCGATTCTCGCCCTGGCCAGCGCCCGCACCGAACAGGTGATGAGCGTCGCGCATGGCTGCGTCGGCCGGGGCGGCGACGACGGAAATCCGCTCTATGTCGCTGCCTTGGCGGCGGCGGCGGAGCTGCCGGATGAAGTGGCGGCGTTTGCACTCGAACTGGCGGGTCGCCGCCCCTTAGATCCTCAAACGGCCGCACGGGTGGACGCCATCCACGCCAAGGACCGCGCGCGACGCCGCGCGGCCCAGGCCGCCAATCAGAAGCGGCGAAGGCCCAAGGCCGCACCCCTGTCTTGGTCACCGCGCCCCTTGCCGCCCTGGCCGCTTGGTCCTGCTGGCCGTATCGACGACTCCTTCAGGCGCGTGGTGCTCGATCCGCTCGATTTCACGCCGTTGGCGGTGGCGATGCCGGCGGTGGCCCGCGAAGTGCTGTTGGCCTGCATCGTCGAGGATCGGCCGCACGAAAGCTATGGCAGCATGCTCGATGACCCCTTGGGTCTGGAACATGATCATGACTGCGCGCCGATGATCCATTGGAAGAGTCCATTCTTTGCCTTCCTGAACAATTCGCCTGACGAGGCCGTGACGGCCGTCTTGGCCTTGACGGCGTTCTGCACCGAACGCTGGGCTGAGGCCCAGGCGCGGAGAGGGGAGAAGTCGCCGATCCTGAGGCTTGCCGATGGCGAGGGCAGGACGCGCGACTATGTGGGGGGCAGTCACGTGCTGGCCTGGGCGCAGTGTCGCCGTCACGGCAATCTGCAGCTCTACGGCGCTCTGGACGCGCTTGAGCGGTGGCTGCTCCTCCGGTGCGGTGCGGGAGACGATCTGACACCGACCATCGGGCGTCTGCTGAACGAGAGCAACTCGGTCGCGATCCTGGGGGTGCTATGCGGTTTGGCCAAGCATCGCCCGGAACTTCTCGAAGGCTGTCTGGCCCCGCTGCTTACGTGTCCCGACCTATTCGACGCCGACGAGACGCGCAGCGCGACGGCGCGGTACGAATTCGACGGCTTTGGCTGGTCCCGGATGGGCGAGCGGCTATGGCAACTGGCCCGCGACTGGGAATTCGCCGCCCATAGGGTCATCAGTCTCGCCGAGGTTGTGCGAGAGCGCCGACAGAGCTCGCCGTCAATGGAAGCGACCCTGATGAAGGCGGTGACGCTCTGGCCGCAGGTGCTCGAAGGGCGCGACCAGCTGGTGCGAAGGCTGCTGCTCGCCCGCCTGGATCCGGTTCATTGGGTGCAACGGGCCGACAGCGACGGCAAGCTGGTCTGGACGTTCGAGTGCCCCGCCGAGCTTTCCAAGGCGATCGCCGGCCACAACGGGCCTCAGCAAGACGATGAGCCCGTCACCGCCGGCGCGATCGTCGACTGGTGTAGGAGCACCCTGAACCACGACGATTTCAACGAGGGTCAGGCCGAGGCGCTGCTTGGCTACTTCGACGACGTCAGCCAGATGGGCGTGTTCGACCCCAGCGAGACTCTAGTTATCGAATGCGCGCTTGGCGGCCTGCTCCTGACAAGAGGATCTGAGCAGATCCGGGCGCGCCGGGAGTGCGCCGAAGCAATCGCCGCAGTGCTCGAACGACACAGTCGCGAGATCCTGCTCAAAGCTTCGCGTGAAGAGGTTCCTCGGCTGGCGCTGCGGTGGGCGTGTCTTGGGGCGCTGAACGGGTTGCTGACCGGTGTCGGTGCCAGGGCCGATTGGGCCAAGATCTTGGCGCGGGGCTTGGCCCGCGGCGACGGGGGCGTCATCACTCAGACCAGCCTGGCGATCTTTCCTCGCCGGCGCGAGATCCCGGTCCTTTGGACGCGGGTGGTCACGCTCTCGATCCTTGGCGCGGCGCTGCAAGCTCTGACGCCGGACACGCATGAGCCGGGCAGTCGGGCGCGTGCCGACAGATGGCGCGAGCGCCTGGCGGGCTTCGACCTTACGGCTTCGGGCACCACCGCGCCGACACCGCTCAGCGTCGCCATGAGGGTCGAGCGCCTCTGGCGTTCTCGCTTTCGCCGCGCGGGCCAGCCGGGGATCCCCGCGCCCTGGCGGGCCCACCGCCGGCGTTACGCCTACGGGCTTCAACGACAGGGCGTGCAAGCCCTTTACCAGTGGTCGCTCGACCGGGAGGCCACGCCGTCGCCCGAAGATCTTGACGATCATCGTACGGCGCTGCGCGACCTGTGGGCCTTCATCGACTGGACCATGCATAGCGGCCGGGAGAGCGACACGGATGACGACACCGTCGATCGCGCCGACGATTTTGGCCACACTGCGATCCGAGCGATCGCCGCACGCGTTCGCGTCAGCGACGTCGAGCGCGGCAGACCGCTGTGGGAGCCGATCCTGGCCCTCGGCCCGGCCGGCGAATACACCGTCGAGCACTTCATCGACGTCTTCTTCCTGCGCGCCTACGACGAGGCCGACGCCGAACCGTTTGTCGCCAATTGGGAGGCGATGCTTGAGTTCGTGTTCGCACCAGGCTGGGCCGATCGCGGGCGCTACTATCATGCCAGCGATCTGCGACGGCACATGCTCGGCCTCGATGCGGCCGACGCGATAGGTAGATCGCCTGGCATACTTGCCCATGTGCCTCGGCTGGCGCGGTTCTACGAAGCGTTCGCCGAGACCCATTTGGCCCGGGACGATCGAGCGCTTCGCGATTACGCCCGCTTCCTGACGCGTTCGGCCGGCGCAGCGTTGCGGGCTCAGGCCCTGGATTGGCTCAATGGCGTATTAGTCGCCAAGTCGTCGTTGCGGGATGGTGCTGGCTCGGCGCTCGCCGAGCTCGTGATGGCGATCTTAAAGGAGGATGCCGCGCGCCTGAAATCCGACGCAGGATTTCGCGATCCGCTGCTCGTACTCGTAGGCCATTTGGCACGCATCGGTACGCCCGACGCCCTCGTCCTGCAGGATCGCGTTCGGCGCAGCATCTGAGCCCACGCGCGCCGCCTAGAATTTGGTGGATTGGCTAGGCGCGGTGCTTGCCGGACTCCACAGCCGCCGAGTGTCCGGTTCCGGGAGGCGCATCAACGGCAGCAAATGGCGCCAAGCGGACATTGCCGACTGCGCGAACCTGGCCTAGTCAAAAACTCGCGGGCGCCGCCCTATAGGCCGCGATCTGGAGCCGGGGGTTATCGGCGTCGATCGCGGCTGAAGTCGGCGGGCCTTTCGACATCGCAAGGTTTCCAACGCCCGCCCCTTCTACCGCTGAACGCAGATATGCAACTTGCGCGGGCCCTCCAATTGATTCAGGATTCACCGGCCGGCGCCCCAGGGCGGCGGTGGGGCGTGGAAACCCCGTGCGATGTTGAAGCCTCAGACGACGGCCGCGTGCGGCCGCGTACGCGCCTATCGGCGCGAGCCGTGGCAGCTGGGCTGCCGCGTCCATTTCGCTCGACCGTTTCCATCGCCTCCGACCTGAACGGAGCGGCCGATGACCCGGAATGTGAAGCGCGCGGCGCCGGAGGGCTGGGAGCACTCTGAAGGCCTGGAAGATCTCTACCGGCGCTATGCCCCTTGGCTCGGTGCGACGTTGCGCAAGCAGTTTGGCCCGCGGATCGACGCAGACGCCGAGGACGTCGTCCACGAAGCCTATGTGCGCCTGGCCCCCCACGACACGGCGGAGATCAAGAGACCTCAGGCCCTGCTCGCGCGGATCGCCTCCAACCTGGCCCGAGATCTCCTGCGCCGTCGCTCCGTCAGGACCCGTCACGTGCACGCCGTCGTTCAGGAAGCGCAAGGCTCGCCGAACAGTGGCCCGCTGGACGAACTTCTGTTCAAAGAGATGATATTGTCGATCCCCGAGCCCTATCGCGATGTGTTCGTCTTGAGCCGGTTCCAGAGATTGACCTATGAAGAGATCGCCACACGCTGTGGTTTATCGGTAAAAACCGTGGAGTGGCGATTGGGCAAGGCGATCGCTCATTGCATGAGCCAGATGCGGGACTGAACGGAAGCAGCACCGATGAGCCTTTCGACCGCTCCCAGCACTCAAGCCCACGAGGAGGCCGCCGACTGGTTCGCGCGGCTGAAGAAGAAGCACGTTGCGGCCACAGACCTCGAAGCTTTCCGGCTGTGGCGCAAGGTTCCAGGCAACCGGGAGGCCTACGACGAGGTCGACAGGTTCTGGGGACGCGCGGGAGCCCTTCAGCACGACGCCGACGTGGCGGGCCTCTTGTCGGACACGCTCGCTCGCACCGCGCCTAAGCCCCCCCGACCCAAGGGCTGGCAGTTCAAACCCGCTATGGCGGTCTTGCTCAGCGTTGGCGGGGCCGCGTTGCTGGTCGGCGGCGGCTACCTTGCTCTTGGCCCACGCGGCTACGCCACGGAGGTGGGCGAGCAGCGGACCTTGAAGCTGGCCGACGGATCGACCCTGACCCTGGACACCGCCAGCAAGGTCACGGTTCGCTTCTCGGGATCCCGACGCGATATTCGCCTGGTGCGGGGCCAGGCCCTGTTCGATGTCGCTCATGACGCGGCCCGTCCCTTTATCGTTTCGGCCGGCGACACGTCCGTCACCGCGCTAGGAACGCGGTTCGACGTCCGCCGCGAAGAGGGCGGCGCCAAGGTTACGCTGCTGCGGGGGGCGGTCGAGGTTCGAGAGCAAGAGGCTGGCGTCGAGCGAAAATGGCGGCTGGCTCCGGGGGAAGGGCTCTCCACTGCCGCCCGCGCCCCCAAGCCGGCGATCGTCGATGTCGGCGCTGCCTCCAGCTGGGCCAGCCGGCGATTGACCTTCAAAGGCACGCCGCTTCGAGACGCGGTCGCTGAAGTGGGACGCTACGACCGCACGCGGATCGAGCTCGATGTAGGCGCGCTCGCCGATAGTCGGATTTCCGGCGTGTTCGACGCAGGCGACACTGAGACGTTCGTAAGTTCGGTCGCCGAGTTTCACGATCTGACCGTCACGCATCCCGCCAAGGGGGTCATTCGTCTCAGCCGCAAACATGGAGCCGATGCGGGCGCGTAATTTTTTTCCAAGGCCTTCCAGGGGAAACGGCGAGCTGGCGCGTCAATGCCGCGACGCCGAGCGCCGAGCCAAGAAGATCCGTCCCATGACGGACGCCGCGCGTGCGTCTGAGGGGTCTTCAAGCGTGTGCATTCCAACTCTTCGCCGCCGATTGCTCGCTGGTCTGGCTGTTTCGACATTCGTCATTCCCGCGACTTTCGCCGTCGTACCGGCCCCGGCCGCTGCCGAGCAGTCGCTCGTCACGTTCGACATCCCGCCCGGACCGCTGGATCGCGCCCTGACGGCGTTCGGCGAGCAAAGTGGGCAGCAACTGCTCTACTCGCCTGAGGAGGTCGCCGGCCTGAAGTCAAAAGGCCTGCGGGGAAGGCTGACGCCGGAATGCGCCATCGAACGCCTGCTCGAGGGCGCGCCGATGCAGGTTCGTCGGGGCAACCTCAAGTCCTTCGTGCTCAAGCGCCAGGTCACGCCGATCGCCTTCGATGGCGCCGCCGCCGTCAGCCGGCCCGCGGACTTGGCGCCGGCAGCGCCCGTCGAGGTCGAGGAGATCGTCGTCACCGGCACCCTGATCCGCGGCGCCAACGACGGGCCCTCGCCGGTCGTGACGCTGGACGCCGATGCGCTGAATAGGTCTGGCCGGGCGACCCTGGTCGACGCCTTGGCGGCGCTTCCACAGAACTTCGGCGGCGGCTCCACGCCCGCCAATCAGTTGTTGGGCGCCGATCGCAGCTTCACCAACGACACCGTCTCCACGGGCATCAACCTCAGGGGGCTCGGCAGCTCGGCGACGCTGGTGCTGATCAACGGACGGCGCATCGCCGGCACCGGGCTGAAGGGCAATTTCGCCGACGTATCGGCGATCCCGACCAGCGCGGTGGATCGGGTCGAGGTGCTGCTCGATGGGGCCTCGGCGCTCTACGGTTCCGACGCGGTGGGCGGGGTCGTCAACGTGCTTCTGAAGCGTGACTTCGAAGGCGCCGAAACGCGAGCGCGTGTGAGCGTGGCCGAAGGGGGAACGGCGCAGGAGCGCCAGCTATCCCAGACCCTTGGAAAGCGCTGGTCTGGCGGAAGCGCCGTACTCTCGGCCGAATACTATCGCCGCGAGGCGTTGGCCGCCGATGAGCGGACGGCCACCGCCACCGCGGACCTGCGCGCGCTCGGCGGCACGGACCGCCGCACCATCTACGCCCATCCCGGCAATATCGTGGTCTACAGCGCCAGCGCCGGCGGCTACGTGCCGCTCTACGCGATCCCCAGGACCGGCGCGACCAAGGCTTCGGACTTCACCGCCGGGACGGCGAACTACGGTGACAGCCGCAAAGGCTCCGACACCCTGCCGGCTCAGGAGCGGGCCAGCGTCTATGCAAGCCTGCGCCAGGACATCGGCAAGCTCGAGCTGTCGGCGGAAGGCCTCTACACGCGGCGGCGCTTCACCTATCGCCAAGCCGGGGCGAGCACGATCTTCACGGTGCGGGCGGCCAATCCCTATTTCGTCTCGCCGACGGGCGCGACGTCTCACCTCATCGCCTACGATTTCTCCGACGATCTGGGTCCCAAGCGTACGACCGGCAACTCGGAGAACCTCGCCCTGACCCTCGCCGCGGGCCAGGACTTCGGTCGGACCTGGCGGTGGGACGTCTATGGCGCCTACGGCGTTGACCAAGGCGAGCGCAACCAGAACAAGACGCTCAACAGCCGGTTCCTCAGCGAGGCGCTGGGCAACATCGCCGACGATGCGGCCACCAGCTACAGCGCCGCGCGGGATGGGTACTTCAACCCGTTCGGCGCCAACAACCGCACGGTGCTCGACTTCATCAACAGCGGCTACCAGCATCACAGCCGGCGAAATCGCGTCACCTCTGGCGGCCTGCAATTGGATGGCACGCTCGCCAGGCTCCCGGCTGGTGACGTGAAACTGGCCTTCGGGGCCCAGGGGCGGCACGAAGACTTCATCGTCTGGAATACGAACCTGACTTCGGCGGCGACGCCGACCACCACCGACGGCAAGCTTTTCGAGCGTGACGTCGCCTCCGCCTATGCCGAGCTGCGTGTTCCGCTGGTTTCGCCGGACATGGCGGTCCCGGCGGTGCGCCGCCTTGAACTGTCGCTGGCCGGCCGCGTCGAGCGCTACAGCGACTTCGGAAGCACGGAAAATCCCAAGATCGGCGCCATCTGGGAGCCGGCCGCGGGCCTGAAGGTGCGGGCCAGTTACGGGACGAGCTTTCGGGCCCCGACCCTGGCCGACATCCATGAGAAGTACGCCGTCGGCGCGACCTTCCTGACCAATTCGAAGGGGCAGCAGGTTCTCATCCTCATGAAGACCGGCGGCAACGAGGACCTTGGTCCGGAGACGGCCAAGACCTGGACCGTCGGGGCCGACTTCACACCGAGCTTCGCGCCGCGTGGAGCGCGCCTCAGCGTCACCTATTTCGACACCCGTTTCTCCAACCAGGTCGGTCACCCGGTCTACGACGACATCGTCAACGCCCTGACCAACCCGATCTATGCGGGCTTCGTGCGGACGCTCGATCCCACGAACGCGGCCGACATGGCCGCCGCCCAAGAGCTGATCGACGATCCCACCTCAACCGACGCCAAGCTGTTTCCCGCCACGGCGTTCGGCGCGATCATCGACGGGCGCAATCTCAATGCTGGTGAGCTCGACGTTCGAGGCCTCGACCTACAGGCGACTTGGCCGGTGACGCTGCTTGGTCAGAACCTGACCTTCATCGGCGACGCCAGCTACCTGATCGACTACCAGCGCAAGCTGACCAAGGACGCGGCCGCGATCCAATATGTCGACCAGGCGGGTTTCCCCGTAGACTGGCGAGCCAACCTCGGCGTGAGCTGGTCGCGCGGATCGCTGATGGCCTCGGGCTTCCTGCGATATGTAGACGACTACGCGACGTCCGCGGGGCGACGGATCGGGTCCTGGACGACGCTGGATCTCCAGGTCCAGTGGACGGCGCCGGCCAAGTCAGGGCCGCTCTCAGGCCTGGTGGTGGCGGCCGGCGCCCAGAACCTGCTGGGTCAGGATCCGCCCTTCTATGACGCGGTGCAGGGCGTGGGATACGACCCGGCGAACGCCGACGTTCTGGGGCGGGTTCTCTCGCTGCAACTGACAAAGCGCTGGTAGCGCCGTAAGGGCGCGCGCCCCCGTGGCGCGCGCCTAGTCCTCTCCTTGGAAAACAAGTCATGCGACAGCTCATCCTGGCTGTGGCGGCGCTGTGCTGCGTCCTGTTCGCGCGCCCGTGCCTGGCCCGGCCCTTCACCGTCGACGACCTGCTGTCGGCCGAGACGCTGACCTCGACCACCTTGTCCCCCGACGGTCGCTGGCTCGTGATCCAGTCCGCCGTCGGTCAACTGGACGCGCCGCGGTTCGACTACGACACCGCCTACACCCTGGCCGCCAGCCGGCTGCGGGTGGTCGATCTCGACCATCCAGCCGAAGCCATGTTCGTCGGCGCGCCTTCGAACGAGCTGGGCATGGTCGCGGGCGCCTTCTCGCCCTCGGGGCAGCGCATGCTGATCCATCGCTTGAACGACCATCGGTGGGAGAGCGGCGTGCTCGACCTATCCAGCCGAAAGGTGACCTGGCTGGGCGTCGGCGCCGATATCGCTGTGCTGGGCCGCACGGCCGCCTGGCTTACGGACGACGAGTTGGTCCTCATCGCGCGTTCGCCGGGCCAACCTCACCTGCTCCTCCGGCGCGGCTCCGAGCCGCTCGCCACCCTGGGCGAGCGCTGGCGCGCGACTGCCGAGGGGCAGCTTAGCGCGACGACGATCGGGTCAGGGCGCTTCCTGAGCCGGGGTGGCCAGGCCGTGCCCGCCGAGCTCGTCCACATCAGGCTGAGGACTGGCGATAAGTCCGTCCTGGCCAGAGGTGATCTCCTCTATCTCTCGGTGTCGAGCGGCGGTCGCTATGTCGCCGTGGTCGAAGAGGGCGCCGACATCCAGCCTGGCGCAGGCGACGTCGTGTTCGGCGGCACGGCCATGCGGCGACGTAACCTCATGATCGCCGATCTGACGACGGGCGCGGTCTTGCGTCCTTGCGTCGAGTGCGATCTGGCGCCGTTTCTGCTGGCCTGGTCGCCGACCGACGAGAGACTTCTGATCCAGGCGCGCAAGCCTGGGCAGAGCGTCAGCCAGGGACGCTTGATCGTGGTGACGCCGAGCCCCGCGGAGAAGGCGAGCCTCCATTGGCTGGACGCCTTCCAGCCGACCCCGGGCCAGACCAATGAGGGGTTCGAGATCCCTCACGCCGGTTGGGTCGAATCCCGCCCCATTGGCTGGGGCAGCTTCATGTCCGGCCAGGAAGCCCGGTGGCGGCGCCTTGACGCCGGCGGTGAGACCTTGCCCGGGCCCCTGGCCGGCGCCGATCGGCTTCTGACGTCGAAACAAGGCCTCGTGGCGCTGGCGGAGGGACAGCTGCTCAGCGCCGTGCCGAGACACGCGGCCAAGCTGCTAACTTCCGATTTCACGGCCCTTACTAACACGCCGCCACAGGCGATGGCCGACGGCCTCGTCCGAATAGCGCAGGCGACGGGCATCGTCGGACAGAGCCGCGGCCGCATCGTGAGACTCGAAAACGGAAAGCTGAAGGACCTGGGTCCGACGACCAGCGGCCTGATCATGGTCGCCGCCAATGGCGGGCGGATCATCAACGACCGCGACGCCCAGGGCGTGGTGCGCCTGTTTGTCGAACGGGATGGCCGGCGAACGCTCGTCGCAACCCTCAATCCGCAATTTGCGGTGCTTGATGTGAATCCGGTTCGCGCGATCCCTCATCCGGGCGTCGGCGGAAAGGCTGTCACCAGCTGGGTGCTGCTGCCGCCGAACTGGCGACCGGGTGATCGCCCGCCCGTGGTCGTGGTCCCCTATCCAGGCAGGGCAGGCTTCTCGGCGACCAGGCCGCCCGCCGATCTGCGGCCCGGCCTCGCGATCACCTCGATCTCGGCCCAGCTGATCGCCAGCCAAGGCTACGCCGTACTCTATCCCGACCTGCCGTCGAGCCGATCGGACGATCCCAGCGAGGGGCTGGCCGCGGGAATGTTGAGCGCGGTGGATGCTGCAGACCGGATGGGCCTGGTCGACGGGACGAAGGTCGCTCTGTGGGGGCACAGCTTCGGGGGGTACGCCGTCCTGGCCGCAGCCGCCCAGTCGTCTCGCTTCAAGGCGGTCATCGCCTCGGCCGCGATCGCCGACCAGTTCAGCGCCTGGGGCCAGATCCGTGGCGCGGCCGTTCGCACGCGACCAGAGGGCGGGTTCTCGTTCACGGCCGGCATGGGTTACCTTGAAACCGGCCAGATGAAGGTTGGCGCGCCGCCTTGGGTCGCGCCGGAACGCTATATCAAAAATAGCCCCTACCTGCAGGCTGCCCGCGTCACCGCGCCGGTGCTCCTGCTGACCGGGGAGCAGGACCTCTTCAGCTCAACACAGAGCGAAGAAATGTTCTCGGCGCTGTATCGTCAGGGCAAGGACGCCAAGCTGGTTACCTTCTGGGGGGAGGGCCATGTCGTTCTGTCCCCCGCCAACGTGCGTCGCCTGTATGACGAGGGGCTAGGCTTTCTTGGCGCGGCGTTCGGCGCTCCCGCCTCGCCCGGCCAAGCGCTCGATCCAAGCACGGGCCCAAAGCTCAAGGACGACCATCGCGATGATGTCACGATAAGGATCGCTCCAAATCAGATGCTCGGGCGCGAGCATCGCCTCGACGGCGTCCAACCTTAGGAGCCCGGCCTTGGCCAAAGCGCCGTCGAGGAGCAGCTCGCGCAGCTGCGGCGCGGACTGGGCGAGGGCCAGGCCATAGTGGCGACTGAGGTCGCCCTTGGAGCGTCGATCGCGCACCTTCGGCGCCAAGCGGTCAGCAAAGGCCGCGCGGGCGAAGGCGCGATCATCGCCGTTCGCGGTCAGGATCAGGGAAGGCGTCGCCAGGCCTGCCTCCATCACCGGTTGGGACAGCAGCGGGTTGACCACGGTGGCGTGGTCCGAGCGCGCCGACCGGCCGGTCACCAACAGCGTGCGCGCCAGGCCCTCGACCTGGGAGCGCTTGGTGAAGCTGCAGCGGTGGGCGTCATCGAGCCATAGGGGGGCGGCCTGGGCCCGATGGGCGGCGAGGGCGCGTTCGCCTAGCCAGGCGGGCGGCGCTGGTCTGGCTTGACGCACCCGCGCCGCGTCCAGAAGCCCGAGCCGGATGACGCGCCATATCGAGGTCTTGGCGTTGGCGGCGACCGTGTGCAGCGTTGAAAGGCGCCAGCGCCAGGGCGGCTGGCCGCGAAACAGGTCGCCGGCCAGCCTTGGGCTACCGCCCTGCATGAAGACGCTGTCGCCGCCTAGGCCGGTAAAGATCTGGTCCGCGCCGACTTGAGCGCAGCGAGTCGCCAGATCGCGGTCGTAGTCGGCGTCGACGAGACGAAAGCTTGGCCTGGCGCTCGCCCCGGCCTGGGCCAAGCCCGCCAGATCGACACCGGCTTGCGGCTTGGGGACCTCGGTAAGCGATAGATCAAGATGAGCGGCCGCCGCTCGAGCGTAGGCGCGCTCGTCGCCGCCGTCGTCCTCGACATAGTAGTTGATCCACGCCTTGATCTTGGCGGGGTTGGTTCGCTGAAGGGCGGCCGCGACGATTGAGGAGTCGAGACCGCCAGATATCTCCGCGATTGCCGGACCCTCAGCGCTGGCGAGTGCGGTGACGACGCCGTCGATGGCGCTGGCGAGGGTCTGAGGCGCGTGCTCTGGGGCGTCGGCGCCGGTTCTGACGAAAACGCTCGGCCGCCATAGAAGCCTTTCCCCACCAGCTGCATCGAGGGATCTGAAAGCGCCGGGCGTGACCGCGGTGACGCCGATCAAGGGTGTCTGGCCGGCCAAATGCAGACGCTCGACCAGGCTGGCGCCGAGGAGGTTCCAATCGACCGACAGCTGAACGGGCGCGACCGCCCGCAGGGCTGAGCCATAGTCCGACGCAATCACCCGCAGGCCTTCGGCGCGCCAGGTAAGCGCATCCATCGCGCCGGACGGATCGCGCAGTATGGCTTGCGCCGGCTGCTCTGGAGAGGTGAAGACCGCGATGTAGCCGCCCCAGCCTCCATCGATGAGGTGGCGGGCGGCTGCAAGCGGCTGCGCCGCCGCTTGCGGTGGTCGTCCGAAATAGTCGCCGATGAGCACAAGCCGGCCGTCGGCCGAAAGGTGGACCTTGGGTGGGCGCCGGTTTGGCAGCCAAAGCGCCAGGCCGGGGCGGTCATGGGCGAGCGTCCACTGCGATGCGGTCAGTTCGGCGGCGGCCCGTTGAGCTCGCGCGCTCGCATCGCCATCGGCGGCTCTCCAGGTGAGCAGCACATAGTCGCGCATGTCAGACCGCCAGGATCGGCGTGTAGAGCACCAGACGCTCGGCGCGATCGTCCAGGACCGTGTCGCCGACCTGAAGCCAGCAATGGGCCTCGAAGGACCAGGTCTTGACCCCGAACATCCAGGTGGCCTCCAGTCCCGCTTGGCGCAGAAAGGCCAGGAGCAGGAAGGAGCGGAAGAAGCAGAGGCCAGGGAACGGCGCCAGCGGCAGCAGAAGGCGAAAGGCGGCGACGGCTCTGGCTAGGTCCGGGCAAGCCTCGCACGGCGTCGGGGTCCGCCGTGCCGAGCGCGCGTAGGCCAGAATCTGGCGGAAACGGCGACGATAATAGTGTCGAAGCGCCACGCCGTAGGCCTTGGCGCCATCGCCAACGATGCGTCCGCTCAAGGCGGCGGGCGGGCAGGCCAGATCGTGGACGGCGCGTTCAGGGAGCGGTTCGACGGCGCGCTCGTAGGGCGAGGCCAAGCCAGCCTCGAGCAGTTCATGCGCCAGGTCCGCATCGTTCAGACGCCACGGCGGAACGGCGTCGAAAGACGCGGCGCCGCCAGCAAGGCAGAAGTAGCTCCCGCCGTCGGCGTCAAGGAGGACGACGTCCTGTCCCAGTTTCGCGGCGTGGACGTCAGGGGCCAACCACATTGGCGTAAATCCGTAAAATCGTACTGCCTGAAAGGCGGCGGGACCTCGGCTAAGACGCCCGCCGCCCAGAGCTCAGCCCGCCGCTCGTTGCGGCTGCATGTTCAGCTCGACGCTGTGGTCCTCGCCACCACGGGTCAGGCGCTTGGCCGACCCGACGCGGACGATCAGGACTTTGCGGCCCTTGGTCATGGCGCGCTCCTGGTTCTAGGCGGTGCTGGCGCGGCCGCCTGTGGATGGTAAAGGTGCGCCGACGCGAGCGCGCCGGCGCTGCGGCCTTCAGCCGGTCACCTGCTTGGGCTGCAGGTTGATCTCGAAGCTCTGGTCGCCGTCGCCCCGGGTCAGGCGCTTGGCCGAACCGATGCGCACGAGGCGGTGCTTGCGGGTCGTGGACATGACGCTCTCCTTGCTAGACGCCGCAAAGTTGCGGCGTCTCATCGAGCGACCCAGGGCTGTGCATTGAAACTATATTGGCCCTATAAGGTGGAGATATTCGCGCGCGCCCTCATCGCCCGGATGATCTCGGGGGCCAGGTCGCGCCGACGCAGGTGGATCTGGTTCAGGGTCTCGACCATCGCGGCGGGCCCAGCGGCGGTCGCGGTCTCCAGCGCGGCCAGCTCCCGATCGCCCTCCAGAAGCAATGCTTCGACCTCGATGGCCGGTGCGAGACGGTCGCAGACGCGGCGGTAGACCTCGAAGAGGGATCGGTTTCCAGCGCTGGCCGCCACCCAGTCGAGGATTTGCGCCGCGCGTTCGGCCGGCGTCAGAGCGTCGACCTCACCCGGCGGCGATAGCGCCGCGCTCGCGGGCCGCGCGTGAAGGGCCTCGACCAGGTACAGCCTGCGCAGGCCATAGAGTTCCGTAAGATCGGCCACGTCCAGGCGACGCGTGAAGTAGCCCCGGCCGCGGCGATCTTCGATCAGGCCTTCGCCGGCCAGCCGTGACAGCGCCTCCCGGATAGGTGTCGCCGAAAGGCGCAGATCGTGCGCGAGCGCCGTGATTGTCAGCGGCTCTCCAAGCGCAAAGCGCCCGTCCCGCAGAGCCTGACGCAAGGAATCCAAGGCCGCGGTGAACGGGTCTTTCCCGTGGACTGGCGAGTTGAGGGGCATGAAGAGCTCCGGTGTACGCGAGCGCACGCCAGAACATCGCTATGGCACGCCATGGCAAAATGAATACTCGCCATGTGAAAGTTTCACAACTAGGCTAAAGTTTCGAAAAGTTGCTACTAAGCGCAATGTAAATGCGCGATGGCGCAGAAAATATGCGCCTGTTGATTGATGTATTATTCTTTGACGTCGCTGGCGACAGCTGCGACTAACGCCCGCGCGGAAAATGGGCGCCTGTATATCGGCGCCGCCCAGCGGTTTGGCGACTATCGCCAAGCGCAAAACCGCTGCTACACCTAGGGTAGATGTGTATGCGTGGTTTGGATGAGCAGTAGGGACTCGGACGACAGGGCGCGCGCCAAGCTGCTGTCCGACGCGCTGCGGGCCGTGCGCAAGATCCGGCCCGCCAAGACCGAAGCGTTAGCCGACGCGCTCGGGCTTTCCGTGCGCGGCTATCAGAACTTCGAAGCCGGCGGTGGGGCGCTCAGCGTCAAGCACGTTATGAACTTCGGCGCGGCCATCGACTGCGATCCGCTTGGGGTCGCCGCCGCGGTCCAGATCGGTCAGCCACAGTTCGCCGCCTGGGTGGCCCACAACAAGGCCATGCTGGCGTTCGCCATGACGTTGGAGGAGTTCGTCGAAGAGACGGGCGATGCGATCGCGCACCTGGATACGACCGAGCTCGTCTCCTGCTATCGCGCCATGTTCAAGGATCTCTCCGCCAAGGCTTTGCAGGCCAAGTCGGCCAAAGACGACTGGCTCGCCCGCCTTGGACGGACCGGGCGGGGAGACGAGCCGTTCGAACCGGACGGCTCGGCCGATCCGCGCGATCCTGATGATGAGCCGTCATAGGCCAAGCCCGCGATCGCGCCCGAAGGTCCAGTCGACCCGCCGCCCGGGCATCAGCTTGCCCGACACCTGCTGGCCAAGCCGACCCTCGAGGCTGGGGGACCATCTCACCAGCTGGAAACCGAGCCCGTCGTCCAGCATGGCGAAACGGCCCGAGGCCAGATCGAGCCGGCGTTGAAAGGTCCCTGACAGGCGCTCTCCCGTCTGTCCGGCGCGCGGCGCAAGACCGGTGCTACGCGCCAGTGTTTCGCTCGCCGCGGCCAAATCCGCGGCTTCGAGGCGTTCCAGCAGCCGCACCGCCAGGACGATGCGGCCCGCCCGTCGCTGGGCCAAGCCCCGCTCGACCAGGACCTCGGCGCGCTGGTCCGCGGCGGCGGCGACCTGTCCGCCAAACCCGCCGACGCCGGCGCCTGCGCCGCCTGCCACCAGCTGTCGATCAAGCCAGGTCGCGCCACGAGCGCCGACCTGGGCCTCGAGGGTCAGATCGCTGCGCACGACCAGGCTCGGGCCCGCTCGCGCCTTGCCCGCCTCTCCGGCCCGAATCTCGACGATGGCGCCGGGGCTGGCGTCGGAACTCGCGGCCAGGTCCGAGACGACGACATGGTGCTGGCGCCCATCCATGCCGTCGATGACGACGTAGGCCGTGCCCGCCAGTTCGTCATGCAGGCCGCGCTCCACGAGGCGGCCGACGACGGGCGTTCCGGCGCGATCGGCGTCGAGCGTGAAACGGGCGGGATCGACGCGCCCGCCATCGCGGGCCATGGCCTTGTGCATCGTCTTGATGATGTCGCCCCGGGTCGACAGGTCCCGCAGGCGCGGCTCAAGGTCGTCCGACAGCCGCCACCGCGCCGCTCCCGTCGTTTGGGCCAGGCCCAGCTTCTCCAGATGCTGCAGCCGGCCGACCAGACGCAGCCGCTGAGCGTCTTGGCCCGGCAGGTCCGGGAGAGAGAGTTCCCGTCCGGCCGCCGCGCGCGACAGGGTGCGATCAAGACCCGTCCAGCGCTCGGCCCCGACCTCGGCGTCGAGCGCGGCCTCGATCTGCCGCTGGGTGCGGGGACCGAGTTCGAGGGTCGCCAGATGCTCGGCTCGGGAGCGAAGGCCGCTTGCGACGTAGTCGCCGGCGATGACCAGGTCGCGCCCGTTATCGGCCTTGCCGCGCACCAGGACGTGGACGTGGGGGTTGTCGGTGTTCCAGTGATCGATGCCGACCCAATCGAGCCGCGTGCCCAGGTCGCTTTCCATCTGGCCCATCAGATCGCGGGCGTAGGCGCGAAGATCGGTCAGCTCGCCAGCGTCCTCGGGTGAGACGATGAAACGAAAGTGGTGACGGTCGTCCTCGCAGCGGTCGGCGAAAGCGGCGACCTGCGCCTGCTCGCCGCGGGCGTCGAACATCTTGGCAGGAGCGCCGTCGCGGGTGACACCCTCGCGCTCGAGATAGGCGATGTGGCGGCTCAAGGGCGCTGCGCGATAGCGCGCGCCGGCGTGGCGGACGATGCGGGCCTTGACGATCACCCGGCGCGCGCCAGGCCCGGTGCAGCGTCCGCGCGCCGCGCCTCGGCCCTGGCGAGCGCCCGATCCGCGCCGCCCGATGCCGGCGTCGGCGGCGCGCAAGGTCGCCTTGCGCACCGCCCCAAGGAAGCTTGTCCCGACCTTGCGGTCATGACCCACCCGGCCAGGGCGCAGGAGGAATTCGTCGTCGAATTCGCTCACCGGCGCACCGCTGGCGGCGGCGGCTTTGAAAAGCTTGGGGAAATCGCCCTTGGCGACGGCGGCGACGCAGCAGCGATGGCGCTGCAAACCCAAGCCCTGCAAGGGATTGGCGAACCACCGACGGCGCTGCTTTTATCTGGCCATCGACCGGAATTTCGCAGCTCTACGCTTCCCCTCGCCATCTATCGATCGCCCTCGTGAGAAGATTGCTCAGGCCGATCGCCGCGGTCCAAGCGCACCGGTGTCTCATAGCCAGGCCGAGATCCCAGGTCGGCGGGCCAGGGCGAGGCGAACAGGCCTGCTGCGCGCCAATCGGCGAGCCTGGGCGGGGCTAGGCCACCACCGGTCAGTCGCTGGACGTAGGCCCGGGTTTCCGCCGGCAAGGGGCGACCGGCCAGGCTCTGCTCGTAGCGACGGGGTCCTGCGTTGTAGGCGGCCAGGAACCCCGGCGCGCCGTAGCGATCGAGAAGCTCACGTAGATAGGCGGAGCCTGCCGTGACGTTGTCGCGGGGATCGAACGGATCATCGCCAAGGCCTAGTCGCGCGCGAAGCTCGGCCCAGGTCGCCGGCATCAGCTGCATCAGACCCATGGCGCCGGCCGGGGACACGGCGCGAGGATCCCCGGCGCTCTCGGCGGCGATGACCGCGACGATCAGGTCTTCGGAGAGCCCGAACCTGGCCGCGCTCGTCTGCACATGGCGTCGGTCTTGAGCCTTCGCCGCCGGCGCGATCGAGCCGACGAGGACGGCCAAGAGGAGCGCGTGGAGGGCCGGCTTCATCGCCCAGGCTCCTCGTCGCGCGCCAGCTGGGGGCGAACCGGCGATGAGGTCAAAACCGGCCTTGCGACCGCCAGGATCTGCGAGGCGGGCGTGGCGCCCATGTAGCGTCCATCGAAGCTGCCCGCCTCCGCCGAAAGTAGGAAGACTTCATTGGGGCGCAGCCTCAGGCAGCCGCGCCAGACGGGGAGGGGACGATTGACCCGGTCGACGATCGCCGCCCGCGCGACCTCCAAGCCGTCGATCATCACCACCGGACCTTGCCGGCAGACGTTCTGGCCTGGCCCTGCGGCGATCGGCTTCAGGAGCGGCACGCCGGCGGGCAGCCAACCGCGGGCCGCCAGCAGGTCGGCGATTGCGGGCGCTGGACGGACGGCCACCAGATCGCCGGGCTGGGGAGCGTTGGCGCGATCGAGCCGGTAGAGCCCCACCGGGACGCTGGCGGTGGTGTTCCACATCAGCCGCGGCGGCGAAGGGCGCCAAGACAAGGCCAAGCCGGCGCCGACGCTCAGAGCGAGCACCAGGCGCCTCACGGTTCGATCCCCCGATCCAGGGCCTTGCGAAGGACGAAGGCGTGATGGCGCTGGGCGCCGTAGTCGCGCGGGGCAAGGCCCGCGGCCAGCCGGTTGTGCAGATGGCGCCAATAGTCGGGCGCGGTCTCGACGGGGGCGCCGCCGGCCGCCTCGATCCGATCAATGGCGGCCAACGCCTGCTGGACCTTGGGCCAGCCGCGCACCAGGGCCAGGCATTCGGCGCCGGGACGCACGCAAGGCCTTGTCGTGTAGGCCTCGCCGGCCGCCGGCGCGCGCAGGATGTCCAGTTCCGAGCGGATGGTGCCATAGGGACCCGCCGCCCAGCGCACCAGGCACAGCACTGATCCCGGAGCGAAGGCGAGCGTTCGGCGACGGCGGTCAAGGCGCGTCTCGCCGATGGCGGCTCCGAACCGGATCCACTGCTCGATGCGGCCCTCCCACCAGGTCAGGTCTATCTCGACCCCGACGGTCGGCCCGCTCATCGCGGCGCCTCCCCGCCCTGGTCGGCGGCCGGCGCCGGATAAGTCTGGTCGAAGAGATCGCGGATCATCTCGGCGACGGTCAGTCCGCGCGCGAAGGCGGCCATCTTGATGCGCCCCCGGCAGGCAGGGGTGACGTCGATGGTCAGGCGGGCGGTGAAGGCGTCGGCCCGCTTCTGCGCCGGCGCGGCCTCGCGGACCCAGGCCTCGGCGCCGGCCGGCCGCGCAGCGAAGGGCTTGCCGCTCATGCCAGGGCCTCCAGTTCGGCCGCGAGGCCGGCGATCTCCGCGGCGGCCGCGCCCAGGGGCTCAAGCTCGGCGGCGAGGCGCCCGGCCTGCATGGCCGTGGCGAACACCACCCGCTGGCCTACCCGCTGGCGCAGGGCGCCGATGTCCTGCTGCTCGAGGGCTTGGGCCGTCTCGCGGGCGATGATGGTGCGGGCCGCGCAGCGATTGAGGACGAAGCGGGCGCGCAGGTCGGGCCGATAGACCCTGGCCTCGTCGATCAGCCGCAACATTTCGGCCGAGGCCCAGCCATCAAGCGGGGAGGGCTGTACGGGGGCCAGCACCAGGTCGGCGGCGAGCAGGGCCGAGCGCAGCAGCGGCGCGACCCGGGGCGGGCCGTCGATGATCACGTGATCGGCGCCGCGCGCCATCTCGGGCGCTTCCAGGTGGAGGGTCTCGCGCGGCAGGCCGACCACGCCGAAGGCGCGCGGCAGGCCGGCGTGGCTGCGGGCCTGGGCCCAGTCGAGCGCGGAGGCCTGGGGGTCGGCGTCGAGCAGCGTCACGCGCCGGCCTTGCGCGGCCCATCGACCGGCCAGGTTGAGGGCCAGGGTCGTCTTGCCCACGCCGCCCTTCTGATTGAGGAAGGCGATGATCATGACGCTCGTCCCCGCAAGGCGCGCGGACCTACTAGGAAGTTAGAGTCTGGGTTAGAGTCCAAGTTAGCAGGCGCGCCAAGGCCTGCGGGGCAAGGCTTTGCGGCGGGCGGTTGCGCCTGATCTCCCGTGTCGCCCGCGCCTGATCTCCCGATAGTCCCCGCGCCCGATGTCACGACCCCCTCCACAGACCTGTCCACAGGGGCGGCCACAGGGCTGGCCACAGCACTGGCCATAGGGGCGCCTGGCGATCGCCGGGGCGCCCGGGCGGGCGGCGCGCCCAAGGCGATGACGGCGTTGAGCGGCACGATCCGCAGACGCTCAACGCCGCGGGCGCGATCCATGGCCAGGTGGTAGCCGGGCAGAGGCTGGCGCGCGACGATGCGACGGATGTCTAGGGCGAAGTCGGAGGGGCGCGCCAGGCTGCCGGACTTCTGGTGCAGGTGCGACAGCTCGAAGATCCAGCCGCCGGGTTGGTGGCCGGCGTGCTTGCGGGCGACCCGGTAGAGCCAGCGCTCGATGCCGCCGGTCAGACGGAAGTAGAGCGGGTCGATGGTCAGGACGAGAGAGCGATCGACGACGCCGCGATAGAACCAGTCGGCCAAGACGACCTCGACGCCCTCGACCCGGCCGCCGGCGCTCCCGCGCTCTTCCCACTCGGCGATCCAGGAAAACTGCTGGCGCCGCCAATGCTCGCCCTGGCGGATGGTGGTGGCCACCACGGTCGACTGCAGGCGGCGCAGGGCGGCCTTGAACAGGCGATATTCGGTGGCGCCGGTGGCCCGGCCGATGGCGGTGAGCAGCTGGTAGGGCGTAAAGCGCAGGCGCCGAGAGGTGCGCAGGCCCCCGTTCTCGGCGTCGACGATCTGCGAGGCGGCCCAGATCAGGACGTCGGCGTCCCAGATCGTCGCCATGCCGTGCTCGGGCAGGGCATGGACCTCCACCTGGACGTCGCCGGCCCGGTAGAGGATCGGCTTGGCCCGCGGCGTCTTCGACAGCGAGAAGAACGGGCGCTCCATCAGGTCGCGCTGGTCGCGGGGGCTGGCGTCGCCGGCCGCCACCACGAAGGGGTCCAGGCGCGGGGCCGCTGCGATATCGAACTTGGGGGGCTTGGCCATGCTCAGGCCGCGCCCGCCGCGTGGCGCTTGGCCGGCAACACGTTCCCGACCCCCGGATCGGTGGTGGAGATCTTGGCGCCGCGGTCGGCCCAGGCCTGCAGGTCCTCAAGAGCGTAGACCACGCGCCCGCCGAGCTTGCGGTAGGCTGGGCCGGTGCCGAAGGTGCGGTGTTTCTCCAGGGTGCGGTGGGACAGGCCCAGGAACAGGGCGGCCTGCTGGGTGCGGATGAAGCGTGGCGTGCCGGCTTGGGGCGACGAGGACATTGGCGGTCTCCCAGGTTGGGCGGCGCGGGCCAGGATGGCCGGGCGCGGACCTGGGAAGGCTGGCGAAGGGCTCGCCTCAGGGGGGAGTGCGAAGGCGGGGAGGCGGTTTTCGCACCCCCCTTCAGCCGAGCCGAGCCGAGCCGAGCCGAGCCGCGCCCCGGCTTCAGGCGAGCAGAGCGTGGTAGCCGCCGCCGACCATGCCTTCGGCGTCACGCACCAGGCGCAGGGTCGCATCGCGCAGGGAGGAGGTCTTCCAGGGCGCGGCCGCCACCCGTTCGGAGCCGTAGAGGCCCGAGGCGATGGCGCGATAGGGCGCGCCGCCCTGGCGGGCGTCCCAGGCGCGCAGCATGGCCTTCAGCCGCTGGCGGCGTTGGACGGTTATGACGTCTTCCTCGGCCGGCTGGCCGCGCCTTTGCCGCCATAGCCGGGAGAGCGCCGCCAGACGGCGCGGCAGATGATCGTCAAGGGGGATGGCCGCCGCCAGGGGCGTGGCCGCCTCGCTGCTTTCGGCCAGGAGCGACAGGCGGATCGCTCGCCGTCCCTGGCCCTGGATCAGCCGCCTGTCGGGCAGGTCCCCGGCCGTCAGCCAGCTGGGTTCGGATAAGGGGGAGGCGACCAGCAGCAGCAGGTCGGCGTCGACCTCGGCCCGCCACCAGACCTGCGCGCTGGCGCCGTCAAGCGAAGGATCGACGGGGAAATCGCAGCCCCCAGCGCGCGGGCCAATCGCTCTGGCCGCTCGCTTGGCGCGGAGCCTGGAAGTCGCTCTGATAATCGGGATTGCGGCGAAGATACTCCCAGGCCAAATCGGCGGCGGACAGCTCATCGACATAGTCGTAGGCTTGGGCTGATCGCCACCGAGACGCGTCTGGCGACATGAGGTGCTCCGACAAAGCTCACTTTAGATTGAGTGGGCGATTGTCTTTCCGTGAGACCCAGGCTTTCCAAGGCGCTGTGTCGCGCTCGGGCGATGCCGCGGCGGCATCACTTCGAAGGCTTGGTCCCGACCAGTTGGCGATAGCCGCACGTGCTCATCCACCGCGCCCGGTCCAGGTGGACCTGGTGGATCCGTTGGGCGCGCGCCGGATCGGCCGCGATGTCGAGGCCCAGAATGACGGACGCCGCCTCGCGCCAGTCGGCGTGGGCGGCGTCGGCGTCCAGCAAGCGCAGATAGTCTGGCAGGTGGGCGCGGTCGTAGTCGGTGACCTCAGGGTCGCCGATTGGGGTCTCGCGTAGATCGCCGCTCTGCATCGGGCCTCCCACCATCGGCCAGCTTCGACCATAGCGGGATTTGACGGCGGCGGCATACGCTGAGCGTGCATCGGGTGATGCGCTGGCGGCATCGCCACCCTAGCTTGGCGCGGCGCGGGGTTTGGGCTCGGGGGCGGCGGTGTCCTTGGGGCGTTCCTCCTTGGGGCGTTCCTCCTGGCGGCGGATCCAGACCAGCGGATAGGTCTCCTCGCCGGCCATCAGCCGGGCGTGGATCGGCTCGGCCCAGGTGGGATCGTCCAGCTTGACGTTGAGCACCGCGCCGCTGGCCGCATCGGTCGGACGCCAGGCCGCCCCGCACTCGGCCTCGCCGGTGAAGGCGCGAAAGACCGGCGCGCTCGGAGAGACCTTGGGGGTGGCGGTCAGGCGGACCGTGGCGTCGATCATCAGGGTGGAGACGCGGCCGACGAAGTCGTCGCCGTCGCGTCGGAACGTGCCGATCGTTGTCATGAGCTGTCCTCTGGCAAGAGTGACGGCGGCGCGTATGGCGGCTAGGGGGAAAGCCTGACGCGCCGCCGCCGTCGCTTGTGCGACGAGCGCCGGGCGACGGGGGGGACGGCCCGGCATGGCGACCCTGGTCCGGCCGCGGCTTGGTCTCAAGGCGCGCCTGGCGCTGATCGTGCAAAGACAGGCGCTGGCGTGGTCTAGCGTAGATGTTTTTTGCCTGGCCGCCCCCGGCCGGGCGCTGCGCCGCTGCGCTTGCGAGCTCCGCGCCCAGCCAAGCCTGCGCCAATGTTGGTCGCAGCATCGCTGTGGAGTGAAAAATCGTCAGCAAGCCGAATCCCTTAGCCGGTTGGGCCTTGGCCCGGCTGCGCGGCTAGGACGCATCCCTGGGACGATTGACTCTCGCGTCTCGGTGAGAACAAAGATGGAACAAAGCCGTTCCCCAGCCATGTCCCTCACCCGCTCCCCCGCCGCGCTCGACGCGCTTCGCCGTCAGGTCCGCTCGCTCGAGACCGTCGACCAGGCCACGCGCGCGGTGCTGCCCTTCGGGGTGGCGCAGATCGACGGGCGGCTGCCGGGCGGCGGCCTGCAGCTTGGCGCGCTGCACGAGGTGGCCGGCGGCGCGGACGGGGCTCTGCATGGCGCGGCCGCGGCGCGTTTCACCGCCGGCGTCCTGGCCCGGGCCGACGGGCAGGTGCTCTGGTGCCTGCGCCAACGCGACCTTTTCGCGCCGTCGTTGGCGCAGGTTGGCCTGCGGCCCGACCGGGTGATCTTCGCCGAGGCCGGGGACGAGGCAGGCGTGCTGGCCTCCATGGAGGAGGGGCTGCGCTGGCCGGGCCTGGCCGGCGTCGTCGGGGAGGTCGGCAAGCTGTCGATGACCGCCTCGCGGCGCCTTCAGCTGGCGGCCGAGAAGAGCGGCCAGTTGGCCATCGCCATTCGAAGGTGGCGACGGGCCGCCGAGGCGGCCGATCTTGGCCAGCCCACCGCGGCGTCCACCCGATGGCGCGTGTCGGCCCTTCCCTCCACGCCGCTGCCCGTTCCCGGCGTGGGCCGTCCGCGCTGGTTTCTCGAACTTCTCCGCTGCCGCGCCGGCGACGCCTTCGACATCGAGCTAGAAGCCTGTGACGCAAAGGGTCATCTCCGTCTTCCTGCCCCGCTGGCCGACCGACCGGCTGGCCCGGATGCAGGCGCAGGCCAGGACGGGCGCGGCCTCGTCGCGGCTTGAGCCGGCGATCGAGACGCCCATCGTCATGGTCGGCCGCGTCGGTCGCCGGCGCGCCGTGGCCCACATGAACCTGGCCGCGGCACAGGCGGGGCTGCGGATCGGCCAGGCGATCGCCCACGCCACCGCCCTGGTCCCTGGTCTTGTCCTTCACGATCTGGATCCTCTCGCCGACCAGGCCGCCCTGCACCGACTGGCTCTGTGGGCCCAGAAACTCTACTCGCCCACCGTGGCGGTCGATGGCGACGACGGCCTGGTCATCGACGCGTCCGGCTGCGCCCACCTCTTCGGCGGCGAGGAGAAGATGCTGATCGACCTGCGCGCCCGCCTGGCGAAGGCCGGCTTTGTCGCCCAGGTGGCCATCGCCGACAGCTGGGGCGGCGCGCACGCCCTGGCGCGGTTTTCACGGCGGTCCGTCTTCGTGGTCGCGCCCGGGCAGACGGGCCTGCAGATCGCCGACCTGCCGCTGGCGGGTCTGCGCCTGCCGGCCGATCTCGTCGAAAACGCCGGCAAGCTCGGCTTCGACACCATCGCCGAGCTGGAAGCGACGGCCAAGGGACCGCTGGCCCGGCGCCTGGGGATGGAACCGGTGCGGCGGCTGGACCAAGCCTTTGGCCGCGTGGCCGAACCGATCGAGCCGGTGATGGCGGCGCAGACGGTTCGGGCGCGCAAGGTTTTCGCCGAGCCGATCGGCGCGCCCGAGACCATGGCGCGCTATCTGACGCTGCTCGTGGACGAGCTCTGCGTGGCGCTGGAGGCGGCCAGTCTTGGCGCCAAGCGGCTCGACGCCTGGTTCCACCGGGTCGACAACCAGATCGTGGCCGCGCGGCTGTCGCTGGCCAAGCCCTCGCGCGACGCCAAGCGGATGGTCAAGCTGCTCTGCGAGAAGCTCGAGGCCGTCGATCCTGGGTTCGGCGTCGAGGCGATCGTGCTGGCCGCGTTTCTGGCCGAGCCGCTGAGCTACAGGCAGGACGAGGCGGGCCTTGGGCAGGCGCGCAAGGCCTCTGCCGACCTGACGGGGCTGGTGGACACGCTGTCCAACCGCCTGGGCGCCGATCACGTCTATCGGCTGGCCAGCACCCAGAGCGACCTGCCCGAGCGTAGCGTGCGCAAGGCGCCGGCGCTGGATCCGCTCGAGGCCCATGCCTGGCCGATCGACTGGCCAAGGCCCACGCGGCTGTTTCGCCATCCCGAGCCGATCGACACGGTGGCCTTGTTGCCGGACGCGCCGCCGGCGGCGTTCAGCTGGCGGGGCGCGCGTCGCCGCGTCTTGAGGGCCGACGGTCCCGAGCGGGTGTTTGGCGAATGGTGGAAGGCCGACGGAGAGCTTGCGCGCTCGCGCGACTATTTCCAGGTCGAGGACGAGGCCGGCGAGCGGTTCTGGATCTACCGCGACGGCGATGGCGAGGATCCGCAGAGCGGCAGCCAGCGCTGGTTCATGGCCGGGGTTTTCGGATGAGCCCGCCAGACCCGGTGGATCACCTGGCGGCGCACCCGGCAAATCTGGGCGCCTATGTCGAGCTGCAGTGCGCCTCGCACTTTTCGCTCCTGCGCGGCGCCTCCTCGCCGGGCGAGCTGTTCGAGGAGGCCGCGCGCCTGGGCTACCGCGCCCTGGCGATCTGCGACCGCAACAGCCTGGCGGGGATCGTTCGCGCCCATGTCGCGGCAAAGGCCACGGGCGTGCGGCTGATCGTCGGCTGCGAGCTCGTCCTGCGCGACGGCACGACGATCCTGGTTTTCCCCACCGGCCGGGCCGGCTACGGGCGCCTTTGCCGCCTGCTGTCCCTGGGCAAGGCGCGGGCGGGCAAGGGTCAATGCGATCTCGTGCTCGAGGACCTGGCCGACCACGCCCAGGGCCTGGTCGCCGTGCTCGCGCCCGACCTCGCCGACGAGACCTGCGCCCTGCAGCTCAAGAAGCTTTCGGCGATCTTCGGCCCGGACGCCTACCTGGCCCTGACGCTGCGTCGGCGGCCCGGCGACGCGCTGCGCCTCTATGAGTTGGAAAGGCTGGCCAGGGACTACGGGGTCACGCCCGTCGTCACCAACCGCGTGCTGTTCCACGACAAGGACCGGCGGCTGCTGCAGGACGTCGTCACCTGCATCCGCGAGAAGACCACGATCGACGACGTCGGCTTCAGGCGCGATCGCCACGCCGATCGCTATCTGAAGGCGCCGGCCGAGATGCTGCGGCTCTTTGGTCGCCACCGCCAGGCCCTCGCCGCCTCGATCGACATCGCCGCGCGTTGCCGGTTTTCGCTGGACGAGCTTGTCTATCAATATCCTCACGAAGTCGCCGAGCCGGGACGCACCCCGCAGGAGACCCTCGAGCGTCTGACCTGGGCGGGCGCGGCCCAGCGCTTTCCCGACGGCGTGACGGGGCGGGTGAGGCGCATCCTCGAGCACGAGCTGAAGCTGATCGGGGACCTTGGCTATGCGCCCTATTTCCTGACCGTCCACTCGATCGTCGCCTATGCCCGCAGCCAGGACATCCTCTGTCAGGGCCGTGGCTCGGCGGCCAATTCGGCCGTCTGCTATGTCCTGGGTGTCACCAGCATCGACCCCGACCGCAACGATCTGCTCTTCGAGCGGTTCGTCAGCGCCGAGCGCGACGAGCCGCCCGACATCGACGTCGATTTCGAGCACGCCCGCCGCGAGGGGGTCATGCAGTGGATCTTCGAGACCTATGGCCGCCATCGCGCGGCCCTGGTTGCGGTCGTGCAGCGCTTTCGCCCGCGCGGCGCGGTGCGCGACGTCGGCAAGGTCTTGGGTCTGCCGGAGGACCTGACCAAGGCGCTCTCAAGCCAGGTCTGGAGCTTCTCGCGGGAAGAGATCGAGGAAAAGCACGCCCGCGACCTGGGCTTGGATCTGACGGATCGACGCCTGCGCCTGACCCTGGAGCTGGCCCAGCAGCTGCTCAACACCCCGCGCCATTTCTCCCAGCACCCCGGCGGGTTCGTGTTGACGCAGGATCGTCTGGACGAGCTCGTCCCGATCGAGCCGGCGCGGATGGACGGCCGTCAGATCATCGAGTGGGACAAGGATGACATCGACGCGCTGAAGTTCATGAAGGTCGATGTCCTGGCGCTGGGCATGCTGACCTGCCTCAAGCGCGGCCTGGATCTGCTGAAGGACCACAAGGGCGTCGACCTGGAGCTGGCGACCATCCCGCCCGAGGACCCGCGCACCTATGCGATGATCCGCCGGGCCGACACACTTGGCGTCTTCCAGATCGAGAGCCGCGCCCAGATGGCCATGCTGCCGCGCCTGAAGCCGCGCAGCTTCTACGACCTGGTCATCGAGGTGGCGATCGTGCGGCCAGGGCCCATCCAGGGCGACATGGTCCATCCCTATCTTCGTCGTCGGGAAGGCAAGGAGCCGGTGAGCTATCCCCGGCCGGAACTGGAGAAGGTGCTGGGCAAGACGCTCGGCGTGCCGCTCTTCCAGGAGCAGGCCATGCGGGTGGCCATCGAATGCGCCGGCTTCACCCCCGGCGAGGCCGACCAGCTGCGCCGGGCCATGGCCACCTTCAAGTTCACCGGAGGGGTCTCCCACTTCAAGGACAAGCTGGTGGGCGGCATGGTCGCGCGCGGTTATCCCCCTGAGTTCGCGCAGGCCACCTTCAGCCAGCTGGAAGGCTTTGGCTCTTACGGCTTTCCTGAAAGCCACGCGGCCAGTTTTGCGCTCCTGGCCTACGCCTCGTCCTGGCTCAAATGCCACCATCCCGAGGTGTTTTGCGCGGCCCTCCTCAACAGCCAGCCGATGGGGTTCTACCAGCCGGCGCAGATCGTCCGCGACGCGATCGAGCACGGGGTTCAGGTACGGCCGCTCTGCGTCAACGCCTCACGTTGGGACTGCACGCTGGAGCCAAGGGGCGACGGGCGCCTGGCCGTGCGGCTGGGCCTGCGGATGGTGGACGGGCTGGCGGAAGGCGATGCGGCTCGGCTGGTCATGGCGCGCGCCGATGAGCCTTACACCTCGATCGATCAGGTATGGCGAAGGGCCGAAATCAAGACCGGCGCGCTATCGCGCCTGGTGGACGCCGACGCCTTCCAGCCGGGCCTGGGGCTGCAGCGCCGAGAAGCGACCTGGGCCATCAAGGGTCTGCGCGATGTCGCCCTGCCCTTGTTCGACCAGCCCGGAGCGAGCGAGCTCAACGAGCCCGCGCCCGCGCTCAAGGCCATGACCGAAGGCCGCGAGATCATCGAGGACTACGGTCATGTGGGCCTGTCCTTGCGCCGTCATCCGCTGGCGTTGCTGCGGGGCGAGCTGGCCGGGCAGGGGCGCATGCCCTGCGGCGAGGCTGCTGGCGCGCGCGACCGAAAGTTCGTCCGGACGGCGGGGCTGGTTCTGGTGCGGCAGATGCCGGGCACCGCCAAGGGCGTGATGTTCATGACCATCGAGGACGAGACGGGCGTGGCCAACCTCGTCATCTGGCGCGACCTCTACGAAAAGCAGCGGCGCATCGCGCTCGGCGCGCACCTGATCGGCGTCGACGGTCGCATCCAGCGCGAGGGCGAGGTCGTTCACCTGGTGGCTTATAAGCTCCACGACCTCTCTGGCGTGCTCGGCTCGCTTCAGGACCGCGCCGGCGACGGCGCCGTCATCGGCGGCGACCTGTCCTGGGCGCGGCGTAGTCGCAATTTCTGCTGAGGATGACCATGAGCCCCCAGCCCGGCCTTTTCGACCTTGCCGACGCGCCCCGGGCCGCACCGCCTGCGGGTCTGCCCGAGGGGCTCGTCTATAGGCCTGACCTGATTGATGCGGTCGAAGAGGCGAGCCTGGCGCGCGCCATCGCCGCCCTGCCGTTCGCGCCGTTCCAGTTCCACGGCTATGAGGGCAATCGCCGTGTCGTGTCGTTCGGCTGGGCCTACGACTTCGCCCGCGGCGTCCTGGAGCCGACGCAGCCGATCCCGGACTTTCTCCTGCCGCTACGCACCAAGGTCGCCGCGCTGGCTGAACGTGACCCGGCCGACTTTCGCCAGGCGTTGGCGATCGAATACGCGGCCGGGGCGAGCATCGGCTGGCACCGCGACAGGCCGCAGTTCGACATCGTCGCCGGCGTCTCGCTGCTCTCAAGCTGTCCATTCCGCTTTCGCAGGCGATCGGGCGTGGGCTGGACGCGGGCGACGCTGCGGCCGGCGCCGCGCTCGGCCTATGTGCTGGCGGGAGCGGCGCGCGATGTTTGGGAGCATTCGATCCCGCCTGTGGAGGCTTTGCGCTACTCGGTGACGTTTCGGACCTTCCGCACCGCCTGACGACTGTGTTGAGGCCGCCGGGCGGTCGGCATGCGGGACCGACTGATAGTCTCGGCCGTTGTGGCCATCGGCGACGCTGGCAGGGTCAGGTCTGGGCTGGCCGACCCTTCGGCAGCTTCTCGGCCATGCCAAGCAGGCGTTCGCGCCGATCCATCTCGGCCCACACCATGTCGGGATCGACGCCGACTTCGGACCAGAGGATGAGGAGATTGTAGAGAAGATCGACGCTCTCGGTGACGACGGAAGCCTTGTCTCCGCGTACCGCGTCGATCGCGACCTCGGCGGCCTCTTCGATCACCTTCTGGGCCATCTTCGGCAGACCCGCCGCCAGCAACTTCCGTGTCCTCAAGCTCTGCCGCTCGCCATTGCGCACCTGCTCGATGGCGACCGTCAGGCGGGCGAGGCGATCATCGGCGGCTGTGACGCTGTGCAAAGCGCGCCGCGCCTGATGCTTGGGTTTGGCCATGGAGCGGCTCCGGTGAACGCCGACCCCATACCCGGTAGCGCCCAGGGCGCGACCCGTCCAGGCGCGGGCTCGACCTGCCGGCCGAGCCCGCTGGTTCGTTAGCCCTTCCAGTCGGGGAGGGCCGAGAGCTGGGCCTTGGTCAGCTTGGTGCGAACGATGTGATCGCCCGGGTCGCCCGGTTCGGGGGCGACCGAGACGTCGGCGAGGGCCACGACGACCTTCTTGTCGGGGCCAACGCGATCGATCTCGATGACGACGGCCGTGGGCTTGCCGGCGGCGTCGAGGAGGACGTGCTCGACCTCGCCGGCCTTGTGGTTGGCGGAATCGATGACGTCGGCGTCCTCGATCTGGCCGACGGTGAAGGCGCCCTTGGCCGGCTGGCTTTCGACGTGCGCGATGGTGGTCTGGGCCAGGGCGCTGGTGGCCAGGGCGGCGACCGACAGGCCAAGCAAAGCGATTTTCATGGTGTGCTCCTTTTCGCGACGAGCTTGGACAACGCCAGACCGTCGGGAGACGTTGCGGCCCGCGCAAACGTCGTCGGCTTGGCTGGCGAAGACGCGCAGCGCCGGCGGGCGACGGCGCGCCCATGAGGTCTCGGGCTCGCGGCGGCGTCTTCTTCCCGAGCGCCCATGCGCGGTAAGGAGCCGTCAGTGTCTGGTGTCGAAGCCCTCAACGTCGCCGCAGCCGTCGATCGCCATGTCGGAGGGCGCATGCGCATTCGCCGCAAGCTTTTGAGCCTCACCCAGGAGGCGTTGGCGCGCCAGGCAGGCGTGCCCTGCGAGGAGGTTCGCGCCTTCGAATACGGTGATCGCCGGGCTCCTGCTGCGAAGCTCGAGGCGATCGCCAGGGTGCTTGGCGTGCCCGTCGCCTACTTCTTCGCCACCTTCGACCCGACCCAGGACATGGACGACCGTTTTATCGCGACGCTTGGCCAGATGCCGGCGACGGGAGAAGGCGAGGCGCTCGCGGCGCGCTTTCCGCAGCTGGCGCAAGAACTGCGCCGGCGACTGTTAAAGGCGGCCGTGGGCGGTCAGGCGAGTCTCGTGGCTTGGTCAGCTTGATGGTCTCCGCGCGAGCTCACGATCCGCGCCGGTGAGCTTTTGGGTCATCACACCGCTCGATGCCTGGTCAGGCGCGGCCGCCGTCGGATTTAGCGGGCTCCAGGCCGCCGCGTGGGAGGGTTCGCCGATCCGCGCGCGCTAGAGGGCGAACGCCACGGATCGGCTCCCCGTCCGCCAAAAAACGCTACGCGGCGGACCTTAGAAAGGCGGCCGGCCGCTGACCTCGGTTCCAGGCTCGACCGCACGAGCCGGGTAGCGGTCGCGGATGCGGCTGTTGAAAAACGGGCCCTTGGCGAGGGCGCGCTCAAGGTCTTCGGCCAAAGCGGCGGGGACGCCGAGATAGGCGCAACTGCGTCCGCTGACGAAGGTGATCGTCAGGATCTGGCTTCGGGCCTCGTAGATGCAGGCCCTGATCACCGCTGGGGGCATGGCGTTCAGGCCTGTTGATCGCAGAGGTCGGCTTGGCCGAAGCCGCCACCATTGTCGGCATGGCGGCTTTGGCCCGCCGACGCCTTGCCGACCTGGCCCGTCGCCTCGATCGGGCCCTGCGCGTCGCGACCTGCGGAGCGCTTGTCGCCGAAGGTTGGCTCGATCCGCTCGCGTTTGAACATCGGCAGGTCTCCTTGCCCTGATCCAAGCCGTCAGGCCGCGTCCCTGTTCCTGGCGACCGGCCCCCGCAATCACGGCTGGAGCGTCGATGGTCGCGCTGGACGGCGCGTCTGACGCTCGCTAGCTTGGCCTTGCAACTCTGAGGGGAATTCATGGCGACCAGGCGCAGACGAACCGGTCCCTACCTGAGCAAGTTCGCGATCGGTTGCCTTGTGCTCTCGGCGGTCATATTCGGCTTGCTCATCGCCAGCATGGTCCACAGGGTCTAGCCGATGGCGCACGACGGCGAAGATCTTCCAGATCCCTTCGACGATCCCGAAACCTACGCGCTTATGGAGAAGCTGTTCGCCGTGGCCATGGGCACGGCCGATGCGGCGACCGAGCGTGAAATGGCGCCCTACGTCACCTTCGTGAAGGCCATCGCCGAAGGGCTGATGGAGGCCACCGAAGGCCTGTCCGAGCAGGAGACCAAGACCTTCCTCGACCGTTGGGCCGATGTCGTTATCGCGCGCGATCGGGCTGGAAGGCCAAAAGTCCAATAGGGGGCGAGGCTCGCGGCGGGCCAGCCCTTCGGCGATCCGGCGGCGCTTACAAGGTCAGGCCAGGGAAACGGCCAAGCTGGCGCGTCTTAGGCGGTTCATTCCGCTGGAGAGCGTCTTGCGTGACTTCATACCCCATCCCGTCGATCAGCATGTCGGCGCTCGGCTTCGCCTGGCGCGCAAGATGCGCGGCCTGCCGCAAAGGGTGCTGGCCGCCCCGCTGGGCCTGACCTTCCAGCAGATCCAGAAATACGAGCGGGGCGCCAACCGGATTTCCGCCTCGATGCTCTACGCGCTGGCTCGCCAGTTGAGCGTGCCGATCGACTGGTTCTTCGAAGGGGTCGGCTCGGAGGGCGCAATGCAAGAGCGGCTTGGAGAGCGGGCGCGCAGTCTTCGCGACTTCATGGCCACGCGCGAGGGTCCAGAGCTTGCGGTGCTGATGGCGCGGCTGCCCGCTGCTCAGCGCGCCCAGGTGCTGGCGCTGATGCGGGCGTTCGCCGAGCCTGAAGCGCTGGGCAGGGCGAGCTAGGCGCAGGCGGGCGGCGGCTCGGACGGTGAAGGGGGCGCCCCGCCGCCTGGGGCGGCGGGGCGCTTTGGGCCGGTCAGTCCTCCTCGGCCTCGGGCTCGGGCTGGTGATCGGGCTCGCCCTTGCGGGCGGGCCGGTTCCAGACCAGATCGAAGCCCTCTTCGGCCGGGAAGAGCCGGGCGCTGATCGGAGCCTGGAAGCTTGGGTCGTCGAGGCTGACCGACAGGTAGTCGACGCCCTTGCCCGAGGTGTATTTCCAGGCCGCGCCGATTTCCGCGCCCTCGGCGAAGACCCGATAGACCGGCTGGTCCTTGGCCGGGTCGCCGTCGATGGGCTTGAAGGTGACGCTGGGCACCGAGAGCCGGAGCGTGCGGATGGAGCCGACGAAGCCGTCGCGGCTGGCCTTGAAAGTGCCGATGCGGGCCATTGGAGTGTTTCCTTTCGCTAGTCGGGCCGCGCCGATCGCGGCCTCGATGGCGCTCCGAAGCCCAGGGCGAGCCAGGACCGCAGGACGCCCCCTACCGCCGCTCCAAAGGAGAGATCGGGGGCGGACCCGCAGCGTCAGCGAAGGACCGAAGGCGCCGGGTTTGTTGCCTCGCGAGGAAGTCGCGCGCAGCGCGGCGGGGAAGAAACCCAAGGCGCCTCGGTTGCCGGACGGGCCAGCCCAGGGCCGGTTGCAGCCAGATGAGGCCGCGACGGACGCGAGGCCGACGCGAAGGAAACACTCGGATGGCTCGCATCGGCGCGCTCAAGGCCAGCCGCGACGGCTGCGTCGGCGCTATTCGTACGCTTCGGCGCGCGGCGCTAGCGTCGCCTTCAAGCCCCTCGACGGCGGCCCGGCCAAGGGCCAACGGTCGCATCGGGCCTTTGCCGAGGGTGCGGAAAATCGGCGCGACCTGAAAATGCGCCTTGGGCGGGGCGTGATCTCCTGGCGATCGCCTCGACGCCCGTGCTTCCAGGCGCCGATCGGCGCCCGGCCCTTGCCACCGAAGAGGGCTTGGCGCTGGCCTGAACCGACCGACCCGCAAGAGCAAGCCCGACCGCGAGCCCGAGGCCGAGGAGGACTGACCGGCCAAAGCGCCCGCGCCCCTCGGCGGCGGGGCGCCCCTTTCGCCGTCCGAGCCGCCGCCCCAGGCGCTCGCCGCCTGCCGAGACGGAGCCGGACCATCCTTCGGCGGCCCGGCTCGCTCCCAGGTTTACGGCGCGGCCGGGTCTAGGTCAGCGCGTTGTCGTCCCCGACAGACGCCTCATCGCCACCGGTCTCGTGGGGTGTGCCCGGCGTGGCCGGGCCGTCCGGGGCGGACGGCTCGCCGCCGTCCGGCGCGGCGCGAGCGTCTTCAAGGGCATCGTCTTCGATGTCCCCTTGCTGGCTATCCGCGCCGTCCTGGGGCGGCATCAGAGCCAGCGGTCGTGTGCGCAGGAGAGGCGGCAGCCACGCGGCCCGGACCAGATCGGGCTCGGCGGCGGTGACGAGGTCGGTCTTCTTCAGGCCCGACAGGCGCCGCGCGGTGTCGGCGGAGACGCCATCGGCGACGGCGGCCAGGACGTGGGCCTTGGTGACCCGGGTGAGGTAGTGCTCGGCGGTCGGACGCCAGAACGCGGTCATGTCCAGACCCGTGGCGGTCGCCAGGGCCTCGGCATGGGCCAAGCCCGATCGGCGTCCCGAGAAGCTGCGCACCGCGTCCAGCGTCCGCGCCACGCAGAAGGCCAGTAGACTGGCGCGGCTGTCGGCGTCGAGCCCGATGACGAACGCCCACGTCTCGTCCGGATCATCCGGCAGCTGCTTGGCCCAGGCGTCATGGCGCGCTTCCATGGCTTCCAGGGCAGGGCTGGCCTTCAACGTGTCGCCGAAGTTGGGCAGGCGGGTCGAGCCCGCCGTGACCTCTAGGCAAGAGGCGCGGGCCACCCCGTGGAAGGTGTTCAGCGCCATCACGTGGGTCAGGGCGACCAAGGCGAGGTCGGGGTCGTTGGCCAGGGCAAGGCGCAGGCCCGCCGTGCGGTGGGCGGTCAGTTCGGCGACGAGCTTGGCCGACAGCGGCGCGCTGGCCTCACCCTCGGGCTCTTCGTCCGAGCTGGGGCTGGGCCGATCAGCCCCGGCCTCGTCGTCTTCGCCGTCATCCTCGTAACCCTCGCCCTCGTCGCCCGGCGCGGCGACGACGTCCTCGGGGCGCACGAAGCCGCGATCGATGCGCACGAGACCGTCATAGCCGAGCACCACGAAGGCGCCAGCGCGGGCGAGGTCTTCGGGGGCGTAGGCCTCTTGGCCGTCGCGACCGAGGTCTTCCTCGATGGCGCTCAGGCGGGCTTCGACCTCGGCGGGCAGGTCTTCGATGCCGTCCCAGGTCCGGCCCAGATCGCCGTATTCAAGCTTCAAGGCGTCGCGCTCGTCCTGGCGTTCGGCGCTGAACGCCGGGGGCTTGGCCCACACGCGGGTGAGGCCGTGACCGTGCGGGTACTGCAGATGGGTCTCGCACCACTTCCAGCCCTCGGCCGCCACCTCTTCGACGATGGCCGACAGCTTCTCGTCGACGAGGCGATCGACCAGGGTGACGTTGGACAGATAGCCGCCCTGATCGTCGGCGAAGAGGTCGCGCGCGACCACGCCGCCTGCGGCCAGATAGGCGTCCAGGCCGATGAAGACGGCCCGCCGGTCGTCGGCCCGGACCGTGGTCTCGGTCATGGCCCGACGAATGGCGCTGGGATGGGCTTCGCGGTGGGTTTTGAACACCTGGAGCTGGCGCTCGTGGTCTTCGGTGGCGCAAAAGGCCATGAGCTGGTCGAGCGTCAGCTCGTCCGCCCGATAGGCCTTGATCAGCGCGGGCGAGGCGGCCGACAGACGCAGGCGCTCGCGCACGACGCCTGCGGCGACGCCAAAGCGTGCGCCGATTGCTTCGGCGCCCCAGCCATGGCGCACGGAGAGGTCCTTGAAGGCCTCGAACTCGTCGGCCGGGGGCAGCGGTTCGCGACCGACATTCTCGTCGAGGCTGACCTCCACGGCGTCGTTGGTCTCGTCCACCAGACAGCGCACGAGCGCCCCACGCGGGATCAGCTTGCGCTTGGCCAGCAGGCGCAGCGCAAGGCGACGGCCTTCACCGGCCGTGACCAGCGCATAGCCGGTCTCGCTGCCGTCCGCGCGCCGCTCGGGCTTGACCACCGGCGGCTGGATGATGCCCTTGGCCAGGATCGAGGCGGCGCGCGCCTCGATGACGGCGGGCCTGTGGCCGCCCTTGCGGACGTTGTCGGGCGAGGCCTTGAGCTTGCTCAAGGGATAGACCCGTTCTTCCCCGGAGCGGACGGCGCCGCCGTCGGTGAGGAGGAAGAACTTGGCGCCGACGGCGTCGAGCGCCGCGCCGCCCTGAATGGCGGGCACGGCGGCGTCCTGGGCGGTTTGACTGGAAGCGGACATGGAGTGATCTCCCGTAGGGTTGGGGGCAGGCGCGGGTTGCGCCTGACCCCTGCCCGTCGGCGAGACCGGGGGGTGCAAACGGAGCGGCGGTTTCGCGGGGACCCGGCTGCAGCCGTCGCAGCGCTCGCGCTTCTCGCCGCCCTCGCGCCCGCGAAGCTGGGCGGAAACCGATGCGAAGTGCGCCAGGGGGCAGGGCCCCCAAGCCCGCGGACGCGTCAGCGTTCGCCCGCCAGAACGCCGCGCCAGCGGCCCGCCGCCGTCGCCTCCGTGGCGGCCCGGCGCGTGCCGGGCCGCTCGGCGTCTAGAAGGGCCAGGCGTGCAGCCGCACCTCGACCAGCTCCAGTCCGCCCTCCAGGTCGGCGGGGACGAGGTTGGCGCGAACGACCCGTCCTTCCGCGCCTGGCACGCAGATCACCAGCAGCAGGTCATCGAACAGCTTTTCTCCGGCCAGGCGGCGGCCGTAGCCAATCTCCTGGCCGCCGACCTCGACGGTGTAGAGGAGGCGGGTCGGGTCACTGGTCTCGGCATGCGGCACGATGGTGACCTCATCGCCGCCGCCGATGATGAAGTGGCCCTCGAAGCATCGGTTGGCGCCGTTGTGCTGGAAGTAGCCGATGGTGGTCATGGGGTGGATCCTTCTGCTCGCCCGCTGGGCGGGACGGCGGCGCTCGCGCCGGGGGGCTCAGGACCGGCGTCACCCGAAGGGCCGCAGCAACCGCGAAGGACACGTCCGCCCAGAGTTTTCTGATCTGCGCAGCAGCCGCGAGGAGCCGCATCGCGGCGGGGAGAAAAGTCTTGGGCGGCGTGTTGTCGACCGGTTCGCCCCCGGCGTTGCTGGCCGCTCGTCCGCCGACGGGGCAGGAGAAGGTTCGATCCCATGACCACCATCGGCTACTTCCAGCACAACGGCGCCAACCGATGCTTCGAGGGCCACTTCAACGGTCCCTGGCGGCGAGGTATCCATGGTGCCGCATGCCGAGACCAGTGACCCGACCCGCCTCCTCTACACCGTCGAGGTCGGCGGCCAGGAGATCGGCTGCGGCCGCCGCCTGGCCGGAGAAAAGCTGTCCGACGACCTGCTGCTGGTGATCTGCGTGCCGGGCAGGGAAGGCCGTGTCGTCCGCGCCAACCTCGTCCCGCCAACCTGGAAGGCGGCTTGGAGCTGGTCGAGGTGCGGCTGCACGCCTGGCCCTTCTAGGCGCCGAGCGGCCCGGCACGCGCCGGGCCGCCCCGGAAGGCGAGCGCGGCGGGCCGCTGGGGCGTTGGGCGGTTGAGGCGAAAGCAGGGCCTAGGCGCGGATGGTCGAACGAGGCAAAGCTTGGCCATGAGCAAAATGCTGATGACCACCCGCCATCGGGCCGACGAACGCTTCCACGAGGCCAAGTGTTGGGACCGGTGGTTTGGCGAGGTGGCCCGCGCGCGAGCCGACTTCGCCGACTATCTGCGCGACGAGGAGCCGTGGGAGCCGCTCTCCAACGAAACCGCCAGCATGAGCGTCCTGGCGACGGCCGCTGTGCGCGCGGGACTTCTGGCCACGACCGAGACGCTCTGCTGGAAGCATCAGAGCGACCATCGTAAGGCCTGTCGCGGCGGTCGCTTGGATCTGTGGGTCGCCGATCCGGTGTTCCGACGCGCCTGGGCGTTCGAGGCCAAGCAGATCGACGCCCGACCCGGGACGCGCGAGGCAACCATCGAGGACGCCTTCACAAGGGCGAGGCACGATGCGTGGGAGGTCACCGGCGCGGAGGGCGATCGGTTCATGGGGCTGCTGGTGGTGACCCTGCCACGCGACAAGGACACCACGGCGCTGCGCGAGCGCCTGGTGAGGTTTGCTCACACGAAAACGGCGTTCGCGTGGGAGGTTGGCGGCGGCCCTGAGTGCAAGCCGGCCTTCTTCTTCATCGACGAGGCGATCAAGCCCAAGAAGGCCAAGGCCCCGACGGCCGCCTAACGCTACTTGGCCAAGACCCGAAGCAGACTAGAAGCCGCCCATGCCTGCAGCTGCTCTGTCCGCCGTCATTCTCGCCTGCACCGCGCCGGCCGTCCACGACGGCGACACCCTACGCTGCGACGGCGAGCGCATTCGTCTTTTCGGGGTCGACGCGCCTGAGGTGCGCCGAGGAAAGAAGCCGGCCGAGCCCTTCGCCGACCAGGCCCGTGATGAGCTGATCCGACTGACCCGCGGTCGGGTCGGATGCCGCCCGGTCGACCTTGATCGCTACGGCCGCATCGTCGCCAAGTGCTGGTCCACCGCAACGCCGGACGTCAACGCCGCTCTCATTCGCTCGGGTCTGGCCGTCGAGTACAAACGCTACAGCCAGGGCGCCTACGCCAAAGCTGAGGGCGAGGCCAGGGCAGCCCATCGTGGCCGGTGGGCGAGGCCCGCCCGCTGACTAGCCGCCAGGGGCGACGACCGGCTCGACCCAGTACCCGCTGGCGTCCAGCACCCGCCGGCCGGCGAGCACGGCGCGCTTGTGATGGCGATAGAGATCGACGGTGCTGACCAGGTCCTGGCGCAGCGCCGGAAGCCGGCTGAAGGACTGACCGCTCATCAGGCGGTCCTTCAGCGTATCGAGATCCTCCAGCGACAAGGCCTCCAGGTCCCTTCGCGAATAGACGTCGCAGCCTGGCAGAAGGGCCGGCGCCAGGTCGGCGAGCATCTGCTGGCGGCGCGCGACGCTGTCGCGGATCCTGATCGTGCGCTCATCTTCCAGCCGCGCGAGCTCGCGCGCGTCGAAGGCGGCGAGCCACTTGCGGGGAGAAAGGCTGTCGATCAGGCGGCGCAGCATGGCGTTTCCATCTCACACGAGAGCCGATAACGCGAGCCCCGCGCTTTCGGCGCAAGGCCGGCTCGCCTAAGATCGGGCGCTACAGGAGACCCGCTTGTCAGACCCCGCCCGCGCCGACCCTCACGCCGCCTTCTTTGCCCCCGCCCACGATGAGAGCCTCTGGACGCAGGCGCCTTGGATCCTCGAGCACCAGGTCGACGACACGCCAGGCGACTACGACATCAAGCTCGTGACAGTCTGGCTGCGACCGCCCCGTGCTTCGGAGATCGCTGGCGTCGAGCGCACACTGCGGCCGGCGCCCGACCGCCCCCACGACATCGAGTTCCACAATGTCGGTCACGCGCCCGAGCTTGGTTTTTGGCACTTCCATCCCCGGATCGAGGCGTTCGAGGTCGAGCACGACGAGGACGATGGAGCGGCCTGGTGGGCGCGGATCTGGCTGAGGCAAGGCCCATGATCACCGCCGTCCGCTCCGCCCTGATCTGCGACAAGGTCGAGCGCCGCGAGGGCGGCTTGACCGACTATCTGGGCGTCCACGGTTTCAAGATGCTGGCCGACAGCCGGCCTGGCCTCTTCGAGGTCTGGCTGACGCTGCACGTCGACGTCGACAAGCGCCCGACCAAAGGACAGGTGAGCGTCAGCGCCGCCGACCTTGGTCTGATCGTCCCGTTCGCGTTCACGACCGAGCGGGGGATGAGCGTCATCGCCTTTCCGATCTACATCCCGGTCCAGGCGCCCGATACCTTGACGGTGACCATCACCGATGCGGACCGGCGCGACCGGCCGATGCGGTTCAAGTGGTCGCTCGGCTTTGCTCCGGGCGCCAAGGTGCTCGATGCCGAACACGGCCAGCTTGTTCTCTCCGAAGCCGCCAAGGCCAACGCCAAGGTGCTGGCCTCCCTGGCCAAGCCATCGCTTCCCCACTGAGGCCCCCCGATGTGCAATCTCTACAGCCTCAAGACCGGCGATCTCTTCGACCTTTGGACCAAGGCCTTGAAGCTGCCGGTGGTCTGGGAGGGTCAGGCCAGCAACGTCGAGCCCAAGCCCGAGATCAGGATGACGGAGGCGGCGCCGATCCTGCGTCACGTCGGCGATCATGCGGTGGTGTCGATGACCAAGTGGGGCTGGCCGGGGCCCAAGGGGCCGGTCTTCAACTTCGTCACCGAGGGGCGGGATTTTTCCGCCAGCGACCGGGTGCTGATCCCTACCGACGGCTTCTATGAGTTCACCGCCCCGCAAGCTGGCCAGAAGCGCAAGACGAGGTGGAAGTTTACCTTGCCCGGAGACCCGGTCTTCTGGATCGCCGGCATCGTCAAGAACGACTGCTGGACCATGCTGACCACTGCACCTGGCCCGGACATCGCGCCCTACCACGACCGTCAGGTCGTGGTGCTGCCCGCCGAGCGCGGGCGCGAATGGCTGGACCTTTCGCGGCCACAGTCGGAGATCCTCACCGCTTTGCCGGGCGGTAGTCTTGCCGTCGAACGTGACTTTCCGCCGCCCGAGCCGGCGGGTCTTTTCGGATGAGCGACCACTACCAGGCCTATTGGCGCGACATGGTGCGCGACGGCGTTCAGGCGCTGGGCTTCTTCGTGCAGAAAAGCGTGGGCCCGCCGCAGCTCATGGCTGATCTGGCGGACGTCGAACTCGAGGACAGCTGGAAGCGGCGCGCGGCCTACGCGGCCCTAGCCGTTCATAAGGAGGCGGTGCTCGAGACCGCCGGCCCGCTCGCACTGACGCGCGCGGCGTTACTGGCGGCCCTGGAGAAGCGCCCGGCCATGGACGAGCTGTCCGCCTATCAAGAGGCCCTCATCGAGGCCGTCTGGCAGGCGGTGAAGGCCGATCCAGCGCCGAGGATCGAGGCGCTTGGCTACGCCGAGGATTGACCTCAGCTTGGAACCCGGACGTAGACCGTCCGCGGCCCACGCAGCAGCAGGCCAAGCAGGATGCCGACCCCGACCGCGGCGGTGACGGCCAGGAGCGGCTTTTCGCGCAGCTTCTCCTCGGCCAGCTGGCGGGCCTCGTCGAAATGCTTGCGGCCACCGGCATAGAGTTCCTTTGCGCCATCCTTGAGATTGTCGTAGGCGTGGCGGGCGTCGTTGGCCGCGTCGTCGAGCTTGGCCTTGGCGGTGGCACGATGGCGGGCGGTGAGCGCCGCGGGCGCCGTCGTCGGGATATCGGTCATGGGTCCTGCTCCTGAGGTCGGGGGTGCGGGGCATCAAGGGGTGAGCGCAAACAGGAGTTCCCTTGCGGCGCCTAGGCCATGAATCCTTTGGCGGCTCCGGTGCGTTGTATTGGCAACGGAGGACCCATGCCCCAAGCCGCCAACGATCGTCGCTTTTCGGTTCACGCCCGTCACACCGGCCGCCATCAGACCCGGGTGATCTCCGAGCCCAGCTTCGAGGCCGCGGCCATCGCGTATGTCGAGGACCTGGCCCTGGCGCCTGAGGACGACGGCGAGATCAGCGTCATCGTCCAGGATCTCGACGGCGGTGGTCAGCACTGCTTCCGCATCGATCTGGACACCGGCAAGGCCGCGCCTTGCGGCTAAAGCGAACGAAACGCCGTCCGCGTCGTTGACTCCCAGCGCCAAGCGGCGCGCTGGAGGAACGCGACATGGCCTACCGCCCAACTTGGCAGGGACACCTTCGCCTGTCCCTCGTGACCTGCCCGGTAGCCCTCTACACCGCCACCGACAGCGGCGGCGACGTGCATTTCAATCTGATCAATCCCAAGACTAACAACCGCATCAAGATGATCACGACGGATCCCGACACCGGGCCCATCGAGCGCGCGGATTTGGTCAAGGGCTATGAGATCTCCAAGGGCGAATACATCCTGCTGACACAGGACGAGATCAACAGCGTCAAGCTGGAGAGCACCAAGACCATCGACATCGAGCGGTTCGTGCCCGCCGACGAGATCGATCGCGTCTATTGGGACAACCCCTACTATCTGGCGCCGGACGGCAAGCTGGCGCAGGAGGCCTTCGCGGTGATCCGCGAGGCAATGGAGCGCTCGGGCCAGATCGCCCTTGGCCGGGTGGTGATGTCCACCCGTGAGCGCCTGCTGGCCCTGGAGCCGCGCGGTAAGGGAATCCTCGCCTACACCCTTCGCACAGACGCCGAGGTGCGCAAGGAAGACGAGATCTTCGAGGGCATCAGCGACAAGGCGCCCGACAAAGCGATGATCGCCATCGCCGAGAAGATCATCGAGCAGCAGGAAGGCCCGTTCGATCCCAGCCAGTTCGTCGACCGCTACGAGGAAGCCCTCAAGGAGCTGATCAAGGCCAAGCAGAAGGGCCACAAGGTCGAGAAGGTCGCAGAGCCGGAGGACACCAACGTCGTGGACCTGATGGCGGCCCTACGCGCGAGCCTGGGCGGCAAGGCCCCGGCCTCGTCCGGCAAGACGCAATCCAGGACCGCCGCCAAGGCAAGCAAACCCGCGGCCAAGACGGCGTCGAAGCCCAAGGCCCGCAAGGCTAGCTGATCACGCCTCGCCGCCAGCGTTGGTGAACGCCCGTCGCGCGGCGACCAGGGACTTCTCGCCTTCTCGCTTGTCCTTGCGCCAGCGCGCCCGGGAGGCTTCGTCCTCGGCATCGAGCGCTGCGCGCCGACGCTCGATGTCGGCTTCCTCGTCGATCCGCCGCTGATTGATCTTGGCCAGCGCCGTCTCGGCCGCGTCCAGGGCGCGGCGGTCAGGCTTGGGGCGCGGGGGCGGCGCCTTGGTCTTCTCGACAATCTTCAGCCGCGGCCCCTGGCGCTCGGGCGCGTCCGGAACCTTCGGCAAGCCCGGCTCCAGGCTGAAGGCGTCGTTGGAGCCGACGGCGCGGCGCAGCGGCGTTTCGGGATGGGCGCTGGCCGCCTCTACGACCTGCGGATCGGTGACGAGGCTTGCGCGCCCTTCGGTGAAGAGGTTCTGGCGCGTCCCCCAGGCGGCGAGCGCGGCGATCTGGTTGGGCGCGGCGACGACCGACTCGTGGAAGCCAAACTGGGCCTGGTAAACCTTGAGCCGGCGCTTGGCGGGGGCCTTGGCCATGACGTGTCTATCCCAACTGGCTGGGGACGGGCCGGTCAGTCGGCGCCATTGCCAGGATCGTCGGCCGTCGGATCGTGCGTCGCGTCGGTCTTCTTGTTGGGGTCGAGGGCGGGATGGGGCGGCGCCTCCTGGCCGGCGGGGTGGGGGCGTTCGGGCGTTTGGGGAGCGTTGTCGGGGTCCTGGCTCATCGGTGTCTCCTTGGCCGCGCCGCCGGCTTGGCCGATCGCGGCGCCGGGGCGTTAAAGGCCAATCCCCGTCGCCCAGGCCGGTTCCGCCCCGTGAAGATCGCAACCTTCAACATCAACAACGTGGTCCGCCGGTTCGACAATCTGGTCGACTGGCTCGACGAGGCTCAGCCCGACATCGTCTGCCTCCAGGAACTGAAGGCCGAGACCAGCGCGTTTCCGCGCCAAGCCCTGGAGCAGATGGGGTACGGCGCGGCGGTGGTTGGGCAGCGTAGCTGGAACGGGGTTGCGATCCTGGCGCGCGACGCAGTGCCCGTGGTGACCCGCACCGCCCTGCCGGGCGATCCCGCGGACGGCCAGGCGCGCTATGTCGAAGCCGCGGTCCGGGGAGTGATCATCGGCTGCCTTTATCTCCCCAACGGCAATCCAAGGCCTGGTCCCAAGTTCGACTACAAAATGGCCTGGTTCGAGCGCCTGATCGCTCACGCCCAGACCCTGATGTCCAGCAGCGCGCCGGTGGTTCTGGCCGGGGACTACAACGTCGTGCAGACCGAGGCCGACATCTATCAGCCCCATAGCTGGAAGGGCGATGCGCTGCTTCAGCCGCAAAGCCGCGCGGCGTTCGCAAAGCTTTTGGACCAGGGATGGATCGACGCCTTGCGGGCGATCCATCCGGACGGGCCGCTCTGGACGTTCTGGGCCTATCTTCGCAATCGCTGGCCGGCCGACAAGGGTCTACGCCTGGACCACTTGCTGATCAGTCCCGATCTTGGCGAGCGCCTTTTGGAGGCTGGGGTGGACCGCTGGGTGCGGGGACAGGCCGAGGCCAGCGACCATGCGCCGGCTTGGATCGAGCTCGATCTTTAGGCCCGTGCTCGCGTCGGCCAAAGCCGCTTTACGGGCGGGGCCAAGCATAGACCTCGTTGACCATCGCCATGATCAACAACACCAGCACGATGAAGGCGCAAACCAAGCAGCCAACGCCGAGCGTAGTGAAGAAGCGACCCGAGCGTCTGCGGTGGACCATTATGCCTCGTGTTCCCCCCAGCTAGGTCGGTGATGCTTACCGCGATTCTAAATGTATGTTCGTGATTTGTTCGTGCCTGGCGCTGGCGTCAGGGTTGGAGCGTCGGTGCTCGCCCGGCGGCTAGATCGCCGCGGGCAGACCTGCCGAAATTTGGGGAAGAAGGGGCGACCCGGCGCATCAGTCGGGGGGCATAGGCGCCGGGCCGCTGTCTTCCGGAGAAGACCTGTTACCAACCGTCGTTGGGCCATTGGGTTCCGGGCCGGCGGCTCTCGACCCTTTGCCGAAGTTGGTCTCGATCAATCCTTCGGACACAGGCCCTTGGGCGTCCAAGCCGAGGTGAGCGTCGTTGGGGGGCTGCCGTCTCCATGCAGGATTAAGGCGAAGCCCTGTCGCGTGTCCTGGCCAATCGCCATCAACAACATGGGCGGCCCCTGCCGCACCAGTAGCGAATGCCCTGCGCCACGGGCGACCTGGGCACCATCGGGCGTCTCAAGGCAGCTTCCGCCGCTGACCGCGTAGAACGCTTCGGGTCCGGAGTGGACATGAACAGGCGCGGTCATGCCGGGCGTAAACGTCGATTTCAGGTATTCGGCGCTGAAGTTGCCCTGCACGGTCCCGACTGGAAGCGGGCCGACGTCGGCGAGATGGACGCCGCCTTCGAGTTGGCGTCCCTTGGCACCTAGGTCGAACAGCCAGACCCTGCCGAAGGCCTGTGCGACTACGCCATGTTGCGGCTTGGCGTGTTCGGCGGCTTCGACGTCGGCAAAGGTGTAGATATTCCAGTAGAGCGGCGTCTGAGGCAGCGCCCCAAGTTCCTGGTGTGCGACAAGGCAAGCCGGTCCCGGCGTCTCTCCAGCTTGTCCAGAACAGGTTCGCGACGTCGCCTGGGCGTTGGCCGTCAGCGGCGTCATAGCGACCAAGGCGAGCGCGCCGAGTATTCCCGCCAACGCCTTTGGTGAAATCCAGATCATGGTCTGCCTTGCCGATGAAGAGCCGTCGTGAAGGTGCCTCATGTAATGTCCGCTAGCCACCCTTAGCCGACATAAGATCCGTCCGTTTCTGGCGGGTTGGTAGCGGTGGATGTCCCCGCCGCAGGGGCGGATGGTGACCGAGACAGCCACGTTCCCGATCTGACCCGCCTAATCGGCCAGCGGGTCGGCTTGCCACGCTCTGTGGCCGGTCGCCATTTCGCCCCAAGGCGCCTTTGCATTTGCTCAGGTGACGATGACCCGCTCGGGCGCGGCCGTCAGCTCCTCGTACTCGCCGATCGCCAGGCCCTGCTGGGCGACCTGCGCCCGGGTGATGATGTGGGTGTCGTTGGCTCTTGCAACACGCACGCGCACGCCGCGATAGCGCTGGCCGCGAACCGCCGAGGTGGTCTCGGTGCGGATCTCGGTACCGTAGAGCTTGTCGTTGAGCAGCAGCAGGCCCGGCCGCAGGCCATCGTCGCCCTTGGCGAGCGCCTCGGCGGTCATCTCGTCCAGCTCTTTGTCGATCTCTTCCTTGGTCATCGAACCGCTCTAGGGCGATTCCTCCGCGCCGGCGCCCAAAGCGCCGGCGCGCCCGGCGAGGGTTCCTGTAGCGGGCAAGCTCGTGAACGCCCTGCTGTCATGACGGCCGCCCCGGAAACCGGGGCGGCTTTGTTCTCACGCCCCAGAAAACACATGCAATCGCCCGCTCGGGGCAGCGAGCGAGAAGACATCGCCATTGATCTGCGCGTCCCGGGCCATGGCCTCGTAATCGATGTAGTGGCGCAAGGCCTCCGGGATCTGGATCGTCTCCTCGGTCAGGTCCTGGAGGTAGTCGGCCAAGCTGTCGAAAACACCGCGATAGCCGTCTTCGATCACGCGCCCGGCCTCGTCGAGGTCGCCACTGACGTGGGCCAGCACCAAGGCCCCCAGCTCGCCGCGCTCGCGCAGGAACGCGGCGATCTCCACCACCTTGTCGATGCAGGCGTATTCGCCGATCCCCACCCCGCCAAAACCCTCGTAATCGTGGATCGCGTGTTCCTCGGCCGAGGGGATGGGCGAGGCCTTCAGCATCGCGTTGATGGCCTCCCACACCGCGTCGGCGTCATCGCCAACCTCGATCCAGACTCCGTGCAGGCGTCCAGAGTTGTAGGCCGCCAGGCAGGCGACATAGATGCGGGGCTCCAGGGTTTCACCGGCCTTGCCCATGGCTTTCCTCCTTGAGGCAGGGGTTCGTCATCGAACCCTTGCCCGTCGGCGAGACCGGGGGTGCAAGCGGAGGGCCGGCTTCGCGGGGACCCGGCTGCAGGACCCGCAGGGGCCGAAGCTGGGCGGAAGCCGGTTCGAAGCGCGCCCGGGGCGGAGCCCCAAGCCCTGGACGCGCAGCAGCCAGACAACCAGAAGTCCGCGCTTTGCGCGCCTTCCCGTCTTCCTAAGCCCGATGCAAGCCGCTAGCTTGGCCGTGCGAGGAAGCCGCCCATCATGCTGCTCGACATTCCCCTGCCCGATCGCGAGCAGCCGCTGGAAATGATCTGGCCGTCTCCAGCCGGGCCCGTCGGCGTCCTGAGATTTGAGACGCCAGACCAGTGGCGCGCCTTTATCGACAAGCTGGGCGTCCACCCGGCAATTCCCCAGATCGTCATCGGCAAGTTCGCCCGCGCCCAGACCCTGTATCTGCTGGGTTGGATCGATCTTGGCCTCGTCAAAGCCGGTGAACTGGCCGCCTTGATCGCTCTCGAATTGGCCCTGACCGACCGCTACGGCGGGGCCTATCCGGAGAAGAAGCCAAGCTTCGCCACGCTACTCCGTCATCTCGTCCAGAAGGACGGGCTGACCGATGGGGCGATCCCCATGGTGGCCAAGTGCGGCGGGACCGCGGTCGGGCAACTGATCGGCGATGTGCGGCCAACCCTGGCCGAACGCCGTAACAGCCTGGCGCACGGCGACCCCTTCGAGGGCTGGCCGACGAGCGGTCTGCTGGAACTGGCGCGCGACCTGATCAACTACGCCTATCGCGGCTACATCCGCGAACTTGCTGGCCAGGACGCCGCTTCATGACCCCGTTTCGCTGGAAGAACTGCTTTGCCGATGTCCAGGCAAGCCAGCACGACCTGACGATCCAATCCTATTTCGACGACGTCATATCGCCAGCCCTGGCCACCCTCGAAGCGCGTATCGCCGAGCTTGGCCGCAGCGATGATCCGGGCGACCGCTTCGCCCAATCCGACATGGAGGACGTCCTGCGCGAGGCGAAGCTGGCGTTCGGCCTCTCGATCCAATCGATCTGGGAGCGCCAACTGCGCGGCTATCTGAGTGGTTGCGCCAGGGATCTGCGGCCCGACGAGCCTTTCGCGGCCAAGATCGAGAAGGCCGTCTGGGACAAGCTGTGCAAGATTTTCCGGACGCTGCGCGGCATCAGGCTCGAAGCGTTCCCTGCCTTTGCCGCGCTCGACATGCTTCACCACCTGGGGAACGCTTGCCGCCACGGCGACGGCGACTCGGCGATCAAGCTGGCCAACCTGTGTCCCGATCTTTGGCCGACGGTTCCACCGCTGCCGCCCGAGTTCGATCCGCCGCCGCCCAGCCCGCCGCCCGTGGCGGCCATGGATATTCCGGTCGAGCGCCTGGCATGGTTGGTCGCCGCCATCGCCCAGTTCTGGCGGGACGCGGAGTATATCTACAACGAGAGCATCGAGACCAAGCACCCCAGTCTCGAAGCCCACCTCGTCCGGGAACGCGCCGAGCGCCACTGGACGCCGCAGGCGCATGCGGACGACGTCGCATGACCCTCGACCAGCAGATGCTCGCCGCCCTGCGGGCGCTTTGGGCGATCCCCGCACCGGGCCCGCGCAGCCTCCAGTCCGCTCCGGCCTTCATGGAGCTCTCAAAGCTGTGCGAAACGCGCTACGGTCGCGGCGCGGCCAGGTTCGCGCTGAGCACGGCGTTGCGGTCGCTGGGCCTGCCCTGCACGCTACCGGCCGTCCACGCTAACCTGGCCCAGGATCCCGAACAGGCGGCCCTGGCCCTCGACGCCGCCTTCACCCAAACGCGGTGCGTGCGCCGGCATATGTGTCCGCTCGATCTGGCCGACGATCTGCCGCCGCTGGCGTTCGGTCCTGTCCGCGTCGGTCGGTTCAGCGCCGACGAGCTGGCGCGTCTGTTCGACGCGCCGCGCCTAGCGAGGAATTTTCCGGCAAAACCCTTGGACACCGTCGGGCTGGCCCAATTCCACTGGCTGGTGGTTGAGGAAGACATCGAGATCGACCCGCGCCCGGAGGCCCGCTCAATCCCGGCCCTGTTCATGGACATGAGCCGTGATGTCGGCGAGATCGACCCCCATCTGGGCCGCTTCCCGCAGAGCGTCGAGGCGGCGCTGTTCTTCCTGCTGCTGGCGCCTTGGGAGGCGTGGTCGACAATGCTGGAAGTCGATTGGCGCGGCTTTCGCCTGCCCTGGATCTATACGATCGACGAAGACCTGTTCAGTTGGCCCAAACCGCCTCCCAATCCTGACAGCTTGAGCTTGGAGCCCTGGATCGTCCAGGACCATGATGGCGAGGATATCGAGCTGGAGCGGCCCACGACCTTTCCCTTGGTCGACGAAGCCAAGGCGGGGTTGTCGCGCTGCACCGAGGCCGCCTGGACCGCGCTACGGACGGCGCGGGCGACGGATCTCTTCGAGACCCCCATCGCCCACTTCCTGGTGCGGGCGTTTCTGGCAGACGGCATGGATGAGGTGATGGCCCATATGACTGCCATCGAAGCCGCGGTCGGGATGGAAGCCGATCACAGGAAGAAGCTGCTTCCCAAGACCGCGCCGCATCGAGACCTGTCGGCCACCGACCGTGTGGCGGCCAGGGTCGCGGGTCTGCTGGACGATCCCGCAAGCGCGCAGCTCTACAAGGACCTTTTCGAACTGCGCAGCGCGTTCGTCCATGGGCGCGCGGGCTTGCAGAAGGTGTCGACGCCGCAGCAGGTCAGCGCGCGCGAACTTGCGCGCCGCACCGCTCGCGCCCTCGTCGACGTGGCCCAGGACGGTCGTCCCAGGAGCGACGCCATGGCCGGCCTGCTCGACAAGGGCGTAGCCGTTCTTGCCGCGAGCAAGGCCAAGGGCTCGCCCTGAGAGGCGCGCCAAAGCCGCCCCTTCCGCGCCCTCAGTCCCAGAGGTCCTTGTGCAGCCATTTCCTGGCGTTGCAGAGGAAATCCTCGGCCTGAGCGGGGCTCAGGCGTCTTATGGAGTAGGGAATCAGCCAGATCGCGCCGCGGCTTGTCGCCGAGACCCGCCCGGAGATTGTTGGCGCCGACACGCGGTCCGGCATGCAGATAGACCTGCTCGGGTTCGCGCTTCAGATAGTAGCCGAGCCGGTGGGCGACGTCATAGACGAGCAGCGGTGCGCGGCCGGGATCAAAAGCCCAAGCGTGCTCCACCGCGACTCGGAGCGCCTCAAAGTCCGCTGCTCCGCGCAGCGCCGCCTTATGAGCCGCCAGATCCTTGCCCAGTTGGCGCAATTGCACCGCGCTATAGGGCCGCTGGTGACGGTCTCGTCCGCCCACGCGACCGTACATGAACATCGCCCGATCGCAGGCGGCTTCCATGGACAGCCCTTCTTTGCCCCACCAGGCGCGCTCGAGATCGGGGCGGTCTCCACGAACCTCAAGGAAGTGATCGACCATCTCGGCGAGCGTCCGGCAGGCGCCGAAGTCGAACGCGGGTCCTGCCCCGCAGGCGCCGCTACTTTCTGATCCGCAAGCCGTCATGGTCTCCCCAGAAACCTCTTGAGCTGACGCTATGAGCATGGTCCCGCGGGACGACTACAGCGCCAATCGCGGCCGCGCTCAATTACGCGCCGGTACTGTTGCCGGCGCCCGCGCCGTATTCAACGAAATCCGTTGCCGCGTTCCATTTACGTTCTAGGCTCGACCCCTCGGCGATTGGGGCTAATCGGTGCTGCTCTTCGTGAAGAGCTAACCTTCAATGCGCGCGAGTTATCCGAGCGCGACTACTCGATGTGATCGAGGGGCTCGACCCCGGCAGGCGCCAGGTCGGAGGCAGGCAGCAACAGGCCGCCGCCTCGGACCTTTGGCTGGAAGCTTACGAAGCCGATCCGCTTGTAGAACGGCACGACAGCTTCGCTGATGGGCTTCAGGGTGAGTGCGGGAACGTGGGCTATGTCGTTGATGGCGGCGAAGTCGCTCAGCACGCGCCCCATCAAGATCATGCCTAAGCCGTTGCCCTGGAGACCTCGGTGAACGGCGAGCCACTCTAGGTTCAAGGCGGCGAAGTGGTCTTGGCCAAAGAAAGCCGGCAACGCCTTTCTGTTCAGGCCATGGACCGCGAACGCCAGCGCGTAGAAGCCGATTGGGTAGTCGAACTGAGGCGCGTGGGCGACAACCACACGGCAGCGATCCTGGTGGTGGATGGCGGCCTTTTCCCGGAACCAGCGGTCGATCATATCCTCGCCGCACACGAACTTCCCGTACGCCCGCCCCGGAGCGTACGGCTCAAACGTGATTTCGCTAGGGTCGAGCGGCAGCGCCACCGGCTATCGAGGGCGGCGAGCCACCGTCGCGGCGTAGGCTTGATAGACCTTCTGGAGCGCAAGACGCGTCTCGCCAGCGTTGGGACGGACGCGATCGACAAACTCCTGCACGCGCGCCGTTTGGCGAGCGGTGCTATCGTCGTTGCGGGTCCACGGCACGGCGGCCATCACGGTCCTCCAAAGCCTTTAAAGGCTGTCTGCGCCAGCGCGCTGGCGTCTTCGATATGTGGTTTTAAAGCGTATGTGAGTCAACATCGTGTTGAAAACTCACCATCGCGTTGAAAGTGTCTCCACTTTCGTCACGGAGATTGCCGACAACGTTTTCAATACCGTCCCTGGCGGCCGAGGCGAGTACGCCGCGCGCTAAGGCATTATCGACTTAGCCAGCGGATCGATCCCGTCGGGTTGGACGAGTAGGCGATGGCGCAAGTTCGACTTTGCCGGCGACTTGGTTAGGCTGAGCTATGAGCCAGGAGCATCCCGTCTATGCCTGACCCGACGAGCCCGGAACCTGACCTGACTAAGGAAAGCGGCGCAGGGGCTGGTGATGCGCCGACGCCGATCCGTTTTCCCGAACTAAAGCTCGCCGGCTTCTCGATGGACACAGCCGCAAAGGGCGAGGTCGCCGAAATTCTTGTTCGGTATGGGACGACCTCCGATCAGCATTTCTTCCATGTCCTGGTCAAAGGGTTCGCCGGCGTCCTGCGGCATGAACTGGCCAAGATCGGCGCAGCGGCCAACATCGAGGCAGCTGGCTTGGTCCTGGTTCACATCCACGCCGACGACACGGCCGACTTGTGGGTGGATCAGGTCGAAGTCGAGATGTCTGCGCGCCTCAAGCGGTCCGTTGAGAAGGGTGATCCCATCTATGAGGACGCAATCCTCGACGTGGTGGCGACGCGATTTCCTGGGCTGGTCTTTTCCAATCAGGACCGGGTCATCGTCCTTTTCCGGGAAGGATGGCGGTTTGGATTGTACTTTGATCTGAGCGGGGAGTTTGACCAGGCCTACATGGAAGCCACACTCGCGCGGCTCTACCGCACCATGTTGTTCTTTGAGCGCTATGCCGCGCTGGGGGAAGCCAGCGTCTCTGCGAGCCTGACAAACGAAGGCTGGTTTCCCTTCCTGGAACTGCACAACGACGAGTTCCGCTCGCTTTACAATGCCGTGCTCGAGGCGCGCGACCTTGGCCGCTGCAACAAGGTCATCGTCGGCAACTTCGATGCTGGCAGGATCGACGCGCTGGGCGGACGCTGGATGTCCAATCCGCATTTCGCAAAGCGGGAAGTGGTTCTCAGATCTGGCCTTGAGAGCTACAAGCGCGCCGATCCGGTCGCGGCGATCAAAACCCTGCTCACCGAGCTGGAGGGCATTCTCCAGGATGGCCACATCGCCGTTCACAGCACCAACGCCAAGACCGGCGCACTGTTGAAATTCGCCGGTCTGGCCGGCGCGCAGAAGGCCGGGGCGACTGACACCCTGTTCTTCCCAACCGAATTCCAGGGCTACCTGGAAAGCAATATGTTTCGAGACTTTGATCCCCTCATTGGCGACGCGATAGCCTCGCGACACGGCGCTGCCCACGGCGCCGCGCCGCCAGACGCCTATACTCAGGTGCGAGCCTTGCAGGTCGTCCTGACGCTGGACCAGATTTGCCACTACCTGTCCTGATGGGGGGAGGTCTCAACATCGTCGAGGCCGGCGCCGTCTGCGGTCGCGCCTCGCGCCTCGATGTCATGCGAGATCGTCTTGCCTTTGGACAGCCTTCGGCCAAGAGCGTTCAGGAAATTCTCGTAGCGCTCCTTTCCCTTGGCCTGTTGGGCGGCGAGGGCTGCTTCGGGCAGGGCTAACGTGTTCGCCAGCCAGAACCGTACGAAAAGCGCCAGGGCCTAACTGGCGATCACCGTCTGTTGCTTGATGCGATCGGCTTGGTGCGACAGGCGGTCGAGCCTGCGGCTGGCTGAACTGGGCCGAAGCTGTCCTCAATGCACAAGGCGCTCGGGCGCGTGATATGGCGGTGGGGGGGCGGATGGCCGTGCTCGCCAAGTCGGCCGTCCGAATCAGACCGCCGTTCTACCGCCGTCACGCGCAGGGGCACGAAATTGCCGAACGCAGAAAGTGGTGCGGGGGTCAGTGCGGGGGTTGAGTCTCGCGGGAGATTCCGCAAACTCAATAAATACAACGATTTAGATGATGGTGGTGGCGGTGAGAGAGGGATTCGAACCCTCGATAGAGTTTCCCCTATACACGCGTTCCAGGCGTGCGCCTTCAACCACTCGGCCACCTCACCAGCGCACTGCGAGTCGGGGGTGGTTGAGACCCCCGGCGCGGGAAGGGGCGCAATATACTCAGGCAGCGACTCGTAGCAAGCGCCGTTACAGGGTGAAACCGGGCCTGCGACGACTTATATCGGGGCTTAAGAAACTCCCGCCTCCGAAAGGCCCCGTCCCATGCTGTTCAAGAAGACCCTGGAACTGCCGACCGCCGACACCGCCCTGCCGGGCCGCCCGGCCGCCATCCCCACCGCCGACCTCCACTTCATCAACGGCCATCCGCTGAAGGGCCCCTATCCGGACGGCCTGGAGACGGCGGTGTTCGCCATGGGCTGCTTCTGGGGCGTCGAGCGGGTGTTCTGGCAGGTCCCGGGCGTCTATGTGACCGCCGCTGGCTACGCCGCCGGGATCACGCCCAACCCGTCCTATGAGGAAGTGTGCAGCGGCCGCACCGGCCACACCGAGGTGGTGCTGGTGGTGTTCGACCCCAAGGCCGTGACCTACGAGACCCTGCTGAAGACCTTCTGGGAGAACCACGACCCGACCCAGGGCATGCGCCAGGGCGGCGACATCGGCACCCAGTACCGCTCGGGCATCTATCCGACCAACGACGCCCAGGCCGCCGCGGCCATGGCGTCGAAGGAGGCTTACCAGGAAGCCCTGTCGGCCAAGGGCCTGGGCGCGATCACCACCGAGATCGCCGCCGCCGGCCCGTTCTACTTCGCCGAGGACTATCACCAGCAGTACCTGGCCAAGAACCCGGGCGGCTATTGCGGCATCGGCGGCACCGGCGTGACCTGCCCGATCGGCGTGGGCGTCGAGGCCTGATGACGCCGAAGGCCTTCCACGAGGCGGCCATGGCCTTGCCCGCCGCGACCATGACCGTCCAGTGGGGCGACGACCAGGTCTACAAGATCGGCGGCAAGATGTTCGCCGTCATCGGGACCGGCGTCACCCACGGCGGCGGCGCGTCGCTCAAGGTCTCGGACGTCGCCTACGAGGTGCTGACCGAGACAGGGCGCGCGATCGCCGCGCCGTACCTGGCCCGCGCCAAGTGGGTGAAGCTGGAGGACCTGGCCTCGTTCGACGACGCCGAGGTCGCCGACTGGCTGAAGACGGCCCACGCGCTGGTCGCGGCCAAGCTGACGAAGAAGGTTAGGGCGGAGCTGGGTCTGTAAAGAAGACCCCCTCAGTCGCTCCGCGACAGCTCCCCCAGAGGGGGAGCATCTGAAGCGACAAGATCCTCCCCCTCTGGGGGAGGTGGCCCGGAGGGCCGGAGGGGGTCTTCCCCAGACTAAATCCGGTCCTCCGGCGGATCGCCCGCCAGCCCGCGCAGGTGCGGCCCATGCACCACCGGCTGGCGCTCGAGGATCTGGCGCACCTTGCGCACGGCGGCCGAGGCGCGGCTGCGGCGCTGGCGCCAGACCAGCAGGACCAGGGCGCCGATGCTGGCCGCCAGGAAGGCGTAGGGACCCAGCAGCCAGGCGGCCGCCGCCAGGGCGAAATAGTAGCCGCGCACCCCGGCGTTGAAGGCCGACAGCGCCGGGTTGAGGATGCCGCCGGCGGCCTCGGCGTATTCGGCCAGCACGGCGGGCGGGGCCCACATCGGCGTCGCGCCGATGGCGGCCAGGCAGTAGTTCATCTGGCGCAACGCCCAGATGAAGTCGAGCAGCCCCCGGGCCAGGGTGAACAGCACCAAACCGAGCTTGATCTGGAACATCACCGGCGTGGTCTGGGCCAGCACCTTCAGGCCCTCGACGCTTTTCAGCGCCGCGTCGCCGCCGAACAGCACGCCGGCCGCCGCGGCGATCAGGATCAGGTTCGACGAGGCGAAGAAGCTGGCCGAGTTGATGGCGTGGCCCAGCAACTGGCCGTCGAGCAGCGCGACCTCGCGCACCGCCATCTCGGTCATCCACCGGCGGCGGATCACCGTCATGTCGGTGTTGATCAGGTTCTTGCCCTGTCCCAGTCGCCGCAGCAGCGGCTCGTAGAACAGCCAGGCGAAGACGAAGAGGCTGAGGGCCAGGATGTCGAGAATCGGCATGGGCACGCTGTTGGGGAAACGGGAGTCGACGACAGGGGATATCGGGGCGAGCGCCGGGGTCAATCCTCGGCGATCAGACTATGTCTGGCGGTGTCACGCAGCAGGACCGCGACGACTAGGCCGACGCTCATGATCCCCGCCACGTAGAGATAGAAGCCGCTCTCGATTCCGGCGTGCTTGAAGGCCAGGGCGACCATCTCGGCGGTGCCGCCGAACAGCACGTTGGCCACCGCGTAGGGCAGGGCCACGCCGAGCGCGCGCACGTGGGCCGGGAACAGCTCGGCCTTAACCACGGCGCTGATGGCGGTATAGGCCGACTGGATGGTCATGCCGGCGACGATCAGGGCCAGGGCGACCGGAACGGAGTCGGTGGCGGCGATCCCGCTCATGATCGGCCAGATGGTCAGGGCCCCGCCGGCATAGGCGGCGATCAGCATCGGCTTGCGGCCCAGCTTGTCCGACAGCCAGCCCGACAGCGGCTGCAGCAGCATGAAGACGATCATGCTGATGGCGCTGATCTCCGAGGCCTGGGCCTTCTCGAACCCGGCTGTGTTGACCAGAAACTTCTGCATGTAGGTGGTGTAGACATAGAAGGTCAGCGAGCCGCCGGCGGTCAGGCCCATGATCATCAGGGTCTCGCGCGGATGGCGAGCCAGCAGCGGCGCGACCAGAGTGGCGAAGAAGCCCACGAGGAAGACCCCCGCCAGCACCTGCGGCACGAGGCCGGGCTTGGCCAGGATCCAGCCGCCGGCCGCCAGGGTCAGCACGAAGAACAGCAGGGCGAGATTGCGCTGGGTCTTGCCGATGCTTTCGGCCGGCTTGTCGGCGGTCTTGAACGAGACGCTCTCTTCCAGGCCGCGCCGGATCCAGAACACCACCACGGCCAGGGCCGCGCCGATCACGAACGGAATGCGCCAGCCCCAGTCGGCCAGGTCTTCCTTGGCCAGGGTTCGTTGCAGGATGATCAGCACCGCCAGGGCGATCAGCTGGCCGGCGATCAGGGTCACGTAGTGGAAGCTGGACCAGAAGCCGCGACGGCTCTTGCCGGCCATTTCGCTCATGTAGGTGGCGCTGGCCCCGTACTCGCCGCCGACCGACAGGCCTTGCAGCACGCGGGCGATCAGCAGCACGGCCGGGGCGAACAGGCCGATGGTCTTGAAATCGGGCGTCAGGGCGATGATCAGCGCCCCGACGCACATCAGCGACACCGAGACCGACAGCGCGGCGCGCCGTCCGGCCCGGTCGGCGTAGTGGCCCATCAGCCAGGCCCCGACGGGGCGCGCCACGAACCCCAGGAAGAACACCGCCGCCGCTTGCAACAGCTGTACGGTCTGGTCGCCTTTGGGGAAGAAGTGAGGCGCGAAATAGAGGGTGAAGGCGGCGTAGGCGAACCAGTCGTACCATTCGACCAGATTGCCCGCCGAGCCGCCGAGAATGGCCCTCGCGCGCGCCGACGGGGTCAGTGATGGAGCCGCGGGCTGGTCCTGCGGCGCGACGGCGTCGGTCATCCTGGCTTCCCCCCTGTCGGCCCAAGCCGTGTTGGCTCGGGCCGTTGGAGTTGACCTTAGGCGAAGACGCCGCCGCGCTCCAAGCGGGCTTTGAGCGCCGTCAGATCCTGCCGATGAGGACCAGGATGATGATGATCACCAGAACCAGGCCCAGGCCGCCGCTGGGGAAGTAGCCCCACGAGCGGCTGTGGCCCCAGGTGGGCAGGGCGCCGACCAGCGCCAGGATCAGGATGATGATGAGGATCGTGCCGAGCATTCGGATCTCCCGTCTGGCCGGGCGGACCGCGTTCGGCGCCTCGGCTTCGGGGGAGGGAATGCAACCTGCGCCGCTACGGTTCCGCGACGCGTCTCAGGCCTAGCCGCCGGGGGCGTCGTGCGCCTTGCGCAGGCCATTGGCCCACAGGGCGCCGATCACCGCGCCCTTGACCCGGGGCAGCAGCATCAGGGTCAGGCCGGCCAGGGGCAGGATGGTCAGCGGCACGACCAGCCAAGGCGAAGCCTGCCAGATGAACGGAAACAGCAGCAGCGGCGCGACGAACAGGTGGCCGATGATCAGTATGGTGAAATAGGCCGGGCCGTCGTCGGCCGGATAGGCGGCCAGGTGATGGCCGCAGACCTCGCAGTCGAACTCGACCTTCAAGTAGCGCGCATAGAGGCGTCCCTCGCCGCAGTTGGGACAACGGTGGAGAACGCCGCGCTTCATGCCGGTCAGGACGCTGGGTACGGGTCGGTCGGTCATGGCGTCCATATGGCTCCGGCGCCGCTATGTGCAAAGAGCACTTTCGGTCGCATGTGCGCTTTGGAAGCAGATATTACGCCCTGAAATAGGCGATCTCGGAAAGAATTCATCCTCCGCGTTCATCGTGCGCGAATGAACTTTTCAGCAAGGTTAATGCTTCGCCGCGTCTGGTTAAGCTTTGGCTGCTGAACGCTGTCGCGGGGGTTACTTGCCGCGCCGGTGGCAAGTCTGAGTGACCATTGAGGCCAGTATGGGGCGGCGGGCGCCGTGGCTGTAGGCGAGCGGCGCGCCGCGTCGGAGGACGGGCGCGCCGAGGTCGTCGAACCTAGTGCTTGGCGTCCTTGGCGGTGTCGGAGACCGCGCGGCCGGCGGCCGAGACGTCGCGGCCGACGCCTTCGATGGTGTTGCAGGCCGAGACCAGCAGGGCGGCCGCGGCGGCGGCCAGGACGACGAACTTGCGCATGGGAAATCTCATAGAGGGGGAGGGCGCGCGGAGCTTAGCCGCCCCGCGCGCCGCTTCAAGGTGGAGTTTCCGGCGCGGGATCAGCGGATCCGGCGCAGCGAGCTGACCCGCTCGTTCATGTCGGGCGAGAACTGCACGATGTCGGACGACACCCGCCAGCAGCGGCCGCCGTAGTTGATGTCGTCGCACAGTTCCCAGTCACCGCCCTGGACCCGGATCGAGGAGGCGCGGTCGTTGAAGTTGAAGGCCCGCAGATCGGGCGTGTCGCCGTTGATCTCGACGGAGCGCTCGCGGAAGCCGCCGTCCTGGTACAGCACGACGCCGCCGCGCCATCCGCCGCCCTGGCCGGGGTGTCCGCCGCCGCCGTAGCAGACCAGGCGTCCATCCTGGTTGGTCATGTCGCCCCGGCAGTCGGCGTCGGCGCTGGTCCAGTTCCAGCGGCCGCGGTCGTTACGGCACTGGGCGGTCAGTTCGCGTCCGCGCACGGCGGCGTCGCGGCAGCTCTCCAGATACGAGCCGCGCGGCAGCGTGCCGGGGCGTCCGCCGCCGGACAGGCAGACCAGCCGGCCGTTCTGGTTGGTCATGTCGCCCCGGCAGTCGGCGTTGGCGCTGGTCCAGACCCACTGGTTGCGGTTGTCGCGGCACTGGGCGCTGATCTCGCCCCGGCGGACGGTGATGTCGCGGCAGCTGTCCTGGTAGGAGCCGCGCGGCGTCGAGTCCGGGCGGCCGTAGCCGCGATCCTGGGCGGAGGCCGGGGCGGAGACGGCCAGTGCGGCGCCGGCGAGGGCGAGCAGGGCGAGGGCGGGGCGCATGGCGGGGTCTCCCGAAAGGCGTTTCATCGTTGAGGCCAAGCTAGCCCGTCGCCGCGTGAACGCCACCTGAATGATCCGCTGGCAGGGCGACTGTCGCTTCGCGAGCGTTGGCCGCGTGTCGCCTGGCGCCTTGAGAAGGCCGCGCTTGATCGCCATTGTTCAGCTCATGCGCGCGTCCCTTCTCGCCCTCCCGATCCTGCTGAGCCTCTCCGGCGCGGCCCTGGCCCAGCAGCCGCCCCGGCCCGAGCCGACGCCGGTGTCGCCGGTGACGGTGATGCCGCCGACCCTGCCGCCGAAAGTCACGGCCACCTGGCCGGCGGCGGGTGAGGCCGTGGCGCCGGGAATCCTGGTGCTGAAGGTCGCCTTCGACCAGAAGATGACGCCCCTGGCCTGGAACTACGCCGACGCGGCCGGCGGCGAGCGGCCCGAATGCGTGCGGGCCCCGCGCCTGCTCAACGACGGCAAGACCTTCGTCCTCCTGTGTCGCACCAAGCCGGGCAAGAGCTATGCGGTCGGCTTCAACGCCGTGCGCGACGGCGGCTTCGCCAACGAGGCCGAGAACCCCGCCCTGACCGCACAACTGGCCTTCACCACCAGCACCGCGCCGTCGGTCTACACCCTGAAGTCGGCGATGAAGGCGGCCGGCCTGAAGGACGACGAGGCCCCGATCCAGGAAGCGCCGCCGTTGGTCGCCGCCAAGCCCTGAGCGTGTGATCACGCGTTGTTTCGGAACCGTTACAAACCGGGTCGCGTTGGTTGAGCGGGCAGGGGCCCTCCGACGGAGCGCAAATATGAAGACCAAGTTCGCCTATCTCGCCGCCGCCGCGACCCTTTCGATCGCTGGCGCCGCCTATGCGCAGAGCACCGCGCAGGACACCAACACCACCAATCCGGCCGATCCGGCCGCCGCCGCGCAGCCGCCGGCCTCGACCACCACGCCGCCGGCCGCCACGACGCAGCAACCGCCGTCGACGACCAGCAGCACGACTTCGACCACCACCACGACCACGCCGCCGGCTGACTCGACCACGGCTGGCGCCGCGGGCGCCGACGCCGCTGGCACGCCGTCCTCGGCCACCGTGGCGGCCAACGTCGCGGTCGGTTCCGAGATCAAGGATCCCTCCGGCGCCGTGGTCGGCACGGTCAGCGGAACCTCGACCGGCGCCGACGGCTCGGCCAATGTCGTGGTCAGCAGCGGCGACAAGAAGTTCGCCCTGCCCAAGGCCAGCCTGAGCGCCGGCGCCGACGGCAGCGTCAGCACCACGGCGACCAAGGCCCAGATCGATGCGGCCCTGGCCGGCGCGGCCGCGCCGAAGTAAGGCGCGTTCTCGTCAGGGACGCGAACTAACACCGCGTCTTCTTCCGACCACGCACGAGGCCCGCCCGGCATTGCCGAGCGGGCCTCACGCTGCTAGCGATGCAGCGTAAACTTAGGCGGTCTCCGCCAGTCCGCTGAGATGAGGTGTGTCGGATGGCTCCGGCCAAGAAATCCAAGGGGCGCGGGTCGAGCGCGCTGTTCTGGGATCTGTTGACTTTCGACCGACTGGTCACCGGGCCGGTCATCCACCTGATCTACTGGGCTGGCCTGGGCGTGGTGGCCCTGTTCGCCTTTTCCGTCGTCGGCGCGGCCGTGGGCCTGGCGCTGAAGGAGCGCGGCGTCGCCTCGCTGCTGCTGGCCTTCCCGGTGCTGATCGCCGGTCTGCTGGTCGCCGCCGGCCTGGTGCTGCTGTGGCGCGCCTTCTGCGAGTTCTACGTCGCCGTCTTCCGCATCAGCGAGGACCTGCGCGCCCTGCGCCAGGCCAACGACGCCGACCACGCCGTGGCCACCAGCGTTCGCGGTCCGGGCGGCTAGCCTCGCCTGAACGCCTCGACCAGCGCCGCCGCGCCCGCCTTGGGCCGGCCGGCGTCGTCGAACGGCGCGGGCGCGTCGGCGGCGTTTTCCTTCTTCAGCCAGGAATCCCTGTCGCGCAGGCCCCACAGGGTGAAAGCGAAGCGCTGGCGTTCGGGCAGGGCCATGAAGGCCTCGGCCGCCTCGCCATAGGTGCGGGCCTGGCGCTGTTCCAGCTCGCCGCGGCCGAGGAACTTGTTCTGGGCGCGGACCAGCGACACGTCGAGTTCCGACAGGTGGATCGGCAGGCCCAGGCTCGCCAGGTCCTTCATCATCGTGGTGATCTCGCCGGGCCGGATGTCGGCGGCGACGTGCATCTGGGTCCCGATCCCGGTCAGCGGCGCGCCGGAGGCCAGCAGGCGCTCGGCCAGCTTCAGGAAGGTGGCCCGCTTCCTGGGCATGTATTCGAGATTGTAGTCGTTGAGCAGCAGGGTCGCCGCCGGATCGGCCTCGCGGGCGGTGCGATAGGCCAGGGCGATGTGCTCGAAGTCCCCCAGGCGTTTCGACCACAGGCTCTGACGCCAGCCGTCGCCGTCTTCGGCCACCGCTTCGTTGACCACGTCCCAGCCGACCACCTTGCCGCGATAGCGCCCGGCCACGGCCAGGATGTAGTTGCGATAGGCCTGCTCGAAGCCGATGCGGCTCTCGTCCAGCCGCTCGAAGGCCTCCGGCGCCTGGGCGTACCAGACCAGCACGTGGCCCAGCACGGCCATGCCGTTGGCCTGGGCGAAGGCGACGATCCTGTCGGGGGCGTCGAAGCGGAACGAGCCGTCCGGCTGGACGATGTATTCCATCTTCATCTGCCACTCGGGCGTCAGCTGGCTGATCTGGCGGCGCAGCAGGGCGGCCAGGCCGGGCTCGTCGAGATGCAGGGCCTGCACCGAGGATCCGATCCGGAACGGCGCGACGGCCTTCAGCGGCGGCAGGTTCGCCGGAACCGGCTGGCTCTGCGCCGTCTGCCCGCAGGCGGCCAGCGCCAGGCTGGAGCCGAGCACGGCGCGGCGTGAGACGTCGGACATGGAACCCTCGCGGCGATCTGTCGCGAGGAAAGCATGGGGAGTTTGCGGAAGGGTGAAGTTCATCACGATCCCTCTCCCCCTGGGGGAGAGGGTGGCCTCCCGGAGGGAGGTCGGGTGAGGGGTCTCTCAGAAATTGGCGGAGAGGCCTAGCGCCCCCTCATCCGTCGGCTTCGCCGCCACCTTCTCCCGCAAGGGGAGAAGGAAGTTATCGACCCATCGCCGCGCGGCGCAGGCCCAGCTCATCCAGGGCGGCCATTTCCATCTTGCCGACCTTCTTGGCCAGGGCCGCCTTGGCGGTCTCGGCCACGTGCTCGTATTTCTTGAGGTTCTCGAAGGCCACCGACAGGGCGTCGCGGGCCCCGGTTTCCTCGATCCGGATCTGGTCGATTTCCAGCAGGGCCTCGGCGCGGCGCACCTGCAGGCCCTTGCGGTAGCCGATCATGTACCAGCCGGACGAGGCGTCGCCCTCGGCGCGCTTGAACTCGGCCTCGGCTTCGGCGTCCATCAGCACGACCCGCATTTCGGCGGCCTCGAGACGATCGACCACCTCGGAGAGGCGCTTCTGCAGCGTCTCGACCTCGTGGTTCGAGATGCGGATCAGGGAGGCGGCCCACTTGGTCATGCTGACTTACTCGGTACGAAAAGCGTCAAGCTGCGCTTTGGAGAATCTGGCCGAGGAAGTTGAACGAATCGTCAAGACTCGTGGCTTCGTCGGGGTTCTGGCTGAGAAAAGCTTCGACCGCCGGATTGAGCTGGATGGCCCGGTCGACGGTGGGGTCGGCGCCGGCGCGATAGGCGCCGATCTTGATCAGCTCTTCCATGTTGGAATAGGCCGACAGCACCTGGCGGGCGGACTTCACGATGTCGCGCTCGTGCGGCAGCTGGCAGCCCGGCATGGTCCGGCTGATCGACTTCAGCACGTTGATGGCCGGGAAGCGGCCGCGCTCGGCGATCGAGCGCTCCATGACGATGTGGCCGTCGAGAATGCCACGGGCGGCGTCGGCGATCGGTTCGTTGTGGTCGTCGCCGTCCACCAGCACGGTGAACAGGGCGGTGATCGGGGCGGCCGTGGTGCCGTCGGCGCGGATGGGCCCAGGGCCGGCGCGCTCGAGCAGCTTGGGCAGTTCGGTGAAGACGGTGGGCGTGTAGCCCTTGGTGGTCGGCGGCTCGCCGGCGGCCAGGCCGATCTCGCGCTGGGCCATGGCGAAGCGGGTCACCGAGTCCATCAGGCACAGCACTTCCAGGTCCTGGTCGCGCAGGAACTCGGCGATGGCCAGGGTCATGTAGGCGGCCTGGCGGCGGGTCAGGGCCGGCTCGTCCGAGGTGGCGACCACGACGATGGCGCGGCGCAGGCCCTCCTCGCCGAGGGTCTCCTCGATGAACTCGCGGACTTCGCGGCCCCGTTCGCCGATCAGGCCGACCACGACGGCGTCGCAGGTGGCCTCTTTCGCCAGCATCGACAGCAGCACCGACTTGCCGACGCCCGAGCCGGCGAAGATGCCCAGGCGCTGGCCGCGGCAGGTGGTGGTGAAGACGTTCATCGAGCGCACGCCCAGGTCCAGGCGCTCGCCCACCCGGCCGCGGGCGTGGGCCGGCGGCGGCGGGGTCTTCAGGGGATAGGGCACTTCGCCCTGCGGCAGCGGGCCCAGGCCGTCGATGGGCTCGCCGAAGGCGTTGATGATCCGGCCCAGCCACGCCTTGGTCGGGCGCACCACGGCGCCTTCGGGCATGATCTTGATCTCGGCGCCGGGGGCCACGCCCTCGACGGGGCCGAAGGGCATCAGAAGGGCGCGCGTTTCGCGGAAGCCGACGACTTCGGCCGGCAGGGTCGGCAGGTTCAGGCGCTCGATCTCGACGCGGGCGCCGACGGCCAGGCGGGTCAGCCCGCCCCGCGCCTCGATCAGCAGGCCGTTCACGGCGGCGACGCGACCGAAGATGGTCAGCGGATCAAGACGTTCGACGGCGGCGATGAGACTGCGCAAGACGGCTCCTGGAAGCGACCCGCGCAGACTCGGCCATCATGGTTAATCGCGCATGAAATTCAGTGTTCCGCGACGCCCAGTCGGGTGGTGAAGAATGTCGCAACCTGCCTGTTGAAATCGGCATGGAAAGCGGCCCGATCGAAGCCCGGAGCGCTTGCGCACAAGGGGCCGGGCAGGCGTTGGGCGGCCTGCGGGCCGCAGGGGACGAGAAAGTCGAAATGTCGCGCCCCCGGAACGACGCGGTAATCGTGGGGGCGGGGCAGGGCGCGGTGCACGGCCTCGGCATAGTCCGGATCGGGCAGGATCTCGTCGTCGGCCGCCTTCCACAGCTGCAGCGGCTGGGTCAGGTTTTTCAGGCCCTTACGGTCGAAGGTGAAGCCGAGCGCCGGGGCGGCCGAGACCACGGCCTTGATCCGTGCGTCGTGGGTCCAGGTCGGCGCCAGGGCGCTGGCCGGCAGCGGCTGGCCGGCGCTCAGGCGGCAGTCGTAGTTGGTCGGGTGCTTGAGGCAATGACCCGGAAAGGTGGTCGCGAGACTCGGTTCGCCGCCGGCCGCCGCCAGCACCGTGAAGCCGCCCGACGAGAAGCCGAAGGCGCCGACCTTCGCGGCGTCGATGCGAGCATGCATCGGCGAGGCGTCCAGCATGTAGCCGATCAGCACGCTGAGCTGGCGCGGCCGCTCGGTCATCTCCAGGGCGCGGCTCTGGTCGCGGTAGTTGTCGCCGGTATGGGTCAGGGCGGCGACGACGAAGCCCTTCCTGACCAAGGCGGCGGCGGTGTCGTAGTGACCGCCGAACCAGCCGCCGTTGCCGTGCGACATCACCACCAGCGGCAGGTGCTCGCCGGCGACCGGCGCGCCGGGGGCGACGGGCAGGCTCTCCATGCCGCCGATCGGGCCGGTCTCGGCTGTGTCGGTCGGATACCAGATCCCGACCTCGATCGGCGCGCCGTCCTTCGGATCGGGGGTCGTGACGCGCATGAAGCCGATATGAGGCCCAGGGGAAGGTTCTGCGGCGTGAGCCGCGCCGGCCAGCGCCAGGGCGGCCAGCAGAGGGATGAGACGAAGGGGCGACATGGAAGGCTCCGGTTGAAGAGAGCCCAGCGATGCGGTCCCGGCCCTTGCGCCGCCACGCTTCATGCGTGAATGGGCGAACGGGTTCGCGAAGCGGCGAACGGCGCTATAGATCGGCCATGACCGGCCAGGGCCCCATGCTCGGAACCGCCCGCGAATGGGCGATCGACCTTTCCGTCGCCACCGCGATGGGGGCCTTCCTGGGCATGGTCGGGCCGTTCGGCAGCTACTTCAACGGACCCTTCCCCGTGCGCGCGATCTACTGGATCGGCTGTTTCTGGGCCGGGATCCTGATCTTCGGCCTGCTGATCCGGCTGGCTGCCGAGGCGGCGCGGCGCACGACGATCCCGGCCCCGATCCTGGTGGCGGTAGCGATCCTGGTCGGCAGCGGCCTGCAGGCGGTCGTGGTCGCCCCGGCCGCGACCGCGCTGTGGCCGTTCCTGAAGCGGTTCTCGCCCCTGGACTGGTACGGCCAGTGCCTGGCCTTCTCGGGCCCCCTGGCGGTGGGCTTCACGTTCCTGCGGGCCAGGCTGGCTTCCCAGCGCGCCGCCGCGCCGCTGGTCGTCGCCGCTCCCGCGCCTTCGCCGGCGCCTGCGCCCCTGGTCGCCGCTAGCGTGCTCTATCTGAAGATGGAGGACCATTATGTCCGGGTGCGCACCGAGACTGGGTCGCGGCTAGAGGCCGGGCCGATGGCGCGGGTGCTGGAGGGATTGAGCGGCCTCGACGGCCTGCAGGTGCATCGCTCGTGGTGGGTGTCGCGGCGGGCGGTGGCCGGGATCGAGCGCGACGGCCGCAACCTGCGCCTCCGGCTGGTCGATGGCGAGACCGCCCCGGTGGCCCGCGCCTCGGTGGCCCGGCTGAGGGCGGCGGGATGGCTGGCCGCCGACGAGTCGAGCCTGGCCGGCTGACGGCGTCCGGACGTCGCGATTTCCCTGCTCAAGCTTTGCGAGCGCGCGTCAGAGGCGAAAAATTCCCACTGAAATTCTCGCGACAGAACGCCGCAATCTCGCCGCAAGTAAGAACGTGACCTTGCACCTTCTTAACGCGGCCGTAGCGCGCGAGGCCCTGTTAACCGTTGGGTTTGCTGCGTTTTTAAGGGTTCAAGGCAGAGCTTGAAAACCGCCTGCGGCCAATGTGCGCAACGGTTTCCCGACCGCTTGCACCCGATTCGCAAATCATATTAACCATTCGGCCAGATCACGCGTTCACCATTAACCAGTCTTAAATTAACTGTCCGCCAAACTGGTGGACGGGTTTCACCGGCGGTTGTCCGCCACTGTCGAATAAGCGCCGCCGTCTGGCGGGGAGGGTTCCATGCGGGTACTGCTGATTGAGGATGACAGCGCCACTGCGCAGACGATCGAGCTGATGCTGAAGTCGGAAGGCTTCAACGTCTACACGACCGACCTGGGCGAGGAAGGCGTCGATCTGGGCAAGATCTACGACTACGACCTGATCCTGCTCGACCTGAACCTGCCCGACATGAGCGGCATCGACGTGCTGCGCACCCTGCGCGTGGCCAAGGTCAACACGCCGATCATGATCCTGTCGGGCTCGTCGGAAATCGACACGAAGGTGAAGACCTTCTCGGGCGGCGCCGACGACTACATGACCAAGCCCTTCCACAAGGACGAGATGATCGCCCGCATCCATGCGGTGGTCCGTCGTTCGAAGGGTCACGCCCAGTCGGTCATCAAGACGGGCGACATCATCGTCAACCTGGACGCCAAGACGGTGGAAGTGAACGGCAACCGCGTTCACCTGACCGGCAAGGAATACCAGATGCTGGAACTCCTCTCGCTGCGTAAGGGCACGACCCTGACCAAGGAGATGTTCCTGAACCACCTGTACGGCGGCATGGACGAGCCGGAACTGAAGATCATCGACGTCTTCATCTGCAAGCTTCGCAAGAAGCTGGCGGCCTCGGCCCAGGGCAAGCACCACATCGAAACCGTCTGGGGCCGCGGCTACGTGCTGCGCGACCCGAACGAGCAGGTCAACGCCGCCTAAGATTCGCCCGCGCGAAACCCAAGATTCGACAGAAAGCGCCCGCTGCTTGCAGCGGGCGTTTTTCTTTGCGTTTCAAGGCGTTAACCATGTCCGTGACAAAAGGTCCGAAGCACCGGATAGTCCTTGATCGGCGGCGGCCGCGCCGTCATGTTCCGGCCCGACGATTGCTGGGGGGCTTCCCGGCCGTGCCGTTCCTGTACGAAAACGGCATCGCTACCTAACGGGGGACCGATGCAGGAATTTGATCCGCGACGCCCGACGATGCGTCTCGCGCCGCGGCTGTTCACCGCCGTCGCCGGCCTAGCCGCCCTGGCCCTGGGCTGGAAGCTGACCGCGGGCGACTCGCCCCAGACCGTGGTCGCCGCCCATGCGCCGCTCGACGCGGCCGCCATGGTGGCCCTGCAGCATGTCGCCTTCGCCCAGGCCGAGGCCCAGCCCGGCTTCGACCGTCCCGAGACCGTTCCCGTCAAGGTCCAGCCCGGCGAGACCCTGCAAGGCGCCGTCCAGCGCGCCGGCGTCGGCGCCGACGAGGCCCAGCAGGTGGTCAGCACGCTGCAAAGCGCCATGGACACCGTCAACATCAAGGCCGGCATGGCCTTCGAGGCCGCCATCGCCCGCCGCCGCGACAATGGCCGCGGCCCGGCCCGGCTGGTCGGCCTGTCGATGCGCACCAGCCCGTCCTCGACCGTCACCGTGTCGCGCACCTTCGACGGCGCGCTGAAGCTGCGCGAGATCGAGGAAGAGGTCCGCGACGAGACCAAGGTCTCGTGCGGGGCCATGAACGGCTCGTTCTACGAGAGCGTGGCGGCCGTCGGCGGCAGCCCGGCCGTGGTCAGCCAGGCCGCCAAGCTGTTCTCGCACAAGATCGACTTCTCGCGCGACATCAAGGACGGCGACCCGTTCTGCCTGGTGTTCGACCGCAAGGTCACCGAGAGCGGCCGCACCATCGAGGCCGGCGACCTGGAATACGCCGAGGTCAAGGGCCAGCGCTTCTACGCCTTCGAGCGTGACGGCAAGACCCAGTTCTTCGACGAGACCGGCAAGAACATCAAAGGCTTCCTGCTGCGCACCCCGGTCGACGGGGCGCGCATCACCTCGACCTTCGGCGCCCGCCGCCACCCGATCCTCGGCTACAACCGCGCCCACAAGGGCGTCGACTTCGGCGCCGGCACCGGCACCCCGATCCTCGCCGCCGGCGACGGGGTGGTGCTGGAGGCCAAGCGCTGGGCCGGCTATGGCAACTGGCTGCGCATCCGCCATTCGGGCAACTGGGACACCGGCTACGCCCACATCTCGCGCTACGCCAAGGGCATCCGCCCGGGCATGCGCGTGCAGCAGGGGCAGGTCGTGGCCTATGTCGGCACCACCGGCATGTCGACCGGCCCGCACCTGCACTACGAAGTCTGGCTGAACGGCCAGCGCGTCAACCCGATCGGCGCCAAGGTGCCCCAGGGCACGGTGCTGTCGGGCAGCGAGCTGGCGGCCTTCAAGGCCAAGCGCGCGCGGCTCGACACCCTGCTGGCCAAGGCCGGCCGCTCGGACACGCGCTACGCCCAGGCCGAGACCCCGGTGCCGGCCGACCTCGCCGGCAAGGGCAACGGCCGCCTGGCGCTGGCGGAGCTGAAGGCTCCGGAAGGCGCGCGGCTGCGGTAGGTTTTCCTGATCCCTCTCTCTAAGAGAGAGGGAGGGGCCCACGCTGCAAGCGTGGGAGGGTGAGAGGTAACAAACTCACCGAATGAAGCGCCGTCGTTGGGCGCTTACCTCCTCCAGATCCCGAAACTTGCGGAACGCCTCGGGCTACCGGCCGACGGTGAAACCTCTCACCCTCCCACCGCTACGCGGCGGGCCCCTCCCTCTCTCTAAGAGAGAGGGAATTTTTTCAGCCGCGCCGGTCCGCCCATCAGCGGGTCGCTGACCGAGTCTCTGCCCGTCTCCACCCGGCCGGCCGCGCGGCGGAGCCAGGAGGGGGCGTCGGGGCAGCGGGCGGAGAGGTTGTACCAGCCGCGGTCGGTCGGCCATTTCAGCGTCTTCGTCGCGCCCGGCGCCAGCGTCGCGCGCCAGGGCTTGCCCGGCAGGCCCTCGACGGCCTCGACCATCACGGTGCGGGGCTTGTCGCCGCCATTGCTGACGATCGCCGTGACCGAGCGGCCATCGGCGGCTTCCCGGATCCGCAGCTCCAGCCCGTCAGCGGCATCGCCCGCGATGTGGCGGTGAAAGCCGTTCGGCCCCAGCAGCCACAGGTCATGGGCGCCGGCCGGCCAGGCGTCCTCCAGCCGTCCGCCCGCGCCCAGGGTGTAGCGGCGCGGGGGCTGGTCCAGCCGCAAGCGGTCATAGACGTGCAGCACCGCGCCGGCCGCGCCGGGGTTGGTCAGGACCAGGCCAGCGGCGCCGTCGCGGATCGCGATCTCGACCTCCAGCCGGTAGGGCAGGGCGCGCGACGGGCGCATCCCCTGGTCCTGCAGCGGCGCGGTCGGCGTCGCCGGCGTCGGCGGCGTAGTGGTCGTCTTCAGGGTGGCCGCGAGCCTGGCCGTCCGCGCCGTCTGCGGCAGGGGCGGTTCGGGTCTGTGGTTGGGCGTCTTGAAGTCGAAGCACGAGGTCAGGTCGCCGCACACCGCCCGCCGCCAGGGCGAGATGTTGGGCTCGGCCACGCCGAACCGCGCCTCCAGGAAGCGGATCACCGAGCCGTGGTCGAACACCTGGCTGTTGACGAAGCCGCCCCGGCTCCACGGCGAGATCACGTACATCGGCACGCGCGGCCCCAGGCCGTAGAGCCGGTCCATCAGGTGGTCGCGCTCGGCCTTGGCCTCGGTCGGGTTGCGCACCAGGTGATATTCCCCGGCCGTATCGACGGTCGAGCCGCCCAGCACGACGCCGTCCGCCGCCTTCGACGGCGGGGCCGGCGGCGGGACGTGGTCGAAGAAGCCGTCGTTCTCGTCGAACATCACAAGCAGAACGGTCCGCGCCCAGACCTTGGGATCGGCGGTCAGGGCCGCGATCACCCGGGCGGTGTAGTCCGCGCCCTGGGCCGGGCTCGACGGGCCAGGATGCTCGGAATCGGCGGCCGGGGCGATGATCCACGACACCGACGGCAGGCGGCCCCCGACCACGTCTTCGGCCAGCCTGTCCAGATGCCAGGTGGTCAGGGCCAGGTCCTTCAGCCGCGTGTCCGATCCCGCCGCGCCGGCCCGGGCGTCGCGATAGGCGGCAAAGCCCGCCAGTGGGTTGTCGGTGAAGTTGTCGGCCATGTCCTGGTAGATACGCCAGCTCACCCCGGCCGCCAGCAGCCGCTCGGGATAGGTGGTCCAGCGATAGGGCTCGGCCGCCCCGCCCTTGTCGGCGAAGTCGTCGTGCGAGTTGGAGATCGAGGGGCCGCCCGCCTGGCCCAGGCCGTCGTTGGTCCCGGTCCACAGGAACAGGCGGTTGGTGTTGGTGCCGGTCTGGGTCGCGCAGTGATAGGCGTCGCAGAGGGTGAAGGTGTCAGCCAGCGCATGCTGGAAGGGGATGTCGGCCCGCTCGTAGAAGCCCATTGCATGGGCGTGCTTGGCGACCGGCCAGCGGTCCATGCGGCCCTCGTCCCAGGCGTCCTGGGCGTCGGCCCAGCCGTGCGGCGTGCCCTCCACCCGCATGTGGGCGAAGGTCTGGGTGGTGTTGAGCGGGAAGGGCGCGACGACCTCGGGGCCGCCCGCCTGGCCATAGGCCTGCAGGAACGCCGTCCCGTCCTTGCGGTCGGGCGCGTCGCGCACCGGGATCGGGAAGCGGTCGCCAAAGCCCCGCACCCCGGCCATGGTCCCGAAGTAATGGTCGAAGCTGCGGTTCTCCTGCATCAGGATCACCACGTGCTGCACGTCCTGGATCGTGCCCTTGCGGACGTCGGCGTCGATGGCCGCGGCCCGGGTCAGGGTGGAGGCCAGCAGCGAGGGCAGGGCGGCGGCGCCGGCCGCGCCCATCAGCAGGCCGCGACGATCGATGACGGACAAAGGCGGGCCTCCCGAGTTCAGAGCCGCCGATAGCACGCGCCGCTTTGCGGTCTCGTGACAATGGGCGGGCGGTTGAAGCCGGGCGGCCGGGAGCCTAGAAGCTGGGCGCAGTTCATCATCGCCGCCCCGCTCGCCGTGGGGCGGCGATGCTTTTTTCGACAAGGCCCCGCCCGTGACGTCCCCCCGCACCGACCTCTACCGAGATAAGCGCTTCGTCATCGGCATGGCGGTGCTGTGCTGCCTGCTGTGGGGCAGCGCCTTCCCGGCGGTGAAGGCCGGCTACGCCCTGCTGCACGTGGCCAAGACCGACACGGCGGCCCAGATGCTGTTCGCCGGCTGGCGGTTCGTGGCGGCCGGGTCGATCCTGCTGGTGCTGGCGGCCCTGTCGCGGAAATCCCTGGTCCCGCCGCGCGACCAGATCGCCAAGGTCGCGATGCTGGGCGTGGGGCAGACCACCCTGCAGTACGTGTTCTTCTATATCGGCCTGGCCCATGAGACCGGCGTGAAGTCGTCGATCATGAACTCCACCGGGGCCTTCTTCGGCGTGATCCTGGCCCACTTCCTCTACGCCAATGACCGCCTGACCCCGCGCAAGGCGCTGGGCTGTCTGCTCGGTTTCATGGGCGTACTGGCCGTGAACCTGGGCGGGAAGGGCTTCGACTTCGAGTTCACCCTGCTGGGCGAGGGCTTCGTGGTCATCGCCGCCTTCGTGCTGGCCGCCGCCTCGATCTGGGGCAAGACCATCTCGCAGAAGATGGACGCCATGGTCATGACCGGCTGGCAACTGGCGATCGGCGGGGCGGTGCTGCTGGCCATCGGCTTCGCGTTCGGTGGCCGTCTGGAAGGCTTCGAGGCCCGCTCCCTGGCTCTGCTGGCCTACATGGCCGGCCTGTCGGCCGCCGCCTTCGCCCTGTGGAGCCTGCTGCTCAAGCACAACCCGGTCGGCATGCTGGCGGTGTTCAACTTCCTGATCCCGGTGTTCGGGGTGCTGCTGTCGGCCCTGTTCCTGCACGAGCCGGTCCTGGCCTGGAAGAACGCCGCCGCGTTGGCGCTGGTGTGTGGGGGGATCTGGCTTGTGACGCGCAAGGGGCGCCCGGCGGCCGCCTGAAATATAACTTGTTTTGCTTAATCGTGGAGATGAGCGCGCCGTGGCGATCGCCTTTAAGGCGAGGGGGTGCAATCCATGCTTGACCCAATCCCGGCGGCCGACGCCGCCGGCCCGATGATCGAGCGCCTGAGAGGCAAGGCCTTGATGCTGTCCGAACGCGCCGCCGTCGTCGGAGAGCGCCAGGCGGATCTCTATCGATGGATGGCCTCGTCCTGCCTGATCCAGGCCGACGTGCTGGAAGCCATCGACGGTAGCGACGCCCAGGCGGGTTCAGAGCCGGATCCCAACGACGATCCTGCGCCTCGCCCCGCCAAGGCCGCCTGACGCCGCCTCAGTCGAAGACGATCACCGAGCGCGCCAACTCGCCGCGCTTGAGCTCGTCGAAGGCGGAATTGACGTCCTCCAGCTTGATCCGGCGCGAGATCAGCTCGTCCAGCTTCAGCTTGCCGTTCATGTAGAAGTCGACGAAGCGCGGCATGTCGACCGGGAAGCGGTTGGAGCCCATGTAGCTGCCCTGGATCTTGCGCTCGCCCAGGAAGTCGACGCCGTGCAGCTCGATCATGGTGCCGACCGGGATCATGCCGATGATGTTGGCCGTGCCGCCCCGGCGCAGCATCTTGAAGGCCTGCTCGGCGGTGGCCTTCAGGCCGATGGCCTCAAAGCTGTGGTGCACGCCGCCGCCGGTCAGCTCCTGCACCTGCTTGACGACGTCGCCGGCGTTGGCGTCGATCACGTCGGTGGCGCCGAAGGTCTTGGCCAGCTCCAGTTTCGAGGGCTGGCGGTCGATGGCGATGATACGGCCGGCGCCGGCGATGGCCGCGCCGTTGATGGTGGCCAGGCCCACCCCGCCGCAGCCGATGACGGCCACGGTCTCGCCCGGCTGGACCTTCGACGTATGGATCACCGCCCCGATGCCGGTGGTCACCGAGCAGCCGAGCAGGGCGGCGCGGTCGAAGGGCATGTCCTTGCGGATGGCGACGCAGGCGTGTTCGTGCACCAGCATCATCTCGGCGAAGGACGACAGGTTGAGGAACTGGGCCATCGGCCCGGTGACGCCGTTAAGGTCTTCCTTGAACAGCCGCGGGGCCGAGCCCTTGGGCCGCTTGGTCTCGGGGCTGGTGCACAGGCTCATGTGGCCGGTGAGGCAGACCTCGCAGTGGCCGCAATAGACCGACAGGCAGGTGATGACGTGGTCGCCGACCTTGACCGTGCGCACCTCGTCGCCGACCGCCTCGACGATCCCGGCGCTCTCGTGGCCCAGCACGGCGGGCATGGGGTGGCTGTAGGAGCCTTCGATGAAGTGCAGGTCGGAGTGGCAGACGCCCGCGGCCTTGGTGCGGATCAGGACCTCGCGCGGGCCCGGCTTGCCGATCGCCACGTCCTCGATGACGAGGGGCTTGCCCACCTCGCGCAGCACCGCCGCCTTCATCCGCTCTCTCCCGCTTTATGGTTGTGCGGAGACCCTAGCCCCGGCGAAGGGGCGAGCGGAAGAGGCTATCGAAACATTTGTTTGAAGTGGCGTCGCCTACGCCGCCAGATCGATCGGACGCTCGGGCAGGATGGCGTCGACGGTCAGCAGCACCACCATGGCCGCGTCGGTGGTGATCACCGCCGAGACCAGGGCCGAGGCTTCCTCGCCCACCGACGGCGGCGGGCTGATCTGGCTGGCTTCGACGATGAAGCTGTCGCAGACCGCGTCGACCAGCAGGCCGGCCACGTCGCGGCCGTTCTCGACGACGATGATCACCTGGCGCGGACCGTCCTGGGCCGGGCCCTTGCCCAGGCGTTCGGACAGGTCGATGACCGGCATCACCTGGCCGCGCAGGTTGATGACGCCGCGCACGTGCGGCGGGGCGTCGGGCAGCGGGGTGGGGGGCGTGACGCCGCGGATCTCGCGCACCGTGCCGACCGGCACGCAGTAGGTCTGGGCGCCCACCTCGAACGACAGCACCTGCAGGGCTTCGCCGGGGGTGTAGGCCGTGTTGTTGCTCGACATCGCTTCGTCCGCCTTCGTCGCGTCGATGGCCTTCTGGCCACGTTCGAGGGGCATCATCGCGTGGAAAGGTGAACAAAAAAGGCGTTCCGGCGTAGCTCAGGCGGGGCGGCGCCTGCGACGAAATGGCCCATGCGCCTCGGCCCGGCCGCCTGACAGCGGCGTTCAGGTGGGGTTCAGGCGCGAAGGCCCAGGCTTGGGACAAGCTTTTCCGAAGGAGGCCGTGATGGCCGTCAAATCGATCAAGACCGTGGGCGTCGCCGCCGCCAAGACCCTGGGCGTCCTCGCCGCCGTGACGCTGGTCGCGGCCAGCACCCAGGCCTCGGCCCAGGACTGGCGCCGCCACCGCAACCATGGCCGCGACAGCGGCGACGTGGCCGCCGCGGCCATCGTCGGCGGCATCGTCGGCCTGGCGATCGGCTCGTCGATCAACAACGACCGCCCGCGCCACAGCCGCCCGGCCTATGGCTATGGTTATGGCTACGACTATCCGCCGCCCCCGCCGCCCCGCTACTACGGCCGCGGCTACGGCTATGACGACGGCCCGCGCCGCTATCGTGAGGACTGCTGGACCACCCGCGACTACGACCGTCGCAGCGGCGCGGTCTACGAACGCACCGTCTGCCGCTAAGCCTGCGGCCAGACGTCCTTCAGCCCCGACGCCGTCCCTCGGCGTCGGGGCTTGTATTTGAGAACAAAAAATGAACATTGTGGCCGTACCGCTTGTCCAGGAGGCCTCCCCATGTCCGCCGCCGTCACCATTCCCGACCGCCAGGAAGTGGCCCTGAGCGTGCTGCTGGGCGCCTGGCGCACCCTGCGCGCCGCCGGCTTCGAGGAGGCCGAGGTCCAGGCCCTGTTCGACCAGATCGCCGACCGCCCGCAGGACGTCGCCCGCCGTCTGCGCAAGATGGTCAACGGTCTCGGTTAGGTTTTTCAGCCGAGTTTCAGAAGGGTGCGCATCCGACTGGCGAATAGCTCCGTAGCTTCGGCATGGCGACGGTTCGTTCCCCGGACCGTCCGGCCGCGCGCCCGCCCAATCCGTCCCCCGACCAGGAGGCGGGCGAGCCGGGGTTCCTTCCGCCTCTCCCCCCATCGGAGGCGGAAGGGCCTTGGACGGTTCGCGGAGCCCCGCGCCGACTTGGCCGTTCCGCCAGGATGGACGCCGTCTCCCTGCAATACATCCTGCCCGTGCTGGGCGCTCTGGCGGCCGGCGGCGCGGTCGGGTTCGAGCGCGAATACCGCTCGCGGCCGGCGGGCCTGCGCACCCACATGCTGGTGTCCCTGGCCTCGGCCCTGCTGATGCTGGCCGCCGTGCACCAGCTCAAATGGATGGGGACGGCGCCGCTGGAGACAGTGCGCATCGATCCCGTCCGCATGGCCCACGGCGTGCTGACCGGCGTCGGCTTCCTTTGTGGCGGAGTGATCTTCCAGCAGGGGGTGTCGGTGCACGGCCTGACCACGGCCGCCTCGCTGTGGATCACCGCCGCGCTCGGCATGCTGTTCGGCATGGCGCTGTACGACCTGGCGATCGCCGGCGCCGTGCTCAGCGTCGGGGTGCTCAGCGCCGCCCGCTGGCTCGACCGTCGCATGCCGCAGAAGAACTACGCCGAGATCGCCGTCCGCTTCCGGCGCGAGGCCCTGGTCGACGAGAGCGAACTGCGCGGCCTGCTGGCCGGCTACGAACTGGAGGGCGGCCGCATCAACCAGCGCCTGATCGAGGGCGGGACGCTGTTCGAACTGTCGGGCCCGTTCTCGGGCAAGGGGACCTTGCGGCTCGGCGAACTGGCCCGCCATCTGGAAGCCGACCAGCGGGTCGTGGAGTTCGACATTCTGCCCCGCAAGGACTGAACCACTAGCTTCCCGTCACACGGGTATCGGCTATGATCGCGCCATGGCGCTTCGTCTGCACATCGACACCGACTGCGGCGTGGACGACGCCCTCGCGCTCGCCCTGCTGGCGCGGGCGCGCGACGTCGTCGAGGTGGGCACCGTCTCGGCCGTGTTCGGCAACACCTATGTCGACCAGGCCGCCGCCAATGCGCGCGGGGTGCTGCGCCTGGCGGGCTGTCCGGCCGAGGTCTATATCGGCGCCGGTTCGGGGCTGGCCCGCCGCCGGGTCGAGCGTATGCGCCCGGCCCACGGTCCCGACGGCCTCAACGGCGCGGGCTTCTCCCAGCGCTGGAAGCTGCCGGAACTGGATCGCGGCCACGGGGTCAGCCTGCTAGCCTTCCTGGCCCGCCGGCGGGTGACGGGGCTGTTCCTGGGGCCGCTGACCAATATGGCGCTGGGCCTGCTCGACGACCCGGCCGCCTTCCGGGGCTGGTCGCCGACCATCATGGCCGGAGCCTTCGCCGTGCAGGGCAAGGCCGCCGGCGGCGCCGACTTCAACAGCTGGAGCGATCCCGAGGCCCTGGCCCGTATCCTGGAGGCCGGGGTCAAACCGCGCCTGGTGCCGCTGGACGTCACCAGCCTGGTGACCCTCACCGCCGCCGAGCTCGACAGCGGCGCCCGCTGCTGCGGCAGTCCCCTTTCCGCGCGCCTGACCCGCGCGGCCGGTCCCTACATCGCCTTCCACCAGAAGGCCTGGGGCGCCGAAGGCTGCCACCCCCACGACGCCGTCGCCGCCGCCAGCCTGGTCGCGCCCGAGGCCTTCACCTTCGAGCCGGCCCGTCTTCGCGTGATCCTCGACGGCGACCGCCAAGGCCGCCTCGAACGCGTCGACGGCGAGCCCAACGCCGAGGTCTGCGTCGGCGTCGACGCCCCGGCGGTGCGGGCGTTGATCCTCAAGGCGCTGTTCGGCTGGGTGGAGATGGCGGAGGCCTGAGGGGGGCGAAAACCTCGTCCTTCGACAAGCTCAGGATGAGGTTTTTCTACTGTCCGGGCCTGAAAAATGGTCCTCACCCTGAGCCTGTCGAAGGGCGAGGACCACGCACAACCTACTTCCCGCCCGCGTAGTCCTTGACCAGCGCGTAGAGGAAATCCCGCCCGTCATAGAGCGACTTCACCCGCATGCGCTCGTTCAGGCCGTGCACGCCGTCGCCGTCGGAATTGCCGAACAGGCCGCTGACGCCGTAGGTCGGGATGCCGGCGGCGTTGGTGTGTACGCCGTCCGTCGCGCCGGTCAGCAGGATCGGCAAGATCGGCACGTTTGGCCACAGCTTGGCGGCTTCCTTCTGGATCGGGCCCATGATGGCCGGCGTCAGGGCCGGCGGCGGCGAGGCGGGCTTGGCCTCGTGGGCCAGGGTCACGGCCACGGCCGGATCGGCGGCCAGCTCGGTCAGCTTGGCCTTCACCTCTTCCACCGGCGTGCCGGGCAGGATGCGGCAGTTGACGTTGGCCGTGGCGCGCTGGGGCAGGGCGTTGGGCGCGTGGCCGGCGCTGACCATGGTCGCCACGCAGGTGGTGCGCAGCATCGAGTTCCAGCCGGCGTCGCGGGTGATCACCTCCAGCGCCTCGGGATCGGCCACATTGGCCACCAGGGCCTTCATCGCCGCCGCCTGCTCGGCCGGCACGCGGGTCTGCATCTGGGTGAAGTAGCCGCGCGTGGCGTCGTTGAAGCGGGTCGGGAAGTGATAGGCGCCGATGCGGTCGAGCGCCGCCGACAGCTGGTAGATGGCGTTGGCCGGGCCGGGCCGGCTGGAGTGGCCGCCGGGGTTGGTCACGGTCAGGGTGAAGTCCTGATAGACCTTCTCGCCGGCCTGGACCTCGAGCACCACGGCCTTGCCGGTCTCGTCGAGCAGGCCGTCTGCGCCTTCGTTCAGCGCGAACTCGGCGTCGACGAGGGGACGGTGGTTCTTCACCAGGTCCTCGATGCCGTTATAGCCCTCGCTCTCCTCGCCGCAGGTCAGGGCCATCTTGATGTCGCGCCTGGGCTTGAAGCCGCTCTGCTTCAGGCGCACCAGGGTGTCGGCCCAGATGGCGGCCTGGGCCTTGTCGTCCGACGTGCCGCGTCCATAGAAATAGCCGTTCTCCTCGACCAGGGTGAACGGATCGCGCGTCCAGTCCTCGCGCTTGGCCTCGACCACGTCGATATGGGCCAGCAGCAGGATCGGCTTTGACTTCGGATCGGTCCCGCGCAGCACCGCCACCAGGCTGCCCTCGCGCGGATGCTTGGGCTCGACCACCACCTGCACGTCGGCGTCGGCATAGCCGGCCGCCTTCAGCCGCGCGCCCATGGCCTGTGCGGCCGCCGTGCAGCTGCCTTTCGACAGCGTCGTGTCGATCTCGACCAGCTCCTTGTAGAGCGCCCGGAAGGCCGTCTGGTCGGGGCGCGGCGTCACCTGCGGGCCGGGCGTCGGCTGGGCGTGCGCAAGAACGGGGAGGGCGGCGAGGGCCGCGGTGGTGGCGAAGAGAGCCTTCAGGCGCATGGTCCGACCTTCAAGTGTCGTAAAACGTGGCCGGAACAGGAGCGGGCTTCGCGTCCGCGCGCAAGCCACATGCGCGAAAACCACGGCCTTCCGTTAACCCGTGCTTAAGCATGACGCGGCTTTTCCTGGCGACAGGAACCGGCGACACTGCGAGAACACATGATGAACGCGAATCGCCCCTTGCGCATCCTCGGCCTCGATCCGGGCCTCCGCCGCACCGGCTGGGGCGTGATCGGCGTGGCCGGCTCGCGCATCACCCACATCGCCCACGGGGTCATCGTTCCCGACGAGAAGGCCGCCTTCTCCGACCGGCTGCTGACCCTGTTCGAAGGCGTCTGCGCGGTGATCGAGCAGCACGCCCCCGACGAGGCGGCGGTGGAAGAGACCTTCGTCAACACCAACGCCCAGTCGACGCTGAAGCTGGGCCACGCCCGCGCCGCCTCGATGATCGCCCCGGCCCGCGCCGGGCTGCTGGTCGCCGAATATTCCGCTCCCGTGGTCAAGAAGGCGGTGGTGGGCACCGGCGCGGCCGACAAGGCCCAGGTCGCCTTCATGATCGCCCGCCTGCTGCCGACCGCCGGCGCGCCCACCGCCGACGCCGCCGACGCGCTGGCCGTCGCCATCGCCCACGCCCACGCCCGGACGGCGAGGAGAGTCGCATGATCGGACGCCTGCGCGGCGCCGTCGCCGAGGTCGGCGAGGAAGAGGCCCTGATCGACGTCATGGGCGTCGGCTACATCGTCCGCTGCGGCCAGCGCACCCTCCAGCGCCTGCCGGCCCTGGGCGATGAGACGCTGCTTCACATCGAGAGCCAGTGGAGCGAAAGCCAGGGCCTGCGGCTCTATGGCTTTTCAACCCGCGACGACCGCCGGGCCTTCGTGCTGCTGCAGGCGATCCAGGGCGTCGGCCCCAAGGCCGCCATGGCCGTGCTCGACGTGCTGTCGCCCGCCGAACTGGCTTCGGCGGTGGCGCGCGAGGACAAGGCCGCCGTCGGCCGCGCCAACGGCGTGGGCCCCAAGCTGGCCCTGCGCATCGTCACCGAGCTGAAGGGCAAGCCGATCACCGACGGGCCGGTGCTGACCGCCGCGCCCTCGGCCAGCGCGACGCCGTCCGCCCCCGCCAAGCCCGCCGCCACCGGCGACGCCGTCGCCGCCCTGATGGGCCTGGGCGTCGCCGAAGTGAACGCCCGCCGCGTGGTCGAAGCCGCCGCGGCGAAGCTGGGCGACGAGGCGTCCGTGCAGGCGCTGATCAAGGCCGGTCTGCAGGAGCTGGGGCGGTGAGCGCCTGCGCGGGGGGGGGGGGGGGCGGCCGGGCGCGGGCCGCCCGCCCGCGGGGGGGGGGGGGGGGGGGGGGGAGGCGGGGGCCGGGGGGGGGGGGGGGGGCGCGGCGGGGGGGGGGGG